>JBMYKD010000004.1:0-109961 GCA_049595035.1 Puniceispirillales bacterium (SeqCode) | reverse complement strand
GCAAAACTATCCAGACTTTTTCCTAAAAACCATTGATGGTGATCTTGCTGTATCTGCCTTGCCGTCACGTCATTTAGCAAGGTATAGCCAAATATATAATCATCAGCATTGGCCTTGGTGATCTTATGCGCTGTTTTTTTCATTACAACACATAACTCGCATTCGTAATCAACGGATTGCGTATAATCAAGCATGGAACGGATGGGCGCATCAGGGCCAATGACACTGGTGGTGGCTTTGGTGAAAATGACCGGAACCAAAGGAATGGCTGGCTTGTCACTATCTTCAAAATCTGATGCGCTATATTCTCTGGCATGATCGTGATAATTCAACCCGACACAGAAAATATTCCGCCGTGGTTCTGGAATGGGTGCTAGTAACTGCACCTCATCAAGAGGAATATGAGCATACCCCATGTCTGTATTTTCCCATGGGGCAGTGCCTTTTTCCTGTTCAATCATATGACGCAGGGCATATCTGGCGTCGAGACCTTCTGCTTTGACAATGATGTTGCCATCAGGGGTAAGCACACCAGATTTGATTATGCCTTCATGTTCACAAGTAACCAGTCGCATGACGGTTTTCTCCGGATAATAGGATATGCGTCTATCAATCAAATCCATGTTGCCGTTAATGTCAAGAATGCCCGAAAGCAACGGACGACAGGGGATTAGACACCAAGCCAGCGCGCCTGTTCTTCATGATTTGCTTTTAAGTCATCGGGTAATCCCTGCCAGACGATTTGCCCACGGCTCATCAGGCTGACCTGATCGGCCAGCCCAAGGGCAAAATGCAGGTTCTGTTCTACCAGCAAAATGGTCATGCCGCGGGATTTTAATTCTGTCAGTTTTTCAAACATCTGATCAATAATAATTGGGGCAAGGCCTTCTGTCGGCTCATCCAAGATAAGGATATCAGGATCAGTCATCAACGCCCTGCCAATAGCCAGCATCTGTTGTTCACCACCAGACAGCTGATGCCCGCCATGATGAAGGCGATTGGCCAGATTAGGGAAAAAGCTAATTGTATCGTCAATGCTCCATCCTGTTCCGGGTTTGGCAAGCCGCCCTGCCAGTTCCAGATTTTCCTGCACGGTCAATGCCCCGAATATATCACGGGTTTCCGGAACATAGGCAATGCCGCGGCGTGCAATGGCATGTGCAGGCAGATGGTGAATATCTACCCCGTTCAAACGGATCGCGCCCTTTTCCGGGGTAATCAGACCAGCAACGGTTTTTAGTGTTGTTGTTTTGCCGACCCCATTTCGGCCAAGGATAGCATGGGTATGTGCGGTTTCGATGGCCAGGCTGACACCATGGGTGACCATGGTTTCGCCATAACCGCTTTCCATCTGATCTAGTTCAAGCAGGGGCATGGCTGACTCCCGATGCCTCTTTGCTACCACCCTCTTTGCTACTGCCCAGATAAATTTGCCTGACTGTGGGATTGCCGCGCGTTTCATCAGGCGTGCCTTCAAACACTTTTTCACCAAAATTAAGAACAGTAATATGATCAGCAATGCTGAAAGCCAAATCCATATCATGTTCGATAATCAGGATTGTGATATCTCTGGGCAGGGTATCAAGCAAATGATGAAAGGTATCAATCATGGCAGGGCCAACCCCTGACGTTGGTTCATCCATCATTAACAGAGAAGGTTTCGTGGCTAAAGCCAGCCCAACCTCTAACTGGCGGCGATTTCCATATGACACCGAACTGACCATCATATCCAGCTGGTCGGTGAGCGCGACCTGTTCAGCGGTTTCCTCGATACGCGCTTTGATATCAGCCTGATGAATGGCATCACGGAAAACCCATCTGGATTTGCCTGTCGCGGCAGTGGCGGCAAGCATAAGATTTTCCCGGATAGTTAGATTCTCAAACAGATTGTTTTTCTGATAACTGCGGGCAATGCCAATGCGCGCACGTCTGACAGCATCCATTCTACTGATATCTTGACCAGCAAGGGAAATCTGTCCGGAACTCGATGTTTCAACACCGGTTAGCAAATGAAACAATGTGGTCTTACCAGCCCCGTTCGGGCCCAGTATGACGCGGCGTTCACCCGCCTTGACGCTGAAGGACAGGTTGCGGATAACCTTAATGCCACCGAAATCTTTGGATAGGTTCTTTACCTCAAGCAAGGTCACTCTCCTTGCTTTGTCCATTTGGACTTCGCAGGTTGTGCCATGTCTTCAGCCAGTATTCTATCTGCCCAAAAACCCCGCGACCGCCAGCCAGAACCGCAAAGATCAGGATAAGGCCAACGATCATATGCCAGTAATCGGTATAATTTGATAATTCATGTTTCATCATGACCAGCATAATTGCCCCTATGACCGGCCCGATAAGGGTGCCGATACCACCTAGAATAACCACAAGCAATACTTCCCCCGATACCGTCCAGATCAGTAATTCCGGTGAGATGTAAAGCGTATGCTGGGCGGCAAGGATTCCGGCAAAACCTGCCATCAATCCAGATGCCGCCATGGCCATGGCCTTATGTCTGGCGGTATCGATGCCAACAGCCTGCATCCTGCTTTCATTGCTATGGATTCCTGAAAGAATACGCCCAAAACCTGACCGCAATAAAATAGCGGCAATAACATAAACCAGAAATAGGATACATATGCCGAAAAGGGCAAAGATAAGCGCATCATTCATATCAAGTCCAAGCCAGTTCAGGTCAAATCTGCTGATCCCGCCCATGCCATCATCCCCGCCAAGCCAGCGTGACTTGAAGAAAAACGTATAAGCCATCTGGCCAAAAGCCAGCGTCGCCATAATGAAGAAAATGCCACTGATACGCGCTGTTACCCATCCGACAAGACCGGAAAATAGCACCGCTGCCATTATTCCGATCACCGCTGATGGTACTGGCGGCCAGCCAAGTTTTACGCTCATAATGGTAAAGGTATAGGCTGTTATGCCCATAATGGCACCATGACAAAGCGATACCATCCCCCCAAAACCAGCACAAAAATCAAGGCTAATAGCTAAAATAGCCAGAATAGTTATCTCTATCACGATTTCCCGGGCAAAATAACTGCCAAAACTGGCATACGTCGCAAGAAAGCCAAGGGCAAGGATGAGGGTGATGCTACGCAATCGGGTTTGATAAAACATCCTACCCCCGCGCCGGTATTAATCCCTGTGGCCGCCATACAAGAATAACAGCCAGCAGGATATAGGTAAGAACAGCAGATAATGACGGTAATAATACCGCCCCGAATGTTTCAAGGAATCCAATGATCAGCGACCCGGCAATTGCCCCTTCCAGACTGCCCAGACCGCCAATCACCACAACAATCAGGGTCGGGATAAGAATGGTGATGCCCATGGTCGTCGTAGCAGAAAAAATAGGGGCAGCGGCAACACCGGCAAGGCCGGCCAGTGCACAACCAAAACAGAATACCACAAAGAATAACCGGCCAACATGTATCCCCAATGCGGCGGCCATTTCTGCGTTTTCCACGCTTGCCCGAATCATGGCACCAATTTGTGTGCGTGCCAGTATCAGCCACATTGTCACCATGATACTCAATCCCAGTGCAATGATAAAAAGCCGATAAGCTGGATAGCTGATTCCCCAGAATGAAACCGTATGCGATAAACTGGATGGGGCTTCTAGCCCAAGGGCAATATCACCCCACCCCAGACGCACAAGATCAAGGATGATAAAGATCAGGCCGAATGTTACTAGCACCTGATTCATCGGCCCCGCCGCGCGCATCCGATCAATCAGGGTGAAATAGAGGATAGCCCCAATCACGGTAACGATTATTGGTGACAGCATAAAGGCCAGCCAGAATTGTCCGGTTAGTGCGGATATGGAAATGCCAAAATATGCCCCCAGCATATAAAGCGACGCATGCGCCAGATTAACAAAATGCATCAGGCCAAAAATGACCGTTAATCCAATTGATAACAGAAAGAGCAACATGGAGTACTGCATCGCATTAAGAAATTGCAGTAACCAGAATGAGGCATCCATAATCGCTAAGGTCCTAATGTTAACCGGTGTTAAGGGGTGAGGCTGGTAAATCCGGGCATGATGCCCGGATCATATGATTACATCTGGCAACCAGCCACATCATCACGAACTGATGGGATAGTATCGATCAGCTTCTGGGTTAGCCCGTCACTGCCCATTACCGTATCGTAAACATAGATATTCTGAACGATATTATTTGTCGCAGGGTCGATTTCCAGCGCCCCGCGTGGGCCTATATAGCTGACTTTCGGTAAGGCTGAAGCAATAGATTTGCTGTCACTGCCACCTTGATCAACAGCGGCCATCAAAGCAAGGGCAGCATCATATCCCTGAACAGAATATTCGGATGGCATGGTGCCATGTTTTGCCATAAAGGCATCGACGAATGCTTTATTTTCTGGTGTGTCCAGTGTTGGAATATAATGCAGAGATGCACGAACCCCAATGGCGGCGTCACCTTCGGCGGCAACATAAAGGGGTGAGGTGAGAAAGCCGGAGCCATAAAGTGGAGTCTGAATATCAAATGAGCCATATTGTTTGACGAAGTTAATGGCACCGCCACCAGCATAGAATACAAAAATAGCATCTGCACCTGATGCTTGGGCATTGGTCAGATAGGGGCCAAAATCCTTTGTCTGGCCAAATGGTGTAAACTCAGAGCCAACAACTTTACCACCAGCGTCGGTGAAGGCGGCAGAAAAAGATTCGATCATCTGATGGCCAGCAGAATAATCAGGAGCAAGTGTGTAGACCGTTTTAATTCCGTTTTCTGCCATCCATGTTCCCATGGGACGATTGATCTGACCATTGGAAAAGGAAACGCGCACAATATAGGGAGAACAATTTTCACCAGTGGCCAAATTATTTCCGGCATTGGCAACAATCAGTGGTATTTCAGCCTGATGCACAAAATCACGCATCGCACCAAGCACCCCTGATGACACAACACCAACCATCACGTCCACTTTATCCTGCAGCACCAGCTTGCGGGCTTTCGCCAGTCCAACGGGTGGCTTGGCTTCTGTATCTTCAATCACGATAGAAAATTCATCTGACCGGCCAGCTTCTTCAATGGCCATATTGAATCCATCGGTAATAGCATTACCTAACGCCGCATAGGTGCCGGTATAAGGAAGGATTAATCCGACTTTGGTATTAGCATAGGCTGGCAGTTGAAACCCTAGACCAAGACAGGTCACCAAAGCAATTTTAGCAAGCATAGATTTCACCATTAATTCTCCCGTTTCATGTGTGGCGATAGGAATTACAATTAATAAGGGATATGCCGTCTAACGCAACAGAAAATCGAATTTTTCTTTGAAGATGAACGTTTTCTTTCGGCGGTAAACTGGTAAAAGATATAACATGTTCTAAATGCTTAATTATGTTAATATGATTATATCCTGACTATAAAATGTTGTTCCATAAAACAGAAAGCACAAGTCATGCAGATGCCTGAACCAGATGCTACGATTATTGCCCGCAGGGATGAAATTATAGCAACACTGAAAACGTTATTACCGGCCTCGTCAGTTGTCGATAGTGTTGAGGGATGCCGGGCTTATGATGCAGATGGTTTATCAGCCTACCGCCAACTGCCTCTCGTGGTTGTTCTACCAGAAACAGTGGAACAGGTGGCGGCGATTATGCGCTATTGCCATAAAGAAGGCATAAAAATCGTGCCACGCGGGTCAGGCACGTCCCTTTCTGGTGGGGCATTGCCCCTTGCGGATGCCGTGCTGATGGCAATGGGTAAATTTAACCGCATTCTTGATATTGATTATGATAATCGTTGTGTTGTGGCACAACCGGGAGTTACCAATCTGGCTATCACTCAGGCGGTGGAGTCAAAAGGGTTTTATTATGCGCCAGACCCGTCCAGCCAGATCGCCTGTTCGGTTGGCGGTAATGTGGCTGAAAATTCTGGCGGGGTTCATTGTTTGAAATATGGGTTGACCACTAATAACCTGTTAGGGGTTGAAATGGTGACAATCGAAGGTGAGGTTCTGCGGCTTGGCGGCAAACATCTGGATGCGGGTGATTATGATCTGCTTGGCATCATGACGGGATCAGAAGGCTTGCTTGGCGTTGTCACCGAGGTCACGTTACGCATCTTGCAGTCGCCTGCGACAAGGCGGGCTTTGCTTGTCGGGTTTGATGAAACAGCGGCGGCGGCATCTGCAGTTGGGGATATTATCGCGGCGGGCATTATTCCGGCAGGGATGGAAATGATGGATAGTCTGGCCATCAATGCCGCTGAAGATTTTGTTCATGCCGGTTATCCGCGGGCGGCGGCGGCATTACTGATTATCGAGCTGGATGGCCCAGAGGTTGAGGTTAATGCCCTGATTGAACAGGTGGCCACGCTGGTCAATACAGCAGGGGCAAGTTCAATCAAGATCAGTGAAACGGAAGAAGAACGGATATTATTCTGGGCTGGCCGCAAATCCGCGTTTCCGGCGGTAGGGCGGATATCGCCAGATTATTTATGTATGGATGGCACCATCCCGCGCCGTGCCCTGCCTGATATGATGGTGCGCATGGCAAGTTTAAGTCAGAAATACGGACTTCGCGTTGCCAATGTCTTTCATGCCGGTGACGGTAATTTGCATCCATTGATTCTGTTTGATGCCAATCAACCGGATGAATTACAACGTGCCGAAGATTTTGGTGCGGATATTCTGACAGCCTGTGTTGAGATGGGTGGTGTATTAACAGGTGAGCATGGCGTTGGTGTTGAAAAACGTGATCTGATGCCAATTCAGTTTAGCGAAAATGATCTGAAACAGCAGCAACGCCTGAAATGTGCATTTGATGCAGATCATCTGCTTAATCCCGGTAAAGTGTTTCCGGAATTGCATCGATGCGCCGAACTAGGCCGATTGCATGTTCATCATGGCAAGATGCCGTTTCCCGACTTGCCGCGATTCTAACCGGATTAATAGTAAGAATATGACCACTGAATCCCCTGACCATCTTGACCAGCTGATAGCGATTATCGCTGATGCGATGGCGGCTGGGACAGCATTATCTGTCAATGGGAGTGCCAGTAAATCCGGTTGGGGTTATGCCGTTGCTGATGCGCGGATGGTGACACTTGATCGCTGGGCAGGGATTATCGATTATCAGCCCGAAGAATTGATCCTGACCGTGCGGGCAGGCACTAGCATGGCAGAAATTAATGCTATTCTAGCCGAAAAAAATCAGATGCTGGGATTTGAGCCACCTGACCCCAGTGTGTTATTTGCCCAAAAGGATGCCGGGAATACAGGCACTATCGGGGGTGTTCTGGCCACCAATTTTTCTGGTTCCAGACGACTTACTGCAGGCGCGGCGCGTGATTTTCTTCTGGGGTTTGAAGCAGCTTCCGGCCGGGGTGAACGGTTCCGGTCTGGTGGTAAAGTGGTAAAGAATGTGACGGGCTATGATTTATCAAAGTTGATTTGCGGGTCATTTGGCACGCTGGCAATCATGGATGAAATCACATTAAAAACCCTGCCCCGGCCAGAGATATCCAGAACGGTGCTGATCCCGGTGGTAGACCTGGCGACAGCGGTCAGACAGATTGCTGCAATTATGGCAACCCCTCATGAACCATCTGCAGCGGCTATTCTGCCAACGGATATAGCGGTGCAGGCGGGATATGATAGTGATCATATGCTTATTACCATTCGTTTTGAAGGGTTTGATGTTTCGGTTAATGATCGTGTCAATGCCATGCTTTCGCTTTATCCGGATGGACATAGTATTGATGATGCCGCAAGCCAGACATTATGGCAGGCGATTGGCAATACGGCATTTCTGGCAGATACGGATGGTGATATATGGAAACTGTCCTGTCCGCCATCAGCTGCACCAATGGTGATAGATGCCGTGTCGGAAAACTGGCCGCTGAAATATTATGCTGATTGGGCGGGTGGATTATTATGGCTTGCTTTGCCAGGCGAACATAGCCAGTCCGATCAATCAGCAGGCGCAATATTGCGGCAAACACTGGCCAGTCATGGTGGCGGCTTTGCGCAACTGATTCGTGATGCTGGTATAACCCGGTCATTCGTGCCACCATTTCAGCCGTTATCATCACCGCAAATGGCCTTGCATCAGCGGATCAAGGCAGCATTCGACCCCAAAGGCATATTAAACCCCGGGCGGATGCACCATGAGCTTTAAGGGGAGTCAGGAATAAGTCGCTATGCAGACGCATTTCACCATTGACCAGTTAAAAGACCCGGCCATTGCGCGTGCTGATAGTATCCTGCGGGCATGTGTTCATTGTGGGTTCTGTACCGCCACCTGTCCGACATTCGTGTTAACAGGTGATGAACGTGACAGCCCGCGTGGCCGTATCTGGATGATGCGTGAATTGCTGGAAAATCCTGAAAGTATATCTGCGGATACCGGATATCATCTGGATAGGTGTCTGGGGTGTTTATCCTGCACAACAACCTGTCCGTCTGGTGTTGATTACCCGCATTTACTGGATATTGGTCGTGCGAAAATGGATAAGCTGGTAAAGCGGCCATGGTCAGACCGTCTGATGCGGCGGATGTTGGCTAGGGTTATCCCATATGCTGGCCGGTTTCATGCCATGATGCGGCTAGCGCGGATTGGACGGCTATTCCGCTGGGCGATGCCAACAGGGATGCGGCGGCTGCTGGATAAAGTGCCAAGGTCAATCCCGTCAAAACTTGATCCGATTGGGGCAGAAGATGCTGTTTATCAGCCTGATACAAAACCGGTGCGGCGGGTAGCGATGCTGGCAGGGTGTGCATCCCGTGCGCTTGAACCTGATATTAATGCCGCATCTATCCGCTTGCTAAACCGGTTGGGGATTGAAGTAAGGGTTTATAAAAATATTCATTGTTGTGGAGCATTAGCTCATCATATTGGAGAAACAGAACAGGCGGATCAATCTGTCCATATAGCCGTAGATCGCTGGTATGATGCAATTTCAGGCGGTGAGGTTGATGCCATCATTACCAATGCATCCGGATGTGGCACCATGGTAAAGGATTACGGTGATATGTTACAGCATGACCCGACATGGGCGGCACGGGCGGCGGCAGTATCAGCGGCTAGTTATGATATTAGTGAGTTATTGGCGCAATGTGACTGGGCAACATGCCTAAGCCATCCTATGGCCAAAGCCAATGCTGATGCGGTGGCTGAAACGCGCCTAGCTTATCATTCCGCCTGTTCACTTCAACATGGGCAAAAGATTCATGCTTTGCCTAAACGGCTTCTGGAACAGGTGGGGTTTCCCGTCGTAGAACCGCGCAACGGGCATCTGTGTTGTGGGTCGGCCGGAGTATATAATATCCTGCAACCGGATATGGCAGATGGATTAAAAGCCCGCAAACAGGAAACGTTACATGCAACTGGTGCGGTGGCGGTGGCGGCTGGCAATATCGGTTGCATTACACAATTACATATGCCGGATTTACCTGTCCGGCATACTGTTCAGTTTCTGGATTGGGCAACTGGCGGTGACAAACCGTTTTAAGTGTCTGTTTGCTGTTAACTAGTGCTGTAAAGCCCCTTAGGGTTACCCCTTTGGGGTTTTATTTTTATTCAAAATATGTATGTATAAAGACATGGTTTTTTTTGTGAAGCATCTTGAGGGGATAGATAATGCCATCACCTGTTGTTAAGGCCTTTTTTGATAAGGATTCTAACACCATTAGCTATGTTGTATCGGATGCGGCAACAGGCAAGGCAGCCGTGATTGATTCGGTGCTGGATTTTGATTACGCCAGCGGCACCATTACCTATGACCATGCTGATGAAATGATTGCCTATATAAAAGCAGAAGGACTGGAAACCGAATGGTTGATTGAAACCCATGTCCACGCCGACCATCTATCCGCCGCACCCTATCTGCAAGAACAGCTAGGCGGCAAGATTGGTATTTCTGAAAAAATCACCGAGATACAGAATATTTTCGGCAAAGTCTTTAATGCCGGAACCGAGTTTGAACGTGATGGAAGCCAGTTTGACCGGTTATTTGCTGATGGTGACAGCTATCATATTGGTTCCATGGTGGCGAATGTTATTGCTACTCCCGGCCATACTCCTGCCTGTATGGCACATGTTATTGGAGATGCTGTTTTTGTGGGGGATACGATTTTCATGCCAGATGGCGGCACAGCGCGGGCAGATTTCCCGGGCGGTGATGCACGGGTATTATATCAATCAATAAAAAGGCTTCTGTCCCTCCCACCCGAAACCCGTATGTTTATCTGTCATGATTACGGCCCTAATGGGCGTGATATCAAATGGCAAACGAGTGTTGGCGAACAGCGGGCATCTAATATTCATGTCCATGATGGAATCACCGAAGATGAGTTTGTGGATATGCGTGAGGCGCGTGACGCAACACTGAATATGCCGCGCCTGATTATGCCATCTATTCAAGTTAATATGCGGGCAGGATATTTCCCTGATGCTGAAAATAATGGGGAAACATATCTGAAAGTTCCGATTCAGGGACTAAAATCCTGACCTTGTCATCTACCACCTCAAAACATAATAATAATGGTGCTGCTATCATTTTCATTGTTGCTGGACTTGCTTTAGCTACAATTAGTGGTGCTATCATGAAAATGATGACTAGCCAGATGGAGCCAACGATGATCGCCTGGCTTCGTTTTATGGGCTATTCTATTTTGCTGATCCCATTGGCATTCTGGCGCGCAGGCTGGCATGCCGTGTCGCCCCCTAGACCTATGATCCAGATTATTCGCGGGGTGCTTCTGGCTATTGGCAATGTCAGTTTCATCATTGGTGTTCAATATGTAGATTTTGCAGATGCCATTGCCATTCTTTATGTTTATCCGTTTCTGATGATTTTATTTGCACCGATGGTATTGGGGGAAAAGGTAGCCGGTTCGGCCTGGCTTGGGGTCGCTGGTGGCTTTACTGGCGTTATTCTGGTGATGCGTCCTGATATCTTTGATCTGGATATTTATGCGTTGCTGATTGTCATGACAGGGTTGATGATATCATTCCAGATGCTGATCAATCGCAAACTTGGGGTGCTTGCTGATCCGATTGTAATTTCCATGTGGGGCGGGTTGGCGGCGACAGTTTCGTTAACGCCCTTTGTCTATCATGTCTGGATACCAGTGGTGGAATGGCCATATTTGACCCTGATCATTCTGGCCATCATCAGCGCATTGGCGCAAGTATTTATGGTGATGGGATTTGCCTTGGGAACAGCAGGGTTATTAGCGCCGTTTACTTATAGCGAAATTGTATCGGCTGTTATCATCGGGCTGATCTTTTTTGGCACATGGCCGGATATGATAGCCATGGCCGGAATTATCCTGATCATAGGAAGTGGAGTTATGGTGGCGCGGTCGCAAGGCCAGTTAACCTTGCGACGACGCGAAAAATTATAGTAAAAAAACTAGGATATCGACAGTCAATCCGATTTTTCAGATGCAGATAAAGACAGAAAATAGCTGGAAAATAAACCAAGAAGTGCCCATGATGCGATACCAACGCCAAAGGCTCGGGCCGCAAAATGTGATGCAATTTCCGGCGGAACGGGCCCAGTCAGCATTTCTGGTTCTGGCGCACCAATCACATGTGGTGTCAGCAACAGAATAATGGCCAGCCCGAATGCTAACGACGACCTGCCAAAGGCGATCATCCAGAAAGCGAGAGCGGATGCCAATACCGTGCCTCCCCACCAGATCTGCCTTGATTCTAGAGATGCGCTGGCAACACCGGGGACTTCTGGCGGCAAGCCAAATCCGGGTGCCAGATGAACGGCCATAAATCCGGCCAAACCCCAGACCAGACCCTGACGAATGCTGATCATCGGATCGCTTTCCATCCGGATGGCCATTAATGCCACCATGATAAGCCCATAGCCCACATAGATCGCCATGGAAAACCCTAGGCTTAGCAGATCACGCATCATATCAAAATCATTATGCCCCTGATGGCTATGTGCCATGGCATTACTGCCGAAATGGATCAGCTGACCCGATTCATATAATTCTGCATGAAGCAGAACAGGTTGAACAAAATATAATTGCAATAGACCGCCAAGCAGTCCAGCAATACAACCCGAAAAAAGGCCAGCCGTCACTACGCGGGAAAACATGTTTACCCCCCTATTTACATTAAAGATTTTGCCGAAATTAAATCGCCATCATTAGTGGCAGATGCTTAATGGCAGGGAAATCCGGTCGCATGACGGGTATCATGTGCGGCACCATGCAATGTCGGTGACTGGGCATGTCCTGCAACAGCAAGAACACTGACACCAAGCATGATAGCCATGATCAGAGGAAGATAGCGGTTCACTGAATAGGAACGGGTAATTGTAGGATTTGTCATATTTAATCTCCATTAACTGTCACACCCGACAGTAAGGTTGTTACATTCATATCCGGCAGGTTTCCTGACTCGCGTTCAACGCCCTGATCCGCCTTCCCAATATGATACCGGTTAGAGGTATCCATCAGTGGCATTTGGATGTGGGCTCACGCACACAGTTGCGGGGGCAGTAACGGCTTGGGCCCTCTGATCTTGGGTCATCCCATCCCGTTTTCCCTTTTCATCCAGTTGGCTTAGCCTCCTAGAAACCGAATATCTGACCTTTGACAGTTTTCATGATGAAGTCAAGCGGTATCTTATCATGACGGCATGTTTACATTGATGCCTCGACAGTTAAACATGCGGCAAAGGCATAAGCGGAATGTTCAGTACGATGCTTGCGTTGGGGCGCACCAATAGATAACATCAAGACATATCCTGACGGAAAATATAGGAGGCTGAAATGATGGGCAGGGCGTCAAACATACCGGATACCGCAGATGTCATCATTATTGGGACAGGCGTTATTGGGACGGCAATTGCTTATGAAATGGCCAAAAAAGGGTATAAAACGCTATCTGTTGATCGCAACAGCCAGATCGGGCATGGTTCAACCGCCGGATCATGTGCCATTATCCGCATGCATTATTCCACTTATGACGGGACAGCTTTTGCATGGGAAGGGTATCATTACTGGCGCGACTGGCAAGATTATCTGGAAGAAACAGATGCCAGCACTTTGGCCACTTTCCGTGAGGTGGGTTGTCTTGTCATGAAATCGGATGCTAATGGCCATCTGATAAAACATATAGAAAATAGCACAGCCTTGCATTGTCCTATCGAAGAATGGGATGCGGCGGCTATTCAATCGCGACTGCCCATATATTCACTGGATAGTTATGCGCCTCCACGACGTCTGGATGATCCGCAATTCGGTCAGTCAAATGGTGACCAGATCAGGGGTGGTGTATTCTGGCCACATGCGGGCTATGTGACTGACCCGGCTCTTTCATCACAAAATCTAGCGGCGGCGGCCCAACGCTATGGCGCACAGTTCTTGATGGGGGTTGAAGTCACAGAAATCTGCCAGTCAGCTGGCCGCGTTACTGGTATCAGGCTAACCAATGGTGATATGCTTCACGCGCCGGTGGTGATAAATGTCGCTGGCCCGGGTTCTTCCATCATCAATCACATGGCTGGTGTAGATCATGATATGAGCATCAAAACCCGCCCCTTGCGGCAAGAAGTTGTTCATGTACCTGCCCCGCAAGGATTTGATTTTGAACATCATGGCACCATCGTATCCGATAGTGACATTGCCTGTTATTGTCGGCCAGAACATGGCAACCATATTTTAATTGGTAGCGAAGACCCGGCTTGTGATCCCCATCAATGGACAGAAAATGATATGGATTATAATCGTGATTTTACCGATCAGTGGACTACTCAGGCCATGCGCTATGCCCAGCGGGTGCCGGATTTGGGAATCCCTTCACAAACGCGCGGGGTTGTTGATCTATATGATGCATCAACGGACTGGATACCCATTTATGATAAATCTGCTCTGGATGGTTTTTATATGGCGTGCGGCACTAGCGGCAATCAGTATAAAAATGCCCCTATTGCTGGCAAAATGATGGCTGAACTGGTGGAATATGTAGAATCTGGCCATGATCATGACCAGACACCTTTATCCTTTACCCTGCCATATATCCAGCGCCAGATAGATGTTGGATTCTATTCACGGCACCGTCCGGTCAATAACGAATCCAGTTTTTCTGTTCTCGGGTGATTATGATAAGGGGGGTAGTCGGATATCATATTGTTCCCTGATCATCTGATCTATGGCGGCAGGGATATATGCTATTGGTGCTGTTTCCAGAATGGTCTTGGTACGGATGCTGGCTTTGGTAATGATATCTGGCTGGCCATTGGCGAGCCATTCTTCGACGCTCGACCGGTCGGCCATATCCGGATAGATAAAATCACTATTCATACGTTCCAGCGTTGTCTGCTGGCCAAGAAAGTGCCCCTCACCCATGACAACATTTCTGATATCATCCATGGCAAGGGTTTCGTCCGTAACTTCAATCATCTGGCTGGCACGGATAATTGCCCCTAGCATATCATTATCAATGATATAAGCGGCCAGAGATGCCGCCATCAGACTGGCCTGTGCGCCAGCAGCCTGGGTGATCAGATTTACTCCTGCCTCGACAGCCATGGAAACATTGATCGCCTTTTCATATCCGCTTTGAGCATCGAGAGTTTTGCTATCAGTGGCGCCAGCAATGGTTGAACTTGGCCATCGGTAAAATCGGGCCATCTGGGCGGCGGCGGCAGTTAACAAGGCTTGCTCACCACTTCCGCCACTCATACCGCCAGTCCGCAGATCAGTAATCATGGGGCGTGGGCCAAATACCGCTTTGGCTTTAGGTGATACAGCCCAGGCAATAGCCATCCCGGCCAGTGTTTCTGCCATGGTCTGGGCAAGGCATCCGGCCATTGTCACCGGACTAGATGCCCCCAGCTGGCCGAACGTATTGATCATGACAGGCACCCCGGCCTGAACCGCGCGTATAATAACCTGACAGGATTCGGCATCAAACCGTAATGGCGGTACCACATGATTGATATTGAATCCGAAAAACGGACGTTGACTTAAGGCTTCTGCCGAACCGGCTATATATGTTGCCATGGCGATAATCTCATCTGCGGCATGGGCGGATGATGCGCTTGTCAGAACAGGTTTTGCGGTTCCCTGAAAACAGGCATAGGCGGTGTTGATATCAAGATTATGCATGTCTGTTATATCGGTTGCGACAAGGGAACGGGCAAAGAAATGAATATGGGGAAGGTGATCAACCAGTCTGGCCGCATCATAAAGATCAGCTAGAGTAGAAGCACGGTAATTGGCTAGTCCCTGATCATCATATTCCAGTATTTGTGGTGAGGCTCCTCCACTCCCCGTGTACACATTATTCCCGCCCAGATGGATATCAGCATCATCTACACGGCCATGAAGCGTGAATTGCTGCGGCAGATCAACCATCATCTGTTCTATAATGGATGGGGGAATGCGCAACCTGCCAGCATCATCCATATGTGCCCCATATGGGGTAAGCAGATCAATCACTTCAACAGGGGCATCACTAAGTCCAATTTCTGCCAGAATGGTCAGAGCCTGATGGTGAATCATCTGGCAATGTTCATCACGAAGGGGGGTGAGTCCATTTCCATATGCGGGAATATGTTTGTGCGATATAGAGGCCGGATTGGTCTGATTATGACGGCGGCGGCGGCCAGATCGTTCCAGTTTGGAAGAAGCATTGGTCATACGAATCCCGATCTTTCAGAAAAAAATCTATAAAAATGATGATAAGCATCCATAGCCTAAACTCAATCATTAACCTAAGCATGACATGATTTATTTCAGCATCGGGACATACAATTGAAACGGATATTGCTTAATGACGGTCAGGCAGGATAGGATGAACGGATGTTGAAAGAAGGAGTTCATCATGTTGCCAGCTCAACCTGTTATTGCCGTCATTGGAGCCGGATCAATGGGCGGTGTCTATGCCGGTTTTTTTGCTGAAGCGGGTTATAAGGTTATCGTTATTGATCTATGGGCTGAACATATTGCGGCTATCCATGAAAACGGATTGCGCTTAAGCGGGGTTAGTGGTGACCGAATAATCACCGGCATCACCGCATCCACTGATATTCATGCCGCAAGGGATGCTGATCTTTTTATCATTGCAACCAAAGCATCAGGTGTAGCAGTAGCGGCGCGTGGCATTGCCGCTATGTTCCATTCATCACAGCTGGTTTTAACTATACAGAACGGATTAGGTGCCGCTGACCGTATCGCCGCCCATATGCCGGTTGATCAGGTGTTATTAGGTGTTGCCGAAGGGTTCGGTGCGTCCATTATTGGACCTGGTCATATTCACCATAATAATATGCGGCAAATCCGTATGGGTGAGATTAATGGCGGCATCACCTCCCGTCTTTCTGCTGTTGAAGCATTATGGCAAAAGGCTGGTTTCAAGGCCACGGCATTCGATGATATCAATCAGCTGATCTGGGAAAAATATATCTGCAATGTCATGCTTAGTGCGCCATGTACGGTATTTGATTGCAATATTGGTGAGTTATTTGCCAATCCCGAATGGAAGAACATTGCCATTGGTGCCATGCTGGAAGCGTATCATCTGGGCAAAGCCAGAGGCATTTCCTTTTCATTTGATGATCCGGTAGCCTATGCAACCGCTTTTGCTGAAGGCATGCCAAAAGCCAATCCATCCATGCGGTTAGATCATATGGCCGGCCGGCCATCAGAAATTGATGCGATTAATGGTATGGTATCAGTGCTGGGGCAGGACATGAATATCCCGACCCCATATAATCAGGTGCTATCAGCAGAAGTCAGACGTCGTGAGGAGGCGTTTTAGACAAGATTATTCTCGGCCTTATATCTGGCATTAGACTTGGCTAATAAATATGAAAACGCCAACGATAATCAATAATATGCCAGATAACAGATTAAGACGCTTTATTCGTGTCGGCGTAGCTAGCCAGTGACGGCTTTTGCTCATGACGATGGCCATGACCAGATTGCCAGAAAATGGAATGCTGGCCGATATCAGGCTGATGAGTAATGCATCCACAATGGTGATTATGGTCAGATCAAAAAATCCGGGTAAAACGCCTATATAGAAAAGAATAGCTTTAGGATTGCTGATTATGACGAGAAATCCGGCCATAAACCCGGCTACAAATCCGGATCGGGTTAATTGTCCTAAATGTTCTGGTGTCTTATTTGCCTTCCAGATCAACATAACGCCCATGATGATGAATATCATGACGGCAATGAAAGCTAACATTGGCATGACCGCTGAATGAAATTGCGCTAATATACCAACGCCGCCAATAGCCGCGAGAGGCCAGATCAAATCACCTAACGCGACGCCTGCTGCCAAAGGCCATGCGCTATTGGTGCCGGATGCCATAGAACGTGCCATAATGGCAATCCAGACAGGCCCTGGCGTCAAGAACAAAACAAAAATAGCTATGGCGTAAAGCCAAAGCTGGATGAAAGACAGGCTGATCATAAGCTGGAATTACCATATATGTGGTGTTTGCTGCCAGTGTAATCATATTCATATTTATGAAAATTAGCCCGATATCAGATGATGTCGGGGATGGAATGATTCCTGTCTGTTGTTGTCTAATGATGCGAAATGAGTTTATCTGTAATGGTAAGGATCAATCAGGGGGGTAATGATGTCAGACAAAATGAAAACAACAGCGCAAGTCGTTGTTATTGGTGGCGGTGTTGTTGGTGCGTCTGTGCTTTATCATCTAACCAAACGCGGCTTGACCGATGTTATGATGCTGGAACGCAAGGATTTGACGTCAGGATCAACATGGCATGCTGCTGGCGGTATGCATACCATCAATGGTGACCCGAATGTAGCCAAACTCCAGCAATATACCATTAAGCTATATAATGAAATTGAAGACCTGTCTGGTCAGGATATCACCATGCATATCACTGGCGGGATCATGATGGCCGCAACGCAGGAACGCTATGACTGGATAAAAAGCATTTATGCCAAAGGGAAATATCTGGGCATGGAAGGGCTGGAACTTGTTACCGCCGAAGAAGCAGCCGAGCTGATGCCTTTAGTTGATCCCGGCCAGTTTGTTGGCGGTATGTTTGATCCTATCGAAGGCCATCTAGACCCATACGGGGTGACCCATGCCTATGCTAAAGCGGCACGAAAAAACGGGGCAACATATCATACCCAGACCAAAGTCGAATCGCTGGAACAGAAACCGGATGGCACCTGGATTGTGCATACGAATAAGGGCGATGTTCACGCCGAACATGTGGTGAATTGCGGGGGATTATGGGCACGGGAAATTGGCCGTATGGTTGGATTGGAATTGCCCATTTTAGCCATGGAACATATGTATCTGTTAACCGAAGATATGCCTGAAGTAGCAGAGATTAACAAAAAGACTGGCAAGGAAGTGCTGCATATCGTCGATTTTGACGGTGAGATTTATTTGCGGCAGGAACGCGGCGGTATGTTAATGGGAACATATGAAAGGGCTTGCGTGCCATGGTCGGAAAAAGAAACACCATGGGAATTTGGCCATGAATTGCTGGAACCTGATATTGATCGCATTGCCCCATCACTTGAAGTTGGCTTCAGGCATTTTCCCGCTTTTGAGAAAGCCGGAATTCGGCAGATCATCAATGGGCCATTTACTTTTGCACCGGATGGTAATCCGGTGATTGGGCCTGTGCGCGGCTTAACCAATTTCTGGTGTGCTTGCGGAGTGATGGCAGGGTTCAGTCAGGGCGGTGGTGTTGGGTTGTCACTTGCCAACTGGATTGTTGATGGTGATCCCGGCTTTGATGTCTGGGCAATGGATATCAGCCGGTTCGGTGATTATACCAGCATGGCTTATACCAATGCACGCGTGCGCGAAAACTATTCACGGCGGTTTTCCATTCGTTACCCTAACGAAGAATTAACCGCGGCACGGCCATTACTGACAACGCCCATTTATGACAAATTGCGTGAAGCAGGCGCACAATTTGGCGCGGCTTATGGGCTGGAACAGGCGTTATGGTATGCGCCAGATGGCGTTAGTGATGTGTTTAGCTGGCGTCGAAGCACCGATTTTGAACATGTTGGTGCCGAAGTGAAAGCCGTGCGTGAAGGTGTTGGGCTTACCGAAACATCCGGTTTTGCAAAATATGAAATCACTGGTGAAGGGGCGGCGGAATGGCTGGATAGGTTGCTGGCCTGTCAGATTCCAGCAATTGGCCGCATGACGCTGGCGCCAATGCTGAAAGAAAATGGTAAGGTGATAGGTGATTTCACCCTGGCCAGACTGGCCGAAGACCGGTTCTTGATCATTGGTTCTGGTATTGCAGAAAACTATCACTTGCGCTGGTTCAATTCTTATTTGCCTCAAGATGGTTCAGTAAATATCACGTCATGCGGGCTTGGCTTAACCGGATTATCCATTGCCGGCCTCAGGGCAAGGGAAGTGCTGGCGGCTATTACCGATGATGACGTATCCAATGATCATTTCCGTTTTATGGATATCAGGGAAACCCATCTGGGTATGGTGCCGGTCATTATTGGACGAGTTAGCTATACAGGTGATCTGGGCTATGAAATATGGGTTGCCGCCGAATATCAGAGACGACTATTTGATGATATCATGGCGGCAGGTCAGAATCATGATATTCGTCTGTTTGGCAGCCGAGCCTTAAACGCCCTGCGGCTGGAGAAAAACTTTGGCAGTTGGGCGCGGGAATATCGTCCGGTTTATGGCCCTATGGAATGCGGATTATCCCGATTTGTTGCCTATGACAAAGATGCCGATTTTATTGGCAAGGCCGCCGCATGTGCTGAAAAACAGGATGGTGGCAAGATGCGTCTGCGTGCCTTTATCGTTGATGTTAAAGATACTGATGTTATTGGTGATGAACCCATTGCCTATCAGGGTGATGTTGTTGGCTGGGTAACATCAGGCGGTTTTGCCCATGCATCGGGGAAATCGGTGGCAATGGGCTATGTGCCCAAGGAAATGGCAGATCACCCCGATGGCTGGAGCGTGGAATTACTGGGGGAAATATTGCCCGCCTGTTTACAGGCAACACCTTTATTTGACGCCAATGGAAGTCGCATGCGATCATAAAATCACAGACAGCTCTAGATGCTATCATCATGGCACATATGCGTAATGCTGTCCGTTAATAGATGGAAAAAGAGAATAGATTGATATCTCATTCGCGCCTTGTTTATTATATATGTGTAACTTATACATGGTGTTATTCTCTAGGTGCCATTTAAGTTAGGATTAAATGATGAGCAAAATGATGAAATACGGTATCGGTGCCGTTGCCGTGACTGCCGCTATTGGTGGTGGTGCAATCCTTTATATGAATAGCGTAGCAGATCAGATTGCGGCTGATCTGTTAAGCGATGCCGAACAATTCGTTGCGGATAATATGAATGGCGCTACACTTAGTTATAGCAGTTACAGTAGTAGCGGCCTATCACGTTCGCTGACGCTTGCGGATGTTAGCCTTGCTCATGAAAACGGCTCTGCTATTACGATGGACAGTATCACGATTGCTGGTAGCGAAGAACAGATCAGCATTTCTGATGCCACCAATATCAAAATGCAGAATCGTGGCGAAACCATTGCCCAGATAGCTGCACTGGATATAGTCAATTTTGCCATACCAGAGGGCAATATGATGCTCATGCTGATGGATGAAGATGAATTAGCGAAAAATATATCTGTTGATCAATTATCGTTTCGTGATGCCAGTATTGCCTTTGATGGTGAAAGCCTGATGATTGGCAGCCTTGATATTGATAATGTCAGGAATGCCAGCGCTGCAGTCAGTATCAAAGATATGCGCTTTGATGGATATGCCGGTGCGTTCGGTGTTGATGACTTTACTGTCGATCATATTGATTTTATCCCCCTCCTGATGGAAGACGAAGATGCCATTATGCGTGATATGCTTGGCATAGGGGATATGTCTGTTAAAGGTCTTGTCGTTGATATGGCTGATCTAAATTTCAACATGGCATCATTAACTCTTGATGATATTACCCGTGATGGCGGTCTGATGACTTCGGCTAGTATGGATATGAAAGGGCTTAAAATAGACGTGGAAGACATTGTCGGACCGGACATGGCACCAATGTTCATGTTGATTGGAATTAATGAAATTGAGGTAAATGGTTCTACCGCTTATGATATTAGCCTTGCTAAAGGAACAGTCAGCGGTAGTTTTGGCCTTGGCGTCAAAGGCCTGGGCGAAATTGATATGTCCGCCGGATTCGCCGGCCTAACAAAAGATAAATACGAAGATTTGCTGAAAAATGCGGCCTATATCGCCCCCGAAGATTATATCGCATATTACGGACTTGGGCTGGATAGTCTGTCTGTTGATTACCGGGATGATAGTCTGGCAGATACCCTGCTTGATCTTTATAGTGGCGGCAATCGTGCCAATCTGGCGCAAGAAGTTTCTGCCATGATTTCTTTTTATGGAATGATGAGCCAGCAATCGGATCTGGCCAATGCTATTGCACCAGCTGTGAGTGGTTTTATCAAAGGCGGGAACAAGTTTTCCTTATCAATAAAGGCCAAACAGTCACTCAACGAAGACGTCATCATGAAAGCCATGGAAAATGGAACATTGCAGGATATCATTACCATTACCGCATCTGGCAGCTAAACACATCGCCATAAGATGAATGATCAAATTCAAAGAAACAGGTCAGGTCTATATGAATGGATCATTCGGCTCGCTTACAGATGGCAGGACAGCATTTGATGGCACATTTGGTCAGGTTACCGTTATCATAAGAGAAATTGATGAAACTGGTGTGCCGGTTTATACCGAAAACCATCTGGTGGCATCACATGTATCAGAAGCAGATATCCCCTAATCATAATGAAAATCGGGTTCGACCTAAAATCCTTTGCTATATTGTCAGATAGGTTCTTATATGCCAGCATGATATGAAAGAATGTAAATTGATGACGAGGATAGTAAGATGGTACCTGAAAAAGATTGCTATGATGTGGTCATTATTGGTGGTGCCATGATGGGGTCTTCCTGTGCATGGTTTCTGAAAAAGCATTTCGGATTTGACGGTACGGTTCTGGTTGTTGAACGTGACTTGAATTACGAATGGGCGTCCACGTCACATACAAATTCATGCGTCCGTCAGCAATTTTCCAATGAATTGAATATACGCTTATCCCAGTTCACGGCAGAGTTTATAAAAGATTTTAAACAATATATGGCACCGGAACCGGATGTGCCGGAATTACGGATTCAGAATTTTGGATATCTATATCTTACCGATGATCCCGCCAAAGCAGAGATTCTTAAAACCCTGCAGGAAATCCAGTCCGGTCTGGGGGCAGGTACCACCATTGTCACCCCCGAAGACATAGCCGCCCGTTATCCATTCTATCAGTTGGATGATATTATTCTGGGTTCCTTGAACACAAAGGATGAGGGCTATTTTGAAGGCAGTACTATTTTTGAATGGTTCAGACGAAGCGCAAGAAAAGCAGGCGTGGAATATATCCAGAATGAAGTCGTATCCATTGATCGCGCTGGCCGAAAAGTCACTGGCGTTACGCTAGCTTCTAGTGAAACAATCAAGGCAGGGACAATTATAAATGCATCAGGAACCCGCGCATCAAAAACGGCTGAACTAGCCGGCTTTGATCCGCTACCGGTTGAGCCGCGCCTTCGTTATACCTATATCATTGAGGCAGAACAGCCACTAGATCAGGATTTGCCATTGACGATTGATCCTACCGGTATCCATTATCGCACTTATGGAAGCCATTATATGGTAGGGTCGCCACCAGCAGATGATTACCCGCGCGCCCATGATGATTTTACGATGGATCATAGTTACTGGGAAAATCATGTCTGGCCTATTCTGGCATCGCGCATTCCCGCGTTTGAAGCGGTAAAGATGGTCAATGTCTGGGGGGGTCATTATTCCTATAACACGGTTGATCAAAATGCGATTGTCGGGCTTCATCCGGATTGTGATAACTTTATTTTTATCAACGGGTTTTCCGGACACGGGCTTCAGCAATCCCCCGGAATGGGCAGAGGCGTGGCCGAACTTATTCTTCATGGGGAATATAAAAGCCTGGATTTAAGTCCATTAGGGATAGAACGTATTCTTGAAAATCGCCCCTATCTTGAAATGGCGGTGATTTAAACAAACGGCAAAGGATAAAGTATGATGGCAAAGTTGAACGGTATCGCTGTCGCGCCAAAGATTTTGGCACCGATGGAAGCAAGAGAAGAAGTTGAGATTTCCATTGAGGCAGGGATCACAGGTGATGCGCGGGGTCGAAAAAGAAAACGGCAGATCAGCGTGCTATTTGCTGATGACTGGGCAGATGCTTGCGCTGAAATAGGTGAAACCCATGACTGGATTAAACGGCGGGCCAATCTGTATGTTACCGGATGCCGATCACCACAGGAAATTGGCAAGATCATTCGCATAGGTTCAGTAGAACTTGAAGTCACAGAAGAAACCGAACCATGTGAAATGATGGATGCGATCAGTCAGGGGTTACGTCAGGCCATGACGCCAGCATGGCGTGGGGGTGTCTGTTGTCGGGTAAAATCTGGTGGAGTGATCAGAACTGGTGATGATGTTTTCATAGATTAATGGCAGTCGTTATGACTTGACTTGAAGTCAGGCCATGTTCGCGCTACTATAGAAACATTCAAAACTGGAAAGACATATGACGAATATCATTGATAAATGCCTCGAAGCAGGGCTAAGAATTACAAATCAGCGCAGAATTATTATTGAACTGATCGATAGCGCCGATGATCACCCAGATGTAGATACCATTTATCGCCGTGCTATTGATATCGATGATACCATTTCCCTTGCGACGATTTACCGGACGGTCAGCTTGCTTGAACAGGCCGACCTGATTGAAAAAATAGAAGTCGGGGATGGCAAGGCCAGATATGAATTAGCGCGTGGCCATCATGAGCATCTGGTTGATGTCGACAGCGGAGAGATTCATGAGTTTTTTCACGCTGAATTAGAAGCTTTAAAAGAAAAAATTGCCCATGATATGGGTTTTGATCTGGTCGGCCACCGGCTGGAATTATTCGGCCGAAAGCGGAACAAAGACTAAATAATGTTGTTATATCCTGTTTAGGTTAATGATCAGGATTAAACGGGTTTAGTCACTGTTTTGCAAGCCATTCTCATTATCATTGCAATTCACCGCGTGGATGATAGGATCACCGCGAAAATATGTGGTGAACTAGATTAAGTATGAGCGAACATCCGAGCCGATATCTTTACACATCACCTGATCTGGGTTTATCCGTTCGGGGTAAACCTAGCTGGGCGCAGCAATCATGGTTTATTGCAATCATGATCATGATTTGCCTGTTGCTGATACTGCCTATGGCTTCAATAGCTATTACTGCTATGGGTGATGGTGAGGATTTGCTTTATCATCTGGCAGAAACCATTTTGTTCCGTTACCTCAGTAACACGATCATTCTGATGCTTGGTGTCGGTTTGCTGGCTTTGCTATTTGGCATTTCCACGGCCTGGATTATAAGCCGGTATGAGTTTCCGGGGCGGCGGTGGATTGGCTGGATGCTGTTATTACCGGCGGCGATACCTTCCTATATCATTGCTTATGTCTATACGAGTTTTCTGGATTATGCCGGACCGGTGCAAACATTGATCCGGTCGATATTCGGATACTCTAATATGACTCAGTACTGGTTTCCGGAAATACGAAGCACCGGCGGTGCTATCTTTGTGATGGGAGTCGTGCTTTATCCATATGTATATCTGATGACACGCAGTGGTTTCAGCCAATTGCCAGCACGGCTATTCGAAGTCACCTTGTTATCGGGGCGGAGTCTATTCTGGGTTGTCGCCCTTCCCCTTGGCCGGCCGGCTATCATTGCCGGGCTTGCGCTTGTCATGATGGAAGTGGTCGCTGATTTCGGGACAGTAGATTTTTTTGCGGTCGAGACGTTGAGCCTTGGTATCTATAATGTCTGGCTGGGGATGAACAACATAACAACGGCGGCACAATTGGCATTGCTGGCCTTTGCGCTGGTATTCATTCTGCTGGCATGGGAACGGTACGGTCGGCGCAAGAACCTATTTCATATCACTAATCGCGGTGTCAGTGGTGTCCCCCGTCAAAACGCCCGCGGATGTTGGCGATGGATTCTGCCTATGATCTGTCTGTTTCCGGTTATGCTGGGTTTTGTATTACCTGTTGGTATTCTGATCTTTCACACATTAACGCAGGGTTTTGACCATTTGCCTGTTGTCAGTGCGGCCATCACGCATACGGTTATAGCAGCTGGTCTTGGTGTTTGTGTTGTGATGATCAGTGCGCTGATTGTTGCGATGGTTGCTTTTTATATTCCATCTGTAATAGCCCGCCCGTTAGCGGGTATTTCAGCCACTGGCTATGCTTTTCCGGGGACGGTGCTGGCGCTTGGTGTGCTGGCATCTGTCAGTCTGATTGATAAGGGCTGGGGCTGGATAGGGCAAACGCTATTCGGGGTATCATGGGGCGGTTTGCTTGGTGGCGGATTGGTAACATTGCTCTTTGCCTATCTGATCAGGTTTCAGGCGGTTGGGCTTGGGTCTGTACAGGCAGCCTTGGAACGCATGCCAGCTTCTCTTGTTCCGGCTAGCCGTGTGATGGGATATGGTTTTGTGCCATCCATGACCAGAATTGTTATGCCATTGATCAGCCCGGCCATTCTGGCAGGTGGGTTACTTGTGTTTGTAGATATTATGAAAGAGTTGCCAATGACATTATTATTGCGGCCTTTTGATTTTAATACTTTGGCCATTATCACATATCAATATGCACATGATGAATTGATAGAACTGGCCGCCCTGCCTGCGTTAATGATTGTATTGACAGGACTTTTGCCGGTAATTATTGTTCACCACTATCTGATAAGGGATCAATGATCCTAAATCCTAGTTTTCGGGTTTTCCATGATTATGCGTACCATCATCATTTCTGTTTTGTGGTTGCTTATACCCACCATAACACTGGCCGCTGATGAAAGCGTTATTCTACAATCCACGACATCAACACAAAACTCTGGTCTTTATGATTATCTCCTTCCCCTGATTGAAAGGGATACTGGTGTAAAGGTCTATGTTGTAGCTGTCGGAACAGGTCAAGCCATTACTAATGCCAGAAACTGTGATGGTGATCTTTTGCTGGTGCATTCCCAGACAGATGAAGAGCGATTTGTTGCCGACAAATACGGGCTTTATCGCGAAAATCTCATGTATAATGATTTTGTGATTATTGGCCCTGAAGACGATAGCACCATGATTGCTGATGCCATCACGGTTGATGAAGCGCTTGCCCGGATTGCTGATAATAATGTGATCTTTGTATCAAGGGGTGATGATAGCGGCACCCATAAAGCGGAATTACGGCTCTGGCAGCGTATTGACATGGAACCCGATACCCTAGCCAATTATCGCGAAACCGGGTCGGGTATGGGGGCCACATTATCAATTACCATCGAAATGAATGCTTATACCATTACTGATAGAAGCACATGGATTGCCTATGGCAATAAACAGAATCACCGCATTTTATTTGAAGGTGATCCCCCGTTATTCAATCAATATGGCATCATTCCGATCAATCCGGATCAATGCCCGAATACACATCTGATTGCGTCAATTAAGGTAACGGAATGGCTATTATCCGAAAAGGGTCAGCAAAGCATTGCTGGATATAGCCGTGATGGGCATCAGTTATTTTTCCCTAATGCGCGCTAGAACGCGATCAGTTTATCCCTATTGAATCTGAAAAACAGACTTCCTATGTAAGTATGGTAAACGGTGTCAGCATTGAGCCGTTTCCAGTCTGTGCCAGAGGTTGGGCAGACTGCATCGTGTTCGTCGCCATCGCCTGATCAGGGATGACGGTCGGGATAATGGAGAATATCATGCAACTTGATCATTATACCGCATTAATGCGGAATGCCATTGGTGAGGCACAAAATACAGCCCTCGCCGCAGGTCACCCCCAACTTTGTGCAGAACATATTCTGGCAGCCTTGCTGGAAAACCCGCAATCACTTGCTGTCATGCTGATTAACCGCGCTGGCGGTGATGCAGAAAAACTGGCATCCCTAACAGCAACTGCACTGAAAAAAATGCCGACTGCAACAGGTGGTAGCGCCCAGCTCCATCTGGATGGACATCTGGCGCGTATTTTTGCCATTTCCGAAAAAGCCGCAAAAACTAGTGGTGATGAGTTTGTAGCGGCAGATACAGTATTGATCGCTATGGCCGAATCTGATGCCGCGGTAAGCCGTCTGATCAAAGACGCTGGTGTAACCGCACAAGACCTGAAAGCCGCATCTGCGGCAACACGGGGCGGCAAGACCATAGATAGCGACGCTGCCGAAGATCAATTTGAAGCACTCAGCAAATATGCAACAGACCTGACTGATGCCGCACGGAAAGGTAAGCTTGACCCGGTGATTGGCCGGGATCAGGAAATCCGCCGTGCGATTCAGATTCTATCCCGCCGGACAAAAAATAATCCTGTTCTGATTGGTGAGCCGGGCGTAGGGAAAACCGCAATCGTAGAAGGTCTGGCGCAACGGATCATCAATAACGAAGTCCCCGGTGTTCTAGCGGGGAAAACGTTACTTGTGCTGGATATGGGTGCGCTTATTGCCGGGGCAAAATATCGTGGTGAGTTTGAAGAAAGACTGAAAGCGGTTCTAAAGGAAGTCCAGTCACAAGAAGGCGATATTATCCTGTTCATTGATGAGATGCATCAACTGGTCGGGGCAGGGAAAACCGATGGTGCGATGGATGCTTCTAATCTATTGAAACCAGCACTGGCAAGAGGTGAACTCCATTGTATCGGGGCAACAACGCTGGATGAATATCGCCAGTATGTGGAAAAAGATTCAGCTCTGGCAAGGCGGTTTCAGCCTATCTATGTCAACGAGCCATCAATAGATGATACCATTTTCGTTTTGCGCGGGCTGAAAGAAAAATATGAATTGCATCATGCCGTGCGTATTTCTGATGAAGCATTGGTTGCAGCGGCCAGATTATCCAGCCGGTATATCAATGACCGCTTCCTGCCTGACAAGGCCATTGATGTGATGGACGAAGCGGCCAGTTTGTTGCGGGTTCAATCCGACAGTAAACCGCCATTGCTTGATCAGATTGACCGCCAGATCATGCAGCTTAAAATCGAAGAAGCGGCATTAAAAAAGGAATCGGCAAAACGTCATCAGAAACGGCTAGAAGATATTGCTAATGATTTGGGCGGGTTGGAAGAACAATCCGCTGATCTGACAAAGCAGTGGGAAGATGTCAAAACCCGTATCGAAGAGGTCAAATCACTTCAACAGCAGATTGATAATGAACGCACGAACCTGCAATCTGCCCAGCGCGATGGACGGCTGGAAGACGCGGCCGAAATCAGTTACAGCATCTTGCCAAGGCTTACCTCAGAATTAGCAGAAGCTAAACATCTGGTGGCGTCATCAGACATGTTCAATGATGAAGTTGAAGCGACCCATATTGCCCGTGTGATCAGCACATGGACGGGGATTCCTGTTGATAAAATGCTGGAAGGTGAGCAGGAAAAAATGCTGACAATGGAAAGTGTGCTGGAAGACCGTGTTATTGGTCAGCATGAAGCTATCAAGGCGGTGGCTAATGCGACCAGACGGGCACGAGCAGGAATTTCTGATCCCAATCAGCCTATTGGCAGTTTCATGATGCTTGGACCAACCGGCGTTGGTAAAACCGAATTGTCAAAAGCACTAGCGGAGTTTCTGTTTGATGATGAAGGCGCGGTATTACGGATTGATATGTCCGAATATATGGAACGGCATGCTGTTTCCCGCCTGATTGGTGCGCCGCCCGGTTATGTTGGCTATGAAGAAGGCGGAAGCCTGACCGAAGCTGTTCGCCGCAGACCGTATCAGGTCGTGCTGTTTGATGAGATTGAAAAAGCCCATCCTGATATTTTCAATATCCTTCTTCAGGTGCTGGATGAAGGACAGCTTACTGACGGCCAGGGGCATAAGGTAGATTTCCGTAATACGATTATCCTGATGACCTCAAACATAGGATCTGACCATTTGCTGGAACTTGCTGATGGGGAAAGCAGTGAGGCCGCACGGGAACCGGTTATGGCAGAAGTGCGGGCAATGTTCCGGCCTGAATTTCTCAACCGGATTGACTCTATCCTCCTGTTCCGGCGGCTGGATCGGTCTGATATGACCTATATTGTTGATCTTCAGCTGGCACGACTGGCAAATCGTCTAGCAGACCGGCATATTATTCTTGATGTAACAGAATCGGCAAAACACTGGCTTGCAGATGCTGGCTATGATCCAAAATATGGCGCAAGACCGCTTAAGCGGGTCATCCAGAATAGGGTTCAGAACCCACTGGCGGAAGCTATTTTGGCTGGGCGTTTCACCGATGGCGATACGGTAGTGGTGGATCAT
Source organism: Puniceispirillales bacterium (SeqCode) (assembly GCA_049595035.1). Classification (GTDB taxonomy): domain Bacteria; phylum Pseudomonadota; class Alphaproteobacteria; order Puniceispirillales; family UBA1172; genus UBA12202. The sequence continues at coordinate 80,511 of JBMYKD010000004.1, read as the reverse complement.
GCCAGTGCCAATGGTGACGAGTTACAATTCTCAACCACAGCAGAACATCAGCAAACCGCCTGATGGCCAAATTGCATATCAGAATGTTAAAATCGGTAAAGCCCTCTTATTTCTGATAAGCGGGCTTTACTTTTAAGCGCTGATAGGAGATGAGTGTCAGCGATAGAAGAATATGTTAATGATATTCGAGCTGGTTCAGCGGCAGATAGGAGAAAATCATGATGCGCTTTTTTGAAAAGCTAGTAGCCGTAAAAGTAGAAGTAAGTCATGTGTCTGACGAAAGTCTTCGATTGGCGGCGACGGCTTTGCTGTTTCGGGCGCTTATGGTTGACGGGCAGGCAGACCCTTCAGAATTAGCCATGATCCGGCGGATTGTTGAAGATGAATTCGGGCTGAACGCTGATGAAGTTGACCAGTTGCTAGCTGATGCGAAAGCCAGTGCTGATGACGCGGCAGATTTATATGGCTGGATTCGCCTAATCAATAGCAATTATAGTCATGAGGAAAAATGCTTTCTGATGGAAAAATTATGGCAGGTTGTTCTTGCTGATGGAATCATAGAAGAGCATGAGGCGGCATTAATGCGGCGAGTATCCGGGTTGATCTTTATTTCTGATAAGGTATCGGCTGAAGCGCGGCAACGTGCGATGCAGGATATGATCTAGATGATACATCTGATCAGGTAATATCGACATTCATTAAAAATCAGTGTCATCTGACTGAAATATCAGATCGAGGGTATAGATAGCATTTCTGGGTGCCATGGCATCGGGAACCATATTTGCCCCGGCCAGAGATTGCTTGACCCAGGATTGGTCATCTTCGTTATGATAACGCCAGAGTTCAATGAGCGTGTCCGCCTGATCGACTGGTCTGAATAAGGTGAGATTGGCGTCAACACCGGTGATCCGGTGACGTACATGAAGATCAACTGATTCCATCATGCGATTGACATTTTCTTCATCGGGAAACTGGCGAATATATAATCTGGCTATGCCGTTTTCATTCATGATCTGACCTGATGGTTCATGTAATGTTAATATTCTACTATCTGAACATTTTTAGGTAAAGTTTAGTTTGTCAAAACTTGCCTTATGGGGCGGAGAAGAGTAGGAGTATAGGTAGATATACATCTTGGGATGGGAGATCAGCAGATGGATAAGAATTTTGAAATTGGTGTCACAAAGCGGAAAGAAACACTCGGGGCTGAATATGTCGAGAAAACGCTAAATAATGCTGATGCCTTTATGCGGCCATTCCAAGAGGCGATGACAGCATGGTGCTGGGGCTTTGGCTGGGGTGATGAAGCGATAGACGCTAAAACCCGATCCATGATGAATCTGTCAATGATTGGTGCTCTTGGCAAAATGCATGAATGGGAACTGCATTGCCGTGGGGCGATTGGTAACGGGGTCACCGTAGCTGAAATTCGGGCAATTATACACGTTGTGGGTATTTATTGCGGGGTGCCACAAGCATTAGAATGTTTCCGGGTTGCCAGAAAGGTGCTCGAAGAAAAAAACATGCTAGACGGGTTTGAAGAATAATATGTAACGCGGCACATTTACCGCATGAAATTAACGCGAATATGAGGATAAAACAATGAAATTTCTACAATTCTATATCGATGGCAAGTGGGTTGATCCAGTAAAGCCAGACGTCATTGACGTTATTAATCCGGCAAACGAAGAACCTGTGGGTCAGATTAGCATGGGTTCTGCCACGGATGTTGATCATGCTGTTGCGGCGGCAAAAAAAGCATTCCCCAGCTATTCACGGTTTAGCGTCAAGGAAAGAGTGGAATTAGTGACCGCTGTTCGTGAAGAATATAAGCGCCGCTATGATGAAGTTGCCCATGCTATCATGATTGAAATGGGTGCCCCGATTAATCTGGCTAAAGGTGGGCAGGCGTCGGTTGGCCTTGGTCATCTGAAAACAGCTATCCGTGTGTTGAGCGAATTTACCTTTGAATATCCGCACAGCAATTATACCATCCGGCGTGAGCCTATTGGTGTTTGCGGTCTGATTACACCATGGAACTGGCCTATTAATCAGGTCATGGCAAAACTGGCGCCATGTCTGGCATCTGGCTGTACGGCCGTCTTAAAGCCTAGTGAAGTGGCACCATTATCAACCATGATTGTTGCTGAGATTTGTCATTCTGCTGGTGTGCCGGCAGGGGTATTGAATGTCGTTAACGGATTTGGCCCTATCGTGGGTGAAGCGATGAGCGCACATCCGGATATTGCCTTTATGTCCTTTACCGGATCAACGCGGGGCGGTATTGCCGTGGCCAAAACATCAGCTGAAACCGTCAAGCGTGTTGCACAGGAACTGGGCGGAAAATCAGCCAATATTATCCTTGACGATGGTGCCTTGGCTGAAACCGTTGCCCGTGGGGTGCAGGGTGTCATGGAAAACACCGGCCAGTCCTGTAATGCGCCAACGCGTATGCTGGTTCCTGCCGCCCGTCATGAAGAAGCATTGGCCGTGGCTAAAACCGCTGCGGAAAAGGTTGTAGTCGGTGACCCAACCTCTGAAAGCACCGAAATGGGGCCGTTGGTCAGTGAAGTGCAATTTGATAAGGTTCAGGATTTGATCCAGAAAGGCATTGATGAAGGCGCAACACTGGTAACAGGTGGCACAGGGCGGCCAGAAGGCATCAATCGCGGCTATTTTGTCCGGCCCACCATTTTTGGCAATGTCACCAATGATATGACCATTGCACGCGAAGAAATCTTTGGCCCTGTTCTTTCTATTCTGTCCTATCATGATCGGGATGATGCTATTGCGATTGCCAATGATACAGATTACGGGCTTGCGGCATATGTATCCGGTGATCCAGCCAATATGGATCAGATGATGGATTATGCGCGGGAATTGCATGCCGGTCAGGTGCATATCAATTATACTGGCGGCGGCACGGAAGCACCATTTGGTGGCTATAAGCAATCGGGCAATGGACGCGAAAAAGCAGAATGGGGTTTTGAAGAATATCTGGAAACCAAGGCCATTCTGGGTGGTGCTCAATAAACGATAGGTATCTGCGTCATGGCCAAGCTTATATTTAATTATTCGGCCATGAATGCAGGTAAATCAACAGCACTGCTTCAGGCGTCATATAACTATCATGAACGCGGCATGCGCACGATGCTCATGACCGCGGCGATTGATAACCGTTATGGTGAAGCGGTTATCAGCTCGCGCCTTGGCATTTCATCCCATGCTTTTATTTTTCGTGAAAGTGATGATGTGCTGGCGATGGTTAGCAAGGAACATCATCAGAACACCATTAGCTGTGTTCTGATTGATGAAGCCCAGTTTCTGACCAAGGAACATGTCTGGCAGATATCACAAATTGCCGATCAGATGAATATTCCAGTTCTGGCCTATGGGTTACGCACGGATTTTCAGGGTGAGTTATTTCCGGGTAGCGCGGCTTTACTTGCCATTGCTGATCATATCCGTGAAATACGGACGATTTGCTGGTGCGGCCGCAAGGCCATCATGGTTTTGCGCCTTGATGCCGATGGTCAGCCTATCATGGCTGGTGAGCAAATCGCTGTCGGTGGCAATGATCTTTATGTATCTGTATGTCGTCGGCATTGGGTAAGCCGTGATAAAGGCAATCATGGCTAGTTCTGATAATCATGGCGGAAATATCCAGCCGGTTTTTCTGGTATTGGGGATTATCTTTCTTACGCTTGAAATCATTCTGGCGCTGGGTCTGGCCGCGATGGTGAAAAGCATCACCGATACGGTGCCTTTTTTTACCATTCTTCTAGCCCGATATGCCTTTTGCCTGCCTTTGCTTTTTGCATATGGGGTATGGCAGCGCGGGAATAAAGTGCTGAGTATCAGCAACTGGAAAACACTAAGCCTGCGCATAAGTTCTGGTATGCTTGGGCTATTTAGCTGGTTTGGAGCGGTGATATATATTGATATTTCCCTTGCCGCCGCCTTATCACAAACAATGCCAATCTTTATCACCGTGCTGGCCCCATTTGTTATTGCCGAAAAAGTGGGCAAGCATCGTCTGGCGGCCGTATTGATCGGGTTTCTGGGGGTGCTTGTTCTGGTCTGGCAGGAAACCCAGACACCTCAGTTTTCTGACCCTCTCATCGGGTTTGGTATTATGCTTGGTCTGGCTTCGCCTTTTTTTGGAAGTATTATGTTCCTGATGTTGCGGCAATTGGGGAAAAGCAACCCTCCGGCTACTACCGCGCTCTGGTATAATGCCGCCGGTATGGTGGTATCATTCATTCTGGTTCTGATATTGGGTGAAGATATGTCCGCAGCCATGTCGATCTGGCCTTTTATGGTTGCTATCGGTGTGCTGGCCAGTTTTCAGCAGTTTTTTATGGCGGCTAGCCATGTCTATGCCCCTGCTAGTGTGCTGGCCCCCGTCCATTTCCTGACCATTCCGGCAGGGGTCATTACTGGTGCTGTGTTTTTTCAGGAATCGCCGCCAGCGATATTCTATCTGGGGGTGATGGTGATACTGGTTGCGAATGGATATATCATTCTGCGCGAAAGACAACTGGCTCTGCATGGCAAATAACGGATGCTATCCTATTCCGAATAGAGATAATCCCGCGTGATGGGAATGATGCCTTTGGATTTGCATAACTGGATCTGATAGACAACAAGGGAACTGTGGCTGAATGCCAATTCACAACTCGTAAGATAAAACTCCTATAAGCGGCAAAACCGTTCATCAAACATGGCCAGAGCTTCATCACGTCTTGCCATAAATCTGTTTCGCCAATGGCGTAATGTTCTGGCATAATGATCATGCAAGACCTCGATATCCGTCACCCGAAGCTGTGTCTGTTCTATGGTTGACATGATTTCAGACAATTTCGGGATATAGCCGCCGGGAAAGATATATTTACTGATAAATGGATCAGACCCTGATGATGCTTTTGTTGACCCGATGGTATGGATAACAGCCACACCGTCATCTTTAAGCAGGCGGTCAATGGTATCAAAATAACACGGAAACTGTTTTTCCCCTACATGTTCAAACATTCCTACCGAAACGATACGATCATATGTATGGCTTTCATCACGATAATCCCGACAGGAAAAATGGACTTTCAGCGCGGGTTCGGCCAGGGCTCTTGCTTGCACGATATTCAACTGTTCACGGGATAAGGTGATGCCTGTCACCGCCGCGCCATAATCACGGGCAAGGGTTAATCCCATTCCGCCCCATCCGCATCCGATATCAAGAACAGATGAATGACCGGTCAGGCATAATTTTTTGGCAATATGTGTTTTCTTGGCGATTTGCCCTTCTTGCAGACTGATATCAGGGTCAGCAAAATATCCGCAAGAATACTGCATATCTTCATCCAGAAACAGGCGATAGAATGCATTGCCAAGATCATAATGCACATGAATATTATGAGCAGATTGGGCTTTTCGGCGACCATCTTTACGAAACAGAAAGGCCTGACGCAATAACGTTGCCAGATGAAATGGCAAAGAGGAATATATGGGGCCTTCTGCTGTGATCAAGGCATTTAGGGCATCATATAAATCCCCATCCTGAATGGTCATATTCCCATTGGCATAGGCTTCACCTAATGCAACACTTGGCTGAAAAGGTAGCCTCAGAACCGGTTTCCATGATGAAAACCGCAGCGTCGGCTGTCCGTTTTCTGGTTTTTTGATATAGGTTCCATCAGGCAGGATGATGCCACAGGTGATGGCGTTTAGTGCTTCGCTGCATTGCCATTGCAACCATTTCCCCAGCATGTCTTTATCCCTTGGCCTTTATTTTCTTCATCCGAGCTATTCTAAAGGATAAGAGTTAATTAATTCTTAAAGATGGATGATTGCCCAAAATTTTTTTTTGCAGTAGTGTCGCCGCCAACAACAAACCGTCTTGGAGAACGCCATGTCTGATCAGCCTGTTGATGCCCAAACCAATGCCCCTAAAACGATTGTATCCAGTTGGAACGAATGGGACCCATTAAAACATGTTATTGTGGGCCGCGCTGATGGTGGGTGCATTCCTGCCCCTGAACCGGCACTGGATGCAAAGGTTCCGGAAGATTCGGATATGCGTGGCCAGTATGGGCCCCGGCCGCAGGAAACCGTCGACAGGGCAAATGAATTACTGGATAATTTTGCAAAACTGCTAGAACAGCGTGGGGTTATTGTTGACCGGCCAACGCCGCTTGATTTCAATCAGCCGACAGCTACCCCTGATTGGGAAACAGAAACCATGTTCGGCTGTATGCCGCCGCGTGATGTGTTACTTACCGTGGGCAAGGAAATGCTTGAAGCAACGATGAGCTATCGCTGCCGCTGGTTTGAATATTTATGCTATCGGCCTCTGCTTCAGCAGTATTATATGGATGACCCACATATGCGGCACGAATCAGCCCCAAAGCCACGGCTGACGGATGCAGATTACCGGCCAGATTATCTGTCTGAAAAAATTGGTGAACAAAAGCGGCTAGAATGGACAGCAGAAAAATATTTTGTCACCACCGAAGAAGAACCCTTATTTGATGCGGCGGATGTCTTGCGCTTTGGCAAGGATCTTGTTGTTCAGCATGGTTTCACCACTAACCTGAAAGGCGTAGACTGGCTTCAGCGGCATTTTCCTGATCACCGTGTTCACGCGGTAAACTTTCCCGGTGATCCATACCCCATTCATATCGATGCAACATTTACCCCGTTACGTCCGGGTCTGATTCTTAATAATCCACAACGGCGTCTGCCAGATGACCAACGCCAGTTATTTGAAAAAAATGGCTGGGAAATTGTCGATGCGGCGCAACCGGCACATAATTCCCCACCGCCGCTCTGTTATTCGTCGGTGTGGTTGTCGATGAATGTGCTTGTGCTTGATCCGAAAACGGTCTGCGTGGAGAAAAGCGAAGTATATCAGGCAGAACAGATGGACAAGCTGGGCATGAATGTCGTCGAGGTAGAATTGCGCGATGCCTATGCCTTTGGTGGTGGACTACATTGCTGTACGGCAGATGTCTATCGTGAGGGCAGTTGCGAGGATTATTTCCCTAAACAGTAATCACATAAATGTGATAAATAATCATCAATTTTGAAACAAATGGCCATGATTTTCATGGCCATTTTTTATGCGTAACATGTTTTATTTCATACCTAAGCAGAGGAGACCATCCATAATTACGATATGACATATATAAAAGGTTAATATTTAGTTAATTTATAATAAATTTCAACGTGTTAACTAAATATTAACCCCTTCCTTTTATACTCCAGACTGTTCTGATCATTCAGTGATCCCGACATAAAACAAGGGACTGAATGGCAACACCTCAAGTGAGGGTAAATGTAAATGACGAGTAGCAGATGGAGGTTTGTCATGAATAACCCAGCGTTTCGATACTTGCATCGATCAAGTATCGGTATTCCGGTTGCGGCCATGATGGTGGCGGCAACATTTATGGTATCGCCGGTAAGGTCTGTCCTTGGACAGGAATATCTTACTGTTTCCGAAGCCATTCTTTCCAACCCTGTGGTGCAACAGCGCGCCCAGGTGTGTCAGGCCAGAAGCCGATATGATCAGGCCAGATCAAGCCAGCTTCCGCAAATTGATTTTTCTGTTTCGGGTGGCGCTCTCCTGACAGATAATTTTAATCGAAGTGGTCGCCTTTCTAGTCCGGCGGAAGAATACGCCGTTGGACGCCGTTTTGATGATAAAAACATCGACGGTACGGTGCGACTGACACAATCGATTTATGATGGTAGCCGCACGAAAATGAGTAAGCAGATTGCCGAAAATGATCAGCAGGCGGCAAAGCTTCTGGTTATTATGGAAACCGAAACAGCCGCCGCGGATATTATCAGTGTCGGGCTGGATTATTATCTTCAACAGCAATTGCATGACCATTTCACCCGGCAACTAGCAGAACTGAAAACGGTGACCAGCCGCATTCAGGAACGTGTCGAATTAGGCGCTGGCCGGGTGAGTGATCTGCGGGAAAGCCGTCTGCCCGGTTCGGTGACCGATATCCAGATCAAGCTTGGCGATAAGGTGGCCAAGGGAGATGTGTTATTCAAGATCGAGGATGAGGATGTGAAAGCTAATTTCGCTGATAATGAGATTCAGCGTCTGGCCGCGCTTGCCAGCATCCAGCGGCTTGAAGCCGAAGCACAAGGGCTTACACAACTGCATATGCCGGATTGGCTGGTTAAATCTGCCCCTGATGCGGTGCGTCAGGAAGAGGAGGTTTTTTCCAGTCGTCGCCGGGCGTTGAAAAATGAACGGCAGGTCATTATCCAGCAAATCGAAACCTTACGGCGGGCGATTGATGTTCAAAAATCCGAAGAAAGTCTGGCTAAAATCCAGCTATCCCAGATTGATCAGGAACGTGCCATTATTGCCCCTCTGGTTGAAGCCGGCCATGAGCCAAAATTAGCATTGATTAATCTGGAATCGCGCTATCAGGAAACCCTTGGCCGGGCAGAAAAGGCAAGGCTAGAAGCCATACATTCCGAATCCGAACTCATCACGCAGGAACGTCGTCTGGCCTCACTTGATACCAATTTTCAGGCTGATGCGGAAACTTGGCTCATTGAAACGCGGGTGCTAGCCGCCCAGACCGAAGCAAGGCTGGATGCACTCGAAGGAAAAGTCCAGCAGACTGAAGTCAAGTCACCGGTTGATGGAACTATCTCGGCTGTTCATTTTTCTACTATCGGTGGTGTGGTCGATGCGGGTGCTGTACTGGCTGAAGTTGTACCAGCAGAAGAAGAAGTCACTATCGAAGCGCAGGTGATGACGCAGGATGTTGCTGATATTTATGCCGGATTAAAAGTGCGGATATCATTATCAGCGTATGATGTGTCACGTTATGGAGCGATTGAAGGCTATGTTGAAAAAATTGCCACCAATAGCACCCAGAAAGAAAACCAGCCGCCTTATTACCAGACGATTATCAAAATCCCTGACCCGACATTTCCGCAATCCGGCATTAAGCCTGATATCGTTCCCGGTATGCCGGTTGTTGTTGATGTTCTGGGCGGTAAGCGAACATTGCTGGATTATATCATGTCACCAATTGAACGGGCGTCGACGATTATCTTCCGCGAAAAATAGAAAGGGATCATATCCTGATATAAAGTTAGGCCTTGCATATTGTATGTGGGGCCTTTCTTTTGTAATGATGATGAATCACATTCATAGAGCGCAATAACCGGAGGCATAATATGGCAAATCATGGCTATGAAAACGGACGGTTGAATCTGCCATTTGTAGGTTTATGCAGTTTTGGCAAATACCCCTATGTCGGGGATTGGGAAGCCATAGATGCCGATGTTGCTATCCTTGGCGCTCCCTTTGATTTTGGCACACAGTTCAGGGCAGGTGCCCGTTTTGGCCCGCGCGGAATCAGAGAGGCTTCAACATTATTTTCCTTTGGTCATAGCGGGGCATATGATCACGAAGATGATATTACCTATCTTGATAGCGCAACAACACGCATTGTTGATATTGGCGATGCTGATATCATTCATACCGATACCCAGCAAAGCCATGCCAATATCGAAACAGGGGTAAGGGCTATTCTGAAATCAGGTGCTATTCCTGTCGTGCTTGGTGGGGATCATTCTGTCAATATTCCGGCCATTAATGCGTTTAGTGATGAAGACCCTTTTCATCTGGTTCAGATTGATGCGCATCTGGATTTTGTTGATATCCGGCATGGCGTGACGGCCGGACATGGTAATCCGATGCGGCGGGCGGCAGAAAAATCATATGTTACCGGTCTTTCCCAGATTGGGATCAGGAATGTTTCCTCAACGGCTCGTGATGGTTATGCGGATGCCCGATCCATGGGGTCTGATATTCTATCGGTTCGACAATTTAGGCAGATGGGTGTTCGCGATGTGCTTGAGCGCATTCCGGCTGGCCGTATCTATATCACCATAGATATTGATGGCTTTGACCCGTCTATTGCCCCGGGGACAGGTACACCTAGTCATGGCGGCTTTCTCTATTATGAAATTCTCGAACTACTGGATGGGCTGGCGCGGCGGAATGATATTATTGGCCTCGATCTGGTTGAAGTTGCCCCGGATTATGATCATGCTGGTTCTACCACGACTCTGGCTGCCCAGATATTACTTAATGTCATTGGCAGAATGCTTTACCATCGCAACAACAGATCATCTGATCAGAATTAACGCCGGAGGATAGAATGGCACTTCATTTTTCAGAACAGGAGTTTTCCCGTAGACGGGAAGCACTTTCCGGTGCGATGAAAGCGTCCGGTCTTGATGGTATGCTGCTATTCCGTCAGGAAAGCATGTACTGGCTCACCGGATATGACACATTTGGCTATGTGTTTTTTCAATGTCTGGCCGTGACCGCCGATGGTGAGATGAAATTGATTACACGCGCCCCTGATTTAAGGCAGGCCCAGAATACATCCAATATCCCTGATATCCGTGTCTGGGTTGATAAGCACGGGAGCACGCCGCATGATGATTTGCGCGATCTTCTGGATGAAATGGGATTAAAACAGAAACAGCTTGGTGTCGAATATGAAGCCTATGGCATGACGGGGCGGTCTGCTATGCGGCTTAATTCTGCTATGGATGGTTTTGCTACATTGGTTGATTCGTCCGAATTGATATCTGGCTTAAGGCTGGTGAAATCCGCTGAAGAAATTGTATATGCGCGTAAGGCGGCAGAACTTGCCGATAATGCATGGGATGCTGCAGTGCAACTGGCGCATGGCGGGGCAGATGAAGGGCATATTCTGGCAGCAATGCAGGGCGAAGTGTTTAAAGGCGGCGGTGACTATCCGGGCAATGAGTTCATTATTGGCTCAGGCTCGGACGCATTGTTATGCCGTTATTTTTCCGGCCGCAAGGTGCTGGCTGATATTGACCAGTTAACACTGGAATGGGCAGGGGCTTATCGTCATTATCATGCCGCTATGATGCGCACGATTCCGATTGGTCGCCCCCGTGATGAACATATTGCCATGCACAAGGCCTGTGTTGATGCTCTTCATGCTTGTGAAGAATCCCTGACCCCCGGGCTTACTGTTGGTGGTGTATTTGATTCGCATGCCCGCGTCATGGACGCTCATGGATTCAAGCATGCCCGGATGAATGCATGTGGATATTCCATGGGCACAACATTTGCGCCAAACTGGATGGACTGGCCGATGTTCTATTCCGGGAACCCCATTATATTGCAAGAAGGGATGACCTATTTCATGCATATGATCCTGATGGATAGCGATACCGGTACAGCTATGACATTAGGTGAAAGTTATCTGATCACGGCAGATAGATGTGAACGACTTGGCCGGTCTTCCCTTGATTTAGTGATCGGATAAAATTAAAAAGACTTGCATCATAGGCATCAATCTGTTTTTTTTTAAAACAGTTATTCAAGGGGAGTGATGATGGCTTCAAATATGCCGTTTGTTCGATACGAGAATGTTCAGAAAAGTTATGATGGTGAATCTCTTGTCGTCAAGAACCTCAATCTAGATATCCAGAAAGGTGAGTTTGTTACCATGCTCGGCCCATCAGGGTCTGGCAAAACTACCTGCCTGATGATGCTAGCTGGTTTCGAAACAGCAACATATGGTGATATTCTTCTTGATGGTAAGCCTATCAACAACATACCGCCACATCGTCGGGGTATTGGTATGGTGTTCCAGAATTATGCCTTGTTTCCCCACATGACTGTGAATGAAAATCTGGCATTTCCGTTAAATGTTCGCAAAATGAGCAAAGCAGATACCGAGACTAAGGTTCGCCGGGCACTGGAAATGGTTCAGATGGTTGAGTTTGGTGACCGAAAGCCGGCACAGCTTTCAGGTGGTCAGCAACAGCGTATTGCGCTTGCGCGGGCTTTAGTGTTTGAACCTGAACTGGTTTTAATGGATGAACCTCTGGGCGCGTTAGACAAACAATTGCGTGAACACATGCAGTATGAAATCAAACATATTCATGAATCCCTTGGTGTCACCGTTGTTTATGTGACTCACGATCAATCCGAAGCCCTCACCATGTCTAACCGCATTGCTGTTTTTAATGATGGTGTGGTGCAACAGCTCGCTGATCCGGTGACATTGTATGAACGACCCGATAATGCTTTCGTGGCACAGTTTATTGGTGAAAATAATACTCTGGTTGGTCAGGTTGATTCAATTTCAGGTAAAAAGGTGACAGTCGACCTTGGCAAACATGGCAAAGTCCAAGCCACCAGAGTGGTTGATGTTGCTAAAGGTGATAAAACAACATTGTCGATTCGCCCAGAACGGATTGCCTTTTCTGACAAAACGGTGCGCGGAAAAGTGTCTTTACCAGCCAAAGTCATGGAAATGATTTATCTTGGTGATCATATTCGCTGCCGGATGCAGGTGGCTGGAAATGATGAGTTTATTGCCAAGATTCCAAATTCCAACAAACCTATTTCCCTCTCTCCAGGCAATAAAGGTTTTGTAAGTTGGAATATTGATGATTGCCGAGCGCTTGATTATAGTTAATTATATAAATGATTCGGTTTTATCATTTTAAACTGAAATGTTGTTTTTTTTAGGAGGAACGAATGACAATGAAGAAAACACTGACAATGGCATCTGCCGCTGTGCTATCTCTTGCAGTTGCATCAGCTGCATCTGCTGATAGCCTCACTGTTGTATCATGGGGTGGTGCTTACACCAAATCACAGGTTGAAGCATATCATAAACCATGGACAGCCAAGACAGGCGCAAATGTAATCTCAGAAGATTACAATGGTGGTATCGCTGAAATTAAAGCACAGGTCGAAGCCGGAAACGTCACATGGGACGTGGTCGATGTAGAACTGTCCGATGCTATCCGTGCTTGTGACGAAGGACTGGCCGAAGAAATTGATCCAGCCATGCTTCCAGCTGCCCCTGATGGCACTCCTGCAACAGAAGACTTCATTGATGGAGCGCTGACAGATTGTGCTGTTGGTTCAATTGTATGGTCAACCATCTATGCTTATGATTCATCAAAGATGTCTAACGGCCCTAAGACTATTGCTGATTTCTTTGATACCAGTGCTTTCCCCGGCAAGCGTGGTATGCGTAAATCACCAAAGGCTAACCTTGAAATGGCTCTTGCCGCTGATGGCGTAGCACCTGGTGATATCTATGATGTTCTGTCAACACCAGAAGGTGTTGATCGTGCCTTTGCCAAGCTTGATTCCATTAAAGATGATGTGATCTGGTGGGAAGCAGGCGCTCAGCCACCACAGCTTCTTGCCGATGGCGAAGTTGCCATGACAACAGCATATAATGGCCGTATCTTCAACGCTGTTGCCAGCGAAGATAAGCCATTTGAAATTGTCTGGGACGCGCAGATTTATGATCTTGATCTCTGGATTATTCCAAAAGGTGCAAAGAATAAGCAGCTAGCGATGGATTTTGTGGCATTCTCCACAGATACACAGCGTCTGGCTGATCAGGCTTCATGGATTTCTTATGGCCCAACCCGTAAGTCATCTTCACCTCTCGTCGGGTCCTTCCATAGCAAGCCTGATCTTGCTATGGGCCCACAGATGCCAACAGCCCCAGCTAACTTTAAGACAGCTATTCAGAATAACTTTGAATGGTGGGCTGATAACCAGGACGAAATGAACGAACGTTTCAATGCCTGGCTTGCAAACTAAATCATAATTAAAGGGGCGAAAGGAATATATTCTTTTCGCCCTTTTTTTATCATTTGCCCATTTCACAGGAATATATAATGTCGGATAACCGCTTACTTGCTGCTGACGGCACCCCGCTTAAAAGAAAATTAGCGCAATCCTTGTTCCGGACAAAATTACGGACATTTGGTTTGGTATGCCCATTGTTAGCCCTGATCATTAGCGCATTTGTTATACCGATTGTATTTATGCTTTCCGCTTCTGTTTATGATGACCGATATGCCTCTCTGATGCCAAAATCTACCATTGCTATGGCAGAATGGGATGGTATCAGCCCGGTTACGGAAGAAATGGCCGCAGCAATGGTTGCTGACCTTATTGTTGCAAAAAAAGAAAAAACGATTGGGCGGGTAGCTAATCGTGTTAATAGAGAATTTTCAGGGGCAACGTCATTGTTCAAGTCGACTGCCCGCTCTGCCAAAAAATTTAAACCACCCTATCTTGAAGCATTAGAAAAGAAAGATAAAAAATGGCAAAATTTGGAGATGTGGCAGGCGATTAAAGTGGCATCAAAAACGTATACGCTTGGCTATGTTGCGAATGCGGTAGATATGCGGGTTAATGCGACCGGCGGTTTTGAGAAGCAGGATGAGTTACGCCAGATTCATGTCACTCTGTTTATGCGTACCATCGAAATTTCATTTATTGTTACGGTCGCCTGTTTACTGCTTGGCTATCCGGTGGCCTATTTGATGGCTAATCTTCCTCTGCGAACATCTAATCTGTTGTTGATACTGGTGCTTATGCCTTTCTGGACGTCGCTTCTTGTGCGAACGACGGCGTGGATAGCCATGCTACAAAGCCAGGGGGTGATGAATGATCTCTTTGTGGTGTTCGGGGTAGCATCGGATGATGACCGATTTTCCCTGATTTATAACAAAACGGGAACCCTGATTGCGATGACGCATATTATGTTGCCTTTCATGATTATGCCGCTTTATTCGGTGATGAAAACCATTTCACCGGCTTATGTGCGCGCGGCAAAATCGATGGGCGCGACAAACTGGACAGCGTTCTGGCGGGTTTATTTTCCACAATCTATTCCGGGCATCGGGGCCGGGTCTTTGCTGGTATTTATTCTAGCTATTGGTTACTACATCACGCCTGCCCTTGTCGGGGGTCAGGATGGTCAGATGATTTCCAATATTATTGATTTCCATATGCGTAGATCGCTGAACTGGAATTTGGCGGCAGCACTGGGGTTAGTGTTATTGGTCTTTGTGCTTTTCTTCTTCTGGATTTACGACCGTGTGGTCGGAATCGACAATATGAAACTGGGTTAATTCTATGTCTACTGGTAAGTATCGTTATATTCCTCCACAGCCGCCATTATGGTTTAGCATGGCTGTTCCTGCCGGTTTAGCGGCTATTGTCGGGCTATTATCGGCACAAGGCGATACGGCGTTAATGTTACCGGGGATGGTAGTGGCCGCCATTATTGCCGCCGCTATATCTGCGGTGCTTATTAGATTGAACCTGACGCGGTTTAAGGCAGGTATTATTTTTGCTGCGCTGATGGTTGTATTTGGTATCGCATACTCTTCTCTCGCCTTTGGTATCATACTTGGTGTGGTTGGTTATATTCTTGGCCGCATGGCTATCTGGCTTAATGCTGGTGATTACCGGCTGGCTTTACCGCCTTATGCGTCCTCGCGCGAAGTGCTTGGTTTTTACGGGTTTCGGGTGATTTGTGGGCTGATCTTTGTTTTTCTCATCACGCCAATTTTAATTCTGATACCATTATCATTTAATCAGGAACCCTATTTCAGCTTTACCGAAGGCATGCTTTCCCTAAACCCTGAAGCCTATTCCTTACGCTGGTATCGTGACATTCTCTATAATGGCATGGTTGCTCCACAGGCTATTGATGGCTGGTGGGATGATATGTGGACAAACTCGCAATGGGTACGGTCTATCAAAAACTCACTCTTTATAGGGGTCTTTGCAACGATCATATCAACATCATTGGGAACCTTGGCTGCAATTGGTCTGGCCCGTTCCGAAATGCCCTATAAAAGAGCAATTATGGCCTTGTTGATCTCTCCCATGGTGGTGCCATTAGTGATTACGGCGTCGGGGCTATTCTATTTTTTCTCTTATATTGGTCTGGCCAAAACCTATACGGGCATTATTTTATCCCATGCGGTTCTGGGAACACCATTTGTCATCATTACCGTGACGGCCACATTATCCGGATTTGATCGAAGCCTGACACGATCTGCCGCTAATCTGGGAGCAGGACCAGTGACAACCTTTTTTAAAATTCAGATGCCATTGATTTTACCTGGGGTGATTTCCGGCGGTTTATTTGCCTTCATCACGTCATTCGATGAAGTGGTGGTTGTCTTGCAAATGGCGGATGTGACCCAGCGCACTATCCCCCGACAGATGTTTTCGGGGATCAGGGAACAGATTAGTCCGACCATTCTGGCGGTAGCAACAATCCTTGTTATCCTATCCATCTTTTTGCTGACAACGATGGAATTGCTCCGGCGGCGGTCAGAAAGATTGCGTGGAATTACACCAAGTTAATTGTCGCCATGTGATGGTGCCATTTGATGTGGATGATGATGTTAAAACAGGCTTGTGCAAAATCGTCACAGGCTTGTTATTTCAGATGAATAGCAGCTTTTTTTCATGTTAATTAATGCCTTAGTCCTTGTTTTATTCTGAAACAATAAAAGGGTTTTACTATGCCAGAATGGGCAGATCAGATTTTTTCAGACAAGATTGATGCGCTGTTCAAGGAACACCGTTATCGTCAGTTTACTGAAATCGAACGGCAGGAAAAACAGCATCCTCATGCTATCTGGTATGGCAGTGACGTGCCACGGGCAATTATCAACTGGTGTTCAAACGACTATCTGGGCATGGGACAGTCTAAGTTCGTGGCCGATGCCATGGCAGCCGGTATCAGTGAAGGTACAGGCGCGGGCGGAACACGCAATATATCAGGCAATAGCCATGCAGTGATGGAACTGGAAAGAGAGCTGGCTGATTTGCATGGCAAGCAAAGGGCATTAGTGTTTTCAAGCGGGTATGTTGCCAATGAAGCCAGCTTATCAACATTAATCACACTCATAGACGGGGTGAAAGTGTTTTCGGATGCTAGTAATCATGCATCTATTATTAGCGGCATTCGTCATGCTAAAGCTGATAAGGTGATTTTCAGACATAATGATTTGCAGCATCTGGAACAATTACTAGCACTAGAACCTGCTGGCCGCCCAAAACTCATTGCTTTTGAATCTGTCTATTCCATGGAAGGTGATGTTGCACCGTTAAAAGAATTGGTGGCTTTGGCAGAAAAATATAATGCGTTTACCTATTGCGATGAAGTTCATGCCGTAGGGCTTTATGGTATGCAGGGTGGCGGCAAGTCCCAAGAGATGGGGATAGCCCACCGCATCGATGTGATACAAGGCACATTAGGCAAAGCATTTGGTGTGATGGGTGGATATATCGCTGCCTCTGATCAGATCTGTGATGTGGTCAGGAGTTATGGGTCCGGCTTTATCTTTACAACCGCCTTACCACCAGCACTTGCCCGGGCAGCTTTGGCCAGCATCAGGTATTTGCGGCAAAGCCAGTCCGAACGACAGGGACAGCAACGACAGGTGAAGCGGCTCAAAAATAAACTTTCCGCCGCCGGTTTCCATCTACACCCGGGGTCAACGCATATTGTGCCGGTCATGATCAATGATGCCAGCCTGTGCCGGGATATCAGTGATCGTTTGCTAGAACATCATGGCATGTATATTCAGCCAATCAATTACCCGACTGTTCCTAAAGGGATGGAACGGCTCCGGATTACACCGGGGCCTTGTCATGAGGATCACATGATTGATGATCTGGTAGATGCGCTTTGTGAATGTGTAGGCACACTTGATGCGTCACATGTTTTAGCTGTCCGGCATAGGGCCAGCTAGTAATGCGGGGTCAAGCCGTTTAGAAAACCAGTTAATGCGCCAATCCAGATGGGCACCGGTTGACCGGCCGCTTGACCCGACCTCCCCTATGATATCGCCCTGCTTTACAAAACGGCCAACAGATATATGTGCCTTTTCCAGATGAAGAAAGGTAGAACTGATCCCATGGCCATGATCCATGATGATGGTGGTGCCGGTAAAATAGAGATCATCAACCATGGTAATGATCCCGTCAGCCGGGGCTTTTACCGGGGTTCCCGTATCAGCGGCAATATCAATACCATAATGGGGGGCGCGTGGCTGTCCATTGAGAATCCGGCGTGATCCATATATCCCTGTGATAATGCCATGACTCGGCCAGATGAAATCCTGTTGCCATCCTGTCAGGTCAGATATCACGGCGCGGGCATCGGAAACGGCTTTACGGTCACGGGCTATGCGATCCAGCACGTCCTGTGGCGGTGTCACCATATTCTGCGGTAATCCGTCAATACGCTGTTCTTTAAATTGTCGTGTTGCGGGCGTAAGCGTGAGGGTATTGCGATGCCCGTCCGGATACCGGGCCATAAGTGTGACGGGGGCGTCATCATCACGATGAAAACCGATAACGGCAAGCCCGTTTTCAGCAACCGCCAGTGGCTGGTTATCTATGGTGAGTTCAGCCTTCGGGTCTGTCTGGATGATGACCATACCACCTTGCGTGGCGTGTCCATTATATATTTCTAATGCGATAGCCGATTGTCCTGCAATCAACATCACACATAAAGCCAAAATATGATGGCGAATAAAAATAGATACGCCCATAAAAATATGATGTTTTGTCATGATCTTGCCTGTCCTTAAAGACACATGCTTGCCAGCGTCACCGAAATCAGTATGCTTTAGCCAAGCCAATTCGGCAATGCATAGCTTTCAGGTTTTTATGATGTCATCTTACCTTTGGAAACCTTCACAAAACCGTTGTGATAAAACTGCTGTTAGTCAATTTGCGCAAATTCTTGCCGATAAGGGATTCGTGGATTGGCAAGAGGATTTTCATGCGCTCTGGCAATGGTCTGCGGATCATCCGGATCAGTTCTGGGATCAGTTCTGGGATTGGCATGGGCTGATTGGTGACAAAGGCGGGATTATCTGCAAAAACCCTGATCAGATGACAGGTGGGCAATTCTATCCTGATGGCGTATTGAATTATGCGGAAAATCTGCTTGCGGATGCGGATGAACGGCCGGCAATTATTGCATGGCGCGAAGAAGGTGACCGTCAGGCCATATCCCGTGCCGAGTTGAAAAAGCGTGTTATGGCTATGGCTGGATGGCTCAAGGCGCAACATGTAGGAAAGGGTGATCGTGTTGCAGCCTATACCCCGAATATTCCCGAAGCTGTCATTCTCCTGCTGGCATCGGCAACCATCGGTGCCGTGTTTTCCTCCTGTTCCACCGATTTTGGCCTAAACGGGGTGCTTGACCGATTTGGACAGATAGAACCCAAAGTGCTGATGGTGGTAGATGGATATCGGTATAATGGTAAAGTGATTGATCGCCGTGATATCAACCGGCAGATTCGCGACAGCATACCATCGGTGGCGGCTACCCTGGTTATACCTTTTCTTGATGCTGATTATCAGCCAGATGATCAGGAAACGCGATTTGATGATGCTCTAGCCATGGCAACACCGGTTGAAGGTTTCACACCAACAGGATTCAATGACCCGCTTTACATTCTCTATTCCTCTGGCACCACTGGCGCACCAAAATGTATCGTTCATGGTGGCGGCGGTAGTTTGATCCAGCATATCAAAGAACACAGACTGCATTCTGATCATGGTGAAGGTGATGTGGTTTTCTATTTCACGACATGTGGCTGGATGATGTGGAACTGGCTGGTGTCTGCCCTTGCCGTGAAAGCGGTGATTGTCCTTTATGAAGGCAATCCATTTTTCCCGGGACCCGAACGATTATGGCAGATGGCGGCGTCTGAAAAGCTGGATACTTTTGGCACTTCTGCCAAGTTTATTGATGCCACAAGAAAAAGCGGCTATAGGCCATGTGAAGATGTTGACCTGACCAATCTGAAACGGATTTGCTCAACAGGCTCTCCTCTTACCGAAGACGGCTTTGGTTTTGTTTATGATTCGATCAAATCAGATGTTCATCTTGCTAGTATATCTGGTGGAACGGATCTGGTTTCATGCTTTGTGCTGGGGGCGCCGACTTTGCCTGTCTATAAAGGGGAAATTCAAACGCGTGGATTAGGGATGGCGGTGGCTGTCTGGGATGAAAATGGCCAGCCGGTGATAGATCAGCAAGGTGAACTGGTTTGTACGCGGCCATTTCCGTCAATGCCAGTTGGATTCTGGAATGACCCTGATGATAAAAAATATCATGCGGCGTATTTTGATCATTTCCCCGGTATATGGCGTCATGGTGACTGGGCCACGCTTACCTGTCGGCAAGGGCTGGTGATCCATGGCCGATCAGATGCAACACTTAATCCGGGTGGTGTCAGAATAGGCACAGCAGAAATTTACCGGCAAGTAGAGGCATTTGATGATATTGTCGAAGCTCTTGTCGTTGGCCAAAATATCATTCATGATGGCCAACAGGATATGCGGGTGATACTGTTTGTGCGGCTGGCGGATAAAGTGAAACTTGATGATGATCTCAAGCGTAAATTGTCCCAGGCTATCCGTGAAGGTGCTACCCCTAGACATGTCCCCTATGCGATTATTGCCGTGCCAGATATACCGCGAACAAGGTCAGGTAAAATTACCGAACTGGCTGTTCGTGATCTGATCCATGGGAAAGAGATTAAAAATACCGAAGCCCTTGCTAACCCCGAAGCCTTAGCGCATTTCCGTAACCTGGAGCAATTGAACTAGAATTATGACAGAACATCGTGAACAAATGATCATTATTGGTACTGGATCAGCTGGCCTGACCGCTGCAATCTATGCCGCAAGAGCAAATATCAAGCCGCTGGTTATTGCTGGTTTGCAACCGGGAGGACAATTAACAATCACCACCGATGTTGAAAATTATCCCGGCTTTGCCGAAGCTATTCAAGGGCCATGGTTGATGGAACAGATGCAGAAACAGGCTGAACATGTGGGCGCAAGGATTACTTATGATCTGGTATCATCAGTTGATTTTAGCCTGCGACCATTCCGGTTGAACATGGATAGCGGCGATACCTATCTTGCGGATACTGTGGTCATTGCCACCGGTGCACAAGCACGGTGGCTAGGGCTTGAAAGTGAAAAAACCTATAATGGTAAAGGGGTTTCGGCCTGTGCTACCTGTGATGGCTTTTTCTATCGCGGCAAAAAAGTTGCTGTTGTTGGTGGTGGTAATACCGCTGTTGAAGAAGCATTATATCTTTCCAATCTATGTGAACGCGTTACCCTCATCCATCGCCGTGATCAATTGCGTGCCGAAAAAGTCATGCAGGATCGTCTGGAAAAAACAGAAAATATTAATATCATCTGGAATCATGTCGTGGAAGAAGTGCTGGGCGACGACGCGCCCATGGGTGGGGTTACTGGTATCCGTTTGCAATCCACAGAAGATGAATCAACGCAAGAACTGGCTGTGGACGGGCTATTTGTGGCTATCGGTCATGATCCGGCAACGGCACCATTCCGGGGTCACATTGATCTGGATGATGAAGGATATATTGTTGTTGCCCCGGGGCGTACCCAGACATCGGTTGATGGGGTTTTTGCTGCTGGTGACTGCGTAGATAAGATATATCGACAAGCTGTGACGGCCGCTGGTATGGGATGCATGGCCGCTCTTGATGCTGAAAAATGGCTAGCGGCGCAATCATAATCCCATGAGTCGTTGGGATCATGCGCTATGCTCTTTTATCATAAGCATTTAATCCTTGGCGAACTCATCCTTGTTTTCTTTGTGATCTGCGTGTTCTTCATCTGATTGTTCTGGCTGGGATTGGCCGGATAAAGCATCTTCAGCTGGATGCTGATCTGACGATGTTCTTTTCGAAAGATTATCTGTTTTATTCGCATCATCATCATCGACCAGCAATCGGATGGTTTTGATCTGATATCCCTTTTCACCAAGTTCAACGTTAACAAGCTGACGCTGGTTGTCATAAATGGTCGATAACCCATTCTGTTCTATAACGCGGGAATGCACAAAGATATCCTGATCATAGCCTTCTACTTCAATAAAGCCATAGCCCCGCATTTCATTAAAGAACTTCACATAGGCCGGGTGTTCATCTGCCTCAGGATGGGAGGCAATCAGACGTTCATCAATAGGCATCCGTTCAATGCCAAGCAGGGTGCCAACAATTAATCCGCGTGCTGATGATTCGATGGTAACAAGAACGCGATCATCAGAAAGCAGGCGAGTGGCACCAAACTGGTTCAGGGTTGAACGGTGAATAAAGACTTCTTTATTTTCAACATCGACAAATCCATAACCAAGCCGTTCGCTAAACCAGCGAACGATTCCTTTTTTACATTTATCCCTGTCGGTTAATACAGGATGAGACTTAATACTGGTCATAAGCAAAACTTTCAAAACAATGCCAAGGGCATCATTTCGGTTACTGTTTACAAAGCAACTACTGTCGAATGGGCACAATTACTTGCCATTCCTGTTTTGCTATCCTATTGGAAAATAGTTAAAAAGTGCTTAACGCTAGCAAATATTATCTGCTGAAAGCAAAAAAAGAGTGAATTTATAGCAGAAATAAGCCGATGTTACCGTAAAGCGGCGATAGTATCGCTGAGTGAACGCTGTATGGCCTGCCGCCAATCTGTCAGATTCCGTGTATCACTAGCATCAGCAGGCATCGTTAATCCACGCGAAGAATTGATGAGCCCACCTTCCCATCCTTCGGGGCCTTTCACTAATCCGGCCATAGCATCCGCGGCACTACCCCCTTGGGCGCCATATCCGGGTATCAGGAAAAGGCATTCCGGCAACATGCGGCGTAGGGTTATTGATTCTTCTGGCCATGTTGCCCCGACAACAACGCCAAATGATGAAAATCCGGAGCTATCGATCAAGTCTTCCATTAAAGGTCTGATCATATCCGCCACATGATGAAAAACAGGTTTATCATCCAAAGACGGGATCATCTGGATATCCTGTGATCCGGGGTTGCTGGTACGGAGTAAGGCAAATAACCCTGAATCGGTTTGCTTTGCTTTTTCTGCGAATGGATCAAGGCTATCCCGACCCAGATAGGGATTAATCGTCAGCGCATCAGAAGGAAAGCCAGCATCATGGCCAAGCCAGCCATCGGCATAGGCTTTTGCGGTTGATCCAATATCACCGCGCTTGGCATCCATAATCACCATGAGCCCCTCACTCATGGCGGCTTGTGATAATTCTGCTAGAATCTGCATGCCGCTAACGCCCAGCTGTTCAAACATAGCGGCCTGCGGTTTGATAACAGGGGCGGACCCAGCCAGTAGCCGGATAAGCTCAAACGCCCAGTCACGTACGGCACTGGTTTTGTCATTTTGCTGGAATAAGGTGGGGATGCGATCTATATGTGGATCAATCCCAGCACATAAAACAGAATTGCGGGCGCGAATGGCATCTGTCAGTCGGGCAGCGAAACCAGCCATAATCCTATTCCTAAATGAGCCCAAGCGCGGAGCGGTAGGTTTCAATAAGCTGGTCCTGTTCGTCTAGGTCCTGTTTATCCATGGCGCGCATTTTCACCACCTGACGCATGATTTTAGGATCAAATCCATATCCCTTTGCTTCACTATAAACATCTCTGATATCAGCTAGGATTCCGGCTTTTTCTTCTTCAAGCCGTTCCACGCGTTCGATAAACTGACGAAGCATTTCCGGGGTTTGATTGCCAGCATTCATTCCAGTTGCATTCATGTTTTTTCCATCAGGTTAGGCAAGCAAGGGTGATAAAACCTTTATTTGCGGTTAGTGTGCAGCGCCTTTGTTAAAGGCGGCTTTTTGTTCAGGCGTGGCTTCGGTTTGATATTTGTCTTTCCATTCCGCATATGGCATGCCGTAAACCATTTCTTTTGCTGTATCCTGATCCACGCTTGTGCCCATGTCTTCTGCTGCTTCACGATACCAGCGTGATAGGCAGTTGCGACAGAAACCCGACAGATTCATCAAATCGATATTCTGAACATCTGTCCGTTCCTGTAAATGTTTGACTAACCGCCGGAATGCGGCGGCCTCTATTTCTATGTTTTTGTCTGTCATATTCATCCTCACGATGCGTATTATATTTTAACACATGCCAGTGAGGCAACCGAATAACAAGATAATTTTGCTCTTGCGTCCAGAAATGGACTTGCCTAGTTTGAATGAAGTGACAGGCGGGTGATGATGAAAGCAAAAAAACTATCTGACCAGAAAGAACCTCTACCCATAGAAGATGGTGATATTGCCACATCTGCGGCACGTTTTGAACGTATACGCCGTGCCCATCAGAAAGAAGTCGCCGAAGATTATGTGGAAATGATTGCCGAATTGATTACCCGGTTTGGTGAAGCAAGAACAGGTGATCTGGCGGCCAGATTCGGTGTGTCAGCCCCCACGGTAAACGCCACAATCCAGCGGCTTCAACGGGAAGGATTGGTTGTAACTGTCCCGTATCAGCCTATCACCCTATCTGATAAAGGCCAGGCTCTTGCCAAAAGCTGTTCGCGTCGGCATGCGGTGGTGCGTGATTTTCTGGAAGCCATTGGCGTTGATCCGATTACAGCAGATGCAGATGCCGAGGGCATGGAACATCACATTAGCGATAAAACATTATCCGCGTTCAAACGAATGACTAGCCAGAAAACAGAGGACTGATATTTTATTCAGACCTGTACATACCAGCATGAATATGAAGGATGCGATCATAACGATCACTGATATTGCTCTGGCTTACCATCCGGGCATCTGTCCAGATGATCCCCGGAATATCAAGGGGCTGGCTATTTTCAGTGACTAATATTACAGGGCTATTTTCTGCTGTTGGTGTAAACCGGAAATAAGCTTCGTAATGGTTGCTGGGGATAAGGTCTGCATCGTAAATACGGATATTGATATCCGTATCCCTGAACTTATGCATCAATAACGCAGTGGTCACCCTGCGATCTGTGATGATGGTATGTGCCGGATGGTTTTGCATGAATGCCATGATATCGGCGTGATGCCCATCCCAGCCACGCAAATGCCGTAATGGATCAGATGCTGGCGTCAGGGCCCCCATGGTTCCGGTCATGCTGATGACCCATAGCAAGCCTGCTAACGCCACATTGCTAGCACCTATTCCTGCCAGCCACCATGATCGCCTAACGATTCCGCCCTGATCACAAAGCCAGCCTGCAATCAGAATAAGTGCTGGTGGCCATGCAAGAATAGCCCAGTTTGCATTAGCATCACTAATCATGGCCTGTATGGTGATGATGATCAGTGGTGGTAAAATAAACGCTGAAAGAAAACCGGTATGGCGACCCCCTGCCCCCATCGCCATAATCGCCGCTAGAAATAAAACTGGCCCCACCACACCTGCCTGTGATAGCAGGAAATTTAATCCTGATATAAAGGAAAGGCTGGCTTGTGCGATATTGGCATTATGTTCCAGATGGGCGACCGTGGCAAAACCGTTCTGCCAGTTCCAGATAATATTGGGGCTAACAACGATGAGTGCAGAAAGCAATAATACCCCCCATTGCGGCCATCGCATCAACCGCCGGATCTGTGGTTGAAATATCCAGATCAAGGCTATGCTGATCAGGCTGTATATAGCGGCATATTTTGATAGAAATCCAAGGCCAAGCATAATCCCTGCCAGACTATATCCTGTTATGCTGATTGATCTTCCCACGGCAAGCGGCGATAACACGAGGATCATAGTGCTGGTAAATAGCAAAAGCGGGGTATCTGTTGACATCACGAAGCTGGCTAATCCAACCGCTGGCAGTGATATCCAACCAAGGGCAACAAGCCGTCCGGCAACAGGATGATATAGATATGCCGCTATCTGCCATAAAATGACGGCAGTCATCCCATGAAGAAGTGGTGCCATCAATCTGATGCCAGATTCACCTGCTCCAGCCAGATTTGTGCCGATGCTGATAACCCAGGCAATCATGGGGGGCTTGGTAAAATATCCGGCATCTGGTGTCTGGCTCCATAGCCAGTATTGGGCTTCATCAACACTAAGATCAAGCGGGCTTACAAAAAGCGCATAACACCGCAACAGGGTAACCATGATTATGATCATGAAAATGATCATGCCGGCGGCGGTAGATTTCTGGCTAAAAGATAGCATAAAGTAATGTTATCATGTTGTTCTGTTGGTAAAAACCTTGTTTTTTTAACTCTTAACATATTAATATCTAAACATGAATACAGAACATGATGATAGCTGGAAGCGCTGGGCCGATATGGTCGCGAAAACCATTGGGGATGGGTGGGAAGACCTGATCCGCCTTACCGAAGACGGGTTAGAAGTTCAGCCCATTTATCCCGCACATGCCATATCTGCCTATCCGGCCTTTACCGGTGCAGGCTGGTTGATGGCGCAATATGTTGCTGATGATACAGCGACGGCATTACTGAATAGAAGCATGCTGGATGAACTGGAAGGCGGGACGAACATGATCATGTTTCCGCTTATTGTGGCGGCTGAAATGACTGCATCGCATATGCCAGATATTCTTGATGGTGTTTACACGAATGCGTGCCAGTTTGGCTATCCGCATGGCGGGGATGCGGTAAAGCTGGCGGCCATCTGGGCGGAATATGCCAAGCGCTGTGATGATAAGGGGCAAAGCCTGAAAGTTCATCTTGGTGCTGATCCGGTTGCAGATATCATGTTTGATCGTTTTGATCATGTTGACACTAATGATCAGGTTGCTGCTCTGGCCAGATGGCAAACCTGCCATCAGTCTGATTTGCCTGATATCCGGTGTTTTGCCGCTGGCGGTGATGCCTATCATCGTTACGGGCTGACTGACGCCCAGGAACTTGGGCTATGTCTGGCTAGTCTGGTATGGCAGTGGCGGATATTGGAAGAATCAGGCCTATCACCGGAACAGGCCATATCCGGGTCAGTCATGCGCATAGCCGTGACGGCGGATTTGTATTCCGCTTTATCCAAAACACGGGCAGCGCGGATATTGCTGAACCAGATATCTGCTGTCATGGATAACGATAAAACCCCTCTTTTGCATGGCTTTACATCTGATCGCATGATGACGCGGATTGAGCCGGTGAATAATGTTCTGCGCCATGTCACAGCCAGTCTGGGGACAGCATTAGGCGGAGCCGAATTGATAACGACTCTTCCTCACGACTGGTTGAGTGGTAGCACAGGGATGAGCCGCCGCCTTGCCCGCAATCTTCAGCTGATCATGCGGGATGAGGCACGGATAGATCAGGTTGCCGATCCGGCACATGGTGCCCATACACTTGAAGCCATGAGCCAGTCACTAGCACAGAAAGCATGGCAGATTTTTCAGAAAATAGAACGTGCAGGCGGTGCCATGACTGTGGCCACATCTAGCTTGCTTTCAGACTGGGCAAAAACAGCAAGCGAATCCCGACAGGCTGATATGGATAACCGTCATCATGGCATGCTCGGGATTAATCACCATCCGCAACAGCCGACTGATCCATTGCCACCCCTGATCATGGAATGTGGCCATCCACGCGGTGGCATGGTACGGCCGGCACAGCCATGGGAAGATATGCGCCTTGCCGCCTATGATAAAGGGTTTCGTTGTCTGATTCTCAATAATGGGGATAGTGATAAGACCCTTATTGCCAGATGGGCAGATGAACTTCGTATGGCTGGTATTCAGGTGGCAGATATCAGGATTGCTAATACCAAAGAGGCTCGAGCCCAGATTGCTACGGCCAAGCCGCATCTTCTGGTAGCCAGTCATGCCGTGCTTTCCATGTTGACTGATGATGGCATGGAAAAGATATCCATACCAAGTGTTCCGCTTGATGCTGATGGCAAGGCACGGCGACAGATGATCATGGCCGTGATAGAATCAGACGGCTGGGGGGTATAGGGATGAGCAGAATACCCGATTTTCGTGATATTGATTTTGCCCTTCCGGTGCGGCCACAGACTGATAGCAGTCATGTCATTGCACAGGATTGGCCAGAAGGCATAGCGATGCCGCAATGGGTATCTGCTGATCATCCGGAACATACAGAAAACGATATGCCGGGGCAGTTTCCTTTCACCCGTGGGCCTTATCCAACCATGTATACGACGCGGCCATGGACGATCCGCCAATATGCCGGTTTTTCAACAGCCGAGGAATCAAATGCCTTTTATCGCCGAAATCTGGCAGCGGGTCAGATGGGGCTATCCATTGCTTTTGATCTGGCCACCCATCGTGGTTATGATTCTGATAATCCACGGGTCAGGTCTGATGTTGGCATGGCTGGGGTTGCCATTGATTCGATTGAAGATATGCGCATCCTTTTCAAAGGCATACCGCTTGACAAAATGAGCGTATCCATGACCATGAATGGGGCAGTCCTGCCAATCATGGCGCTTTATATTGTTGCCGCCGAAGAACAGGGTGTTGCATCAGAATACCTGACCGGAACGATCCAGAATGATATTCTGAAAGAGTTTATGGTGCGGAATACCTATATTTATCCACCAGCGGATTCCATGCGGATTGTGTCTGATATCTTTGCCTATACGTCAGCCCATATGCCGCGCTTTAATTCGATTTCTATTTCCGGATATCATATCGAGGAAGCTGGGGCGACAGCTGATCTGGAACTGGCTTATACGCTTGGTGACGGTCTGGAATATATTCGTGCTGGTCTAGCCGCCGGACTTGATGCAAAAACCTTTGTGCCCAGATTATCGTTCTTTTTTGCCAATGCGATGCCCTATCTGGTTGAGGTTGCAAAATTGCGTGCCGCGCGGCGGTTATGGGCTGAACTGCTTCAGGCCGAGTTTGGTTTCACTGACCCGAAATTGTTGATGTTGCGAACACATTGTCAGACGTCTGGATGGTCGCTGGCGGCACAGGATGTCTATAACAATGTTGTCCGCACAACGATTGAGGCCACTGCCGCAGTGGGTGGCCAGACGCAATCCCTACATACCAATTCGCTTGATGAAGCGTTAGGTCTGCCCACTGATACATCTGCCCGGATTGCCCGCAATACCCAGCTTCACCTTGCTGGCGAAGGCGGAATCACCCGGCTGATTGATCCGTGGGGGGGTAGTGGTGCGGTTGAGTTTCTCACCAATGCCCTGATCGAAAGGGCACGGACGCATCTGGATGAAATCAATGCCGCGGGTGGGATGGCAATAGCCATAGCAACCGGCCTACCAAAACAGCGTATCGAAGAAGTCGCCACCCGCACCCAGGCGGCTATTGATACCGGTCAGCAGAAAATCATTGGCGTGAACCTTTATTCGCCATCTGATCAGAAAGCTGATGATGAAATGATTGAAGTCTTGCGTATTGATACCGATACCGTTCGCGAACAGCAAATGGCCAGACTGGATCATTTGCGTAAAAACAGAAATAAAGACAAAACAGCATCGGCCCTTTCGGCACTTGAAGCGGCGGCTAGGGGCAAGGCTAATCTGTTAGCGGCGGCGGTTAACGCGGCGCGTGCCGGGGCAACCGTGGGTGAAATGTCAGAGGCGATGGAACGCGCCTTCACCCGTTACAAAGCCCCTGTATCAGGGGTTAAAGGGATATGGAAAAACATGGCACCTCCTTCACGGCAATTGTTGCTGGCGATGGAACGCTTTACGGAAAGCCAAGGCCGTAAGCCCCGGATACTGATCGCCAAACTGGGGCAGGATGGCCATGATCGTGGGCAGAAAGTGGTGGCATCAGCGCTGGATGATCTGGGCTTTGAAGTTGTGATTAGCCCCTTGTTCCAGACAGAGCACGAAGCCGCTGACATGGCCATGGATAAAGCTGTTGATGTGGTTGGGTTATCATCGCTTGCGGCTGGCCATAGGCAATTTGTTCCGGCGATGCGGCAAGCGCTGGATGCGCGTGGCGGTACTAGGATTCCGCTGGTTATTGGGGGCGTCATTCCACCCGGGGATATGGCTGAGTTAACCGAAAATGGTATTGATGCCATTTTCCCGCCGGGGTCAAATATGGAAGCGATTGCAGAAACCTTATTATCCATCCTTGGAAAACGCCGCAATACGGCCTAAATAAACCTCATAGACATATGGGTGAGGATGCCAAAATGGGTATGGCCGAAATAGCACAAGACATTATCGATGAGTTTGATTATCTGGATGACTGGGAAGACCGTTATCAACATTTAATCGGAATGGGGCGCAGTTTATCGCCGCTGGATAAATCCATTATGACAGATGAAAACCGGCTCCGTGGCTGTCAGTCTGTGGTGCATTTCAAGGCGGATTATGCTGATGGTCAGATGCATTATCAGGCCGGAAGTGATGCGGCTATCGTTCAGGGATTAATTGCGCTGCTGATGCGGGTATATTCTGGCCAGCCCCCCAAAGATATTGTGGCATTTCCACCGGATTTTCTGGAACAGATTGGGTTAGATGAACATCTATCCCCAACCCGTAAAAACGGACTTGCTTCAATGATTACAGCCATCATGGCAGAAGCAAAAGTAAAAGTAACCGTTTAGCCCTATTGCATGACGCGCTCATCTCGTGGCGTCCGGCCATAGGTTTCTCGATAGCATTTTGAAAAATGTGACGCTGACACGAAGCCACAGGCCAGCGCGACCGAAAGAATAGACATGCTTGTCTGGCGCAGCAAATGACGGGCACGGGCAATCCGCAAATTCAGATAATAACGCGTTGGCGTTGTACCCAGATATTTTCTGAAAAGCCGTTCCAGCTGACGGGTTGATAAATTGGCCCGTCGGGCAATTTCTGTTTGTGGCATTGGTTCTTCCAGATTTTTTTCCATCTCTGCCACTACGGTAAGCAATTTCGGGTGGCTGACCCCCAGACGTGATCGCAATTCCATGCGTTGCCGGTCGTGGCTATCCCGAATGCGATCATGAATAAACTGTTCGGATATTGATGTTGCCAGACCATGTCCATGTGCTTGTGCTATCAGATGCAGCATCATATCGAGCGCGGCAGTGCCTCCGGAACAGGTAATCCGGTCATTATCAATTTCAAATAATTCTTCGGTAACGTCCAGATTGGGGAACTCTTCTTCCAGGCCTTCACGATTTTCCCAGTGAATGGTGCATCTGCGGTCATCCAGTAATCCGGCCTTGGCCAGAACATAGGTACCCGTACAGATCGCGCCAATGAGCACACCATGACGGTCAATCATGCGCAAAGCAGAAATGACACTCTTGGTGGCATGTTTCTGAATATCTACTCCACCACAAATGAAAATTAAACGGCAATTGATCAGATCTTCAATCTGGGTTGTTGCGGCTACCTCAACACCATTACTGGCCATGGTATACTGTTCATTTTCGGATGCGATCACCCAGTCAAACAGGTTCTGTTCTGTCAGACGGTTTGCTGAACGTAATGGCTCAATGGCGGATGCAAAGGCCATCATGGAAAAATTTGGTAAAAGAAAAAAACCAATTCGGAACGTATCCGACTGGTTTCCTGCAGACATAAGATCAACAATGGATATGCGTTGCATAAATTTTGCTCAAGCTTTTAAACGCCAATAATATCATTTTCACCATGCCTAGATTTTTATCAAAAATGCAAGGCGAATTTTCATTAAAAGAGGTCGGTTTTGAAGTTGTTATAAAGTGTTATGGCATTGAAATCCGCCAAAAATTTGACATTTCATATCTTATGGTTTATTTATGGGTTCTTGAAAAAGGGGCAAATCATGTCTATTTCAAATCGGTATCCAGTCAGCGCGATTCAGGTCGCAGACTATTTTTTGCGAAAAATTGATTACAGTGCTGGAGAATCCATCACTAATCTGAAATTGCAGAAACTCTGCTATTTTGCGCAGGTTATGTCTTTATGTCCGCAGGATAGGTCATCACCGACAGGTCAAATCTTGTTCGAAGACAGGATAGAGGCATGGGCTCATGGCCCCGTTATTCCCATTTTATATAGACAGTTTAAGAAATACAGATGGTTGGGAATAGACCCTGTTGCTGAAATAAATGACAAAAATATTATTAATAATCACGAGGTTATTAATTTACTTGATGCCGTCTGGCATAGATATGGACACAAAACAGCCAGAGCACTTGAAAAAGAAACCCATTGTCATGATCCGTGGATGCATGCCTATGGTGATAGACCACCCGGTCAGGCGTGTAATAATGAAATAACCCCAGAAGCCATTAAAGATTTTTATGTTAAGCACAGTTTTGGACGCGCAGCATGGCAAAATAATGCTGATGTCCAAGACAATCACTTTTAATTGGGACTTCTGGGAACGCAAAAGGGCTTTCAGAAAACCTTCAGATGCGGAAATTCAAACTATTAAAAAAAGTGCAACACTTACAGCAATGCTGGTTATGAATCATTCATAACTGGAAATGCAAAACCAAAACCCTGGAATAGTTATAATAACTGGAAAAAACCCAAGGGGTTATCCGAAGATGTTGCTGATAGCCCAGTATGGCGATTTAAAATTAACCAGAAAATAAGAGTCTTTGCCATTTTGAATGAGATCACAGAAAATAATGTGATCGCATTCATTCTGTGGATTGATCCTAATCATAAGTCAGGATAGGTTGTCTTATACAGGACAAGTTATGCGCCATATCAACAGCCTAACCAATACAACCGTCAAATCTTTACGCGCCCTGCATGAGCGCAAATACCGCCGTAAATCCGGTCTTTTTCTTGCCGAAGGCATGCGGATTGTGATGGAAGCGGTAGAACTTGGCTGGACGCCTAAACATTTGGCGTTTCTAGATGGCAGGCAGGATGACCCGCTTGTCGCCCGCCTGATTGCCGCGGCGGAACAGGACGGTGCCGAATGTCTTGCTGTAAGTCATGATGTTCTGGCCAAGATCAGCCGCAAAGATAATCCGCAGGCCGTGGTAGCCAGTTTTAGTGAAATATGGGCAGATATTCAGCAGGTTATGTCTGGTGGCGGTGTATGGGTGGCACTTGATCGGGTTCGTGATCCCGGTAATCTGGGAACAATCATGCGCAGTGTTGATGCCGCTGGTGGTGATGGCGTCATTCTGATTGGGGATTGTACAGATGGGTTTTCGGTTGAAGCTGTCCGGGCATCTATGGGAGCCTGTTTTAATTTGAAGCTTGTGGAATGTAGTGAGGCTGAATTTCTAGCCGCCATTCCATTATGGCATGGCCAGCTGATCGGAACATCACTTGCCGCATCGGTAGATTATCGGCAGGCAAACTGGGCGTCGCCCTTGATTATCATGATGGGGAATGAGCAGGCCGGATTAACAGCTGCATTGACGTCAGTAGCAAAACAACTGATCAGAATGCCAATGCTTGGACGTTCAGATTCGCTTAATTTAGCTGTTGCAACTGGTATTGCCCTTTATGAATATGTGCGTCATGCCCATCCGGAAACATCATAATGCATTGTAGTCAGTTAGCTTGCCAACGGGCAAAATTAGCTTGACCGATCTGACGGCCTTCTGGTGATCTGTCTGGCCTGCTTTCTGCGATAGCCAACTCCCCAGAGGTAACAATGCCAGCGTTATCAGACATGACATCTGCCATGACATGATGCAGAGACAGAAAGCTGGCTCTGATAGCGTAAGACGTTAACACAACAAATAAAGGCTGATCAGAAAGAATAGACCTGATCATGGTCAGCAAATCTAGAATATCATCTTCCATCCGCCATATTTCACCCTTGACGCCGCGCCCGTATTTGGGCGGGTCAAGAATAATGCCATCATATTGCTTACCGCGGCGGGCTTCCCTTGCCACAAAACGACGGACATCTTCGGTGATGAAACGGATAGGAGCATTCTGCATCTGGGCTATATCACGATTGGCAAATGCCTGCGCAATGGCCTTTTTGGACGAATCTACATGCGTGACTTCAGCCCCGGCGCGGGCAGCATGCAGACTTGCCACCCCGGTATAAGCAAATAAATTCAGAATATTAGGTTTTATCCCCAAAGTGGCGATGCGTGATTTGATCATCTGATCACACCATTGCCAGTGGCTAGATTGTTCTGGAAAAAAGCCGAAATGCCGAAATGGGGTCGGCATGGCCTTAAACTTTATCCCCTCATAGGATATGATCCATTCGGCGGGTAAAGAAGGGTCAAGTTCCCATTTGCCGCCATCATCCTGATCGCGAGAGCCCGACATAAATACACCAGCTGGATTCTGCCATTCGTCCTCACCAAGGAAAGGCGCCCAGAATGCCTGGGGTTCTGGCCTGATAAACCGGTATCCCCCCACAGATTCAAGCTTGTGGCCATATCCACTATCCAAAAGCTGATAGTCATGCCATCCTTGCGGGGTCAGAATATATGGTGATTCTTGATGTGATGATGAATCCTGCATAGGATCAGCATAACGATATCCAAAAAAAAGCACCACCAAAAATGGTGGTGCAGTTGGGGAGGATCAATAAAAGTGTTATCTCATAAATTAGTTAAAAAAGTGTTAACATTATGGATAAAATTAAACCTAATTCTGGTAAATTATTCGTGAAAAGTATGAATAAAATGATTCCCCTGCGGTTCAGCCAGAAGCCGCTTATCAGTGTTATCATTCCGGTTTTCCGTGCAAAATCAACGTTAGAGCGGGCTCTGCACGCGGTAAAGGCGCAGGTCTGGTCGCAAAAAGATGTTGAAATTATTTTATCGATAGATGATGGAAAAAATTATGACTGGGCAAAAAAATACTGGTCAAATATAACCATCTGTTCCGGATATGCGCCAGCAACCGGCGCTGGCCCAACCCGTAATCGCGGCATTCTGGCATCATCTGGTCGCTATCTGGCATTTCTTGATGCTGATGATGAATGGAAAAATAGCTATCTGGATGCCTTATATCCTGTTGCTGAAAACCACGGCTTGGCGTTTGGGTTGACAGATATACATACCCATGATGGCGCATATCTTATGTCGCTAGGTTATGGCCCTGATAATGGGGACGGGTTATTAAGGCTTGAGCATTTTGGCATATGGCCAGGTTCATTTCATCCTATGATTCGACGTGACATGACACCGTTCTTTTTGAATCAGCCTGCCCAGGATGTGTTCC
Source organism: Puniceispirillales bacterium (SeqCode) (assembly GCA_049595035.1). Classification (GTDB taxonomy): domain Bacteria; phylum Pseudomonadota; class Alphaproteobacteria; order Puniceispirillales; family UBA1172; genus UBA12202. The sequence continues at coordinate 45,726 of JBMYKD010000004.1, read as the reverse complement.
ATGCTATCGAAACCGTGGCTATGTATGGGGATATGGCGCCTCTGGTCCGGGCGGCAAAATATCGCCTTAACCTCAATGAGGGAAGCGTAACTGCCAGTGCCGGATTTTCGCATCGCCTTGACCGGTCATATCGACACATGGCGCAATGGGTGATGTCAGGCAGGGCGTATGTTCCTACGGCTAGTCAACATAAAGTGGTCAGAGCGTTGCAGAAAAGACGGAACTGGAATCAGCGTTTTATGCGTGAAGGGCACAGATATCCCAGCTTCTATCATTTCCTAGCCGACACGGTTGCATGAAAATATTTTTTAATTATGATGATATTTAATTCATTTTTAAAAAAAGATTTCATATGGATGCCACTGATAGAAAAATTCTTGATATTTTGCAACAGGATGCCAGTCTGCCAGTGGCAGAAATTGCAAAACATGTCGGGCTTTCTGTTACGCCATGCTGGCGGCGAATCCAGCGACTTGATGAGCTTGGAATCATCCGGCGGCGGGTAGCTTTGCTTGATCCGCACAAAATAGGCGCAAATATTTCGGTTTTTGTTTCTGTTCGGACAAATCAACATAACGCGGACTGGCTCCAGCATTTTTCTGATACCGTGGCAGAAATGCCTGAAGTGGTTGAGTTCTATCGCATGAGTGGCGAGATTGATTATCTGTTGCGTGTGGTTGTTCCTGATATTGAACATTACGATGCTTTTTACAAAAAGCTGATCAGCACAGTGAAATTATCTGATGTGTCTTCATCATTCGCCATGGAACAGATTAAATATACGACAAAACTACCCATATCGACAAAATAAGGGGTTAAGGCTTGATCTTATGCGACTGCTGGCGTTAATAAGATATAACTATCCTAATATGTTGGGGACTAAAGATCATGACCATTTATCAGAATATTATTGGTGGAAAAGCGGTTTCAGGTGATATGGGAACACAACCCATTTTCAACCCTGCGACTGGTGAACAGATTGCTGAAGTCACACTTTCAGGTGATGCTATTGTTGATCAGGCGGTTACAGCCGCTTTAAAAGCGCTGCCTGACTGGGCAAATACCCCACCATTAAAACGCGCACGGGTCATGTTCGCCTATAAGGAGTTGCTGGAAGCCAATCTGGAAAAAGTGGCTCAAGCGATTTCCACCCAGCACGGGAAAACACTGGAAGATGCCAAGGGCGAAGTCATTCGCGGTATTGAAGTGGTTGAGTTTGCATGTGGCATTCCGCATCTGTTGCGCGGGGACTATACCCGCAATGTTGGCCCTGCGATTGACAGTTATTCAGACCGCCAACCGCTTGGCGTGGTGGCCGGAATAACACCCTTTAATTTTCCTGCCATGGTGCCCATGTGGATGTTCCCGATGGCCATTGCTTGTGGTAACACATTCATATTAAAGCCGTCCGAACGTGATCCGGCTGCCCCGCAAATGATTCTGGAATTAATGCAGGAAGCCGGATTACCAGCCGGTGTTCTGAATATTGTTAATGGCGGCAAACCGGCGGTTGATGCTATTCTTCATCATCCATCCATCAAAGCGGTCAGCTTTGTCGGATCAACGCCGATTGCTGAATATGTCTATCAGACCGGCACCGCAAATGGCAAAAGGGTTCAAGCACTAGGCGGGGCTAAAAATCATATGGTCATTATGCCTGATGCAGATATGGATCAGGCGGTTGATGCCCTGATGGGGGCGGGATATGGTTCTGCCGGGGAACGCTGTATGGCGATTTCGGTTGCTGTTCCTGTTGGTCAGGACACGGCTGATCGTCTGGTTGAAAAACTAGCGCCTCGTGTGGCTGGCATAAAAATTGGCACATGGGATGATCCTGATGCTGAAATGGGGCCTCTGGTCACAGCACAGCATAAGGAAAAAGTGCTTGGTTATATCAATAAAGGCGTCGAAGAAGGGGCGAAACTGGTCGTTGATGGCCGTGATTTTGCGCTTCAGGGATATGAGGATGGTTATTTTGTTGGTGGTAGTCTGTTTGACCATGTCACCACGGATATGACGATCTATCGTGAGGAAATTTTCGGCCCAGTGGTAAGTGTCGCCCGAGCTGATAGCTTTGATCAGGCCGTATCCATGGTTAACGCCCATGAGTTTGGAAATGGCACAGCAATTTTCACCCGCGATGGTGACGCCGCAAGAAGCTATGCTGATCAGATTGAAATTGGCATGGTTGGTATAAATGTTCCTATTCCTGTTCCGGTTGCGTATCATTCCTTTGGTGGCTGGAAGCGATCATTATTTGGTGACCACGGGGCATATGGAATGGAAGCCGTAAGGTTCTACACAAGACTGAAAACCGTCACATCACGTTGGCCAACAGGAATTCGTTCTGGCGCACAGTTTAATTTTCCACTGAATAATTAGTAGGATGATAACGGCCGGTTAAGGCTAGTTCGGTTTACGCATTATTTTTCTTGTTCGGGGTTTCATCGGGATGCGTGTTCTCAGGCAACTGGAGAACACCCTGATCCACCATGTCACGGATAATATTCCGCGTTAACCGGCGGACTTGTTCGCCAATAGCTTCGGCTACAATGGTTTGCATTGCTGTTCCGACTTTTTTACCAATTTCCCAATTCTGGATGAGTATTTTGTCATTAACCGATAGACGGTTATCGGGGGTTTGTTCCGAATCGGACTCTTGATCAGATGTAAGTGGTGAATAATCATCTGAAATTGGCCTATCTTCGCTATTGCTATCATGGGGGAGTGATGACCAATTCTGATCGGTGGTGGCGGGTTTTTCCGATGCTTTTTCAATAGCTATATCTGCTTTAACCGCATCATCCTGCATGCCTGAAACGCTACTGTCAGCATCTGGCTTGATGCCAGCATGATCAGAACGCGTCTGGGTGGGGTGGGAAGATTTACTATTTTTTCGGTTAGGATCATGCAGAGGAACAACCGTGGCAGCTGGCAGGGTTTTGATCTCTGCACGCTGATCAGACCCGGACGGTTTAACCGGATGATTTGAAGTCGCCCCGGGATGGATTTCTTTATGGCCGGAATCAGAGTCAATATTATTATCTATTTGTAAAGATTTACTAAATATAGCCTTATCTGTTGAGGCAGAAGACGAAATGCGGGCATCTGATTCCTCAGTCACTTGATCAGAAATGCTATTTTTATCAGCTTTGAATAACATAAAACTGCCAGTATCAAGTTTGGAAAAACTGTGATCATTTTCTACCACCTGTATGGATGAATCCGGTGGTGTTAGGGTCAATTCCCTAACGGCTTTCCCATTGTCATGATCACGCATATGTATTGCTGGCGAATTCCCGTTTAGGATACGGCCACGGCGATTGAGGACAAGTCGGCCAGTTCTGGCGCGGCGTCTTAATGATCCAGATACATATTTATGCTTGGACATAATGGCTCCCTATAAATCTATGTCTCTATCGCATGTCATCGCTATATCCATTATTTTACAAAAATTATGATGGAATGGAAATGCTAACGCGGCAAAGATTCATCCAGTCTGTGGCATCAAACTGTGTTGCGGCATGATCATCTGGTGGAATGATGCTATCATTCTGGATGCGCAATCCACCAAGTCCATGACCATCATCAGGACAGATGGGAGCATCCCCGGCGGATATGATCACCCGTTTGAGAGGCTTTTCCGGTGTGGATATGGCATGATAGGTCAATCGTGAAATCACTTTTCGCCATGCGGTGTAGGATTGCTGAACGGGCATGGCAGCGATACATCCTCCGGAACCGGCGGTACAGATATGCATCATCCCATTTGCCTGATCAAACTCTGCGGTGATTTGCGGCCAGATGATGGTATTATCGATGCTGATATCCTGATACCGGATCAGTGATCTGGTAGCCCCATTTTTAGTGATGGTAACAGCATCCTTCCTTCCATATTCAACAAAACTGAACCAGTCGCGGGCAGGTTCGTGGCTGGCAGGAGTTATCTGTATCCATATTTCAGAAACATTCTGGCCAAAACGGGCTGGTAAAGCTGGATCAGGGATAAACTGACAGAACGCATGCCGGTTGATGGCCGGAATGTCAGCAGATAATCTGTTGGAAACCACGTCATGGGATAAGCCTGTCTGTGACTGATCACGCATATCAGACCCTGCGCTGAATAACAGGCTTTGCACGCTCATCATGGCGAGGCTGATGATGGAAAACAGGCTGAAATAGATCAGCACTTCCATCAGTGACACCCCACTGGCCTGATATGCCGTTTTTTTCTGATATCGGGCATGTAAGCTGATGCAAAGGCGCCATAAGGGATGCGGTAAGGGGAATAAAAATATCATGTGCTTTATTTATTATTGATGCCTGTCATGGGCGGTCTGTTTAAAGGAATTCATATGGCAAAGCCGACATTAATCTATCGTATTTTCATATCGGGATGCCATGTTACGCATGCACGCTCAGGCTTTGCATTGATTGGGGTGGTGATGCTTTCGGCGATCATCGGTATCATGATGCCCATGCTGTTAAATCTGGAAGCAGAAAACAGAAATATGATGCGCCAGCATCAGTCGCGGGCAGTGGCATTGGCCATGGCTCATCATGTCTTTGGTTTATCATATGATCAGTATTTGACCCATGCAGGATTGCCCCTTGGGTGGGTGCGTGGTGATCATCTGTCGCCGCAACAGGTCAAAACCATATCATCATGTAGCCGCATTCTATCCCATGATGATCAATGGCAACGTCAGGACGCACGGGTTAGCACCATAACGATTGAACCAGCCGCCCATCCCCATCATGGTGATCAGTTGATCATGGCCATTGCCCGCCATCATATTGCTAGCAATATAGGCAGGTCTGATACCCCTCACCTGGTACATATTGTGATGGGATGTGTCGTGACAGATCGCCCCTTTTCCCAGCTGGCGGTTGTGCGGGGGAGCTACTGGCAGATTGGTGACAGAATTATAGCTGGCGAATGGCAGGCTGGCACCAGCTGATCATGATGCTGGTATAAAGCGGAATCTGATCCCCCGTCGCCATTGCGCTTTCCCGCTACTGATCGTGAACATAAGTTCAGCGGTATCATAGCCTTGTCGCTGAAAACACAACGCATAAAAAGCAGAAGCCAGCATGGCAGGATTAAGTCTGTTCAAGCGGATACTCTGTTGCCCCTGTTGTGAGCAATTCCCCATGATCTGTGTTGTATCGGTCAGGCTTTCGATATGTAATTCCGCTGTGTTCAGGCCGTTCATCAATGGCGGTAATATCCACGCTGTTCCCCCGAATGAAAACAGCTGAACTGGTTGAATGGCAAACCGGTCACCGGGGCGGTTGCTTGTGATTTCCATCCAGATACCATCGGGGCTGATATGTTGGTCAATCCATTTTGGCGGGGCGATATAATGATCACTTCCGGCCGCCTCACCTAGCGCCATATCCTGCTGATGGCGTCTGTTATGTGATAGAATTAACAGCCGGGGCAAATGAAAAACCTGTCTTTCAGGCTGTCCTGCATCCGCCCCGGCGGTCAGACAGGCTTCATTATGGACGGTAAAACGTACCGCATGTTGATCTTGTACCATCTGGTTGATCAGGCATGGTTCTGGTGACCATTCGGGGAAAATGACAGGCAGGGCAAAATGCTGAAAGGAAGTGATGATATCGTTAGGTGATAAACCATATGCGGCCAGGCATGTTGTGGGTATCTTGGCTGATCTGGTGCTGGTATCGACATCGGAAAGAAAGCATCGTGCTGCCCCTGATGGATCATAACTGGCCTGCCCATTTCGTAAACCTATGATAGTCAGCCGGCTATCGGAAACATCATCCTTGACAGGGTAGGCAGCAGGGGCTGTTCTGGCAAAACTCGGATTTTGATTAAATTCTTGGGCAAGGCGGGTCATGGCTTCGGTTGTAGTAATGCGATCTGATGCAATTCTGGCCTCGACCAGATGGTTTTTCCGCATGGTGGATATGGCGGTAAATGCAAATCCTGTTACCAGACTTAATAACATAACAGCGACCAGCATTTCGGTCAGGGAGATGCCGGTGACCACAAATCTATTCCGGTTGTGTTTGGTGAAGTTTTGACATGCCATTATCTGCCATATTATTAATAAAAGCGCTGATGCATGTGATCATGCTAAAGCCTATGACCGGATACGCTTTAGGCTTGGCACTAATCAGGAAAAAGCATAAATTACACGTATGACATTGAAGCAGCCCATAGATACAGATGAAAACGATAGACGTGTTTGGTATCATAAGCCGCATATTCTGCTGATGATTACCGCGGCGGCAATGCCGATCAGTTTCGTGTCATGGTCAACCCTGATCAATAATTTTGCTGTTGAACAAGCTGCATTTACTGGACGTGAGATTGGCATCTTACAATCTTTGCGCGAAGTGCCTGGTTTTTTGTCTTTTCTGGTGGTTTATCTGCTTATATTCATTCGTGAGCAGCGATTATCACTTATTGCGCTGGGCTTGCTTGGTGTTGGAACCGCCATGACAGGGTTTTATCCATCTATTATCGGTCTTTATATAACAACGGTAATCGCATCAATTGGGTTTCATTATTATGAAACCTGTCATCAATCTCTGGCTATGCAATGGCTGGATAAAAAAACCGCACCAGCCATGCTGGGCCGTATTTACGGGGTTGCATCAATGGCACAGGTGGCAACGCTACTGGCCATTTTCCTGATGGTGATCCTTTTAACCCCCGGCTTTGAAGCCGAAAATCTGATTTTTGGTGAAGCGGTTCCATCATCCCTTGGCAGTTATCAGATCATGTATGTGGTCTTTGGTATGGTGACATGTGCCCTTGCACTGATTGGATATATGTATTTTCCTACATTCCATATTGGAAGCAATCAGAATAAAAGTATTATTATCCGGTCACGCTACTGGTTATATTATGCCCTGATATTCATGTCTGGTGCGCGTAGGCAGATTTTTGTTGTTTTTGCCGGGTTTCTCATGGTTGAGAAATTTGGCTATTCGATTGGCCAGATTGCCTTTCTTTTTCTGATCAATGCGATCATGAATATCTGGCTTGCCCCATTGGTCGGACGCTTGATCAACCGGATTGGCGAACGGCGGTCACTGATTATCGAATATATTGGCCTGATAGGTGTATTCACGGCCTATGCCTTTGTTTCAAATGCTACTATTGCGGCTGTTCTCTATATTATTGATCATCTGTTTTTTGCCCTTGCGATTGCGATAAAAACCTATTTTCAGAAAATTGCTGATCCGGCAGATTTTGCTGGAACATCCAGCGTGGCATTTACAATCAATCATATAGTTGCGGTCTTTCTGCCAGCCGTATTTGGTTTGATCTGGCTTTTTTCGCCGGCACTTGTATTTTTAACGGGGGCGGTTCTGGCAGGCATATCACTTTTGCTTGCCTTTAATGTTCCGCATCACCCCGATAAAGGGAATGAAGTGATGATAGGCTACAAATCATCGGCTCTTGCTGCTGGCGAGTAGAGTCGTTCATCAGAATAATGTTCAGACATGATAGATAGAGTGAAATGCCATGGTTGATGCAAAAACAGATCGGTTGATTATAGGGGCAGGGGCAATCGGTCTGGCTATTGCCCGTCAATTTGCCATGGCTGGTGATCAGGTGGTTCTCATTGAATGTAATGCCGGCTTTGGTATGGAAACATCATCCCGTAATTCTGAAGTGATTCATGCTGGTATTTATTATCCAGCTTCCTCACATAAAGCGCGGTTATGTGTCAAAGGCGCTCATAAAATGTATGCTTATTGTGCGGCGCGTGGTGTGAAAACGAGCCAGCATGGTAAGCTTATTGTTGCAACTGATCAGGAACAGGAAGAAAAACTGGATGCGCTGATGGCCGCAGGTAATGCCAATCATGTTCCTGATCTGGCGTTATTAGGTAAAAACAGATTACAGGCACTAGAACCAGAACTTGCCGCCTGTGCAGCCATTCATTCGCCTTTTACGGGTGTTGTTGATAGCCATCATTATATGGCTGCACTGGAAGCAGATGCCGAAAATCATGGTGCCATTATTGCGTATCAAAGCCGTTTTATCCGTGCCGAAAAACAGACCAGTGGCTATCATGTTGTGATTAACAGCCAAGGGGAAGAAATAACCTTTGCTTGTCAGACACTGATTAACGCGGCGGGTCATGGCTCTCATCAGGTATCACATGCTGTATCTGGTATTTCTACTGATACGATTCCCCCGTATTACATGGCTAAAGGCCAGTATTTTAATACTACCCGCAAACCGCCTTTCAAACATTTGATCTATCCGGTTCCTTCTGGCGGGGGGCTGGGTATCCATCTGACGCTAGACAGTGGCGGCGGGGCACGTTTTGGCCCCGATATCACATGGGTGGATAGCCCGTCTTATGATGTTAATCCGGCAGATGCAGATAAATTCCACCGCTCAATCAGTACATACTGGCCAGCGTTACAGCGCGACGAACTGATCCCCGCATGGGCAGGATTACGTCCAAAAATATGGCCGGATGGTTCGCATTTTCAGGATTTCACCTTTCATGATGCCAGTGTCCATGGCTGTGAAGGATATATTGCCCTTTATGCCATGGATTCGCCCGGTCTGACATCTAGTCTGGCTATTGCCGAATATGTAGCCGAATTAGCGGCCTGAACACCTAACAGAATTAGGCCAGGATTGCTGACGGGTCTTTGATATCAGCGCAAATGGTATCAATGAGAGCCTTATTAATATGACGGGCATCTTTATTCTGACGATTGATAAATCGCCGTGCGCCGGGCAGGCGAACATCACCAAGGCTGGTGAGCCGATCAAAAAAGGCATCACTATGGTCTGCCCATCCGGCACCTGCCAGCATTTCCGGGTTAAGTGCCAGAATAAACTGTCCGCCCTGTGGGGGGCCACCATCACCATTATCACGTTCACGCGCTTCATAGGAAAACGCTTCGCCAATAAGCCCGCCTGCCAATAATTCGACCATCATGGCGATAGCTGATCCTTTATGCCCCCCAAATGGAAGCAGAACACCGCCATCGCTAATAGCGGCCGGATCAGTGGTTGGATTGCCATCAGCATCAAGCCCCGTTCCTTCTGGTACCGAATGACCTTCGCGCTTAGCCACCTGTACTTCACCCATGGCCATGGATGCGGTAGCCATATCAAATACCATGGGATGTTTTCCCGGACGAGGCCAGGCAAAAGCTATCGGATTGGTGCCGAAAAATGCTTTTCCTGCCCCTGATGGTGCCACCATTGGCATATATGATACGCAAGCAAGGCCAGCCAGATTTTCATTTGCTAATGCTTCAACTTCCGGCCATAGGGCAGCCATGTGATGGGTATGTGTCATCGCCAGAACAGCAACCCCCTGATTTTTTGCGGCGGTGATCAGATGCGGAATAGCAACACGCTGAACAATTGGGGCAAAACCATTATCACCATGGCATTTAACAATAGATGCGGTCGGGGTGCTAACCGTCGGGCTGGCATTGCCTTTCACCTTTCCTGATTTCAGGGATTTGATATAGGCAGGCATCCGGAACAGCCCGTGTGACACTGACCCATCACGTTCCGCGGTAAAAATGGTATTGGCCAATGCATCGGCATTATCGTGATCTGCCCCATTATCGCACATCGCCTGATAGGCAAGCTGGTAAATGCTATCCAGACTGAGGGCAATAGTTTCCGGCATAATGTTCTCCTAATCTATATGGATGTATCGATAATCACACTAATCCCCTGACCGCCACCAATACACATAGTGGCAAGACCAATACGCTGGGATCGGCGATGCAATTCATGCACCAGTTTTGTCATCAGGATGCTTCCTGTGGCACCAACTGGATGCCCTAGCGCAATTGCCCCGCCATTCGGATTAACAATATCGGAAGGCAGGCCAAGTTCTTTGGAAACAGCACATGCTTGTGCCGCAAAAGCTTCGTTGCTTTCTACCACATCAAGGTCAGAAATGGTCAGGCCTGATTTTTCCAGTGCCATTTTCGTAGCCGGAACCGGCCCCATTCCCATAATACGCGGGGCAACACCGCCAAAACCATAGCTGACGATTTTTGCCAGTGGTTTTAATCCATGCTGATTGACCATCTGTTCAGAAGCAAGAATCAGCATGGCACTGCCATCATTAATGCCTGATGAATTGCCAGCCGTAACTGCCCCGTCTTTCTGAAAGGCAGGACGCAAGCCACCAAGTTTATCCGAAGACGTATCCCCGCGAATATATTCGTCCTTATCAAAGGTGATGCTGGACTTTCTGGTGCTAATTTCAACCGGAGTAATCTGGCTGTCAAACCAGCCTTCAGCCTGTGCGTTCGCCGCTCGCCGCTGGCTTTCGGCGGCAAAGTTATCCATATCATCACGGCTAATATCAAAATCACTAGCCACGTTTTCTGCGGTAATTCCCATATGTCCAATATCGAAAGGGTCATTCAGTGCGCCAAACATCATATCTTCGACCTTGCCATCGCCCATTCTGGCGCCCCAGCGTTGTGCAGGAAGAAGATATCCACCCCTGCTCATTACTTCGACCCCGCCGGCCATGGCCGCCGTTGCATCACCAAGCTGAATCATCTGGGTAGCAGAAACAATGGATTGTAGCCCTGATCCACAGAGCCGGTTCACCGTAAGCGCAGGTGCCTGTTCCGGCATGCCAGCACCGATAGATATCGCGCGTGAGATATACTGATCTTTGGCTTCTGTATGGATGACATGCCCGATAACCGCATGCTGTATTGCGGATTTATCTATCTGGCTTTTTGCAATAGCACTTTTGGCGATAGTGATTCCCAGATCAATAGGCCGCATATCTTTTAATGTGCCACCAAAACTTCCAATCGCAGATCGTGTGGCTGAAACGATATAGACTTGATTCATTTTATGCTCCTTGATTCATTTAAGATTATTCTGGGAATATTCTGGTGATAATATATGCCGGTCTGGTTAGATGATCAGGCGTATTGACCTCTTTTTGAATAACACGTTGAGGATTGTTGATATTTGTTGCTATTCTAGCACTCTTAGAACCTTCTGAACAAGTCATTAGAAAATGGCTTTTCTCAAAATGATAGTGATTGATTATGTCTGCCATCATCACCCCACCACCAAAAGCTGATATTAACACTCCTCAAGATGGTCAGATTGTTGCCATTGCCGACGATATCTGGTGGATCAGGATGCCGCTTCCCTTCCGGCTCAATCATGTCAATTTATACGTTCTACTAGCCGATGATGGGCTGACGATTATTGATGCAGGTATAAATTCTGATCATATTGCCCGGCTATGGCAGGCCTTATTGGCAGCCCCGCCATTTACCGAGTACCCCATTCGCCGGATTGTGGTTACACATTATCACCCTGATCATATTGGCTATGCCCATCAATTGTCACAAATAACAGGGGCGGAGATATTGATGAGCCAGCTGGAGCATGAAAAATCTATGGCATTAACCACCATGGATGATGCGGGTTTTGCTGATATGATGATCACACGTTACCATGCCTTTGGCTTTGATCAGGATATTCTTGATCAGCTGACTGATCGCGGTAACCATTATAGCGATAAAATCACCAGAACGCCGGATGCCCGATATATCGAAGCGGGTCAAAAACTGGCTGGTCTATCCGGACAGTGGCATATCCGATGTGATCGCGGTCATTCCGAACAGCATATAGGATTATATGATCCGGATAGGCGAATTTTCCTGAGTGGCGATTTTCTATTACCACGTATTACCCCGAATATAGCAACGCCCCTTGCTGGTGCTGTCGATGATATGCTTGGTCATTATTTTGCCTATCTGGCAGATATTCTGACATGGGGTGATGACTGGCTGGTTTTGCCCGGTCATGATTGGGCCTTTCACGCGATATCAACACGCGCCGCCGGATTGATTCGCCATCATCAGGGGCGGCTAGCGCAATTGCTGGATCAGGCAGATGAAGCACCGCTTACGGTTAAGGACGCCATGGATGCGCTGTTTCCCATGGAACTAAATGAACATGAACGCTATTTCGCCAGTGGTGAGGCACATGCCCATCTGTACCATCTGGTAAAACAGAACGCTCTGACATGTGATAAGGATGAATATGGGGTGGAATATTATGGTCTGGCATAAGGGCGGGTTTTTAAAGGAATTTGAATTTAGGGTGCCAGCACGTATTAGAATATAATTCTATAAATTTGAAAATTAATGAAATATATCATTTTATTTTTCGAATTCTGTTTGTAATATAAAAAATAATTTCTAAATCTGTTTCCATGCAACAAAAGATCAAAGCCCTGATCTGTGCCCGATCTATGATGGAAACAAACAAAGATGCAATATTTTCCTGTCAATATCCGTTGTTCTGATGCGAATATCGTCGTTGTTGGTGGTGATCCGGATGCTGTCGCCAAAATCCGGCTGTTACTGAAAACAGATGCCCATATTAGCGTTTTTGCCGATCAGATTGATCCGGCTATCCACGCTTGGCATGAAGCTGGTAAATTAAAACATGTCCCGCGTATGATTACTTTGGGTGACTTGGTTTCGGTCAGACTGGCCTATATCAGCGGGGCAGATGCCACCCCGATAGCCCCGCAGGAAAGTTATCATAATCTGGCCGTAACTATCCTAGAACGTATCAATCTGGATGCAGGTGACAGTAATATGGATTTAAGCGCATCTCTTTTGGGGAAATATATCACTGGCAGTGATGGGAATAATATCATTAGGGATACCATTTATCCGGATATCATTATTGCTGGTAAAGGCGATGATACGATTTATCTGGATAGCTCACCATATGACTACAACAACATTATCTATCATATCGGGCACAGGCTGGCATGGGATGGGGCTGATCATATTATCGGGTTTTCGCGCGGGTCAGGCCGGCAGATACCGGATAAGTTTATCTTTGCATTAGAAAGCCACACGGCAACACGTGCGATCAGCAATTATCAGGGCTTTCTGGATTATGTGATCAAGGGGACAGATACGCTTGATGATGATGAGTTTCTGGTTCAGCTGAAAATAGGCATGGATGATGATGGAAATGTTCAAATGGAAGGCTTGTATTTTCATTTTGCCGGGTCCCCCCATTATCATGATGGCCGGGTATCGTTGCCGTTGGTGCAAATCCAATTTGCCGAACCGGTGAATGAGGCTGGCATATCGGACATATTTAAAGATGACAATAACAGACCTGTTGTTCTGACAGATATTCTTGATAAAAATCTTGTGCTGACAGACCTTGATTATCTGGATGATATTCTGGGTGGGGAAAATGCTATCGATTATATCATTGTGCCGGAACTGGTCTGATGGCTCATGAAAAACTAATGGCGATCCCGACAGGATTCGAACCTGTGGCCTTCGGATTAGGAATCCGACGCTCTATCCTGCTGAGCTACGGGACCGTATTGCTATCGTAATCAAGGGTTCAGCTAATGGCAATGACCACATTATATTTCTTCAATGTCAACTGGCGCAAAGATGGAAGCAGTATCTTCGCCTGCCGCAATCCGTTTAAGGACATCAGCCTCAAATATCAGCCGTTCTTCGGCATTCTTGCGAACGACCTCAACCCGTTCCAGCGGAACAACAGCGATGCCATCATCATCACCGACGATCAGGTCGCCGGGTTTTACCGCGACACCGCCGCAAGAAATATTGATATCAATCATGCCGCCCCAGCCTTTTGAAGGTCCGGCCGGATTATGGCCGCAACAATAGACAGGCATGGATTCTGCCTTTAATTCGGCAACGTCACGGACAGCACCATCTAGAACAACGCCGCCACATTGCATCCGTCGGGCATAGCTGGCCAGAATACCACCCCATAACGCGCGATCTGTATAACCACCACCATCAATGACCAATATCTGTCCGGGTTCAAGGAATCCTAGGGCGGCATGGATGGCACTATTATCACCAGCAATAGCAGATACTGTTCTGGCCTGCCCGACCATCTGATACCCTGCTGTCATGGGGGTGATGCGATGATGCATCAGATTCTGTCTGTTCATTGCGTCACCGGCAATAGCAGCAGGGATATGTTTCCATGCTGCTAATGCATGGGCACTTAATCTTTCAAAATTGGCAGTTGCACGTTGGATGGCCATGATAACGTCTGCTCCTTTCTTCTGACATTCAGCAACAATTTATATCTGTATTATTCAGCTGTACCAAAACCGGAGCCGGGTTTTCTATATTCCTCACGTGGGGGGCTGAATACATCAAGGATAACAGCACCATCAGCACCGCCAATAACCGTATGTTCGACCCCGCCGGGGGTACGCCAGAAATCACCTTTCTTGACGGGTATTTCTTCGCCGCCCTGTATGCGTATGGCTGACCCTTCCAGCATAATTCCCCATTGTTCTTCGGGGTGATGATGGCTTGTTCCTTTGGCATGTGGTGCTACCCTGACCACTGAAATCATGGCCTGATCACCGGGGAAAACCCGTGTGCTGATGCCATCGGTTAACTGACGGAAAATCCCCTGATCCATATTATCAAGAGAAAAGAAATGATCACGCTGTGTCATCTGGGAAACTCCATTTTATCCTATTATTTAGCGCATTGGGACGACTTCATATCCGGCTTCTTCGGGTTCATCATCAACAATCTCTGCCGGAAAACCAGTGGTTACAACGCTGACATCATTGTCATCTTCCAGCCGTTTGATAATGTTGGGTGAAAACTCTCTTGACCCGTAACGCGTTATCCCATCCTTAAAAATGGAAATCATCAGGGGCGATATTTCAAGTGACATACCGCTTCGTTCGGCAATATCCTGAAACAGGCTAATATCCTTAAGCACCAGATCCATGGTAAAATTGATGTCACGGCTACCATTAAGAATAACCTGCCCTTCGGTTTCATGAACAAATGATGTGCCTGATGAAATCCGGAAAGCTTCATAAGTTGTGTTGAGATCCATGCCGGCTTTTTTCATTGTGGCCAGTGCCTCGCAAACCGTAAGCAGATTAGCGGTAGCCAGATAATTTGTTGCTACTTTCAGGATAGATGCACTGCCTAATTCGCCTGTATGCAGAACGCGCCGTCCTAATGTGGTGAGAACTGGACTAATGCGATCAAACACATCACGCCGGCAACCGGCAAAAATGGAAATATTGCCTGTGGCTGCCCGGTGACAGCCACCTGATACAGGACAGTCCACGGCCGATGCGCCTTTTGCTTCGACTAATGCTCCTAGCCGCTTCACTTCGGTTTCGTCCGTGGTACTCATTTCAGCCCAGATTTTTCCTTCGCTCAAGCCATCCAGAATACCGTCAGGGCCTTCCATGACAGCGGCACAAGCGGCCGGTGACGGAAGACATGTAATAATCATATCACAATGTTCTGCCATATCTCTGGGACTATCAGCCCATCCAGCCCCTAAATGAAGAAAAGGGTCTGCCACTGTTTTATCAAGATCACGAACAGTGACATCATACCCATTACGAATAAGGCTTCCTGCTAGTTTGCCACCAACATTGCCAAGACCAATAAAACCGATTTTCATTGCCAGTCCTTTTTGAAAATTATTTCTTATATCTCACTGTTTTCTTTTATCTTTCATTTTGCAAGAATTATTTGCAGGTAACTTGATCTTGCTGTTTCGTATAGGCCATATATATAGAGTGTTGAGGATGACACCATGAATGCAATATTACCAGAATGGTCACTTGATGACCTGTTTGATCCTGATAGCGATAAGCCGTTATTAGATCAGATGGCTACCGCGCTTGATGATGCTACGGCGCTGGCGGAAAAGCATCAGGGCAGATTAGCATCATATGATGGTAAGACGGTTAATGCCATTCTGATTTCCTATCAACGACTATCTGAGCTAACATCAAGATTGACCAGCTTTGCAGACCTGTCTTTTGCCGCTGATCTATCCAAACCTGAAACAAGCAAACTGGCGCAGGATACAAGAGAAGCAGAACATGCTATCCACGCCAAGCTGGTTTTCATTGAACATGAACTGGCGCAGATGGATGATGCTGTTATCGAACGGATCACAGCTGATCCGGAAATGCATAGATGGGCGCCATGGCTTCGGCTGGTGCGGGCATTTCGGGATCATCAGCTTTCGCTTGAACTGGAAACCATGCTTATTGATCGCCAGTCTTCAGGGCGGGGCGCATGGATTAGACTCTTTGATGAAATGGCCGCCGGATTGACGTTTCCTATTGATGATCGGCAGGTAACGGAAGCTGACATTATGGATATGATGAGTGACCCTGACCCGGATATCCGCCGCAAGGCTGGTATGGCCAGATCAGACGTTCTGGCAGCGAATAGCCGCACCATGGGATTGATTATCAATACCATTGCCAAAGACAAACAGGTTGATGATAAGTGGCGGCATTTTGCCCGTCCGGTATCTTCCCGTAATCTGGCTAATGATGTCGAAGACATGGTGGTCGACCAGCTGGCACAGAGCGTTACGACGGCTATGCCAGACCTTAGCCATCGTTATTATGCCATCAAAGCCAGATGGATGGGTAAAGATCAACTGGACTGGTGGGATCGCAATGCACCGGTTCCGGGGGATGATGACCGTATCTTTACATGGGATGAAGCCCGTCGCATGATTCTGGACGCGTTCGGCCAGTTTGATCCCATGTTCGCCCAGATGGCAGAATGGTTTTTTGACCGGAACTGGATTGATGCCCCGACCCGTTCAGGCAAAGCATCTGGTGCGTTTTCGCATCCGACAGTACCATCGGTGCATCCTTATATTCTGATGAATTTTCATGGCAAGGTACGGGATATCATGACCCTTGCGCATGAACTTGGCCATGGAATTCACCAATTGCTGGCCGCTGATCAGGGGCATCTTATGGCTGGCACACCTCTGACACTTGCCGAAACGGCATCTGTATTTGGTGAGATGCTGGTATTTAACCGGTTGATGGAACAGACCACGGATAGCATTCAGCGGCGAGCGTTGCTGGCCGGTAAAATCGAAGATATGCTGAACACAGTCGTGCGGCAAATCGGGTTTCACAATTTTGAAACCAGAGTCCATGATCAAAGGCAAATGGCAGAATTAACGCTGGATCAAATTAGTGATATATGGATGGACACACAAAGGGAAGCCTTAGGCCCGTCCATTCGTATTGATGACAGCTATCGCCCACTATGGGGGTTTATCCCGCATTTTATTCATGTGCCTTTTTATGTTTATGCCTATGCTTTCGGGGATGGGCTGGTCGGTGCATTATGGCAAAAATATCAACAGGCCAAGACGGATGCTGACCGTGCCGCATTTGTTGCCGCTTATCAGGATTTATTACGCGCAGGCGGAACAAAACGGCATGACGAAGCGCTGGCACCATTTGGCCTTGATGCCAGACAGCCGGAGTTCTGGTCATCCGGACTGGGCATGATTTCAGGTATGATTGATCAGCTGGAAAATGAGCTATCTGGTGAAACAGCGAATGGGAAGTGGTAGGAAAATGGCTGATGAAACATCTGGAATAGGTGGCCGTTTTCGCCGTTATGCCCGTGTTACTGGTACCATGGGTAATCTGGCGATTAAAATGGCTGGTGAACGCTATCTGGGCATTAAAATCAACCGCGAAGAACATGCCGCAAAATTGCGTGATGCGCTGGGCGGGCTTAAGGGTCCATTGATGAAAGTGGCGCAGATTCTGGCAACAATACCGGAAGCGTTACCGCGTGAATATGCGGAAGAATTGGCTAATCTGCAAACGGATGCACCATCTATGGGATGGCTTTTTGTCAAGCGACGCATGGCATCTGAATTGGGGGCAGACTGGCAAGCGCAATTTACCGAATTTGAAAAAGCCGCCGCCGCTGCCGCTTCTCTGGGACAGGTTCATCGGGCAACTGGCCCGGACGGGGCTAATCTGGCGTGTAAACTTCAATATCCTGATATGGCATCGGCGGTACAGGCAGATTTGCGTCAATTGAAACTGATTTTTTCGCTTTATGAACGATATGATAAAGCGATATCAACATCTGATATTCATACTGAACTTGCTGAACGGCTGGAAGAAGAACTGGATTATCGTCGGGAAGCGGCAAATATGCGGCTTTACCGTGCCATGCTTGATCAGGTCGAAGGCGCAAATGTACCAGAAACCGTTGATGCACTGTCCACCCAGCGTCTGCTCACCATGACATGGTTGAATGGCTCTAAACTGAAAGCATTTATTGAGGAAAATGAAGATCAGGCCATGCGTAATAAGGTAGCAGAAAACATGTTTCGCACATGGTATGTTCCTTTTTATTATTACGGCGTTATTCATGGTGATCCGCATCCGGGCAATTATACCATCACCAAGGATGGCGGGGTAAATTTACTGGATTACGGCTGTATCCGTCTGTTTAGGCCAGATTTTGTGCGCGGCGTTATTGAACTATATCAGGCTTTGAGAGATGATAACGAAGAACAGGCCGTTGCTGCTTATGAATATTGGGGATTTAGAGGATTGGATCGGGAAACGGTAAATGTCTTGAACATATGGGCACGTTTCATTTACACTCCTCTATTAGAAGATCGGGCAAGGCCAATACAGGATATGCGGGGTGGTGCTTATGGGCGCGAACTTGCTATGCAGGTTCATGCTGAATTAAAACGTATTGGCGGGGTGAAGCCACCGCGTGAGTTTGTTCTCATGGATAGGGCAGCACTTGGACTTGGGTCTGTGTTTATGCATTTGAAGGCCGAAGTTAACTGGCATCGCTTGTTTGAAGGATTGATAGATGATTTTGATGTTGAAACATTGAGGAGCCGCCAGAAAGAGGCTGCTCAACTTGCTGGTCTGCCAGATCATCTCTGGCAACATGAGAATGCGGAAGACGCTGAATTTGAGGGATAAATGATGATAATTGGAATACCAAAAGAAACACGAAGTGACGAAAGCCGCGTCGCCGCTGTGCCGGAAAGCGTAAAGAAACTGATCGCGATGGGCTTTTCGGTGGCAGTTGAAAAAGGAGCAGGTGATGCGGCGCTGATTCCTGATAGTGCATTTGAAACGGCTGGCGCTAGCATAGTGTCAACGGCAAAGGCACTGGGCGCTGATCTGGTATTTAAGGTAAGGCCACCAAGCAAAGATGAAATTGGCAAAATGTCTGCTGGTTCAACGGTCATCAGCTTGATGGAACCTTATAGTGATACCGATACTGGTGCCATGCTAAGCGATGCTGGTGTGACCGGTTACGCGCTCGAACTCGTGCCGCGGATTACCCGGGCACAATCGATGGATGTTCTGTCCAGTCAGGCCAATCTGGCCGGATATCGCGCAGTCCTTGAAGCAAGTGCTGTCTTTACCCGTGCCTTTCCCATGATGATGACGGCTGCAGGCACAGTTCCACCGGCCAAGGTACTGGTTATGGGTGCGGGTGTTGCCGGATTGCAGGCGATTGCGACAGCTAAACGATTAGGTGCAGTGGTTTCAGCGACCGATGTGCGGCCAGCGGTGAAAGAACAGGTTGAATCACTTGGCGGGAAGTTTGTGGCTGTCGAAGATGAAGAGTTTAAGGCCGCCGAAACATCAGGCGGTTACGCCAAGGAAATGAGTGACAGCTATAAAGCCAAACAGGCACAACTGATTGCCGATACGATTAAGACACAGGATATCATTATTACCACGGCGCTTATTCCGGGGCGGCCTGCACCGGTTCTGGTAACGGAAGACATGGTCAAATCCATGAAGCCAGGTTCCGTGATTGTTGATCTGGCCGTGGAACAGGGTGGTAACTGCCCATTGAGTGAGGCGGGAGCCGTTACGGTCAAGCATGGCGTTACTCTGGTAGGATATACCAATATTGCTGGTCGTCTGCCAGAAGTCGCATCAAGTCTATATGCCAAGAATGTGCTGAATTTTCTGACTAATTTATGGGATGATGAAAACAAATCGCTTAAATCAGACAGCGATGATGAAATCATTACAAGCAGTCTGATTACCAAGCCAGCCAAAGCGGCTAAGCCAGCAAAGGCAACTACAAAGAAGGAAGGGGATAAAGATGGCGAGTGATGTTCTGCTGTCACAGGCAAAAACAATTTCCAATCAGGCAACAGAATTGCTGGAAACCAGCCAGTCACTTGAAAGTGCTATCATGGCCATGGGTTCTGAAACCGTTGGCCATAATGCGGTTGAACCGCTCTATTTTGGATTAACGGTGTTAATTCTAGCCTGTTTTGTCGGGTATTATGTCGTCTGGCGTGTAACGCCGGCACTTCACTCACCTTTAATGGGTGTTACCAATGCCATTTCCTCGGTGATCATTGTCGGCGCATTAATTGCCGCAGGGCCAGCAGAGTTTGGTTTTTCTCAGGTAATGGGTTTTATCGGGGTCATTCTGGCATCGATTAATATCTTTGGTGGTTTTATTGTAACCCAGCGGATGCTGGCTATGTTCAAGCGTAAAGGGAGATAGAGATGGGCGCGTCATTTTCAGCATATCTTTATCTGATTGCAGCAGTGATGTTTATCATGGCACTGCGCGGTTTGTCGTCACCAGAAACAGCACGTTCTGGTAATTTTTATGGCATGGGCGGGATGGCGATTGCTATTCTGACCACGATTTCTCTGCCGGAGGTAAATAGCTATGGCTTGATCATTGCTGGCATTATCATTGGTGGCGGTATTGGGGCATTTATTGCCATGCGAATTCAGATGACAGCATTGCCACAACTGGTTGCTGCCTTCCACTCACTGGTTGGTCTGGCCGCCTGTGCTGTTGCGGCGGCGGCATTCTATAACCCGACGCCTTACGGTATTGGTGTTCCGGGCAATATTGCCATGGGCAGTCTGATAGAAATGTCACTAGGTCTGGCTATTGGTGCGATTACCTTTACCGGGTCCATTATTGCTTTTGGTAAATTGCAGGGCATTATTACAGGTAAGCCTGTTACTTTTCCCGGTCAGCATATTCTGAATGCAGGACTGGGCATTTTACTGATTGCGCTGGTGGCATGGCTGGCGACAACAAATAGCGTGATTGCCTTCTGGCTGGTGTTCATTATTGCGCTGGTTGCTGGCGTTCTGATCATTATTCCTATCGGTGGTGCAGATATGCCAGTGGTGATATCCATGCTTAATTCCTATTCGGGATGGGCGGCCGCTGGTATCGGATTTACGCTAGGCAACCCGCTATTGATTATTACGGGATCACTGGTCGGGGCAAGTGGGGCTATTCTATCCTATATTATGTGTAAGGGGATGAATCGATCCTTCTTCAGCGTTATCCTTGGTGGTTTTGGTGGTGAAGCGGCAACAGGTGCGGCGGCAGATAATGGCGATAAAGTGGTTAAGCAGGGCAGTGCCGATGATGCCAGTTTCATCATGGGAAATGCCTCATCTGTCATTATTGTCCCCGGTTATGGTATGGCGGTAGCACAGGCTCAGCATGCGTTGCGTGAAATGGCCGATCTGCTTAAGGCAGAAGGCGTTGACGTTCGTTATGCCATTCACCCGGTTGCTGGCCGGATGCCCGGACATATGAATGTTCTGCTAGCGGAAGCCAATGTGCCTTATGATGAAGTGCTGGAGCTGGATGAAATCAACCGTGATTTTGCTCAGACAGATGTCGCATTTGTTATTGGGGCGAATGATGTAACGAACCCTCTGGCAAAAACAGACCCGAGTTCTGCTATCTATGGCATGCCTATTCTGGATGTGGAAAAGGCCAAGACCGTGCTATTTGTTAAGCGTTCCATGGCATCGGGTTATGCAGGTGTTGATAATCCGCTTTTCTTCAATGATAACACAATGATGTTATTCGGCGATGCAAAGAAAGTATGCGAAGATATCATCAAAACCATATCAGGTGGTCATTAGATCACCTGATAACAAAGCCCTTTAAATATGAAAAAAATAAAGCCACCTATGATCAGGTGGCTTTTTTACTGTTCCTTAGAATATAGGAAAGCTAAGACTAAAAGCCTTCACGCTCAAGCCGTTTGCGCATAAGCTTACGCACCCGGCGAGTTGATTCCGCTGTTTCACGCGCACGTCTTTCGGACGGCTTTTCGTAATTACGGCGGTTTTTCATTTCACGGAACATCCCTTCGCGTTGCATCTTCTTTTTCAGGACGCGCAGAGCTTGATCGACATTATTGTCTCTGACTGTTACGAACACTTTGGCATCATTCCTTTCGATGATTTATCTTTTTGACCATTATTGAGGATATGACTACCAAAAAAGCCATGTAATTCCTCAAGATTGGTGCTTATAGCATATATCATTATCCATGCAAAGCCAAAAGGCATATATTATCTGCCAAATCCATTAAGCTTGCGGAAAGGGATTGCACATTCCCTGAACATGCCTATATAACATAGCAAAGGTGATGATGATGGAAAATCTTGATATCAATTCAGTTATCCGCGCTATGCTTGTTCATGTTCCCTTTGATGGCTGGACTAATAAGGCGATGGAAGCAACACAGCAAGACCTTGGATTATCGGCAGAAGCTATGGCAAATATGTTCCCGCGTGGTGCTATCAGTGCGGTAGAAGCCTTTGTTGCTTTAAGCGATCAGGATATGATCAGACGTTTTGCTGAATGTGAGGTTCGCCCCGAAGGTGTCACGGCCACGATCAAATCCCTGATTCTGATCAGATTAGAAGGTGCCGCCCCACATCGGGAGGCCGTTTCCCGCGCTCTACAAATGCTGGCAAGACCGCAACATGCACCTGTTGCCATGCGGACTCTTTACCGATCCATTGATTGTATGTGGCGGATTGCTGGTGACCGGTCCGTTGATTTTAATTTCTATTCAAAGCGGGCATTACTGGCTGGCGTATATAGCACAACGCTTGCTTACTGGATTGCTAATCCGGGGGCTGATCAGGAAAAACTGGAACGCTTTGTTACCCAGCGCCTGAAAGAAGTGGCTTTCCTTCCTAAAGTGACGGCACCGGCACGTCAGATAGCAAAGACAGGCATGAAAATGGCTGGACGAATGATGGGGCGGCTATCGCCGCCATGGGTTCGTTCCTGAACCAGTCTTAATCGTCTGTCATTGATATGTTCTAGAAAAGAGTATTGCCGTGCCTATTAAAATTCAATTTGATCTTCCTGCCCGTGAGGTGCTGGAAAATGAAAATGTTGATCTCATCATTAGTGATCGTGCCGTAGTTCAGGATATCCGGCCAATCAAATTGCTTTTCCTTAATCTAATGCCCAAAAAAGAAGAAACGGAGATCCAGTTTGCCCGTCTTCTTGGAAATAGTCCGTTGCAGATTGAGCTAACTCTGATGACTACAGCCAGCTATAAGCCCCGCAATACCGAGCCGGGCTATCTGCGCCGTTTTTACCGGTCGTTGGAAGATGTTAAGGATGATTATTTTGATGGCATTATTATCACTGGTGCGCCAGTAGAAAAACTGGCTTTCGAAGATGTGAATTACTGGCAGGAACTAGTATCGATTATGGACTGGTCGCGTAAACATTGTTTTCGTCGGCTAGGCATTTGCTGGGGTGGGCAGGCGCTTCTCTATCATTTTCACCATATCCAGAAACACCTGATTGAACATAAATTATTTGGCGTCTTTGATCATAAGCTAACAGAGAATACGACCCGATTAATGAAAGGATTTACCGATTCCTTTCCTATGCCTGTATCACGCTATACGGAAAACCGGTCACAGGAAATCAATTCTCATCAAGGATTGGAGATTCTTGCCGAAAGTCCAGTGGCCGGGCCCGGCATTGTCAGGCATCGTGATACTGGTGATTTATATGTGCTAAATCATCTGGAATATGACGCGGAAACATTAGCGGCCGAATTTAAACGTGATCTGAATGAAGGGCTGGATACACCTCTGCCTGTAAACTATTTTCCGGATAATAATCCTGATCAGGCACCGGTCAATTACTGGCGGCCATTTGCCTTTTTATTCATTACAAACTGGATACATGATCTGTATCAGACCACGCCATATGACCTGACAACCCTGGGGCGGTCAGATTAATCCAGTTGTTCGTTAAGATGCGCCATTTTGCGGCCAGTCCGTGCTTCTGCCTTGCCATAACGATGGACATAAACCCCTGACCGTGTAAAAGCGGCATCCAATTCGGGCATATCTTCACCCAGAATATTGGTCATCCGCCATCTGGCATGGGCTTTGGTAGAACCAAGCGGCAAACCGGCAGCGATTCTGATTAGTTGAGCAAACTGGCTTGTTTCCGTTCCTTCAATGGTCCAGTGAAAGGAATTATGTGGACGTGGAGCAATCTCATTAAATAAAAGCGTTCCTGTTGAGGTGATAAACATTTCAACAGCAAGAACACCGATAAGATCAAGATGTTCGGCAATGGCCTTGACTGCTTCCAGTCCTTCCTTTTCCAGGTCAGTTGGAAGGATATCCGGTTGTGCTGGTGCTTCACTGATATGGAGAATCCCATTGCGGTGCTGATTAAGACTAGCCGGCCATGTGATCATATGACCATGCTGGTCTCTGGCTACAAGAAAACTGGCTTCAGCAGTGAAATCAACCAGTTCTTCCAGTATCAGATCATCCGACCCCATCTGGGCATAGGAATCATCGGATAACGAATCAGTGGAAAGCCGCATCTGGCCTTTGCCATCATATCCCATGCGGCAGGTTTTCAAAATACCATGTTCAAACGACATGAGCCCTTGCCGAAGGGTTGCCTGATCACTAACAGCGACAAAACGCGGGGTAGCAATGCCGATAGATTGTGCCATGGTTTTTTCTTTAAGCCGATGTTGGGCAATACCTAATGCTTTGCTGCCGGGGCAGACAGGTACTTGTTCCGCCAGCATATCCATAGCCGCCACAGGAACATTTTCAAACTCACAGACAACAGCCGATACCGATTGGGCAAACGTGGCCAGAGCGGCGGTATCATCATAATCTGCCCAGGTGACCATGCTGGCAATATCCGTGGCCGGTGCATCCCCCATAGGGGCAAAAACATGACACCGATAGCCAAGGGCAGATGCGGCTTCAATCGTCATTCGTCCCAGCTGGCCGCCACCAAGAATACCAATCATGGCGGTTTCTGATAAAGCGTCTTTTGGTAACATGATCCGATTTATTCCTTGCCGTCATTCACCGGCGCTATGGCAATAGCATCGGTCTGGTTTTGTCGCCATGCCTTCAGTCGCTTGGCCAGGTCATCATCAGTAAGTGCCAGAATAGAAGCGGCCATTAATCCGGCATTGGTAGCACCGGAATGGCCGATAGCAAAACTGGCAACCGGAACACCGGCCGGCATCTGGACAATAGATAAAAGGGAATCCATGCCTTTCAGCGCCTTGCTTTCAACAGGAACACCCAGAACAGGCAGGGTGGTATAGGCCGCGAGCATACCGGGTAAATGCGCCGCCCCGCCTGCACCGGCAATAATGACCTGAATGCCATGGCCATGGGCATGATCTGTATATGTTTTCAGACGGTCAGGAGTACGATGGGCGGAAATAATGCGGGTTTCATAGGTTACATCTAAGTGATCCAGTATGGTGGCGGCATGACTCATGCAAGACCAGTCTGACTGACTTCCCATACAAATCCCTATCTTTGGAAAGCTGGTGGACATAAATATCTCCTCATCCTTCGAATGATATCAGGCAATGATATCAGGTAAGAGTTTCTGGTTTATGATACGAATCTCATCCTTGATACCAAGCTTACGCTTTTTGAGCCGTTGCAGTTTCAGGATATCAATATTGGTGCCTTGTGCCAGCTGGTCAATAACTTCATCCAGATCACGATGTTCCAGAGTCAGCTGTTCCAGCCGCTTTCTGAGTTGGCTTTTGATATCATTATCAAAACTATCCTTGCTCATCTCACATACCCAGCCTTTATATATGCTCTACTATGCTTAAGATGACATTATCCCGCATATATTAGGGAAGTTCGGAAATACCCTGCACCTGTTCAGATGGCGATTTCACGTTATCACCGGTTTTGGTAATAGCACGATCAAGCGCGTCTTGTGTGCAAAGCCCAAGCATAACAGGATGTTTGGCTGTTATATTAGCAATATTCCAATGTGACCGCTCACGGATTTTCGTAATGGTATCGCGGGTTGTTCCTACCAGTTTGGATATCACACTGTCTTTCATATTCGGGTGATGTTTAACCAGCCATGCAATGCCATCAGGTTTGTCCCCACGCTTGGCAAGAGGAATATATGTTGGCCCCTTGGTGCGATTTGTCGGTTCTGGTAGTGATGTTGATGACCGCACCAGTCTGGCATCAGGGTCAGCTTCGCAGCGGGTAATTTCGTCTTGTGATAATTGCTTATTCAAGACCGGGTCATATCCACGGATCCCGCCCCCGACATCACCATCAGCTATAGCCTGAACTTCCAGATCATGAAGCTGGCAAAAATCGGCAATCTGGGCAAAGGTTAGTGCCGTGTTATCAATCAGCCATACGGCTGTGGCTTTAGGCATTAGCAAATCAGTCATTTTGCCTCCAGAAAGAGTGACGGGAAATAGGGATCAGCACCAGGCAATTTCAAGCGCGGGCGATACCAATAACCCAAAAATTAATAAAAAATAATCATGATCACTGTCATGATGAAACAGTATTTCATGCATACGCGCAAATAGGGTTGAAATCAAGCCTTTGTGGTGCTTTCCATGCCGGTTAAGGGGATAATTTCATTTGTTCCTGCCATTAATCTTTGACCTTGATCAAGGGCATCAAGCCGGATATTGGCAAGTCCGATCCAGCTATCACCGGCTCTGGCAAGCCCAAGGAGTTCACCTGCTAGCCGTTCATCTGCATGAATATCAGTAGGAACAGTGATATCAGTCATAGCCCTGATTGGAACATAACGCCGCTTTAATAGCCCCCGATAGCGCGTTCTTGCGGTGACTTCCTGTCCGATAAAGCACCCTTTATCAAAACTGATTGCACCTAACCTATCCAGTCCGGCTTCAAGTGGTAAGGCCTTTTCTGTGGGCAATTCTATGCTTCCTTCGGGAATTGCATACTGGTAACGCATAGCTCTATAGGCTGTGTCATCTTCCACTATCTTGGCCTGATTGTCAGGGGTTGTAGTGCCATAATACCTGCAGGCGGTGATATCTTGAAAACGGCTATCCTTCATCCATCCGGCATCATGGGGTTCTGTCAGCATGGCAAAAACAGGTTCATCCAGTGGCATCAGGCCAACCGCTCGGCGTAACCGGTATAGCCGGAGTTTCTTCATCAGATCATCGATCCTGTTTTGATCACATTCCAGCCGGAACCCATCTGTTATGCGACTAATCAGAAGGTCAAAAATAATCCGTCCCTGCGGCGTCAGAAGAACCGCTGGTGTAACCGAATCAGCTGGAAGAGTTGTTATATCAAGGGTCAGCACATCATTGAGAAATGCTTCAGCATCTTGGCCGGTGACGGAAAGACTGCTTCGCCCATTGAGGTGCCATATTGTCATCTGTTCATCTGTCATATCATTCTTCATATGGCGATTTTCATGCTGCCCTTCAAGAGCATGAATCTGGCCGTCCTATACGGCACCCATAATAGCCTAGTATTCCAGCTGTGACAGGCACTGCGCCCATCACAAGCAAGATGGCGTTCAGACCAAATCCAGCATCAATCATAATCCCTATGCCAGCCGGTGATAAGGCTGATGCAAATACCATGAGCGCATGCATCACCGCCTTGATCCCACCTAGATGGCGGGTGCCATATAACTCGGCCCATATTGGCGTGATGACAGGATAAACCCCACCCTGTATCAGCCCAAAACATGCAAAATATACCCAGACCATCATGGGTGAGTTGATCTGGCCAAGCAGAAACACAGGCAATGCCAGAAAGGTCACAATCACCGGTGCAATGATGCTTGCCGAAAACCGGTCAACCATAACGCCGCCTATAAACGCACCGATGATGCTTAATGCGGCATATACGGTATAGCCGCTTGCCCATAATGGGAGAGGAATATTCTTGAGATCAGCGAAATAAATCTGATGAAAGAATAGCCCTGTTGACGTGAAACTGGGGGCTAATACCAGTCCTGCCAGTAACAGAAACCGCCATTGAAAGATCACCTGTCGGGTCGTCCAGTGATGTCCATCACGGCCAGTGGCGAGACTGTCAATGCCGGCACCATCTTGCCCCTGTTGGCGACCAGAAAGCAGAAATGTTGCGGGTATCATGATGATAAGCAGTAAGAGAGTGGTCACTTGCCAGATCTGGCGCCAGTCCATCACCGTCAATAGCAATAGAGCAAAGGCTGGCATTAATACTTCGGATAAAGGATGACCCTGAGTGGCAATGGCTACGGCGCGGCCACGTTCTGCCACATATCGGCGGCTCATAGCGGTGGCGTAAAGATGGGTCATCATACCCTGACCGGTTAACCGCAGGAAGTAAATGCCAAAGCCAAGCATGACGGCGGATGAAACCACTGAAAAAAAACTGGTTGCAAAAGCTAGCCCCATAATGACCAACAGGGTGATATTCCGCAACCTGATCACATCTACCAGCCGGCCCAGAAAGATAATGGTAGCCGCACTGGTTAATGTGCCAGCCGCATAAATGATACCGAAATCACCATGACTAAGATTGAGCTCACCACGAATTTCTGCTGAAAAAAGTGAGATAAAGAAGGTCTGGCCGGGTGATGAAAAGAAAGCCAGTAACAATCCAAACATCAGAAACCGCCATTGCGACCTGATAAACATCATATTGTTATGAAAACTGAATGCGGACATGAAAAATCCATTGTAATCAGAAAATCAGGAGGTTCCGATATGGTGAAATAGCCTATTCGTCAATCACCGTAAGGGACAGAAAGCACAGGGGCAACAGTGTTGGTATAAAAAAATGCCCCCTAAACAGGGGGCATTTTCAAGCAAGATAAAAAATCATTAAGTTGCAGGTGCTTCTTTTGGTGGTGCCAGAACAGCAAGAATTCCACCAATCAGTCCAAGAATAATGCCGATAATTCCAGCAAACCCACCCATTACTAATGTGATTACACAAGCAACAAGCATGATAATGCCGGGCATACGCGCATTACGCATGGCCAGTGCCATGATACCAGCCACAAACATCACGATAGAAATCAATAGGATGATCAGGCTTGCTGTTGCCAGACTTGATGATACGTCTGCTAGTTCTGCTGAACCGACACTGCTAGAATCGATTTGAGATAAAGCCGTACCAACTGCAGCGGCGGCATAAGCGAGATACGCTACAATTGCATTAATAATACCGCCAATAATTCCTAATACTCCACCAGCTACTTTCATTATTTTCTCCTAATAAATAATAATATGTATAACCTTTAGCATAAGTAGCATATGCAAGTCATGAATATTTTTCATAGTTAGAAATACCGTGATAAGCGATTAAATCGGGGTATCACCAAAACGGTTATCGGCATTAACGCTTGGGGTTGCATACCAGATAACCATCCAGACAAATGTGCCGATAAACAGCCCGATAGCCAGAATAATCATGGTGTATGCCCCGCCAAATGAGGATGCTATACCACCTGTATCGCCAGTCATGGCAAACATGAATGAAACAAAAATAGTAATGATAGCACCAGCAAACAAAGCCGAAGATGCCGTCATTAATCCGTAAAAAGCGGCAATCCACCATCCTGTCCGGTTGATATCATGAAGCCGTCTGACAGACACAGCAAGACCGGGGATAAAGGTCAGCAATGAAAAAATGATGTAAACATAATCAATAAACCCATAGCCAAGACTGGCATCGTCAAAATAGGGGTCCATCATGTCCTCGAAAGATGGCATCATGGCAATGGAATATATAAAATAGAGTATCCCTATCAAAAAAATAAATAGGCTGTACCACCAGAACTCACTGCGGCTAGACCGTCCCTTAAAATCAAAATATCGGAATAGTGGAAGAATAGCGTAGTTGATGGCGTTCATTTTATGCCTGCCTTTGCGTTAATGTTAATATTTATATTTAACTATTTTTTTCTGGACTATTTCAAAGGAAAAAGGAACCTATTTTTTTGATACGGTTCATATAAAGCGGTGTTATGATTAAAAATCTGAACCCATATTAAAGGATTGGCGTTTTATGTATCATATCCGTTTGCTTCTAAGAACAACCCTTATCATCATGTTATCTTTATGGTTTAACCTTAATCTGGGATGGAGCCATGAATGCATACCGGCCAGCAATTCTGCGGAAGATATTTTCATTTATAATAGCTGCAAAAGCGATCTGCTTACTGGCGTATCCGGCCATGATCATGCCAGCGCGGAAGCCAGAATAGAAGCGTTAGAGCAGGAAAATGCCATGCTTAAAGATCAGATCAGCACGATGAAAGCCCGCTTATTGCAGATTATTGCAGAATATTAAACAGCATAAAAAGCCGGATGGCATATGTGTTGGAAAATGGTGCTGCTGAGTGGGATTGAACCACCGACCTCTCCCTTACCAAGGGAGTGCTCTACCACTGAGCTACAGCAGCATTGGCGTGTTTTTAACAGCAAGAGTTACAAGATGCAAGACTAAAGCCATCGCTGTTACTGCCAAGCTATCGCGATCACATTCAAAACCATTTTAACATAAATCGTACCAGCCTTTTCAGCCTTGGTGAGAATAGCTTTGATGTATAAAATGCACCAGCGGCGCGTTTGCTTGCTTCACCATAAGTCGGATAGGGGGCAATATATGATGCCATGGTTTTAATTGATGCCCTAGCGGCAATCGCTACCCCCCATGCCCCAATCATCTCCCCTGCATGTGGGGCTAGAATGCTAGCGCCAAGAATGCGTCCTTTTTTTGTGGTAACGGCTATCACCATGCCTTCGGTGCGGCGTTCGGCGCGGGCGCGATCATTTTCAGTCAAAGGCGTGATCAGTTGAACAGGGTCATATCCGGCGGCCTTTGCCATATCCGTTGTCAGGCCAACATGCGCCATTTCAGGGTCTGTAAATGTCACCCATGGTATATGGCTTTCATCAATCTTGGCTGGCAGGCGGAATAACATATTGCGAATGACAATCCCTGCATGATAGCCGGCAATATGGGTAAATTGTTGACGTCCTGCGATATCACCAATGGCAAAAACCCGCCGGTTAGTCGTCCGTAACCGGTTGTCGGTTGTAATACCGGCTTTGTCATATGTGATACCGGCTTTATCAAGATCAAGGCCATCCAGATTAGGTCGCCGTCCTACGGCAACCAGTAAATGTGAACCATTAAGGCTACCTGTCGATTGCCCCTTCAGGGTAACCGTGATCTGGCCATTAGTGCCTTCTGCATGTGTTATAGCGGTGCCTGCGATCATGTTGATGCCTTCGGCTTCAAGATGATGATGAAGAATTTCAACCAGTCTTGGCTCATCACGGCTTAGGATACTGGCCGCTTCGACCAGAGTAACATCTGCCCCAAGTCGTTTCCATGCCTGAGCCATTTCAATTCCGATGGGGCCACCACCCATGATAATCAAATGTTCGGGGACATGATCAAGGGTGAATATATTTTCATTCGTATAATAGGGTGTGGTCGATAATCCGTCCACTGGTGGTACAAAAGGCGATGATCCGGTGGAAATAACAAAAAACTTTGCTTTTACGGTATAGCCGCCACCAGCCACGGTTTGATGATCGATAAATCTTGCATCTGCTTCAATGACTTTCACGCCTAGACTGGTAAAGCGTTCAACGGAATCATGTGGGGCAATGCTGGCAATCACTTCATCAATATGGGCTTTTACAGCTGCCATATTGACCGATGCCTTGGTTGTGATACCCATAGCCTTAGCCTGTGGAGGATGATAAGCCAGTTTTGCCGCCGCTAATAATGCTTTAGATGGTACACAGCCATAATTAAGGCAATCCCCACCCATTTTGTGACGTTCAAATAAAACAACTCTGGCTCCCATCTGGCTGGCTCCGGCGGCAACAGACAATCCACCAGAACCACCGCCAATGATACAGATATCTGTTTCCAGTATAGTCATCATCTTTCCTCTATATCATTTCGGCTATTGCGACGGCGGCGCGATTTTACGATTGCCGGAATGACAGCTAATAGCGATAACGCCAAAATAGGCCCGATAAAATGCTGATCAGATAAAATGGCTAGATCAGGTGTCTGTCCTCGCGTCATCAATTCACCAAAACCGATGCCGGTGTAAACAAAAACAGCACTGCCGGGGATAATACCAATAACCGTTGCCATCAGGTACGGAAAAACCCGCATGCCAAGCATGGCAGAAATAATATTCACCACCCAGAATGGGGCAACAGGCATTAAACGCAAGGCCAGAAGCCAGAAAAAGGGTGACTTGTCAAAGCCGTTTTTAAGGCGGTTGATAAAACGTGACCCCGATGCCTGAAAAAAACTGGCACATGCCCCGCGGGCGGCCAGAAAAACCAGTAAAGCGCCCAGACTGGCAGAAAAAACCACCATAATGACCGCCATCCAGCCAAATAATGCCCCGCCCAGTAAAGTCAGGAAAACCGCCCCCGGAACAGAAAAGGCGACGGCGATGGTATAGCCAGCAATAAAAGCGATACTCATCATCAGATAACGCTGTTCTATCCATTGGGTAAGGATATCGTAACGGGCGGCTATATTTACCCAGAATTGCTGGTCAAGGCGGATGTCATAATACCACATGACAGATAATATCAGACATAATCCCGCCCCCAGCACAAGAAGCGGAATAAACCGTTTCCATGAAGCTGGTGAAGTGTTCCCATCTCCTTCAGGGATGTTTTTCTGATCGTGATCAGGCAAATCCATCATCCGTCATCCATTGTTGATTTACTTTATTCTAATATGTTGAGGAAAATGGCAAATCACAAAAAAGTGATAATTAGCCATTTTCCTGCCCGTTTTTCGTGGTAAAACCCTAAATCAACATGAAGCCTATAAACGAGCATTCAAAACGCCGCATGAGATAACATTAATGAATAAGCCTAAATCGAAAAAACAGAATATAGAACAATCATCATCTGATAAAACAGATAGATTGGCACAGGCTTTGCGGGAAAACCTACTCAAACGAAAATCCCAGAAACGTGGTCGTGCCAATAGCCAGAACCAGACACCTGCAAGCAAAGGAGAGCCAGATCATGGATAAGCTGAATATTGTAGGTGGTGGTCAACTACATGGTACTATTCCGATTAGTGGTGCAAAAAATGCCGCTTTGCCGCTTATGTGTCTGGCTTTGTTAACAGATGATGAACTGATACTGGATGGCTGGCCTGATCTAGCCGATACCCAGTCCATGCGCGAATTACTGACCAGTCTGAATGTAGAAAGCACGGTAAAGGATGACGCATTGCATATGCAGGTATCAGGGTCAGTTCAGATTGAAGCCGCTTATGATATTGTCCGGAAAATGCGAGCTTCGATACTGGTGCTTGGACCATTGCTTGCCCGCATGGGCGCGGCCAAGGTATCGTTGCCGGGGGGATGTGCCATTGGCACGCGACCGGTTGACCTGCATATCATGGTGATGGAAAAACTGGGGGCAAAGATCACCTTAGAAGACGGCTATGTTATAGCTGAAGCTAGCCAGGGTCTGATTGGCAATCGCATCACCTTTCCCATGGTTAGTGTTGGCGCTACAGAAAACGCTCTGATGGCGGCGGTACTGGCAAAAGGCCAGACGATACTGGAACAGGCGGCCAAAGAACCCGAAATTACTGATCTGGCCGAATGTCTGATTGCCATGGGGGCAAAAATTAGCGGCCATGGAACAGATACCATTATTATTGATGGTGTTGACCAGCTTGACGGTACCCGTCATCGGGTTGTTCCTGACAGAATTGAAGCAGGAACATTTGCTATTGCCGCAGCACTGACAGGCGGTGAAGTCACCTTACAACATGTCCGTCCAGAACACCTGACAGCATTGACAACATTATTAACCCAGTCGGGGGCAACAATCACAGCAGATGGTCATAATATGGTAATCACTGGTCATGGTCGCCCCAGGCCTGTTGATGTGACAACGGCACCTTATCCTGATTTTCCAACAGACCTTCAAGCGCAATTTATGGCATTAATGGTCGTTGCGGATGGCATATCACATATTGACGAAACCATTTTTGAAAACCGGTTCATGCATGTTCCTGAATTAATGCGTATGGGTGCACATATTTCCGTATCCGGTGGGTCTGCCACTATTCACGGGGTGGATCGGCTTATCGGAGCACCTGTCATGGCAACGGATTTACGCGCATCTGTTTCTCTGGTATTGGCCGGATTAGTCGCTAGCGGCACAACAACTGTGCAACGCATCTATCATCTTGATCGCGGATATTACCAGCTGGAAGAAAAACTAAATGCTTGTGGTGCTAATATTACCCGCGTTAAGAGTTAGACCTATACAGTCACACATAAGGCAAAGGATATGATGCCATGACGACAAGGCAGAAACTGGCAGCATTTGATCTGGCGGATTTGACGGTATTATCTGCATTATTACAGGATGCAACGGTTCTGGTCGGTGATATGGGTTATGATGATCAGGCCAGACAGTTCATGCTTGTGGCGGCCAGATTTATCACTGAAAATGGTCAGAAACGACGCCGTTT
Source organism: Puniceispirillales bacterium (SeqCode) (assembly GCA_049595035.1). Lineage (GTDB taxonomy): Bacteria > Pseudomonadota > Alphaproteobacteria > Puniceispirillales > UBA1172 > UBA12202. The sequence goes on along the minus strand of JBMYKD010000004.1, from coordinate 11,236 downwards.
AATGGGGATAAATATAGATGGGGTGAAACGGGCGCGACGTCATGGCATAGATCTGGGGCGCAAAGAAGACGTGCTATCCTTGCTCAGTATAACATTTTCCGGTATGTCGGTTGATATAACCTTTTCTGGTGATGCTATGTTATCACTGGAAACTGACCAGATCAGGATATTTGCTGCTGATCTGGATGAGGGATGGGTAACAGGATTCCAACCCTCGCATGACAGCGATTAGGGAAAGTGTATTCCGATGACAGATCTTGGCAAGGAAAGGCTGGATTTAGTAGCCGACAGGGATAATCAGGAAAAGCTGATACTGGCTTTACCGAAAGGACGTATATGGCAAGCGATACGCCCTGTCATGGAACATGCCGGGCTTATCCCTGAAGATAGTTTTTTCGATGACAAAGATCGTCGTCTGCGTTTTACCACTAATGATCCGATGGTTGATATCATCCGTGTCCGCAGTTTTGATGTGGCCACGTTTCTTGCCTATGGCGCGGCACAGATGGGGGTTGCCGGTTCTGACGTGTTGATGGAGTTTGATCATCCTGATATTTATGCGCCAGTCGATTTGAATACAGGGCATTGCCGCATGGTTGTGGCTACCCGTGCCGACACATTGGCCAAAGAAGACCCCAGAAGCTGGAGCCATGTGCGCGTGGCAACAAAATATCCCCGCCTGACCAGCCAGTATTTCGCTGCAAGAGGCGTTCAGGCAGAATGTATCAAATTAAATGGTGCGATGGAACTGGCCCCTCGATTGGGATTATGCCGCCGAATTGTTGATTTGGTAGAATCCGGCTCGACACTGGAAGCAAATGGATTAGTTGAGGTTGAGGAGATCGCAAAAATTACGAGCAAGTTTGTGGTGAACCGGGTGGCATGGAAAACCCGACCAGATGCAATCAGCCACTGGATTAAACGCTTTCGTGAGGCAATAGATGACACTCAGAGTTCCACTTAATCATCCTGACCGGTCGACAGTGCTTGATCATTTTATTTCAAGCTCGCGTGAAGTTGTGTCCGATGTTAGTGCAGATGTGGCACAGATTATTGCCACTATCCGCAAGGAAGGTGACAAGGCTTTATTACAATATACAAAAGCGTTTGATCATTTTCCGGCTGATGATATGACAGCCCTATCCGTGTCTTCAGGCCAGCTAAAGCAAGCCTATGAACAGCTTGATACAGATTTGCGTCAATCGCTTGATCTGGCAGCTGACCGGATTTCTGCCTTTCATGAACAGCAACGTCCCTCAACTCTGGAATGGACAGATCAGGCGGGTGTTCATTTGGGGCTTCGACATACGCCGGTTGATGCAGCAGGGCTTTATGTTCCGGGCGGCAAGGCGGCTTACCCGTCTTCTGTTCTTATGAATGCCTTGCCTGCGCGTGTTGCAGGGGTAGAACGTCTGGTGATGGTAACCCCGATGCCGCATGGGGTAGCTAATGATCTGGTATTAGCGGCAGCATGGCGGGCTGGTATTGATGAGGTATGGGCAATTGGCGGTGCGCAAGCGGTGGCGGCACTGGCTTTTGGCACGCAAAGCATCCGCCCGGTTGATAAAATAACCGGCCCTGGCAATGCATGGGTCGCTACCGCCAAACGGCAGGTATTCGGACAGGTGGGGATTGATTCTATTGCTGGCCCGTCTGAAGTGCTGATCATGGCAGATGCCCAGAATAATGCCGCCTGGATTGCCATGGATTTAATGGCACAGGCCGAACATGATGAACTGGCACAATCTATTCTGATTACTGATGATGAAGATTTCGCAGATGCTGTTTCCGATGCTGTTGATCATATCCTGAAAACATTGCCGCGAAAAGAAATTGCCGGGGCGTCATGGCGGGATCATGGTGCCATTATTACCGTTGCTGACTGGACAGAAGGCGTTGCTATTGCCAATCAGCTTGCTCCGGAACATCTGGAAATTGCTTTGCCTAATGCCGAAGCAATCAGCTATCAGATCAAACATGCAGGCGCCATTTTTATCGGTGCCTATACCCCTGAAGCGATTGGTGATTATGTAGCGGGGCCTAATCATGTTCTGCCCACATCACGAACAGCCAGATTTTCATCCGGGCTTGGTGTGCTGGACTTCATGAAAAGAACAACCACGGTATCTTGTCATAGTGATGCCTTGAGAGAAATTGGTTTAGCGGCGGTTCATCTGGCAAAAGCCGAAGGGCTTGATGCCCATGCGCTTTCCGTATCGCGGCGGCTGAACGTCTGATCATGACGACCGCATCTGACCAAGCGCGTATCATAGAGATACATCTGGATCAGAAAGATCAGCCGCGTCTGAGTGCTGAAGCAGAACATGAGCGGTCTATTGCTATTTTTGATCTGATTGAAGAAAATTACTTCAATCTGTTATCAGCCGCCGGGCCTTATATTCTTACCCTCCGGACAGATGCCAGACATATTCATTTTGAAGTTAAGGATAACGCCAATCAATTGCTGGCCAATTTTATGCTTGCGATGGGGCCATTACGGCGCGTTATCCGTGACTACAACATGATCTGTGAAAGCTATTATGAAGCTATTCGAACAAAGACACCATCACAGATTCAGGCCATTGATATGGGGCGGCGAGCTTTACATGATGAAGGCTCTCAGATACTGCAAACCCGCCTCGATGGTAAGATCGAAATGGATAAGGGCACGGCAAGGCGGCTTTTTAGTCTTGTCTTTGTTCTAAAGCAGGGGGCCTGAACCAGAGGATAGAAATCCATGACCAATAAAGGCCAGATATCAGAAAAACAGCCGCTTAATATCCTGTTTGCATGTACGCATAATAAGATACGCTCACCTATGGCAGAAGCCATGATGAAGGACATCTATGGTGATTATATTGGCCGGGTTGATAGTTGCGGGATGGATGATGGTCGTGATTTTGGTGATGGTTTCACCATTGCCGTCATGCAGGAAATCGGGATTAACCTTATGGACCATGAACCCAAAAGTTTTACTGATCTGGAAGATTCCTCCTTTGATCTGGTGATTTGCTTTTCAGAAGCCAGTTATGAAGCTGCAAGCCGAATGCCGACCCTTGCTGATGCGGTGATTGAATATTGGCCTGTCTATGATATGGAATTGATCGCCGAAGGGCGAGAGGCACGCCTAAATGCCTATCGTAATGTCCGTGATGACATAAAAACCATGCTGAATGACCGTTTTCAGGGTTTAAATGCATAATATGCTTGACCATGGACAGCGCATTCGCAATAGATGAACCCTATCTTCATCAAACTGGATTATATGGATGGCTAAAGAAGACTTAATTGAATTCTCGGGGGTTGTAACCGAATTGCTACCAAACGCAATGTTCAGGGTGAAACTGGACAATGATCATGAGGTATTGGCGCATACAAGCGGCAAAATGCGCAAAAACCGTATTCGTGTATTGGCAGGTGATCGGGTTAATGTAGAAATGACCCCTTATGATTTGACCAAAGGCCGCATTACGTTCCGTTACAAGTAATATCCGTATGATGACGGACAGGCAGGATACTCCCCGTCATCTGGTGCTAGCGTCGGCATCACCAAGGCGGGTGGAATTGCTTGATCAGATTGGCGTGATCGCAGATGTGATTCATCCGGCTGAACTTGATGAAACGCCATCCAAACGGGATCGCCCCAGAATATATGTTGAACGTATCGCAAGGGAAAAGGCGATGGCTGTTGCCGCGCTTTATCCTGATTCCTATGTGCTGGCGGCAGATACCGTGGTTGCCATGGGAAGACGTATCATGGGTAAGCCCGAACATAAGGCCATGGCTAAAAGCTTTCTAACGCAACTATCTGGTCGCCGTCATGATGTGATGACGGCGGTTGTGCTGGCATGTCCGGATGGTCAGGTGATGTCACGATTATCGCATAGTAAGGTGCGTTTTATGCGGCTGGATAAAGCCATGATGGCGGCATATCTGGCCGGTGATGAATGGCAGGGTAAGGCCGGTGGTTACGCTATTCAGGGAAAGGCGGCCATCTGGATTGACTGGATCAGTGGATCATATTCTGGTGTTGTTGGCCTGCCATTGGCAGAAACTGGTCAGATGTTGCGCCACGCCGGATTGATGCGATTATCATGACGGGGATGGATTCTGATGCTGACGTGATTACCGCTATCCATGATCCCATGCCGGGATATGAAAGGCTGGCACTTATCAAAAATGGTAACCTCACGGATATTCTGATCAGTGATATGAGTGACCATACCCCTGCATTTGGCAGTATTTTTATGGCAAGGGTTACAAATAGTTTTCCTGATCATGGCCGTGTTCAGCTGAATATCGGGCAGATGGGTGTCGCTAGTATGCGTGTGGCCAAGCCTTCCGCTTTTTTTTCGGGTGCGTTGATACCGGTAACAGTTCAGGCAGAACCGCGTGAACATAAACCAGCCCAGATGCGACACGGCATGATCAGGGAAACGCGTTTTGCCATTATTCATTATGTTCCGGATACATCGGGCCAATTGCATATATCCAAGCGGCTAAAAGAAGGTCTGGCAGATCAGCCCAACTCCGATCTTATGGACAGAATGGATACATTAAACGCATTGGCGGCGGCGCATCATTGCCAGATCACCTTGCGTCAATCGGCACAGAATCACCCCATCGATATTGTGATGGAAAGTATCAATCGCCAGCTAGATGATATGGATGATCTGGTTTCGGTGTCAAAAACCGTGATGCATCAAGGATTGCTGGCTTCTGCCCCATCACTTACCCATGTGGCAGAACGCTATGTTTATCCGGAACAGATCATGACTGACCATGATGGCAGATTATGGGCAGATGCTGATATTGATCAGCATATCGATATGGCATTAAGCCCTAGTCTGGTCTTGCCAGAAGGCGGTATTTTGCATCTGTCTACTCCACCCGGGGCGGCGGTTATTGATGGTGATAGTGGTTTATCACGGCTTTCGCCAGATGCGCTGGCATCTGACATGATAGACCCTTTGGTCAGGCAGATACGGCTTCGCCGGATATCAGGTGCTGTCGTGATAGATTTTCCGCGTTTGGATCAAAATGGCAGAGAACGAATCCATCAGTCCATGGTGGCAGCATGTAGCGATGACCCGTTGCGGCCAAATCTATATGGCTGGACAAAAGGAGGGCTCTACACACTGGAAAGACGGCATCAGATGCGGCCATTGCCAGATGTGCTGGACTGGCATCATGCCCCTGCCAAATATGCGGCTATTACTGGGTTGCGGCAGTTATGGCAACGCAGCCGAAATAATAGCGGCAGTGATAAAGGTTTACCGCCCAGATTACCACTAACAACAACCGCACAGGACTGGTTAAATCATGATGGTCGTCCAGTCAGGGATGCTATATGCGCAGACTTGCCCTTACCGCCGGAGTGGATTACTGTTCAGCCTTAGGTGAATATGATGTGACGTGAGGAGACAACATGCCAGCCAAATGCCCGACATGTGGTAAGCCATCTGTTGAACCATATACCCCTTTTTGTACAGAAAGATGTGCGTCAATTGATCTTGGGAACTGGTTTTCCGGTAAATATTCTGTTCCTGCAGATGACGTACCGGATGAAGATGAACTGGATGCCATGATTGATGCTGTCGAATCAGGTGAGGCAAATATCGATGGCGACAGTGCAGAAAGGAATATGCCGCAAGGGGCGGAAATCATGCCTTTTCAAAGAAAATAGGCTTTGATGATATTTCTCACGCGTCTTTGTCTAGACATATGAGATAAGATCGGCTAGATCATATTTGCATATGCTGTTATTATGTTTCAAGCATATCATGCCTTAGTTTGCCCAGGTAGCTCAGTTGGTAGAGCAGCGGACTGAAAATCCGCGTGTCGGTGGTTCGAATCCGCCCCTGGGCACCACTTGCCTACCTGCTAATATATTGTATTTCAACAGTTATTTAAGCTTTAATCACCAATCATCAACTCATAGTTAATGATTAAGATTCTCTCATAAACTAGCTATTTGTCAAAGATATTGTGACCCAGTTGTGACTGGCGTAATCGCGTGAAGACCAGACTATGCCTTGGATAGCTGGCAGTTTCTTATGCAAAATATGTAAAGTTATTGTGACCGAGGCAGAGTATTTGGGTCCCATGGTGAGCTGGAGGGGGGCTGGGTAGGGTTGGAAATTCACCTATTTCAAAAAAGAGCTAAAGGGTCGAGATGTTGTTTTTATTATTTAAATAGTTCTTTAGCCCATTAGCCGGTTCTTTGAGATGGGCTTATCTATGCCTGAGGCAGCTTTCCTCTCTGGTCATAAAGTCACCAGAATGCTTTTCAGGTATACGCACCTTGACCCAGAGCGAGTAATTGCAAAGCTTGCCTAAACTGTAATGCCACAGGGGAGGTGTGTACATTTTGCTTATTTATTATTATTCTATTACCATTCTTCAGCAGGAATAATGGAATATTTTGAAAGAACCAAAAGCTTATTACTTAATTAGCCCCATTTCTTTTATTTGATTGGCTGAAAACCGAATGGCATCCTCAAGCCTGTCATCTCCCCAAAATATCTCATTGCCTACAGAAAATGACGGTGCACCAAAGACACCTAGTTGCTTAGCTTCCTCAGTATTCTCTTCATATATCTTTTGGATAATTCCATCCCCTGCCTGATGCATGATATCATTATAATTCAACTGCATAGAGTTAAAGACCAGCCTCAGATTTTCCTCTGAGCCAGCTTCAATGCCTGACACAAACCAAATACGGTAAGTCTCTTCAAAGTACTCCAGATATTTGCCTTGTTGGTTTAAGACGATGCCAACCTTGTTTGCTTGGTCGAATGCTTGCAGTGGATAAGGCGCTGGTAGCTTAGGTTTAGGTAAACCATACCACTCTGCTCGACGCTCAATATCTCGCCACATGTAATCCACTTTCGTCTTCTTTGATGGCGGAAATGGAATATTGTCCATTGACTTCATGATGGCACGGATGCTGATAGGCTTAACCAACAGGTTTAGACCCTTTTCCTGCTTAATGGCATTGATGCGAAGTGCTGTCAGGTAGCTGTAAGTGCTGCCAATTGATAGCCAAACAGTAATCGGTTTAGTCATCTCATTTATCCAAGCCAATCTGTTTAATTCCTCAGTCAATCTTTACTGAGAGGTGTAGAGCCTGTTTCTGTTCTCCACAAAAGCCCATCTTTCTTTATGTGAACCATCATGACAGCATCAGATGTATCGTTAGGGAAATGACTAATCGAGTGCATCACTAAAATGTCATCATTCTCATAAATACATCTGCGTTCAGACTGACGAATATTCTCCATCATCTTCTTTCTATCATCTGGAGTGATGTCACCTTTTTTCATGACTTTGCCGGAGGAATGAAACTTAAATTCCCAATCATCATGAAATAAAGCTAATTCAGCTTCAGCATCCTTATTATCCCACGCATCCACAAACTTTTGGTACAACATAATTTGAACCACCCTTAGAACAACTTCGTAACACTTTCAGGTTATTTTCATTCATTGTGTTTTCTATTTTAACAATTAGCTATAATTAAACTATTTAATGTTTACGATAAGCCAAATATTTTAAGACTGGCGATGAGCTCTAACCACTCCAGCCACAGCATTTTGCAGAGTCATCCCAAATTTATTTGCAGCCATTTCTCTAATTGCACCAATTTTGGGAAGAGCTGATTGTCCAGTATCGGAATTTGGAAACTGAACGACAACCATCATACTGTCCTCGCCAGTTTGAACCATGTAAGCGTGTTCAGCACCTGTATCCAAAATCATTGGCATGAATTCTGCCTCAGCCTCTGCAATCATTTCGTCAGTAACTTGGTCTATTGACCAATGTGAAACAGTCATAAACATATTATCATCCATAATTATATTGTTAGCTAAAATGCTTCGGAAGCACTGTGCTTATAGTTTCATCGTCCATAATAGGAGTGATTTCTATTTTTATTAGACCATTCCAATCAAGGGCATAATCAGCTAATGCGGCTGCACTACTACTTTCAATAATGACAAATCCCCCTGTTCCATCTAGATTATGGTAACGAGAGATAAACTCAACGCCCTCAGGCGGCATCCCTCCAGTAGCCATAAATTTTTTTACCGTCTCGTCTCTAGCCTCTGGCGTGTGAGTCCATGAAAATTTGAAAAGCATTCTATATCTCCTTACTAATTAAAAATTTCATTACTGTCTAATGTCAGAATCTTAAAATGACTGATGTTATTTAAATTATTCCACAGATTTCCAAGGACCAAAATCTTTACCAGCCCCAACAATCTCATAAGCAATAACAGTTTCATCACCAACAACCCAACCATCGTGACCCGGGGCAAAATAATATGCATCGCCTGCTTCTGCGAGAATTTCTGTTCCATCATTATGGACACACATAAGCTTACCTTGCGTAATCACACCAACATGACCCGCTTGGCAACTATCGCCACCCACTACAGGCTGGATACATTCCGACCATTTCCATCCTTTTTCAAGGACGAGTTTAGAAGCATTCATATCACCAAGCTTCACAACAGCTACATGAGCCTTTGGAGGGGTCTTAATTTCATCAGCATCGCTAAATGATTTTTTATACATAGTAGTCATTTTTACACTCCTTCAGACAAACCATTAAAATTAATTAAATATTAATTTATTAAGCTTTTATGAAATATCACTTTATTACCCAATCTAAAATCATACCGGTTTCATTTTAGATTTGGTTTTGAGTTCGGCAATTCTTATGGTAGATTCAATTATGAACGATATGAACAACATTATATTAGACCGCGGCGATGTGAGGTGCCCTATAGCTGCAGCGTCAGCTATTCTGACGGACCAATGGTCAGTGATTGTTCTTCGGGACATTGCTTTCTTCGGGAAACGGACGTTTCGTGACATTATTTCAAACAATAATGAAAGGATACAGTCATCAACCTTAGCAAAGCGGCTCAAGCGTCTTGTGGATGTAAGCCTCCTATGTTTTGAAGGTGACGAGACACATTCCCAGCGAAAAATATACTGCCTGACCCAAGCAGGAATTGACCTTGTGCCACTTATAATCAGTATGGCTGCCTGGTCAAACAAACATCATATTTTTGATGCGCACACTATTGAATTTCTTAAGCCACTTCAGGAAAAGAATAATTCGGCTTTAGAAGAGTTCCTTGAGAAGCTTAAAAAAGAGCATCTAAATTAAGTTAGAAGTTTCATGACCTCAGTAATTAGCCCATAAGCAGGTTCTTTGAGATGGGCTTATCTATGCCAGAGGTAGCTCTCATCTCTGGTCATAAAGACCCAAGGATGCTTTTCAGGTATACGCATCTTGACCCAAGCCATTTGTTAACTAAGATTAACGATAGAAATCAGTTCATCTGATGAAGCTAGATAGTACAAATAATTGTGGAATTAACTGAGATAAACTAATCGATGTTTAAGTATTATTTGAAGCTTGCAATATTTTTATTACTATCCTCAACTTGGATAAATGCTGCTAATGCAAACACAACACTTCAATGTGAAGTTACAAGTTACCAACAAGCTTTGAATTCAGGGTATACACTGGAATGGGCCAAGTCATGGGTCCCTGAAACCTTCGAGGCAGAGATTGATGAAAGCGGAATTGTAAGAGTAGGTGAATACAGAAAAAGCCTAATTAAAAACAACGATAAAGGTGATAAAATTGAATTTTCTATTAGTGTTCCTAATAGGGATGATGGTGCTGTAATTAAGGGCACCTATTTCAAGAAGAAAAAAAAGTTTGCTCTCAAAATTGATTATGATGTTAGATACAGAGACAGTGGGTTAATTTGGGGCGTATGTAAAGAAGGTACATCTACCCAAGCTGCTTCTTCATCAAGTACATCGACTGAAACTAGAAAGGGATGGCTAGGTGTGTTTATCCAGGAAATCACTCCTGAAATTGCTGATGAGTTAGACCTTGAAAATGATAATGGGGCGTTAGTTTCGTTGGTAAATAGTGGTGGCCCTTCCGAAAAAGCTGGCATAAAAGCGGGTGACGTAATTGTTACATTTAATGATAAGCCGATTGAAGAAGCGTTTAGCTTGCCGCAAATTATTGCTGAATCCTCTATTGGTAATCCAATAGATGTTCACATTATTCGTCAAGGCAAAAAGATGAATTTAAAGGTTACACTTGTAGCTCTTGAAGATGCCGAAGAAGCTGGACTATTGGCAGGAACAACACTTTCATCAGAATATAATAATATTAATGACTTTGCTGTTGCGTCGAAAGATGCAGACCCGTTTAAAAAAGGAGATAAGGTTTTGCGTGTTGGGCAGGTAGCCGTTCATAATGTTGAAATGTTCATTACTGAAATTAGTGAAATGAAGTCATCTGGAAGAAATACTTTTCTTTTACTAGTAGATAGAGATAATCGACAACGCTTTGTAAATGTTGATTTTAAATTTACTTACGAGTGCCTTTAACTATAATTTTGATATGCCTCTAGCTACTGCAAGCAATCTTGAACAATCCACTACCCCTACCTCTTCTGAACTATTAGCTGCCCAACAGGAAGCTGAGGTACTTAAACAGCAACTTGCTGAACTCCAAGCCCAACAACCCCAAACCCAACAAGCCACCTCTGCCGACACCCAAATCCCAATTATAATCATCACTCGTGCTGACACCGACGATAAACAAGGCATTATAGTTGGCCGAGTAAGTGATAATGTTGGTGTGGCTGAGGTGACGGTTGATGGTAATGTTATTCCGTTCTCTAGCAACGGTAGCTTTGAATACTCAACCTACGTTCCTGCAACGGGATTAAGTGTTGTTGTTGAGGTAACTGACTTTGCTGGTCTCTCTTCAACCCAAACCATTACTCTTGAACGCAATGTCAACCTAGCTACGGCATCTATCTCCTTTGACAGACTCAACCCCATTGCAAAGCAAGCTAAGCGCAACAACAACGCCCTAGCCCTTATCATTGGCGTGTCTGATTACAGGAACACTCCTGCTAAAGCTATCTATGCTGATACTGATGCAATGGTGTTCCGTGACTATGCCAGTGAGAAACTGGGTATTCCTGATAATCGGATTAAGACCCTTGTAAATGATGGTGCTGATATTCGTGAATTCCTTTTGAGCACACAGAATTGGCTATCCCGTTCTGTGAAGCAAGACCAGACAGATGTCTATGTCTTCTTCGCTGGGCATGGCCTTGCTAGTGATGATGGGGAACAGATGTATCTATTACCCTATGATGGCTCACCTGAGCTACTAGATAGAACC
>JBMYKD010000003.1:0-125816 GCA_049595035.1 Puniceispirillales bacterium (SeqCode) | reverse complement strand
CCAGATAGCATATGTTTCGCCTAGTGATGATCTGAAAAGATGCTAATCAGGACGCTGGTGGGCCCGGAGGGACTCGAACCCCCAACAACACCGTTATGAGCGGTGCGTTCTAACCAGTTGAACTACAGGCCCAGCATCCTCTGGATAGCCGAAATGGGATCAATTATCAAGGAAACTTCTCAGTTTCTTTGACCGCGATGGATGCTTGAGTTTGCGCAGGGCTTTTGCTTCTATCTGGCGAATACGTTCTCGCGTTACGCTAAATTGCTGACCGACTTCTTCAAGCGTGTGATCTGAGTTCATACCAATCCCAAATCGCATCCGCAAAACACGTTCCTCACGCGGGGTCAATTCTGCCAGAACCAATGTAGTCTTGGCTCGCAAACTGACATAAATCGCTGAATCAAGCGGCTGAACGGCATTCTTGTCTTCGATAAAATCACCCAGATGACTATCATCTTCGTCACCAACAGGGGTTTCAAGACTGATCGGCTCTTTGGCGATTTTCAGCACATTCCGAACCTTATGAATGGGCATGGAAAGTTTTTCCGCTAATTCTTCGGGGGTTGGTTCACGACCAATTTCATGCAGCATTTGCCGTGATGTTCGCACCAGTTTATTGATGGTTTCAATCATATGCACAGGGATACGAATGGTTCTGGCCTGATCAGCGATAGATCGGGTAATCGCCTGTCTGATCCACCATGTGGCATAAGTTGAAAATTTATAGCCACGGCGATATTCAAACTTGTCTACGGCCTTCATCAAGCCGATATTTCCCTCCTGAATCAGATCAAGAAACTGCAATCCGCGATTAGTATATTTTTTGGCAATGGAAATCACCAGACGCAGATTAGCTTCTACCATTTCCTTTTTGGCGCGTGCCGCTTCACGCTCACCGCGCTGGATCACCTGAATCAGTTCTTTGAATTCAGACACCGACATACCAATTTCTGTCATCATCTGAATGATGGATTTGCGTATTTCATCAATTTCTTCCGCGTGATTGTCGCGCAGTTTTTTCCATCCGGCGGTATCGGCTTCTTCAGGTGGCCATTCCTTATCCAGTTCATGACCTGACCAGAAACCCAGAAATTGCGGACGCTTAATATTGCATTTTGTGGCAATCCGCAGCATCTGGCCTTCCAGTGAAGACAGATGCTTGTTAAGCCCGTATAGCTGTTCCATCAGGGCTTCAATCCGGCCTGTATTAGGCAGAATATGTTCCATCTGTTCAATCATCTTCAGGCGGAAAGAAATATAGCGTTCTTCTGTTTTAGCATTGACGCTTGATGCTTTTTTGAACTGGGCAATGCGTTTGTCACGCAACTGGCTCAGCTCTTTGTAAGTCACGAAAACATCTTCCATTTTCTGCATGACGTCATCGCGAATAGCATCTTCCATAGCCGCAAGCGACATATTTAGATCATCACCCTCGGCATCTTCTTTATTTTCTTCTTCGTTATCAGTGTCTTCAGATTCATTTTCATCGTCGTCGTCGTCGTCTTCCTCATCGTTATCATCAGAATCGGATTTGATATTAAGACCGGTACTATTAATCAGAATGCTATCATCATCATCAGAAGCAATGGTTATAGCAGCGTTATCATCACCATTTATTCTGGAAAAGGTTGTTTCCAGATCGATAACATCCCGCATGAGAACCAGACCTTGTTCAATTTCATCGCGCCACTGGATCAATGCGCGGATGGTCAAAGGCGATTCATAAACACCGCCAAGCATCAATTCACGCCCAGCTTCAATCCGTTTAGCAATGGCAATTTCACCTTCACGCGTCAGCAGTTCAACCGTACCCATTTCACGCAGATACATTCGCACCGGATCATCGGAACCACGGCTTTCATCACTGATATTACCTGATGAGGCCTGGCCTGATCCTTCTTCGTCACTATCTTCGACCACATCTTCCTGATCAGCATTATCAACGACGTTAACCCCCATTGAATTCAATTCAGCCATGACGTCTTCGATCTGTTCAGACGTAAGCTCACCTTGAGGAAGGGCTTTGTTTAATTCGTCATGAGTAACAAATCCGCGTTCACGACCTGTTTTCATCAGGGTTTTGATCGCTTCTTCGCTTATGTTTGCCGATTCGCCCGAATCATTGCTAGCTGACTTTGCCAGCGATTCGCTATCAGATAATTGCTCTTCGGTTTGTGACTTCTTCTTTTTACTTTGTGCCATGGAACATCCCATCAGCTAATGTGGTTGGATTAAACAATTTTTGTAGAACGGGCTCTAGTACCGCGGATTTCAAGCGTTATTAACTCTTCCAGCTTAGTTTTTGCGTCTTCTCTGGATAGTGTTTCGGGATCAAACCGAACCCTTGATTTAATGCTATCCCAAAGACTTAACAGGTCTTTCTGGCCTACTCCTACTGACTCTAAATGATGACGAAAAGTCGTTTCGTCAAGATGGTCGTGTATTGTAACACTCTCTGAAATGATGTTTAGTATTTTTTTTACGAAATTATCCTTAATATCTAATTTTACTAGGTCTTCATGCAGATCATGTATTAATTCAGGATGAGTCCAAAGAATAGCTAAAATGGCTCTGGGGCGAATATTCTTTGCTGAAAGCGCATGTTGACGGCCTATATATGCTGTCCCTTTATAGGTTTGTCCTGTTTTGTTCTGACGGGCGCTTTGTCGCATGTCCTGTATGCGGGCATTAATTTCATCACCCAGGGAATCACGCATAGCCGGGTGATTAACCTGCCGGATATAATCACGCATCACTTGCCAGAATTTAGCGCGTTGCTCCGCTTCGTTCAGATTGAAATCCGCCGCGGTGGATTGCCATAATGCATCGACCAGACTTTCCGATACATCCATAATGCGCTGCATCGCATCAGCCCCGCCGGATTTTAGCACATCATCCGGGTCCATGCCTTGATCCAGCCGCATGACACGGACTGTCTTTCCCGGCTCCAGTATTGGCAGTAACCGCGTTAGTGTTTTGTTTGCGGCTCTCTGCCCTGCCATATCCCCATCAAAACACAGATAGGGTGAATGGGCAGATTTCCAGATCAACAGTATCTGATCTTCTGTTAAGGCCGTTCCTAATGGCGCAACAGCCCCAGCAACCTTGAACTGATCAATGGCAATAACATCCATATATCCTTCGGCCACAATAACTGGCAAGCCGTCTTTCATCTGTTCTTTTGCCTGCTTTAATCCATAAAGAACCTGTTTTTTATGAAACATGGGGCTATCGGCCGAATTCAGATATTTAGGTTCCTGATCACCGCTAAGTGCCCTTCCACCAAAAGCAATTACGTCACCTTTCGGATTGGTAATAGGAAACATAAGCCGGTCACGAAAATTGTCATAAAGACTTCCATCACGCTGAGATTTACGCACCAGACCGGCGGCCAGCATATCATCAGCGGTGAAGCCTTTATTCTGTAAATATGTTGTCAGGCCATTTGCCGGTGCATAACCAATGCGGTATCGCGACAGGCTATTCGGGCTCATCTGCCGGTCACTAATATATCGTTTCGCCTGTTTGCCAGCTGGGCTATTCAGCTGATTTTCATAGAAAACTGCGGCCTCTTCGTTTATGGAAGCCATCATATTGCGCTGGGCTTTTTCTTCAGGGCTGATATCTTTCTGTTCAGGAACGGTGAGGCCAGCCAGACCAGCCAGATGATGGATAGCCTCCATAAACCCCAGGCCATCTTGTTCACGCAAAAAGGATATCGCATCACCACTGGCACCACAACCAAAGCAATGATAGAACCCTTCATCATCACGCACATGAAAAGAAGGTGTTTTTTCCTGATGAAATGGGCACAACCCGACCATGCGGTTGCCCCGATTGATCAATTTGACCTTTTTACCAATGATAGAAGACAGCGATACCCGCCGCCTGATTTCATCCATAAATTGCTGCGGCAACGCCATTGCCTCAACCCCCTGCTGGCCACATATCCATCAGCTTTTATCATATGCACTAAATGATCTTGATCACCTAGACCACAAACCGCAAGCGTTCAGCCTATTGATTGAGAAGGATTTCCTTCACGGCTGTGCTTGCCAGAGCAAAATCCATCTGACCAGTAAAGCGTTGTTTCAGCAACCCCATGACCTTACCCATATCCTTAACCGATGATGCATCTACTTCTGAAATGACATCATTAATGGCAGAAATGACGGCATCATGATCCATTTGTGCTGGCATAAACTCTTTGATGATATGAATTTCGCTATCTTCACTATCTGCCAGTTCATCACGTCCTGCTTCACGATACATACGGACGGATTCTTGCCGTTGTTTAATCATGGTTTGCAACATGGACAGAATATCGTCGTCATTGATAGCATCGCCACTTCCCTTGGTTCGCGCTGCAATATCCTTATCCTTTAAGGCTGCTGATATTAACCGCAATGTTCCCAGCCGTTTGGTATGGCCAGACTTCAGAGCCTCATTCAAAGCAGTTTGAATGGCTTCTCTTAACATGATTACCCCCAAATAAAAGCGTGTGCGTATGGTGTATATCTAGACCAATTCTGGCTAATGTATCAAGTCATCATTCCTGATCAGCCCAATAGCAAAAATAAATATGTTATTTACTTGACGAATGATAACCATACAGATATTACCCCTATCGATATGTTACGTCTGTCATAGACGCAACAAACAGGATTGATAGGGCGAATGAAACCGACATCATTTGACATATTTCAACCCACTCCAGAAAAACCAACAGCATTATTGATTCTAGATGATAACACCATCCTTTATGGACAGGGATTTGGTTTCGAAGATATCCGTGTGGGTGAGGTGTGTTTTAATACCTCCATGACAGGATATCAGGAAATCATCACAGATCTGTCTTATGCCGGCCAGATCATCACATTCACTTTCCCCCATATTGGTAACACTGGCACTAATGCTATTGATATGGAATCCATTTCCCCTGCCGCCCTCGGGGTTGTGCTATCGCATCTTCCGACCCCGGCTTCGAATTATCGCGCGGATTCCTCACTGGATGAATGGCTAAAATCAATGTCTATTCCCGGCATTGCTGGCATTGATACCCGCTCATTGACCCATCATATACGCGATAAAGGTGCGCCCAAAGGCGTGCTTGCCGTGAATTATAAAGGGGAATTTGATATTCCCGCTTTGCAGGCAATGGCAAAGGACTGGCATGGTCTTGCTGGCATGGAACTCGCCAGTCAGGTTACCTCCGATGATACACATGACTGGAATCTTGGTGGCTGGGTCAAGGAAAGCGATACCTATCGCAACATGGATGCAGATGGGATACATATTGTTTCTTATGATTTTGGTTGTAAGCTGAATATCTTACGCTGTCTTGGTGACGTGGCAGGAAAAGTAACCGTTGTTCCGGCAGATACCGATGCTGATACCGTGATGGCATTACAACCTGATGGGGTGTTTTTATCCAATGGCCCCGGCGATCCTGCTGAAACATCGCGATATGCCTCATCCCATATCCGCCAGATAGCCGATAGTGGCGTGCCTGTGTTTGGCATTTGTATCGGGCATCAGCTGATTGCCGAAGCATTCGGTGCCAGCACATTTAAAATGGAACGCGGTCATAGGGGGGCTAACCATCCCGTCAAGGAACTAGCCACCGGCATGATTGAAATTACCAGCCAGAATCATGGCTTTGCCGTTGATGGGGACAGTTTGCCAGAAGAACTGGAAATCACACATATATCTCTTTTTGATCAGAGCGTTGAGGGGTTAAGGCATAGATCACTTCCGGTTTTCTGTGTGCAATACCATCCTGAAGCCTCACCAGGGCCCCATGATGCTCACCATCTGTTCAAACGGTTTGCCCAGATGATCAGTAAAGCAAAAGCAGACAGGTCTAATCATGCCAAGGCGTAACGATATTCAATCCATCATGATCATCGGGGCTGGCCCTATCATCATCGGGCAGGCATGTGAGTTTGATTATTCTGGCGCACAGGCATGTAAAGCCCTCCGCGAAGAAGGTTACCGTGTCATTCTGGTCAATTCTAATCCGGCAACGATTATGACGGATCCGGAAATGGCAGATGCCACCTATATCGAACCGATTACCCCTGAAATGGTCAGCAAGATTATTGAGCTGGAACAGCCCGATGCTTTATTGCCGACAATGGGTGGTCAGACTGCCCTGAATACGGCTCTTGATCTTGCTCGTAATGGTTTTCTGGCCAGACAGGGGGTCGAGCTGATCGGGGCAACGATTGATGCTATCGAAAAGGCAGAAGACAGAGAACTTTTCCGTAAAGCCATGGATAAAATCGGGCTGGAAAGCCCCCGCTCTAAACTGATCAAGACATTTGATGAAGCTGTGGATTCGCTGGATTTGGTTGGCCTGCCTGCGATTATCAGACCATCTTTTACCCTTGGCGGTGAAGGCGGCGGGATCGCCTATAACCGGATCGAGTTTGAAAACATTGTCAAGAACGGGTTAAACAAATCACCTGTTGGTGAAGTCCTGATAGAAGAATCGGTATTGGGGTGGAAAGAATTTGAAATGGAAGTGGTGCGCGATAAAGCCGACAACGCCATCATTATCTGTTCCATAGAAAATATGGATCCAATGGGCGTGCATACAGGTGACAGTATCACCGTTGCCCCAGCCCTCACCCTGACAGACAAAGAATATCAGGAAATGCGGGATGCTTCCCTGGCTGTCCTGCGTGAAATCGGGGTCGATACTGGCGGGTCAAACGTGCAATTTGCCGTATGCCCGAATACAGGACGGCAACTGGTGATTGAAATGAATCCGCGGGTAAGCCGATCATCTGCGCTGGCATCAAAAGCCACCGGTTTTCCTATTGCCAGAATAGCGGCTAAATTAGCTGTTGGATACACATTGGACGAACTGGATAATGATATCACAGGGGTGACACCAGCCAGTTTCGAGCCAACCATTGATTATATCGTCACGAAAATACCACGTTTCACTTTTGAAAAATTCCCCGGAGCAGACAATCATCTCAGCACGTCCATGAAATCAGTCGGGGAAACCATGGCTATCGGCCGAAGTTTCCGCGAATCTTTTCAAAAAGCATTGCGCTCACTTGAAATCGGCCTTGATGGTCTGGGTGGGGTGGATATGCCGACCACCACAAATGGCGATTTGTCCGATGACGTGATCAGAGGCTGGTTAGGTGAACGGATTCCTGAACGTCTAATGCGAATTGCCACCGCATTCCGCCATGATATCAGCATTGATCTGATCGCCGAAGCAACAAGCTGGGATATGTGGTTCCTTTGTGAAATTAAAGCCATTATCGATGCAGAAAAAATGGTTCAGGCGAACGGCTTACCACAGAACCCCAATGATATGCTGTCATTGAAAGCCATGGGGTTCAGTGATAGCAAGCTTGCTTCCCTAACCGGTCAGGATGAAAGTGATATCCGCAAGACCCGCGAAGCCATGGGGGTTCGTCCGGTATTCAAACGCATTGATACTTGCGCCGCGGAATTTTCATCTGATACCGCTTATCTCTATTCTACTTATCAGGCAAGCTCTGGCCGGCAATGCGAAGCACGGCCATCTGATCGGGAAAAAATTGTCATCCTTGGCGGTGGCCCTAACCGTATTGGTCAGGGTATTGAGTTTGATTATTGCTGTGTTCATGCGGCCTATGCCTTGCGTGAACAGGGCTATGAAACCATTATGATCAATTGTAATCCGGAAACCGTTTCCACGGATTATGACACATCTGATCGCCTGTATTTTG
Source organism: Puniceispirillales bacterium (SeqCode) (assembly GCA_049595035.1). Classification (GTDB taxonomy): domain Bacteria; phylum Pseudomonadota; class Alphaproteobacteria; order Puniceispirillales; family UBA1172; genus UBA12202. Next base: position 118,077 of record JBMYKD010000003.1, on the reverse strand, counting down.
AACCATTAACCGCCGAAGATGTGCTTGCCATTCTTAGAAATGAACAACAGAATGGTGTATTAAAAGGCGTTGTTGTTCAACTTGGCGGGCAGACCCCGCTTAAAATTGCGGCAGCATTAGAAGCAGAAAATATTCCTATCCTCGGCACCAGCCCCAACGCTATTGATCTGGCGGAGGACAGAGAACGATTTCAGCATCTGATCAAAGATTTGAACATGCATCAGCCAGCCAATGGCATCGCCACGTCGCTTGAAGATGCTTGTGATGTTGTGGAACGCATTGGTTTTCCGGTTGTTATCCGGCCATCTTATGTGCTTGGCGGCCGCGCGATGGAAGTCGTTCATAATCTGGATCAACTGAAACATTATATGTCTAAAGCAGTGATTGTATCGGGAAACAACCCGGTATTGATTGACGGCTTTCTCAATCAGGCCACCGAAATTGACGTTGATGCCCTTTGTGACGGGACAGATGTATATATCGGCGGCATCATGGAACATATTGAAGAAGCAGGCATCCATTCCGGTGATAGTGCGTGTTCCCTGCCGCCGCAAACCTTATCCGATGAATTGCTGGCTGAAATAGAACGCCAGACTATTGATCTGGCTATGGCATTAGGGGTTGTTGGATTGATGAATATTCAGTTCGCGATCAAAGACGATGTAGTCTATCTGCTTGAAGTAAACCCACGCGCCAGCCGAACCGTTCCTTTTGTTGCAAAAGCAACTGGTATTGCTCTAGCAAAATTGGCCGCTCGCATCATGGCAGGAGAAAAGATTGCCGATTTCGGATTGACCCGGAAACCGATGAAGCATGTTGCCGTTAAAGAAGCGGTTTTCCCTTTTCAGCGGTTCCCCGGTGTTGACGTTTTCCTTGGCCCTGAAATGAAATCCACTGGTGAAGTGATGGGAATTGGCCCCGATTTTGCCCATGCTTTCACCAAAAGCCAGCTTGGTGCCAGTGTGTTTTTGCCTGATCAGGGCACGGTATTCATTTCTGTTAAAGACGATGACAAACCCCCAATGATTGACATATGCCGTGATTTACATGGGCTTGGGTTTTCCATCATTGCCACATCTGGAACAGCGAAAGCCATTTCCGATGCTGGCGTTCCGGCTCAATCTGTGAATAAAGTGATGCAGGGGCGGCCACATGCTGTTGATTACATGCTTGATGGCAAAATTGATCTGGTATTCAATACCGCTATGGGGGAGGCATCCATCAAGGATAGTTTCTCATTACGTCAGACCGCTTTGACTAATAATATCCCCTATTATACCACCATTCCTGAGGCTAAGGCCGCCGTCACCGCGATACAAACAATCAAGAAAAACACTCTTGCAGTTCGGTCAATCCAATCCTATCTAAACAATAATTAATTTTTTTCTGGCAAAATGGCATAAGCCCTTGCTAGATTTAAAAAAAACATAAGGATATTGCCATGGAAAAAGTTCCATTTACCGCTGCTGGACTTGAAACAATCAAGACAGAGCTGATGAAATTAAAAACCGAAGAACGACCTGCGGTCATCAAAGCTATTGCCGCCGCCCGTGAACATGGTGATCTGTCCGAAAATGCCGAATATCATGCTGCCCGTGAAAGACAGTCTTTTATCGAAGGCCGGGTTGCCGAACTCGAAGATGTGGTTAGTCGCGCAGAAGTTATCAATACAGCACAGCTCACTGGTGAAACCATAACCTTTGGCACTATTGTTTCCGTTGCTGATGAAGATACTGACGAAGAATCCGAGTTTTCTATTGTCGGCCCTTATGAAGCTGATTTATCAAAAGGATTGATATCAACTTCATCACCCATTGCTAAAGCCCTGATTGGTAAGCGCATTGGCGACAGCGTTGAAGTACGGACGCCGCGTGGAACAAAAATGTTTGAAGTAATTGACGTTAAAATCCTGCCTGCCTGATACCGGTTATTCAATCGGCACGCCTATGCCTTCTTTGCCTGAACGGATAACCAAGGCTGTTTTCACATGGCTCACATTAGCCGCTGGCGTCAGTTTTGTGGTTAAAAATACCTGAAATGCGTCCCAGTCCTGCGCCATGATTTTCAATAGAAAATCTGTTTCACCAACTAGCATGTGACATTCCCGGACTTCAGGCCAACTGGCTACCGTTTGTTCAAACTCTTTCAAATCATGTTCAGCCTGGCTGGATAACCCGACAAAGGCAAATACCGTCACCGAATATCCCATGGCATCCGGATTGATATCGGCATGATAACCACGGATAACATTGCTTTCTTCGAGCGCACGAACCCGGCGCAAGCATGGTGGGGCTGAAATACCAATCCGTTTCGCTAATTCCACATTTGTCATGCGGCCATCTTCCTGCAGATCACGCAGAATACGGCGGTCAACATCATCTAATTTTACACGATTGGACATAAATTCTTCCCATATAGCCAGACAATGGCTTTGCTATACAATCTTTATTCTAATCTGCTAGAAAGAGCAATATTATTACTCAATATTGTAATTTTATTTATATATATATTGTAACCACGACTAATATGGGCAATAAGGTTTCCATCATGACAACAGCAAAATATTCACCGTCGATCTGGGTTATTAGTGATGGAACTAAAGGCATGGAAGTGCAATCGCTTGGCCTTGCCGAAAGCCTGTCTAAACATGTTCAGCTGATCCGTGTTCATCCGGGTAAATTGATTCGGGCTTTTCCACGTCTGGCGCGGATAGGTGCCTGCCCCATGCCAGCAGAGCTGAAAGCCGCCATTAATGAACATGGCATGCCTGATATTGTGATTACCACTGGCCGCCGGCACGCGCCTTTATCCATGCTGATGCGCCGATATGGTAAGGGGAAGATCAAAACCATACATATTCAGGACCCGCGCATGCCTGCCACATGGTTTGACTGGCTAGTTGTACCAACCCATGATCCTTTGCGTGGCGATAATGTTCTGGTTTCCCTTGGCTCATTAAACCGGATGGTCACGCTGATGCAGGAAAACCCGCCATTACCTTCAGCTGTCACTGAAATGGAAGGACGAAAAATTGTCGTCCTTATTGGTGGATCAAATCGCCGCTATCAGGTTCATGATCAGGACTATGCCAGTTTTGGTCAGACATTGGCCGATGTGGCGGCTATGACTCAGGCTTCGCTTATCCTTATCCCATCACGGCGAAGCCTTGCCACCGTATCTCAGGCCATGGCTCCGGCCTTGTCGGAAACAAATCACTGGTACTGGGATGGCAAAATGCCGAATCCCTATCCATGGATACTTAATGCCGCTGATGCGATCATTGTTACCTCGGATAGCGTCAACATGACATCAGAAGCGGCATGTACGGGAAAACCGGTATATGTTGCGGAATTAAAACCTGAATCTGGCCGCGTCGCACTTTTCCATAAAACCCTTCAGGAAGGCGGATATACCGAATCCATCAACCAGCTATCCTTTTATCATTTCTTTCTGCACAATGATAAAAGGCTTGATGAAACCACGCGGATTGCCGGTATTTTATCTGAAAAATTGGGGCTTGGCGCCTAGAAAAACAAATTCCGGTCTTGCGGCATATCAGCGTATAAATCAGCCACCTCTTCCGCATAGCCATTATAAAGCTGTGTTGGTACCCGATCCCCACTACCAAGCAATCGTTCGGTTTTCTGGCTCCAGCGGGGGTGGTCAAATGCCGGATTAACATTAGCCCAGAACCCATATTCCCTTGCCTGAATGTCTTCCCAGAAGCTCACCGGTCTTTCATCGGTAAAACTAATCCGTGTGATAGACTTGATAGATTTAAAGCCATATTTCCACGGCAGAACCACACGCAATGGTGCCCCATTCTGATTAGGCAGAGCCTTGCCATAAATGCCCGTGACAAGTAAAGGCAATTCATTTCTGGCTTCGGCAAGGGTAATGCCTTCAACATATGGCCATGGATACCAGCGTTGACGTTGACCGGGGGCAATATCAGGGTCAAGAAATGTTTCAAAACGGAGGTATTTTGCCCCGGCAACCGGCTTTGCAAATTGCACCAGTTTTTCCATGGGCACCCCTGTCCATGGAACAGCCATTGCCCATGCTTCAACACAGCGATGACGATAAAGGCGTTCTTCCTGATCACCAAGCCGGGCAATGAGTTCTGCCGCATCTATGGTTATCTTTTCTTCGACCATACCATCAATGGTCACTTTCCATGGATCAGACTTTAACCGTCTGGCCTTACGCCAGATGTTTTTGGATGATCCGAATTCATAAAAATTGGTGTATGTGGTGGCATCTTCTTCGGGGGTAATATCCCGATCAAGGCTATAACCCGGATTACGCTTTGCCGGAATACCCGAAATCGCCGCTTCCGCCAGTGATGGAAGAATGCCAAGACCGCCAGCAATACCAAATCCCATAGCGGCCAGAATCTGTCGCCGGTTTATATAAACATCTTCGGCTGTTGCTTTATGTTCCGGAATATACCAGCTTGGCTTTTTTTTGATCAGCATCATTATCTCCATAACATGGGTTGCGCCTGATCATTATCATAACGCAAATTATGGCCAACATAAGATCAGCAATGCGAAAAACTGATCACATTATTGTGAACAGATACTATCCAGACAGCATCACGCCCTGTTATGACAGTTTTTCAGTAGATGCCTTGATCCGCTGGCAAGCTGCTTCCAGTGCTTCGGTGCTTGTGGCATAGGAAATGCGGAAATGCGGTTCAAGTCCAAAGGCTGCACCCTGAACAGCGGCAACGCCACCATCTTCCAGAAGCCATGTAACATAATCACTGTCTGTTGCAATCACTTGCCCATCAGGACGTTTACGGCCAATCACGCCTTCGATAGATGGATAGACATAGAACGCCCCATCAGGGTCAGGGCAGATCAGGCCATCAATGGTATTCAGGCTATCAACGACCAGCTGTCGCCGCTGATCAAACGCTTTGAGGTTGCTTACCATAAAGTCCAGTGATCCATTAAGCGCGGCAACCGCCGCATGCTGAGCGATAGAATTAGGGCTTGATGTAGATTGTGACTGTATCGTTGCAATAGCCTTGATAAGTGGCTGGGGGCCCGTTGCATATCCAATACGCCAGCCTGTCATACAATAGGCCTTTGACACACCATTCATGGTAAGAACCCTATCCTGCAGATCAGGGGCAACTTCTACCAGTGTTGCAAAGGTGAAATCATTATAAACAAGATGTTCATACATATCATCGCAAAGCACATAGACATGCGGATGCTTACGCAATACTTCGGCCAGTGCTTTCAGGTCTGCCGCTGTATAACCGGCACCAGTCGGATTTGACGGACTATTGAGGATCAGCCATTTTGTTTTATCGGTAATGGCATCTTCGAGCTGTTCAGGCAATAGCCGGAACCCCGCATTAGCAGGACAGGATACAAAAACAGGCTTGCCACCAGCCAGCATCACAATATCAGGATAAGATACCCAGTAAGGTGCCGGAATGATCACTTCATCCTGATCTTCCACGCTAGCCATGATAGCATTATAGAGAACCTGCTTGCCACCTGTGCCAACAGTGATATTGGCCGTCGTGGTGGTGATATTGTTTTCACGGCTGAACTTTTCAACAATGGCGGCTTTCAATTCCGGTATGCCATCAACAGCGGTATATTTGGTCTTACCATCAGCAATAGCTTTACGCGCCGCGTCCTTGACATGTTCGGGGGTGTCGAAATCCGGCTCACCCGCACCGAGGCCGATAATGTCGCGTCCAGCCGCTTTGAGTTCTGCCGCTTTTGTTGTAACAGCAATCGTTGGTGATGGTTTGATCGCATTCATCCGCGATGCCAGAATTCCCATAATAGCCTCCTAAAAGTCATCCTATCTGCATGTCCTAAAAGCCGATGCCGTTTCATGCAAGTAAAATCTGTATCTGGCTATTCACGATATGGTGACAATGCCCTATATTGTTATTTATGGATGATAATAGCCTTACCGATTTCATTCAGCCACTATTTGCTGATGAACATGACAAACATATTCCGCTTCGGCTGGAAACGGATTACCAACCCGCAGGTGATCAGCCTGATGCTATTCGTGATCTTGTGGCTGGGGTATCCCAGAAAGAACGGGATCAGGTACTGCTTGGGGTGACGGGGTCAGGCAAGACCTTTACCATGGCGCATATTATTTCTGCCATGCAAAAACCATCACTTATTCTTGCCCCGAACAAAACACTGGCGGCACAGCTTTATGGTGAGATGAAAACATTATTTCCTGATAATGCGGTTGAATATTTTGTGTCCTATTATGATTATTATCAACCTGAAGCATATGTGCCCAGATCAGATACCTATATCGAAAAAGAAGCCACGATTAATGAACAGATTGATCGCATGCGGCATAGCGCTACCCGTGCTTTGCTAGAACGGCGGGATGTGGTGATTGTGGCTTCGGTATCCTGCATCTATGGCATCGGGTCTGTTGAAACCTATTCCAGCATGGTTATCAGGCTGTTTAAAGGTCAGCGCATAGAACGCCAACAGTTGTTGCGCCAATTGACCGAATTGCAATATGCCCGCAATGATATGGCTTTCCAGCGTGGCTGTTTCAGGGTGCGTGGTGATGTGGTTGAAATCTTTCCCGCCCACCTTGAAGTAAGCGCATGGCGCATATCATTATTCGGGGATGAAATAGAGGCTATCACCAGCTTTGATCCTCTGACCGGACATCGTGATGATGATCTGGACTCGGTTCGCATTTTTGCTAATTCACATTATGTTACACCCAAGCCAACCCTTCAGCAGGCCACAAAAAGCATCAAGAAAGAACTGGAAACCCGATTGCATGAACTGGAACAGGGCGGCCGACTGTTAGAAGCCCAGAGACTGGAGCAGCGCACCAATTTTGATCTGGAAATGATTGAAGCCACCGGCGTCTGTAACGGAATTGAAAATTATTCCCGTTATCTATCTGGCCGCGGTGCTGGCGAACCGCCACCAACCCTGTTTGAATATCTGCCCAAAGATGCGCTTCTGTTTATTGACGAAAGCCATGTGACTGTCCCCCAGATAGGTGCCATGTATAAAGGCGACAGAGCACGGAAAACAACCTTATCAGAATATGGGTTCCGCCTGCCATCATGCCTTGATAACAGGCCTCTTAAATTCGAAGAATGGGATGCCTTCCGGCCACAGACGATTTATGTTTCCGCCACCCCCGGCGCATGGGAACTGGAACAGACCGGTGGCGTATTTGTTGAACAGATTGTCCGTCCAACAGGACTGATTGAACCGCAATGTATCATCCGGCCAACAGAACATCAGGTTGATGATGTTATCGCCGAATGCCGTGAAGCTAGTCTAAAAAACCAGCGGGTGCTTATTACTACCCTGACCAAGAAAATGGCCGAAGACCTGACCGAATACATGCATGAGGCAGGGGTCAAAGTGCGTTATATGCATTCCGACGTTGAAACCCTCGAACGGATTGAAATTATTCGTGATCTCAGGCTAGGGGTGTTTGATGTACTGATCGGCATTAATCTGTTGCGCGAAGGACTGGATATACCGGAATGTTCGCTAGTTGCTATTCTGGATGCCGATAAAGAAGGTTATCTGCGTTCGCGCACCTCACTTGTTCAGACCATTGGGCGTGCCGCCAGAAATGTCGAAGGTCGGGTCATCCTTTATGCTGATACCATCACCGGAAGCATGGATTATGCGATCACGGAAACTGATAGACGGCGCGAAAAACAAATGGCATATAACGCCGAAAATAATATTACCCCTGCTACCATCACCTCAAAGATCAAAGATATTCTCAGCTCGGTTCATGACCGCGCTGACCGGGTTGAAATATCTACCGAAACCGGGCCAATGGTTGGAAAATCTATGCGCGATACGGTTGCCAGCCTTGAACAGAAAATGCAGAATGCAGCGGCCAATCTGGAATTTGAAGAAGCCGCCCGAATCAGAGATGAAATCAGAAGACTGGAAGCATCAGAACTGGAAATTGGTTCAGCCCCACAGCTGGCATTTAAGCGTAATGAGCGTGAACGCAGAAAAAAACCTAAATAAATCCGTGCCTTGAGTTTTTAGTTCGAAAATAACCAAACAGACAACTTCATGCTGTAACTTGTTAACAACACATGATTTTTGATAAAAATATGTAATAAATCACAAAATATATCCTATTTAAGGATCATTTTTTTCACTTGATATTGACTAACTTATTGAAAAATATAACAATCCACTATCATGCCTACTTTTTGTGCAATTTTGTATTTCTGGCTGAATAGTCCGATTCCTGTTCGGGTATGTGGATGATATCCACAAGTTTATCCACAGATTTAGGGGATGACGATAACAAACCCCGATTCGCAAGATAAAAACCGCCCTACCACCTTGGCAATAGACCAAAATGAGCACACATTATGACTATGACTGATGAAGCCCCACATAATTCTGATCATACACCTGCATCACATACGGGCGGTTCAAAATCCGCTATCGCTTCTGATGGGCCTGATCTGAACAGGGGATTGAAAATCATTCGGGATATGGCCAAACGTCTAGATTTAAGCCCCGGTGTTTACCGGATGTTGGGGCATGATGGTCAGGTGCTTTATGTCGGCAAAGCCAAGGCATTAAAAAATCGTGTTCTGAGTTATACGCGCGCCAATGGGCTAAGCCACCGGCTTACCCGCATGGTCGCTGAAACCCGTAGCATGGAAATCATCACAACGCGAACCGAAGTCGAAGCATTGCTTCTGGAATCCAATCTGATCAAAACGCTGAAGCCGCGTTTCAATATCCTGCTGCGGGATGATAAAAGCTTTCCATATATTATGATTACCCGTGATCATGAATGGGCACAGATCAACAAGCATCGCGGCACCCGCAAACGCAAAGCATGGTGGTTTGGGCCCTTTGCTTCTGCTAGTGCGGTGAACCGAACCGTAACCGAATTAACACGCGCATTTTTATTAAGGAATTGTTCTGATTCTGTCTTTTCGACACGGACACGACCCTGTCTGCAATATCAGATCAAACGCTGCACCGCCCCTTGTGTTGGCAAGATCAGTCACGCGGATTATCAGAAACAGGTGAATCAGGCCGTGCGTTTTCTCAATGGAGAATCACGGATAGTACAGGATGAGTTTGCCACCTATATGCATGCCGCCGCAGAAGAATTACGATTTGAGGATGCGGCACTCTGGCGAAACCGCATTCGCGCCCTTACCATGATACAGGCTCATCAGGACATTAACCTGCCGGGTGAACTGAATGCTGATATCATTGCCTTCACCAATGATAGCGGGCGGAGTTGTGTTCAGGTATTTTTCATGCGCAACGGATCAAATTATGGCAATAGAGCATATTTTCCGCGCCATGATAAAGACGATGAACCCACCGCGATTATTGCCGCCTTTATCGGTCAGTTTTATGATGATAAACCGCCACCACCCGAAATTCTTGTCAATCATACCATGCCAGATGCCACCCTTCTGGCAGAAGCCTTAAGCGATAAGGCCGGCCGGAAAGTGCAGATATCTGTTCCCGCCCGTGGCCAGCGGCGAAAGCTGATGGCCAATGCCGAACGTAATGCCCGTGAAGCCCTAGCCCGTGAGCTGACCGCCAGCTCTACCCAGAAAAAGATGCTGGAAGCCGTTCAGGAATTGTTTGAACTGGATGAACGCCCCAACCGGATTGAAGTCTATGATAACTCACATATTCAGGGCAGTCATGCTGTTGGTGCCATGATTGTGGCCGGCGAAGAAGGTTTCATGAAACCTTTCTACCGGAAATTTAATATCAATTCAGACAAAGCCGAAACGGACAAAACCGGCATTGGCGGCGATGATTTTGCCATGATGCGTGAAGTCCTGACACGGCGTTTTTCCCGCGCTATCCGCGAAGACCCGGACAGGGAAACAGGCATTTGGCCTGATCTGGTTTTACTTGATGGTGGCAAAGGGCAATTATCCACCGCGCAGGAAGTGATGGACACGCTTGGCATTACTGATATTCCCATGGTCGCCATATCCAAGGGTGTTGATCGGAATGCTGGCAGAGAAGAATTTCACCAAACGGACAAGGATAGTTTTAATCTGCCTCATAACACCCCTGTCTTGCATTTCTTGCAACGCTTGCGTGATGAAGCCCACCGTTTTGCTATTGGTGCCCATAGAACACGACGCTCATCAGCACAGAAAAGCAATCCGCTGGATGATATTCCGGGCATTGGCGCCCACAGAAAAAAAGCGTTATTAACCCATTTTGGTTCTGCCAGATCGGTCGCGAATGCAGATATACCCGATCTGATGAAAGTAAATGGCATTTCTCAGCATGTTGCCGATACCATTTATCATTGGTTTCATGATAAAAGCTAATAGAATAAGTTCACGCCAAGAGAACGGATCAGAATGATGAAACAACTGCCAAATGCCATGACGATATTGCGGGTAGGAATTGCGATTATTGTGCCTTTGCTAATTTTTGATGGCCGCAACTTTTTACGGGCGGCAGCGTTTGGCCTGTTTACCATTGCAGCTGTCACTGACTGGCTGGATGGGTATCTGGCCCGGCGCTGGAAAGTATCCAGCGGGTTTGGCCGTATGCTTGATCCCATAGCGGATAAATTGCTGATTGTAGGGTGCTTACTGGCATTAGTGGCGGCAGATAAAAATACCCTGCCCATCCTTTACCCTTCTCTTATTATCCTGTTTCGTGAGGTGTTTGTGTCTGGCTTGCGCGAATATATGGCAGATAAAGGGGTAACGCTTCATGTCACGCAAATAGCCAAATTTAAAACAACATTACAATTTATTGCCATAGGTCTGGTGATGCTTTATCCATTTTTTAGCCATTGGGATTACGCGCTGGAATCAACGATTATTGTCTTTTATATGGCGGCATTGCTGACATTATATACCGGAATGGATTATTTTCTTAAAGCATTGCGCTATGTCTGATGTGAATCTGTCAAACTTATCAAGGCACCGTCTGGTAATAGGACTGGCTGGGTTTTCCGGTTCGGGCAAAACAACATTGGCAGAAAAACTGATATCCAATATCACTCGGCGCAGGTTAAATATCGCCACGATCAAACATGCACATCATGCCTTTGATGCGGATATACCGGGCAAGGATAGCTGGCGGCATCGCAAAGCAGGTGCCAGTCAGGTACTGATCTCATCAGCTATGCGGCGCGTAAAGTTTACGGAAACCCCCGATGGCCGTGAAATGGACCTGAATACATTACTGGGCGAATTATTGCCCAGCGATATTGTGCTGGTAGAAGGATATAAATCGGAACCCATCCCTAAAATTGAAATTCACCGGAAAGGAATGGATCACCCCCCCCTATATCTGACAATGCCCGATATCATTGCCGTAGCAACCAACACAAATCTGCCGGATTGCCCCCTTCCCTGTCTTGATCTGGATCATCCCGACATGATTTGTGATTTTATTTTAGCCAGATTGCCAGCATGACTAGACAGCCTGATATACCTCTTACGGAACTAACACTCCATGAAGCCAGAACAAGGCTTAAGCGGCTGTTGACGCCGGTTGATATCTGTGAGGACCGCTCCCTTGCTAATGCCCATGGGGCAATCCTCGGGCAGGATGTGATATCAGCAATCAATGTGCCACCTGCCCATACCGCCGCCGTGGATGGATATGCCTGTCGTCATGCTGATCTGATGGCAAGCCCGGATAGATGCCTGCCCATATCTGGAAAAGCCCATGCTGGCCACCCGCTTGCCCATCCTTTTACGCCGGATACCACGATTTATATTACCACTGGCACCCCTATGCCTGTTGCGGTTAATCCTGATCATAACCCGGACACAATCGCTATGCAGGAACATTGCCAGATATCAGAACGTGATGGCACCACATGGGTGACTTTCCCCGATCATATCAAACCAATGCAGAATTTCAGGCCAGCTGGTGAAAATATCAAGGCAGGTGATAAAGCACTGACGAAAGGATGCCGTCTTGGTTCTGCTGAAATTGGTTTAGCCGCCGCCATCGGCCATAATAGGCTAGCTTGCTATCCGCGATTGGTTATCGGTATTCTTTCCACTGGCGAAGAATTAAAAGACGTGATGACAGAATCCCCTGATCATGAACCAGATCAGGGCTATATCTATGATTCCAATCGCCCCATGCTCAATAGTTTGCTGATCAATGATGGATATGAATGTCATGATGGTGGAATGATCAGGGATGACCGCAACCAGATTTCCATGGCCATGCGTGATCTGATATCGCATTGCGATGCCATTATCATTACCGGCGGCAGTTCTGGTGGGACGGAAGATTTTGCCCGCGCGGCCATAACTGATTGCGGTGGAACGGTCGATTTTGCCGGTATTAGGATCAAGCCCGGCCGACCTTTTGCGGCTGGAACAATAGCCCATAGGCCGGTGTTCTGTATTCCCGGCAATCCGGTGGCGGTTTATGTAACCTATCAGTTGCTGGTATCTGATGCTTTACGGGTGTTAGCTGGCGGCGTGGCGCGACCTTCACCACGCTTTCCGGTTACTTGTGGCTTTGACGTCAAACATAAACCCGGGCGCACGGATTTTATCCGTGCTACATTGACCATGCCAGATGCCGGATTACCCGTGGCAATGCCGCATGGCCGATTTGGTGCGGGTGTGCTAACATCGATCACCGGTGCTGATGGATTACTCGAAATTTCAGCAGAGAGTGGCAATATGAAAGAAGGCGATATCTGTCATTTTATCCCTTTTCGTGAGGCATTATGAAAATACGCTATTTTGCATGGTTAAGAGAACATATAGGCACATCAGGCGAAGATATTGCGGCGGTCGACAGCTGGAAAACCGTTTCTGATCTGGTTGATTTCCTGCGTCAGCAATCTGCTGGCCACCAGAAAGCGCTCGATGATATGACCCTTGTCCGCGTTGCTGTTAATCATGTTTATGTTGATCTGGATCATCCTGTTTCAGCGCATGACGAAATTGCTTTTTTCCCACCTGTGACAGGCGGCTGATTATGACTATCCGCGTTCAGGAAGACGATTTTGACCTCACCCAGATTTATGCCGAATTGCGTCAGGGATCAGATGCCGCATCACCAGACCAAAGCGATAGGGGAAACCCCTTTTCACCGGGGGCCATTTCCCTATTTATCGGCCTTGTGCGTGATCTCAACAATGATCGTAATGTTGCGGCTATGACCCTTGAACATTACCCGGGTATGACAGAAAATAAACTGCAAGCTATTCATGATGAAGCCATGGCACGCTGGCCTCTGGGAAAAGCTATCATCATTCATCGGGTAGGAAAACTTTACCCGAATGACCAGATTGTTCTGGTTGGTGCCACATCTTCCCATCGGCAAGCCGCCACGGAAGCAACAGCATTCATGATGGATTATCTGAAAACAGAAGCCCCGTTCTGGAAATCAGAAGAAACAGCAGATGGCAAGACAGAATGGGTATCGGCGCGGGATAGCGACACAAAAGCGCGATCCCGCTGGTAACATGAATTACCCGAGCATGTTGTTGTTATGATCTAGCGCCGGACAAGTTCGGCATAACATTCAACAATCTTGCGGCAATCCGACCCCGGATTCATGTGATGGTCACCAATCTGTGATACAGGGGTGATTTCCGCGGCGGTTCCGGTCAGAAAACACTCCTTCGCCTGTGCTAGTTCATCCGGCATGATATGACGTTCTACCACTTCATACCCCATATCCTTGACCATATTGATCACGGCTTTTCTGGTGATTCCATTTAGAAAACAATCAGCTGTAGGCGTATGTATCTTACCATCATCCATCAGGAAGAAAATATTGGCACCGGTTGCTTCGGCAACATAACCGCGGTAATCAAGCATGAGAGCATCCTGAAACCCTTTGCGTTCTGCTGCGTGTTTGGACAAGGTGCAAATCATATAGAGTCCAGCCGCTTTAGAATGAACAGGTGCGCTTTGCGGGCTTGGCCTGCTCCAGTCTGAAACATCTAGCGTTATGCCTTTCATTTTGGCATCCAGATCAAACATGCTTGGCCATTCCCAACAGGCGATAGCTACATGGATTCGGGTATTCTGGGCGGATACAGCCATCATTTCACTTCCGCGCCAAGCAAATGGCCGGATATAGGCATCTGTTAACCCGCTTTTAGCTAGCAGAGCTTCTTTGGCGGCAATAATCTCATCATCGCTATAGGGCAGGTCAAAATCCAAATATTGTGCAGAAAGACGTAATCTTTCCGTATGCTTACGACTTTCAAAAATCTTCCCGTCATAAGCACGCTCACCTTCGAACACAAGGCTAGCATAATGCAATCCATGGGATAACACATGGGTTTTGGCATCACGCCAATCTACCATTTCACCATTAAACCATATATATCCGTCACGATCGTCAAAAGGTACGATAGTCATTTTGTTCCACCTATGAGGCCTGTTGATGCTTGATCTTCGCTACAAATAGCGATAACCATGAAACATAGTAACGACATCCTGAAAAATATGTCAACATGACTGACTTAAAAACGCCTCATCATCCGCTTTTTCTTCGTGAAGAAGAGCTCCGTTATAGCATAGAGCTTATGTTCTTTGCCTATCGGGACTTCACGGCTGAAGCTGATGCCATGCTGGAAAGCCGTGATCTTGGGCGGGCGCATCACCGGGTTATCTATTTTGTCGGCCGCGAGCCGGGCATTAATGTTAGTGATCTTCTGGCTATTCTGAATATTACCAAACAATCCTTGTCGCGGGTTCTGTCGCGTCTGATTCGGGATGATTATATCCGTCAGGATCAGGGGAAAACGGATAAACGGCAACGTCTTCTTTCGCTAACTGATAAAGGAAAAGCCCTTGAACATGACGTCACAATGATTCAGCGGCGGCGATTTGCAAATGCATTCAAATCAGTCAGCACAAAGGATGTCACCGGTTTTGTTTCCGTTATGGAAGCCATGCTTGATGATAAAACCTTGCCATTGCTTCGGCGTGCACCAAGGACTAGGATAAAATCCTGACACAATTTGTATTTATGCTAGCATCAGATCACATGTTTAAATGCCAATGGCAATATTGGTAACAACAAGGATCAATGGAAAAGCACAGATAACACAGGTGATAAGTGCAGGATACTAAACACCATATTCTGGTGATTGAAGATGATGAACGGCTATTGAATCTGCTATTGCAGTTTCTTAATAGCAAAGCTTATCGTTCAACTGGTGCCGGATCAGTAGAAGAAGCGCGTGAGCGCATGAAAGGCACTTTTTTTGATGCCTTTGTTGTTGATGTTATGTTGCCTAGGGAAAGCGGGCTGGATTTTGTCCGATCATTGAAAACCAGCGGGGAGATGACACCTTGTCTTGTTCTCACCGCAATGGGGGAACCTGGGGAACGCCTGATAGGACTTGAATCTGGTGCAGATGATTATATGACCAAACCTTTTGAACCGGACGAACTGGTCTTACGGCTTCGCAATCTGTTACGCCGGTCAGATGACAGGAATATCGCGTCCAGCCAGATGACCGATTCTGGTCGGGCAACACTTATCCGTTTTGGCCCGCATGAGTATGATACAGATACAGGACAGTTAAGGACCGGCAAACAGCGCAATGCTTTAACCTCGGCAGAACGTGACCTGCTTTCCTGTTTCACTGCCCACCCTAATGAGATTCTGTCGCGGACAGAGCTTGCGGGCATGATGGTTAGTCAGATGGAAGGCCGCAGTCTGGACGTAGCGGTTGCCAGATTGCGCCGCAAGCTGGAACCTAATCCCAGAAAACCTATCTATTTATTGACGGCACGCGGGCAAGGGTGGATGCTTCAAATTGATCAAATGGTAACACTGGAAAACTGATGCTAGCTTATCTGAAACCAAAAACCTTATTCGCCCGTATGCTGGTCATCATTCTGGTGCCACTGATTCTGGTTCAGATTATCACGGTTCTCGTGTTCTATGGGCGGCATTGGGATAACATCACCCGTTATATGGCCACAAATCTGGCTGCTGATATTGCTACTATTGTTGATCAGGTTCCTGCTGATCCTTCACCTGATATATTACAATATGCAAATAACTTTGCCCGAACCTATTTTCTGTTTAACACCAGATGGGATGCCGGCGGTATCGTTGAACCTAATTCAAATCAGGTCACCTCTACCTATGCTGGTCGACAGCTCAAGCTCAGCTTAGAGCAAAAAATTGACTGGCCGTTCCGCATGAATCTGGATAATGACCCTGATCTTATCACTATTTCCGTGCAATATCCCGATGGTGTGTTTCATATTGAAGCCGGACGAAAACGCATTTTCAGTTCAACCTCCGGGCTATTTATTCTCTGGACAATTAGCACCACCATTGTCCTTGCCTTGGTTGCTATTCTTTTCTTGCGGGGACAGATACGTCCTATCCGCCGCTTATCCAAAGCGGCCAGACAAATCGGATTAGGCCGCCCTGCTATTAATTATCGGGTTGAGGGCGCCGCCGAAGTCCGGCAAGCCGGACATGCGTTTCAGGCTATGTATAATCGCATCCAGCGGCAGATTTCGGAACGAACAGAAATGCTCGCCGGGGTATCTCATGATTTAAGAACACCCCTAACCCGCATGAAATTATCACTCGCCATGATTGCTGATGAACATGCCCGCACCGAACTGGAAAAAGATATATCCGAAATGGAAAATATGATTACCGGATATCTTAATTATGCCAGTGGCACCATTTCAGAAGATGTGGAAAAGACGAATATTATTGAACAGATTGACCACGCTATCATCCGTGATCTGGGGAATAATCCTGCCATTACCTTTAACCTACCAGATCAGGGCATACCCCATATTCCCTTGCGCCAGATGGCTTTTCGGCGGGCAATCAGTAATTTGATCAATAACGCCATCACCCATGCCGGACAATGTTTTGTATCTCTGGAATATCAGGATAATCTGATCACCATACTGGTTGATGATGATGGCCCCGGCATTCCCAAAGACATGCGCCGGGCGGCAGTAAAACCCTTTAGCCGTAATCTGGCAGGAAATACCAGCACTGGTGTAGGTTTGGGGCTTTCCATCGCTAAAGAGTTTGCAACCACCCATGGAGGTGAACTATTGCTTGGGGATGCACCACAAGGCGGTTTGCGTGTCCGGTTACAGTTGCCGGTTTAATGCAATCTGCCGCCTATTGGCACATTCTGGCTAGGGTGAAGCAACACCACTTCACCATCAGCATCAGGCAACCCAAGGGTTAATACCTCTGACATGAACGGGCCAATCTGACGGGGAGGAAAATTCACAACAGCAATCACTTGCCGGCCTATCAGATCATTTTTACCGTAATGAGTGGTGATTTGCGCGGAGGATTTTTTCACCCCGATTTCTTCACCAAAATCAATGGCCAGTTTCCATGCTGGTTTTCTTGCTTCGGGAAAATCATGGACTTCTACGATTGTGCCAACCCTGATATCAACCTTCATAAAATCATCAAAACTAATCGTCATATTTTTCTGCCTTATCTTCGTCATGCCTGTCTTCGTCATGTTCGGCATGATCTGTTTCCGGCGTAATCAGCCGTAATGTCATGGCCAGATTTTCCCCCTGCTGAAGCCGCTTATCCAGCATCCTGATCGTTTCTGCCATATCAGGCGTATCATCATTTAGCCAATCCTTGTGAACAGCCAGACAGATTGCCGCCAACCCCTTTGCCCTGATTCGTCCGGCCATACCTGTTCCGCCGCCGCCTGTGACTTCTAGCAATTGCCCCATGGCATGGGTCAGGCGGTTGACCATAACCAGCCCGATTTTAGGATTTGTCAGTGACGCGCTATTCATGGCACGGATCACCGGTTTATATGGCCGATAGGTTTCAAAACGTTGAATAAGGCCTTCAAATATCTTTTCTCTGGTCGTTGATATATCATCATCGGCAACATCCTGTGCCAATTGTGTCGCTAGATCAGCATCAATATTTGCCAGTCCTGTTTCTACCATATCCAGAACCTGATGGAACAGCCCATGCGCCAGTCCGGCATCTACATTGGCGGCGGCGATAACCTTTTCAACCGTAAGGTCAGCATAGGGCATATCAGCAAGTAGGGCCAAGGCTGTTTCACCAATAGCGCGGCGTATCTGATCAACGGGATGTGTTGTGTCTTGCTTATCTGTTGTCATGCCACAAATACCTGCCTGTTTCTTGATCCTTTATATAAACTTAGGGTGCAATACTCTATTTGCCAAGTTCTTCAGATCGTTTACACGCGGCCGCAATGGCTTTACCCATCAGATGGATAAGGGCATCATCTTGCATCAGATGATCAAGCGCGGCCAGTGTGGTTCCCCCGGGGCTACTTACATTCTGGCGTAATTTAGCTGGCGGCTCATCGCTCTGCCACATAAGTTCCGCGGCTCCTCTGATTGTTGCCATGGTCATCAGACGCGCCGCATCCGCATCTATACCCATGGCAATGGCCTTGGCTTCCATGGCCTCTTGCAGATGAAAGATATAGGCAGGGCCACTGCCAGATACAGCTGTAACAGCATTCATCAGATGCTCTTCGACTTCAATCAGCTCACCTACGGCGGATAACATGGCAAGGCCAAGCTGACGGCTATCCGGTGTTAAGGCCGGATGGCCTGATAAAGCGGTAATTCCCATTCCCAATGCCGCCGGTGTATTAGGCATAGCACGGATAATCTGTTGTCCCTGATGAATATGCGATGCCATCCAGTCCAGCGATATGCCGGCGGCAATCGAAAGCCAGATCGTGGACGGCGTTGCCAACAGGTTCATATCAGCAATTGCCACTGCCATGTCCTGCGGTTTACAGGCAAGCACAATTACATCCACCTTATCTTGTGGTGCGCCGGTATGATGATCGAGATAGGTGATCAGGGAATGGTCAGGCAGACCCTTGATCTGATCCAGATTGGGATCAATAATCGTGATATTGTCGATTCCAATTGAGGTTGCATGTTTAAGCCAGCCATGAAGCATGGCCTGCCCCATTTTGCCGCATCCGCAAAGCATGATATGTGTCATTTGTCCAAACCGTAACTGTTTCACATCCCTTATATCAGGCGTGACCAACAGTTTCCATCAAAACGGTTTCTGTTGCGCTATGCGCTGACGCACTGCCAATGGCCAACTGGAATAAAGCCGGATAATATTTCTCACATTCGGCAACAGTGGCTTCGATCAGATCAATAATCTGTTCCTGTGTTGCGCCACCTGTGCCACGCATCGGGGTCGTATGTCTGAACAGAAGACAACCATCTTCTTGTGTTATGACGAAATGACCAAGCCAGGTGCGTTCATTCAGGCGGCTGATCAATTCCATCATTTCCGTTTTTTGCTGTTCGATAACAAAAATATCAAGCAGGGCGGACATATGGATAGAGGAATAATCATCATGCCATTTAATACTCAGGTAGTAATCAGACCAGTATCCTGAAATCTCTATGGCCATTTCATCACCCGTCTGGTGATGAATTTGCCAGTCATTCGCTTCAACCAGACCTTGCATGATAGCAATGGGATGATCCAGAACAGGGTCGGTATGTGATGATCTGATATTCATAATGGCCTATTCCTTATTATGGATGGCTTGCGTAAGATCATCATAGATAAGTTTTATCCATAAAACAAGATGTAGTAGTTCAAATCATGAAAACTACACTTTATTGTGGTTTAGTAGATGCATGAGCCATGCTATACCCTAAGTTTGGCTGATACCATATTGAGCCCGCACAAGACCCACATAAGAAAGGAATAGCCCATTTATGATCCAGCCAGCATCAAACACAACATGGAATCTGGTGGATATTCCAGCCATGGCGGCGATTCCCTTTCCATTTCATGATGAAGTCCTGTTTCAAATCGGCCCTGTTGCTATCCGGTGGTATGCTTTATCTTATATTGCGGGCATTCTGATAGGCTGGCTAATCCTGAGGCGAATCACGCGACCAGCATATGATCCTGTTGGTCAACAGCCACTGGAATCATTACTAAATGCTGGCATCATTGGCATTATTCTGGGCGGAAGACTGGCTTATGTGCTTTTCTATAATCTCACCTACTATGCCAGCCATCCCATGGAAGCCCTAGCCATATGGAAAGGCGGCATGTCTTTTCATGGTGGTCTGGTGGGCATGATCATTGCGATTTATATCGTCAGCCGACGCCACAAGATACGATTCATTCAATTGACCGATCTGGTTGCTATTGTTGCCCCGATTGGACTGTTTCTTGGGCGCATAGCCAATTTTATCAATTGTGAGCTTTATGGCCGGATAACAGAAATGCCGTGGGGAGTTGTGTTTAATCAGGGCACCTGCATAAAAGCGGATGGTATCAGCATGGCAGGTGATCTGCCCCGTCATCCTAGCCAGATATATGAAGCCCTGCTGGAAGGACTGATCTTATTTGCCATCATGCTTATTCTGTTGCGCCTTGGTTTCCGAAACCGTTTGGGCTGTTTGTCCGGCGTCTTTCTGACTGGCTATGGGCTATCCCGATCTTTTGTTGAGTTATTCCGCGAACCAGATAGCCAGCTTGGTTTTCTGATCAGTGGCACCACCATGGGGCAATGGCTCAGCCTGCCAATGATTATCATTGGTTTATACCTGATTTTCAGACCGGCTTCTGCTGGCCATGATTCGGGTCAGAGAGCATAACATGGCATCACTTCGTGATAGCATTGATCAGAAAATTGCCCATAGCGGTTTTATCAGTCTTCATGATTATATGGATATTGCCCTTTATAATCCCGTGTTTGGTTATTATCGCCGGGATAAGGTGATTGGCGAAGCAGGTGATTTTATTACCGCGCCTGAAATATCACAGATGTTTGGTGAATTAACAGGATTATGGCTTGCGCATCAATGCCAGTCCCAGCATCTGGAATCAAAAGCGGCACTGGTTGAACTCGGGCCGGGGCGCGGCACTTTAATGGCTGATCTGTTGCGGGCATGGCGGCAGACATCACTGGATTTTCCCTCTGTCTATATGATGGAAACAAGCCCTTCACTCATGCAAACCCAGAAAGAAGCTCTCAGCCATATCACAGAAACAACCATCCAGTGGCATCAATCCGTGGATGCGCTTCCAGATCAGCCATTACTTATTATTGCGAATGAGTTTTTTGATGCGCTTCCTGTCCGGCAATTTCAGAGAACTGATAGCGGCTGGCAGGAACATGGTATTACCTCAGGCGAAAATGGCTGGCAGATGATCTGGAAAGCGGTTCCATCTGACAATGTGCCAGATTTCGTGAAGGATATGGCATCACCTTCCCCGGATATATCATCAAAAACAGATATATCCGTCATGTCCTATGCCCCTGCTCTACCTGCTATTATGGCCAGCCTTAGCGCACGCATAACAGCGCATGGCGGGGCAATGCTTATCATTGATTATGGCAAAGCCGATGCATTTGGTGATACGGTACAGGCTGTCTATCAACACAAACCGGTTGATATCCTGACCAAGCCGGGGGAAGCCGACCTGACAGCATGGGTTGATTTTTCACATATCTCAGCCGTAGCAATGGCTAACGGGCTAACGGCAACGCCACTTCAGCCGCAAGGGCAGTTTCTCAAATCTATCGGCATCATGGAACGAGCAGAACAGCTGGCGGCAAACGGCACCCCAGAATTGCGCCGCCGGCTTCTGGCTGAACTGGACAGGCTTGTCAATCCATCACAAATGGGGCAGGCTTTTAAGGTGATGGCATTATTGCCAGCGCAGCTCGGTGATAGTCAATCTGTTACCCCCACGACCATTCCGGGCTGGCCAACACAACCATCAACGGCATAACACCACAAAGATCATTTCCCCTATGTCATCTATCCATCCTCCCTATCTTATCCATGACGACTTTCAACCAACGGATATACGCTATGGATTTTTTACGCGTCATGGCGGGGTTAGCAGCGGATTTTATGACAGCCTGAACGGGGGGTTTGGGTCTGATGATGATAACAGCTTGATCAGTCAGAACAGACAACGCGCCGCTGCCGCGCTTGGTTTTCCCCCTGATCAGATATGCAGTCTTTACCAGATACATTCCTCACGCGCCATTGTGGTCACCAAACCCTTATCCGAACCGGTTGAAGCAGATGCTCTTGTCACAAAAACAACCGGGCTTGGGCTTCTGATTCTTACCGCTGATTGCGTGCCGGTGGTTTTTGCCGATATCACTAATGGCATTATTGGCGCGGCACATGCCGGATGGCGCGGGGCGGTTACCGGCATCTTATCGGAAACGGTTAAGGCTATGTGTGATATTGGCGCAAGCCGTGACCATATCACAGCGGTGATCGGCCCTGCTATTCAGCAACAATCCTATCAGGTAGGATCAGATTTGCGTGATGCAGCGCTGGCTTATGATGCAGGAGCAGAAACCTGTTTTGTCCCTGACAGAGTGGATCATAAATATCGGTTTGATCTAACCGGATTCGCCGCCCATTGTCTGAACAGGGAAGATATCAGACATCTGACCATCAACCGTGACACTTATAGCGAGCCGGATATCTTTTTTAGTCATCGCCGCGCCACCCATAAAGGTGAGCCAGATACAGGCCGCCTCATGACCATGATCGGGCTGAACAGATCGGTTGAGCCTGATTCTGACAAGCCCATATGATAAAAGAAGGATAGCTGACCGATATGCCGCATCTCATTATTTTTTTCATGATTTGTTTTCTTGGCCTAGTGGCATCTTGCATCATCACCTGAAGAAAATCATGCATTCCTAAAAAACCATTACCGGCATGGTGTTTTAACTTGATCGTTCGGCTTACAATTGGTATCACAATTCTGTCATAAACAAGGTAATTCTTGATGAAAATTCTGGCCTGCAATTCGAATCGTCCCCTTGCTGAAGCCATAGCAACTTACCTGAATGTTCCCCTGACCAAAGCTGATATCCGACGCTTTGCCGATATGGAAGTATTTGCCGAAATTCAGGAAAATGTTCGTGGTGAAGATGTTTTTGTTATTCAGTCCACCTCATATCCTGCAAATGATAATCTGATGGAATTGCTGGTGACGCTTGATGCGCTCCAGCGTGGTTCCGCCAGACGCATTACCGCTGTTCTGCCCTATTATGGTTATGCCAGACAGGATCGTAAATCTGGACCCCGCACCCCCATTTCTGCCAAATTGGTAGCCAACCTCATCACCTCTGCTGGTGCTGACCGGGTGTTAACTGTTGATCTGCATGCGGATCAGATACAGGGCTTTTTTGATATTCCAACCGATAATCTGTTTTCTGCTCCTGTTCTCATCGCTGATATCAAAGAGCGGTTCCCTAATGGCAATCTGATGATTGTTTCACCAGATGTTGGCGGGGTGGTACGGGCACGAGCCTTGGCACGGCGGCTAGATGCCGCGCTTGCCATTATCGATAAACGCCGTGAAAAAGCTGGTGTTTCGGAAGTGATGAATATTATCGGTGATGTATCAGGTCGGCATTGCATCATGGTCGATGACATTGTTGATTCGGGTGGTACCCTTTGCAATGCTGCAAGTGCCCTGATGGAAAGCGGGGCATTATCTGTTGAAGCATATGTTACCCACGGCGTTTTATCCGGCGGTGCCGTTTCACGCGTGGCCTCCTCACCACTTAAAGCACTGGTGACAACAGATACGATTCTAGCAACAGAAGCCATGCGCGTTGCCCATAATGTGCGTCAGCTATCCATTGCCCCCCTCCTGGGTGAGGCTATTCTGCGGATTAATGAGGAACGGTCTGTTTCCTCCCTTTTTGACTAAAGCCGGCTAAACACATATTCCGCTTGCTGAACGGGGCTTTTCACGCTAAACATGCGCAACCGAAAGACCATGCACCCCTGGAGGCATGGCAGTTTTGACAAATCATGGAGATTTCATATGTCAGACAATCTGAATTTGAGCGCGACTAAGCGTGACCGGGCTGGTAAGGGGTCCGCCCGGGCGGCTCGTCGATCCGGTCTCATTCCTGCCGTCATTTATGGCGGCAAAACTGCCCCTGAAACCATTAATATTAATGCCAATACCTTCACCAAAATGATGAACCAACCCGGTATCATGAGTAGTGTGATCAACATGGATGTTGAAGGCAAAACCAGCAATGTCCTGACACGGGATATTCAGTTTCATCCTGTTAGTGATCGCCCCCTGCACATTGATTTTCTCCGGATTTCAGCATCTTCGACAGTTACTGTTATGGTACCGGTTAACTTTATCAACGAAGAAACATCACCGGGCCTCAAGGGCGGCGGGGTGTTGAACGTTGTCCGGCATGAGATTGAAATGACCTGTTCAGCTATCAATATTCCGGAAAGTCTAACGGTTGATCTGGCTGGCACCGAAATTGGTGATTCCATTCATATTAGTGCTATTTCTCTTCCTGATGATGCTCAACCGACCATCACCGATAGAGATTTTACTATTGCAACAATCGCTGCACCTACTGTCGAAGTAGAAACCAGCGATGATGATGCAACAGAAGAAGAAGCCGAATCATCAGAAGAAACCGAAGAATAATATCTTCTGACCTTCATCTGAGGGGGGTGTGATGCGTATCGTTGCAGGCCTTGGTAATCCTGGAACACGTTATGCATCGCACCGCCATAATGTCGGCTTTATGCTGGTGGATCTTCTGGCTGACCGCTATGGGTTTTCCATCTGGAAGGATAAATTTGGCGGCAAGCTGTCCGAAGGTCGTATTGGTAATAATAAAACCCTATTATTCAAGCCACAATCTTATATGAACAAATCTGGTCTGCCAGTTGCGGAATTGATGAAGTTCTATAAAGCTAAGCCAGATCATCTGACCGTCATTCATGATGAAATTGATCTGGCCGCTGGCAAGATTAGGGTCAAAAAGGGTGGTGGCCATGGCGGCCATAATGGTTTGCGTGATATTGATCGCCATTTAGGTCAGGACTATTGGCGGTTAAGGGTTGGTGTCGGGCGTTCCCGTTTCGGGGCAGACGTTGATCAGCATGTGCTGTCCGATTTTGATAAATCTGATCAGGAATGGCTGGTGCCATTACTGGATTGCATAACTGATCTATGGCCGCTATGGGATAGGGATGGTCATGAAGCCTTTATGACAGCTGTTGCCCATAAAACCCCTGCCCCTTCAATATCAGACACATTGTCTGACAACATATCCAAGGAGACATGAAATGGGCTTTAATTGCGGCATTGTCGGATTACCAAATGTTGGTAAATCCACCCTGTTCAATGCACTAACTGAAAGTGCGGCGGCTGATGCTGCCAATTACCCCTTTTGTACGATTGAACCAAATACCGGACGGGTGGCCGTACCTGATAAGCGGTTAGATGAACTAGCGGCAATTGCACATTCGGCACAGATACTACCCACTCAGCTAGAGTTTGTTGATATAGCCGGCCTTGTGCGTGGTGCCAGCAAAGGGGAAGGCCTGGGCAACCAGTTTCTTGCCAATATCCGTGAAGTTGATGCGATTGCCCATGTCTTGCGGTGTTTTGAAGATAGCAATATCACCCATGTGGATGATAGCATTGACCCTATTCGTGATGCCGAAACCGTCGAAACGGAATTAATGCTTGCTGATCTGGATTCTGTCGAACGGCGGCTAGCCAATCTGGTCAAAAAAGCCCGTGGTCAGGACAAGGACGCCAAGGCATTGATGGTCACCATGGAAAAATTGCGGGACGGACTGGCAGAAGGTATACCAGCCCGCGCCATCCCGACGCTTACAGATGATGAAAAGCGAGCCCTGCCAGGTCTTCAGTTGCTTACCGGCAAACCTGTGCTTTATGTGTGTAATGTATCAGAGGATGATGCCGTTTCCGGCAATAGCCTGACAGATAAAGTGGCACAGAAAGCGGCCGCTGAAGGGGCTGATATGGTGATTGTGTCAGCCGCCATTGAATCAGAGATTATTTCACTGGATGCAGATGAGAAAAAAGAGTTTCTAGATGATCTGGGGTTAGAAGAAGCTGGCCTTGCGCGAATGATTAATGCTGGATATCGCCTGCTAAATCTCATCACCTTTTTTACCGTTGGCCCTAAAGAAGCTCGTGCATGGACACTCCGGGATGGGGGCAAAGCACCTGAAGCCGCTGGCGTCATTCATACCGATTTTCAGCGCGGATTTATTCGTGCGGAAACCATTACCTATGATGATTATATTTCCCATCAGGGCGAAACCGGCGCAAAAGATGCTGGCAAACTTCGTATCGAAGGGGCTGATTATCTGGTCAAGGATGGTGACGTTTTTCACTTCCGCTTTAATGTCTGATTGCTTTTTCAGCGAATAGCGTTTTTTTGCCTGATTTTTTGCCGTGATTTGCGTTGTTTGGTGATTGCTTTAGATTGCCCAAGGGTTAAACAATCCGGACATAGACAAGCACCGGCCAGATCGAACTGACCCCGCATATTGGGTAAGTTCATGCACCAGCAGCTATGCTCTTTGGTAGAACCGCAATTAAACTGGGTTCCACATTCCTCACAAATCAGCTTTTTTACCGCCTTTACGTCTGGCATATCTCACCTCTTTTGGATGCTTTATTTGGTGCATCATGAGTGGAAATGATCATGCCTGTCAAATCAAATTCCGTTCATAAAAAACGCCGGCATTATGCCGGCGTTTTAGAAATCAAGGTAAATTGGTGATCAGGCTTTTGATTTTTTGATATCTGACCAGATATATCGCATGGAACCATATGATACAAAACACATGACAAAAAGGAACAGCATGACGGCAATCCCTGTCCGTTTGCGTGTTTCCATTTCAGGTTCTGCCGCCCATGCAAGGAAAGTGACCAAGTCTTCGGATAAAGCTTCAACCGACGTGTCACCATCACCCGCAAGTTCAATATCATCACCATAAAGAGGTTGGGGCATGGCAATCAGATTGCCACTATAAGCCGTATTATAATACATCCCATCAGGCACTTCCTTGCTCTCTGGGGCATCTTTATATCCCACTAGCAGGCTGTAAAGGTAGTTTGCCCCATCAGGCCGCGCCTTGGTGATCAATGACAGATCAGGCGGATAAGCACCACCATTAGATGCCCGTGCGGCGTTTTCATTTGGATATGGTGAAGGCACCCTATCAGCAGGAATAGCTGTCCGTGTGAACATTTCCCCTTCATCATTCGGGCCGTCGGTCACTTCATATTCGGCCGCTATTGCCTTAATCTCAGCCTCGGAATAGCCAAGGTCAGCAAAGTTGCGGAAGGCTATATATTCCAGCCCATGGCATGAAGAACAGACTTCACGATATACCTGAAATCCACGTTGGAGCGAGGCTTTGTCAAAATATCCGAATGGCCCATCAAATGTCCATTCATGATCGATAATGTCACCGCCGCCACCGGCCGCCATAACAGGCGTCGTCATGACCCCTGCAGATGCTAGCAGTGCAATTCCACCTGCACAGATGGTTTGACTTACGCGTTTAAACATCGGCTTTCCCCCTTTTAGCCGCTGGCGCTGATACCATTCCACCACCAGTTACCGGTGTTGAAATAGATTGCGGTAATGGTCGCGTCTTTTCCACCACGGATAACAGCGGCAGGATCACCAGAAAATGAATGAAATAATATGCCGTTGCCAGACGTGACAGCGTGACATAAATCCCTTCAGCCGGTTTGCCGCCCAGATACCCTAGCAAAACGCAATCCGCTAACAATACCCAGAAGAATAGTTTGAACAATGGACGGAAGCGACCACTTCTCACCGGTGAACGGTCAAGCCATGGCAAGATGAATAGCACTGCAATAGCACCAAACATGAATAACACGCCGCCTAGCTTATCCGGTATAGCGCGCAGAATGGCATAGAACGGCAGGAAGTACCATTCAGGGACAATATGCGCCGGTGTTTGCAATGGATTCGCCGGAATATAGTTATCCGGATGACCCAGGAAATTCGGGTAGAAGAAAATAGCTGATGCAAAGATGGTCAGAAATACCATCGCCCCGAACAAATCCTTACTGGTATAATAAGGATGGAAGGGGATTGTATCCTGCTTACCACTGACATCAATCCCCAGAGGATTGTTGGAACCAAAACGGTGCAGGGCAATAATGTGCAAAATCACAACGCCGACAATAAGGAATGGCATGAGATAATGCAGGGCAAAGAACCGGCTCAGCGTCGGATTATCAACAGAAAATCCGCCCCATAGCCATACCACGATGCTGTCACCCACCCATGGGATAGCCGAGAACAGGTTGGTAATCACGGTCGCGCCCCAGAAACTCATCTGTCCCCATGGCAACACATATCCCATGAAAGCCGTGGCCATCATCAGTAATAGGATCAGCACACCCAATATCCACAATAATTCTCTTGGAGCTTTATATGATCCGTAATAAAGCCCACGGAAAATATGGATATAAACAACAATGAAAAAGAAACTGGCCCCATTCATGTGGATATAGCGGATCAACCAGCCATGATTGACATCACGCATAATCCGTTCCACAGATGCAAATGCATGATCAACATGTGGGGTATAATGCATAGCCAGAATGATGCCTGTCACAATCATTGTGACCAGCGCAAGACCGGCAAGCGACCCTAAATTCCACAAATAGGAGAGGTTTCTGGGTGTTGGATATTCATGCAGTTCATGATGCATGAAGCTAAACACCGGAAGCCGGTGATCAATCCATTTTACAACGGGATTCTTAAACTCAGGAGATGACATATCAAATGCTCCGGTTATCCAATTTTGATGACGTTATCTGAAAGGAATGCATAGGGTGGCACTTCAAGATTTGTTGGTGCGGGCCCTTTGCGGATACGGCCTGAAGTATCATAATGTGAACCATGGCATGGGCAGAACCAGCCATTGTAATCACCTTTTACTTCACCAATTTTTTGCCCAAGAGGAACACAGCCTAGATGCGTGCATATACCCTGAATGACCAGAATTTCGGGTTTTTCCACCCGTTCCAGATCACCTTGCGGATCACGCAAATCATCCATATTTACCTGACTGGCGGATTCGATTTCCTTGGCGGTACGGTGACGGATAAAGACCGGCTTTCCCCGCCATTTGACGGTAATGGCCTGACCTTCTTCTATTCCGGATACATCCACCTCAATGGAAGAAAGGGCAAGCGTATCAGCCGCCGGATTCATCTGATTAACAAATGGATAGGCCAAAGCAACAGCACCAACCGCAAGCATAGTGTTGGTGGCAACGACAATAAAATCACGTCGTCCTTGATTTTCCACAGTATCGCTCATGAGTCCCCCTTAAAAGCATGTTCATGGTTTAAACCATGTGGTGCGCGATGACATTTCTATATTTGTCCATACTATAACGACAGCCCGAATACTGACCAAGCAAATAATGGTCAAACCATAGCGTGTTCGTGGCTATCTGCGACCAATTGCCCTAACCATCATCATATTCATGGCCACTTTACTTCAGGCGGCAAAGACATCAGAATAGCTTCAACATTGCCGCCAGTATTCAATCCAAACACCGTGCCCCTATCATAAAGCAAATTAAACTCAACATATCGGCCACGGCGCACCAGCTGATATTCCCGATCTTCATCCGTGTAATGGTCTTCCATCCGCCGCCGCACTAACGCGGGATATATGTCCAGAAAGGCCAGGCCAACATCACGGGTGAAGGCAAATTCCGAATCAAAATCACCCTGATCCAGATAATCATAAAATATGCCACCTGCCCCCCGTTTTTCATTACGATGCTTCAGCGTAAAATAATCATCACACCACGCGCTGAAGTCAGGATAATAATCAGGGTGATAGGCATCACAGCATGTTTTCATGCTGGCATGAAAATCGGCAACATCCTGATTATTCCACATGATAGGGGTCAAATCTGCCCCACCGCCAAACCATCTTTTGCCTTTTTCGCCACCTGTATTGATATATCTGGTGTTCATATGAACCGCTGGCACAAAGGGATTTTGCATATGGGCAACAAGCGATATCCCACTTGCCCAGAACACAGGGTTGTCGGCCGTACCGGGAATTTGCCCCCGAAAGGTTTCATCAAAACGCCCCTTTACGGTTGAAATATTGACCCCAACCTTTTCAAATACCTGACCTTTCATCACCGACATGACCCCACCACCGCCGCCTTCTCTCTGCCATGGTGTTTCTACAAAACGGCCAGCGGCACCAGCATCTGGATGCGCCGCAACATAATCATCTTCGATGGATTCAAACGCTGACCTGATGCGATCCCGCAATGTTTTAAACCACTCTGACGCAGAATCCTGCCGGTCAGAATAAATCTTTTCATCAATGGGGGCAGATGTGGATGATGATGGCTTGCGTGAAGTCATGGTTAGGGTATTTCTCTTATTCTTGGCGATCTCAATAGCAGTTACCAATAGGCGTTAATTATATCAAAATGCTAGTCTTTTGCTAACCATTCAGCAAGATAAGTTAACAGGGTGCGTCGATTTGGAACAAAGCCTTCTGTCACCCAGATATCCTCTAGCTGTTTCAATAATGTACCAATCTGCCTGCCTTCCACCAGACCATGGGCACGAATATCATCGCCATTTACTGGCATATCCGGCCATTCTGCCATACGGATCATCCTGACCTGGTCACGGATATGATCAACGGTAATATGTTTCAGGGCTGCATAATGCTTTCCGGCGCGGATAGACGTTATGATCATGGCACCAGCAATATCAGCAAGCGACCAGTCATGACGGCGGCATAACCGCCAGCATTCCTGTTTATAATCAGGTGACAATAAAACCGTCATCTGATCTTCGCCTAGTAAAGTAGAAATCCGTTTCAGCTTATCTATATCTTTCTTTGACAGTTTTAAACGCGCGGCTAGTCCATCACAGTTACCGGCAGGGGTTAGAGCAGCAAGGCCAAGGATAGCGTCATCATCAATGCCCAGATCAAGCAGGGCCGCGTAGTCCTCAAGACATAGCCGATCACCTGTCAGGGCCTGCCATATGCCCATTTCTTCCATCAGGGCAAATGTTTCCAGCGACTGATAACTGAGGGTTTTCTTCAGTTCTGTTGCAATCCGTTCCCCGGATAACCCGCTGATAAGCGGGGCGGCATCAATCAAGGCTGTTGCTGTTTCCGGCTCAATGGCGCTGTGACCAAAACGGGCATAAAAGCGGAAATAGCGAAAAATCCTGAGAACATCTTCGGTAATCCTGTCTTTGGGATTACCAATGAAACGGACAAGGCCAGCCTCCAGATCATCCCGGCCACCAAAGGGGTCAATGATGTCGCCTGAAGCAGTCATATAGAAACTGTTAAACGTAAAATCACGCCGTGATGCGTCAGTGTTCCAGTCTTCAATAAAGCCAACTTCGGCATGTCTTCCATCTGGGTTATGATCAACCCGTAACGTTGTTAATTCTACCTTGAGATCAGGATCAGTCGGCATCATTACCGTGATTGTGCCGTGGTCAATGCCTGTTGGAATCACTTTGAGATTGTCGGCCTTGAGAATGCGTGCCGCCTCAGCTGGAGGCATCGGGGAGGCCATATCAATATCCGGGGTGGGCCATTTTAGTTGCCCCATCAAAATATCCCTGACGACCCCACCACAAAACCGGACTTCTGCGCCATGTTGACCTAATGCGGCAATAATCCGTTGCGGCAATGCCAACCCCAGTAATAGCGTTATCTGCTTATCTATGGCGCGATTTTGTCCAGATTGATATGCATATTCATGTGAGCCGTCTAATCCCATCACTCATCATCTGTGCCAAAAGAATGAGGTTTGATTTTACCATTTTCGATGGTAGCCGGTCGATATGGCTGATCAATATCAGCCTTTTCCGGATTAACCAGAAGCATCAAACCACCAAAGATAATGGCAAATCCGATAAGCCAGGGTAGTAACGCCTTAATGGTCGCCAGAATGGAAACATCTTCCACATATTCGGCATCAACCTCTATCACCTGTTCAGCTTTTTTTCTTTGATAGCGGGAAGCCATAGCAATACCAATGGTAATACCGATAGCAATGGCTAGCAAAATGATGGCAAGGCGAAGCATGGCTTTTCCTTTCTGAATGTTTTGCCCCGAGCAATCATCATTCTATGAAGAGCCAGCATCGGCGCGGGTAATGGCGGCATGCCATTGCACAATGATTCTTGCTGTTGCGCCCCAGATATATTCTTCATGATGATCAATAACCCAGGTCTGATAATGTTGACTATTATTATATATGGACTCTTCACGGAAATGGTTATGATTAAGCGCTATATCAAGAGGCAGTGGAAATATCCGTTCAACCTCACCCGGGTCAGGTGACAGACAGACCGATGGCGGCACAACACCTAGCACCGGAGCAATATGGAACTTGCCCGCCGCGATAACCCCCGGCAAATACCCTAATGGTTCAACCTGATCGGGGTTAAGTCCGATTTCTTCGTGACTTTCTCTCAAGGCAGTGGCCATGACTGTTTCCCCCTGATCCATCTTGCCGCCGGGGAAACAAATCTGGCCAGCATGATTTGGCAAATGTGCTGTCCGTTTAGTTAAAATGAGATAAGGCTGTTCCGCATCAATTACGACCGGCACCAGAACCGATGACGCCCGCAATCCGGCTGGTGCCTTTTCCGGTTGTGACAGGACATGATCCGAAAACAAACGGCGCCAGGCTTGCGGCGTATCAGGACAGTTTGCCATCATGATGCAGGTTTATCCGCATGAAGGGTATCAGGCATCTGATCTTCATCAACGGCCTGGCTGGAAAGCGGATGAAACAGACCAGATGACCAGATACCAATCTGGCCATGATAAACAACACTATGTTCTGCCATTTCATAAAAAACAGCCCGATTAATGACCGCATCAAGCCCATCCCTGATCTGGATATATGGTTTTTCCATCCCGTCATATTCACGCAAGATGATCTGATGATCCGCATCTAGTGTTATGGTATCCCCAACAGATGTTGTAAACCGTATCATGCGATCCGTTTCAGGATTTGTATTCATCCCGTCACCGGTGTCGTCATTCCTGTTTTCTATATCCATTTTTGTAACAATAAACGGGGCGTCTTCAACAGTAATCGTGCCAATTTCGGCAGGGGTAACAAGGGCATATGCCCCATTTTCCAGACGTGTCAGAATGGACGCAAAAAGCTTAACCAGCTTTTCTCTCTGGATCGGGCTACCTTCATGAAACCACTGGCCATTGGCATCAATACCGATATCGAATTGTTGAATTGGCGTGTTTTTATCGCGGTGAGATTTCACCCAGCCACGCATGACATCCGCAGAAGGGGTTTTGTCAATCATGTCACCGAATTCCCCTAATTATATCGACCATGACACTGGTTTTAACGTCAGTTTTCCATTTTTTCTTCATAAAAATGCTTCTCATTAAGGGTTTGTTAATAACTGTCCATTAAAATGCAGTTTCGAGAGTTTCGCATGAATTGGCAAAAACCATCATGTCATTTAATTTACACACGGAACTGGAGCAAATCAAATGTGGCCAAAATCCCCTAAAAATCAGATATCTTCACCACAGAGAACATTCAGCAGGAACAGCACATCCAGTTCTGGCAAATCTTCAGCAGATAGCCGAAGCCGAGCCACTACCATACTGAAAGCGATGAGTAATAGCCAGCGTTTGAAAATCCTTAGTCATCTGATGGACGGGGAAGAACATTCCGTGAAAGAGCTGGAACAATTTGTCAAATCACTATGCCAGTCTTCCTTATCCCAGCATCTTGGTCGTCTAAGACGGGCAAAGATTGTAAAAACAAGACGCGATTCACAAATGGTATATTATTCCATCCATGATGAAACTGTCCGCGATATCATTTCCGTTCTTTCTGAAAAATTTAAAACGATCCCATGCTTAAACCTGCTAAAACCAAATAATATTATCTGCCTATTGTTTTATTTATAAATGATTTTCATGTTTGTCTTGGCAAACCTGATTTAATCCTTCACCCAATCAGGATAACGTTCAAAATCACACTTGCTGACAGCTTGAAAATGAGAGCCATTCAACTGTGATTTTAATATTGAAAATTCGTGATAAATCCTTATTATGAGACTATTAAGATTAAAGAACGTTTATGTATATTTATCTCCCTATTGCTGAAATATCTATCAACATCTTTCTCATTCTTGGGTTAGGTGGCATGGTTGGTCTGTTGTCAGGAATCTTTGGTGTTGGTGGGGGCTTCCTTATGACGCCTCTGCTGATCTTTCTTGGCGTGCCGGCAGCGGTTGCTGTTGGAACCGAAGCCAATCAGATCGTTGCTGCATCTGTTTCCGGGGTGCTGGCACATTGGCGGCGCGGCAATGTTGATATTAAAATGGGTTCTATTCTGCTGGCTGGCGGTATTGTTGGCTCAACCATTGGCGTTTATATTTTTGCCATGCTACGCGAGCTTGGCCAGATTGATCTTGCCATCAAACTCAGCTTTATTATCTTCCTCGGCATTGTTGGCATCCTCATGTTATTTGAAAGCATGCAGACAATCTTACGTTCTCGCCGGCCCGGGGCAAAGCGTCGCCGCCTGCATCAGCATAACTGGCTTCACGGACTTCCCTTCAAGATGCGATTCCGTAAATCCAAACTTTATATTAGCGCGTTATTGCCATTCATGATTGGTGCTGGCGTTGGCATTCTTTCTGCTATCATGGGGGTTGGCGGCGGATTTATCATGGTACCTGCCATGATTTATCTGCTTGGTATGCCTACATCGGTGGTTGTTGGAACCTCACTTTTCCAGATTATTTTTGTTACGGCAAATGTGACCTTCCTGCAGTCTGTTCAGACACAAACAGTTGATGTGGTGCTTGCTGGTTTATTGCTTATCGGCGGGGTGGTCGGGGCACAATTTGGCACCCGAATAGGCGCGCTTCTCAAGGGTGAACAATTACGGGGACTGCTTGCATTAATTGTTCTTGCGGTTTGTATCAAACTGGTTACCGATGTCATTATCACGCCAGAAGATTTCTTTTCGTTGGAGATTTTACGGTAATGCCCTCTCTGACTTATCCATGCCTAACCCGTTTCCTTTTATGGCTTTCCGCTGTGTTATTTGCCGGCATGATATCCCAGCAGGCGATGGGCAGTGGGGTTCTGGTTGCTGATCTGAATGAAAAGGAAGTCCAGATATCGACAGATTTTAATGGTGCAAGCCTGCTATTATTCGGCACAATTGATAGAGACATCGGTGACGATGTTGTCATTATTGTCGAAGGCCCACCAAAAGATATAGCCATCAGGTTTAAATCAAGGGTAAGCGGCATCTGGATTAATACCGAATCTGCCACGCTGACTAATATCCCCAGTTTTTATCAGATCTCATCCACCCGGCCGCTCAATGTGATTACATCCACGCGCATGCTGGAAGACCTGGGATTGGGGTTACAACATGTTCCGTTCTCTCTGGCTGAAGGAAGTGAAATATCAGAAGGTGAGGTTTCAGACTGGCAAACTGCCCTTATCCGGAACATGGAAAAGGCTAGCCTGTGGAATGAAAACAGTGACGTTACGGTCAGAAAGAATGTATTGTTCAGATCAAATATATCTTTGCCAGCCAATGTGCTACCCGGTAATTATAATGTCCGCATTCTGCATTTCCGGTCAGGGGATTTAATCAGCGAAACCCAGTCTGTTATTGTTGTTAGAAAATCCGGATTAAGTGCTGATATTTTTGAATTTGCCCATAAACATTCACCTCTCTATGGAATCTTTGCTATTATGTTTGCGGTATTCATGGGATGGGGTGCCGCCAGAATATTCAGAAGGTAGTCATGACAACACGCAAAAAAACAAAAGATCAGAAAAAAGCAGATAAGCGGCGGGTTTTTCTGGTCGTCGTTGATGATAGCAAAGAACTCCATCAGGCTCTCTATTTTGCCTGTAAACGCGCTATATCTGTTAATGGCCGGGTGGCGTTATTGCGTTGCATTGGTCAGGCGGAATTCCAGCACTGGATCGGCGTTGGTGAGCTGATGGTTGAAGAAGCCCGCGAAGAAGCGGAACAATTGCTCCGCACGAATAGCGAATGGGTGCATGAATTAACGGGCGAATATCCCATTGTCCATCTGCGCGAAGGTGATCCTAAATCAGAAGTGATTGACCTGATCGACAACGAACCTGAAATTTCTATTCTGGTGCTTGGTGCCAATGTCTATGATGAAAATACAGGGCCTTTGATCAATTTTCTTACCACTCGCGGTGCCTCACAATGCCGTGTTCCGATTACGATAGTCCCCGGTCATCTGAGCGATGAAGACATTGATAACGTTAGCTAACGCTTTGAGCTGTCTTTAGAATGGTATCTATGTCTGGTTTTCATAGGATATCCAATCTTACCATGAATAACTATATGCGTTCATAAGCCAGATATTCTTCTGCTTCCGAACAGGACGGGGCATGGAAAAAGCTATCTGTGTCCTGATCCGCCAGAATCTTACCCTTTTGCATGAATATTATACGCTGAGTCATCCGGCGCAGTTGTGCCAGATTATGCGTCACCCATAAAACTGGTAGGCCTGATGCCGCTTTATCCATGATAACCGTTTCAATCATCTGGGTCGATTTAGGGTCAAGGTTGCTGGTAGCTTCATCACATAACAATATCCCCGGATTTGTCATCAGCACCCTAGCTAGTGCCATTCGCTGTTGTTCGCCTGACGATAATGTTCGGGCATCCTGTTTGGCATATTGATCAATTTCCAACAGAGAAAGCCCTGACATGATACGAGTCTGGCGTTCGGATGCAGGCACATTCAACGCCGATAGAACATAATCACAATTGTCATAAACGCTTCGCCGCATGATGACCGGTTTCTGCATCATAAGCCCGATCTGCTGTCGGCTTGCAGCCTCCCCTTGAGCGTTTGTCAGGCTTATAACGCCATAATCAGGTGATAATAGCCCTGCCAACATCATGACTAATGATGTCTTGCCAGACCCGTTTGCCCCGATTAACCCTGTAATCCCAGTCGATGAAATAGAGATATCTGCATTGGAAACAACCATCTTTCCACCACGTTTCACCCCTAGTTCACGCGCCTGAAGCAAAAGATATGGTGACGTCGCCAGCATTACTGTCCCCCACTTAATATGCTGACAACCGCATTGATCATCAATGTCATGGTAAGCAAAACAACCCCCAGCGCCAATGCAGCGGATAATTGCCCGCGTGACGCTTCTAACGTGATGGTTGTTGTCATCACTCTGGTAAAATGATTGATATTACCGCCAACAATCATTACCGCCCCGACTTCAGCCATGGCACGGCCAAGCCCAGCCAGCAGAGCCGTGAATAAATCCACCCCACCATCATAAATCAATGTCCGCATTCGCCGCCAAGGTGATATGCCAAGCATGAGAAACATGGATTGATATTCATCATCCAGCCGCGATAAGGCCTGCCGTGTTAGCGCTGTGATGATTGGCGTCACCAGAATGAATTGCGCTATAATCATGGCTGTCGGCGTGTATAGAAGCTCCAGCACCCCTAAAGGGCCTGAACGCGATATCATCAGATATACCAGCAAACCAACAACAACAGGGGGCAAACCCATTAATGTATTTACAAGAGTAATGATGAAACCACGCCCCATAAACCGTGATGTTGCCAGCAAAGCCCCAAGCGGAAACCCGACACAAGCAGATAACCCCACGGCGGTAAGATTCACCTGAAGAGACAGAAAGATGATTTCATATAATGCTTCATCACCTGTAAGCAACAGGCCAAAAGCATCTGATAATGCGTCAAGAATTTCCATAAAAAGGTCTAGTTAGATTTTATAATATTTAAAAATGAATTAACCAAAACATGAATTATTTTACAATTATATCAAATTTTTTCAAAAATTTGTTTACGAAATTGATATCTCATTGTTTAATAAAATTACCATAAAGTAAATAAAGTTGTTTCAGATGGAGGAATCATGAATAGCAACGATAAACACGATATTTCGAGTGAAATATCAGATAAGGAAACCCAGCAGAAAGCCAAGTCTCTTCAGTCTAGCTTTATCTCTGGTGAAATTAGCCGTCGAGATTTTGTTGCCACATCAATGGCACTTGGAGTCTCACTGGCTGGCGCTACCGCTGTTGTTAAGGAAGTAGAAGCCGCAACACCTAAAAATGGTGGTCGTCTGCGTATCGGTATTACCGGTGGTGCAACAAGTGACGTTCTTGATCCCGGCAAAATCCTTGACGCCTATATGATCAACGTATCCATGGGTCAGGTTCGTCCGAATATGACAAAAATCATGCCTGACGGATCAGTTGCAGGTGACCTGGTTGAAAGCTGGGAGCCATCAAATGGTGCTAAGACATGGCGCTTTAACCTTCGTCAGGGTGTCGAATTCCATAATGGCAAGACCATGGATTCAACAGATGTCGCTGATTCTATCCGCTACCACACGGTTGAAGCCAATGGATCAGGCGGAAGCGGCGTTGTATCAGGTATCTCATCAGTGAAGGAAGACGGCAAGGGTGCTGTTATTATTGAACTGAACGAAGGCAACGGCGACCTGCCTATCCTTATGTCAGATTACCACCTCAATATCTGCCCATCTAAAGGTGATGGCAATATTGACTGGGAATCAGGTGTTGGGGCTGGGCCTTACACGCTTGAAGAGCATGAGCCGGGTGTCCGTACATTAACTAAGAAATTTGCTAATTATCATAACACAGGCAATGATTCTTACTTTGATGAAATTGAAACCCTTGGTATTTCCGACCCGACAGCGCGTATGGCGGCACTTTCAACCGGAGCGGTTGACGCAATCAATAACGTTCCCGGTAAGACAGCGTCACGACTTGGCAATATGCCAAACGTTAAGACTCTGATTTCAACCGGTAACAAACAGTGCACTATGCCAATGCTTTGTGACATGGATCCTTATACCGACCAGAATGTCCGGAACGCCATGAAGCATATCGTTAACCGTCAGGAATTACTGGATAAGATTTTCTACGGTTATGGTCAGCTTGGTAACGATAGCCCTGTTGGGCCAGCTAACTTCTTCAAGGCAACCGACGAAGAACTGCCACAACGTGAATATGATCCGGAAAAGGCTAAATACTACCTCAAGCAGGCCGGTATGAGCAGTCTTTCTGTGAAATTCCATGCGGCAGATACTGGTTTTGCTGGTGCTGTTGATGCTGGTGCATTAATGCGGGAATCAGCAAAAGCCGCTGGCATTGATATCGAAGTTGTCCGTGAGCCAAATGATGGTTACTGGTCAAATGTCTGGATGAATAAGCCATGGTCAGCATGTTACTGGAGTGGTCGTCCAACCGAAGACTGGATTTTCTCCCAGATTTATTATTCAAAAGCTGATTGGAATGATACACACTGGAAAAACGCCAGCTTTGATAAGCTTCTGGTTGAAGCACGGGCTGAAACAGATCAGGCAAAGCGTCGTGAGATGTATGTCGAGATGCAGCGTATCGTGCATACCGATGGTGGCCTGATCCTTCCGGTCTTCCTCAGTGAAATCATGGGTTATCGTTCCAGTGTTTCCGTCCCTGGCCAGATTGCCAATAACTGGGAACTTGATGGTCATCTGTGTTCACGCCGCTGGTGGAGCGCATAATCTGGACTTACAGTCTAGAACCTTAATAGTGGAAAGCCAGTTTCATCTGGCTTTCCCCTTTATTGTCGGAAACAACCTTATTCTCATAAACAATTACCATTTACTTTCCTATATATTACAATAAGTTAAATTAGTTAGCTCAGAGAGTAATAATTAATGTCAAATGTAATAAAAATGATAATCAAGCGCTTAGGTTTAGGGGTTCTAACCTTGCTGCTGTTATCATTATTGATCTTCCTTTCTGTTGAAGCCCTACCCGGTGATTTGGCCGAAACCATACTTGGACAGCAGGCGACACCAGAAAATGTCGCCGCCATCCGAAAAGAACTTGGTCTGGATTTACCAGCACATACCCGTTATATCAACTGGCTTGGCGGTATTCTGCAAGGGGATTTTGGTAACTCGCTTGCCCTCAAAAAACCGATTGCCGATCTCATTGCCCCCCGATTACAGAACACCCTATTCCTGACATTATACACAGCATGCATTGCGGTTCCGCTGGCCCTGATTCTTGGTATGATTGCCTCTCTGTTCCGCAACAGCTATTTTGACCGCATTTCAAATGCAACCGCCCTATCCGCCATCTCGATGCCAGAATTTCTCGTGGGCTATATCCTGATCTATTTCTTTGCCCTGTCGGGTTATTTCCCATCAATGGCAAATATTAATCCCCAATCAGATTTTATGGATAAAATCTATGTGTGCTTTCTGCCTGCTTTAACACTGACGCTGGTGGTGACCGCCCATATGATGCGAATGACAAGAGCGGCAATCATCAATGTGTTAGCTCTTCCCTATATTGAAATGGCTAACCTGAAAGGCGTTAAGCCGCGGCGGGTGATTGTCCATCATGCTTTACCGAATGCCATTGCGCCGATTGTAAATGTCGTCGCGCTTAATCTGGCTTATCTGATTACCGGGGTTGTTATTGTGGAAATTGTTTTCGTCTTCCCCGGACTGGGTCAGCTCATGGTTGATGGCGTGAAATTCCGTGATGTGCCGGTGGTACAGGCCACGGCACTGATTTTTGCCACAGCCTATGTTGGGCTTAATCTGCTGGCAGATATCATTTCCACGGTTACTAACCCACGCTTGATGCGGCAACGATAGGATAGAGAACGCATTATGACATATCTCATTATCTTATTATGGATCATCCTTGCTGTTCTTGTTTCGCTTGGCGCAGGGTGGTGTTTCAGAGCATTACTCATTCAGATATCCGGTCAGAATACAGCAAAATTATTCCGGACAGCCCCGTTAACAGCCTGTTTTGGCATGCTGGTTATCATCATCTATATATTATGCGCTGTCTTTGCGCCGATGATTGCCCCTTATGGTGAAGCTGAAATTCTGTCATCCGGATTTGAACCTTGGAGTTCTGATTACTGGCTGGGGACAGACAATCTGGGGCGCGATGTATTTACCCGCCTGATCTATGGGGCACGAAACACCGTTGGCATTGCCTTTCTGATCACGGCTCTAGCATTTATTTTTGGCACTATTATCGGTATTTATGCAGCGCTTAAGGGTGGATTGATTGACCAGATTCTCAGCCGTATGATTGACGTGCTGATGGCAATCCCTTCGCTGATCTTCTCACTTCTTATGTTGACGATTTTTGGCACAAACGTCTTCAGTCTGATTATTGTTATTGCCACTATTGATTCAACACGTGTGTTCAGAATAGCCCGGGCTGTTGCCCTTAATATTGTTCAACTTGACTATATTGAAGCCGCTAAACTACGCGGGGAAAATACACTATATCTGATCATTCGTGAGATTCTACCTAATGCTCTCGCACCATTAGCGGCTGAATTCGGTCTTCGCTTCTGTTTTGTTTTCCTCATGATTTCCGCCCTGTCCTTCATGGGTCTTGGCTTACAGCCACCGATGGCTGACTGGGGTTCAATGGTACGCGATAATGCTGATCTGATCAGCTTTGGTGATATTACCCCACTTATTCCAGCTGGCGCGATTGCTCTCTTGACGATTGCTGTAAACTTTGTGGTGGACTGGATGCTTCACCGCGCTAGTGGCCTAAAAGATTGAGGAAGAGATAATGACAAAACGCCCATCTGCCAAATCAGACGCTACACCAAAACAGGGTGATATTCTGCTTCAGATGCGGAATATACATATCAAAGGCAAAAGCGACGAAACCTGGGTTGATATCATTAATGGCATTGATCTGGATTTATATCGGGGTGAGGTGCTAGGCCTTATTGGTGAATCCGGCGCTGGTAAATCAACACTGGGGCTGGCCGCTATGGGGTTCTGCCGTGATGGATGTAAAATCACTGACGGCAGCATCACTTTTGATGGCATGGATTTGATGCAACTGGATAAAGCCAGCTTGCGTGGGTTGCGGGGTAAGCGCATCGCCTATGTTGCCCAGTCTGCTGCTGCCAGTTTTAATCCCGCGCATAAATTAATTGATCAGTTTTGTGAAACCCCGCTTATCCACAATGTGATGAACCGAAACAAGGCATCCGAATATGCTCTCGATCTTTATAGCCGGATGAATCTGCCATCACCGGATACCTTCGGGCTTCGTTACCCTCATGAGGTATCGGGCGGCCAGTTACAACGCGCGATGACCGCCATGGCGTTATCCTGCCGGCCAGATTTGATTATTTTTGATGAACCCACCACTGCTCTGGATGTGACCACACAGATTGAAGTGCTGGCCGCGATTAAGGAAATTGTCAAAGAGTTTAATACAGCCGCTATTTACATCAGCCATGATCTGGCAGTTGTGGCACAGATGGCTGATCGTATCAAAGTTCTGCTCAAGGGGGATGAGGTTGAACAGGCCGCAACTGAGGTCATGCTCAAAAAACCATCCGAAGATTATACAAAATCATTATGGGCCGTTCGTGAATATTCACGCAAAGAACAGCCACCTGTTAAAAATCAAACACCTGTCATTTCCATTAAGTCCGTAACCGCCGGATATCATGCCAGCGTTGATGTATTAAAAGAAGTATCTTTTGATATCCATAAACGCCGGACAGTTGCCGTTGTTGGCGAATCCGGAAGCGGTAAATCAACAACAGCCCGTGTAGTGACCGGATTGCTTCCACCCCGCATAGGTTCCGTGGATTTTCAGGGTGAAACCCTGCCTAGCAATTATCAGGCAAGAAACCGGGAACAGCTGCGTCATATCCAGATGATCTATCAGATGGCCGATACTGCGCTTAATCCAAAACTTCGTATTCGTGACCTGATTGCCCGACCGGCCAGCATGTATCTTGGTCTGACCGGAAAGGCCCTTGAAGATCGCGTGCGTGATCTGCTCCATATGATTGAAATGGAACCTGATCAGTTTATTGACCGACTGCCGTCTGAACTTTCAGGCGGCCAGAAACAGCGTATCGGTATTGCCCGGGCAATTGCTGCCGAACCTACCGTTATCATTTGTGATGAGGTGACAAGCGCACTAGATCAACTGGTAGCAGAAGGAATATTGAAACTGCTTGACCGGCTTCAATCTGATCTTGATCTGTCCTATATGTTCATTACACATGATCTGGCCACCGTGCGGGCTATCGCTGATGAGGTGGTCGTCATGAAAGATGGTTATGTAGTAGAACAGGGTATTAAATCCAAAATGTTCAAGCCACCTCACCATCCCTATACCGAATTATTGCTAGGGTCTGTCCCTGAAATGGACCCCAAATGGCTTGATCAGCTTCTGGAAAGCCGGGGTAAGGATAATCTTGGAGATGCCGCTATTGCCAAAATGAAAGAAAAAGGCATATCTTAGCATTACTGATATAGCCCATC
This sequence comes from Puniceispirillales bacterium (SeqCode), assembly GCA_049595035.1. Taxonomy (GTDB): domain Bacteria; phylum Pseudomonadota; class Alphaproteobacteria; order Puniceispirillales; family UBA1172; genus UBA12202. The sequence goes on along the minus strand of JBMYKD010000003.1, from coordinate 74,776 downwards.
ATAATTGCGGGAGCCGCATATGCGGATTGCGATTGGCGGTTTCCAACATGAAACCAATACCTTTGCCCCAACGGTAACAGAATATGATGATTTTGTTATGGCAGATTCATGGCCTGGGCTTACTACTGGTCAGGACGTGATCACCGTCACTAAAGGAATGAACCTGCCTATAACCGGAGCAATTGAAACCGCTCTGGCCAACCGCCAATCTCAGGATCAGATAACGTTGATGCCACTTGTATGGTGCGCGGCAGAACCGGGGGGATATGTAACCGATGATGCATTTGATCGCATTTCCACCATGATCTGTGATGGGCTTGACGCCGCCGGTGCTTGTGACGGAATATATCTCGATTTGCATGGGGCAATGGTGACCTCCAGCTATTTTGATGGTGAAGGCGAATTATTACGCCGGATCAGATCGCGTATCGGTCATCAGATTCCTATCGCTATCAGTCTTGATCTCCATGCCAATATCACACAGCAAATGGTGGATTTAGCCAATGTGATAACTATCTATCGCACTTATCCGCATCTGGACATGGCAGAAACAGGGTCAAGGGCCATGGCGGAATTATTGCGATTGATGGCAGGGCATAAAATCTATCCAGCGTTCCGGCAAATTCCTTTTCTGATTGCTTTGCCCGCACAATATACCGGCCATGATCCCTGCCAGTCCATTTATGGTCACCTTGCCCATATCGATGGCAATCAGGGGGCTTTTGCTGATCTGGCTATGGGTTTCAGCGCCTCTGACATTCCAGATTGTGGCGCCTCCGTGCTGGCTTATGCATCCACGCCAGCACAGGCTAATGATATAGCTGATGAAATTTGGGATATGGTCATGACGCGCGAAGCTGATTTTGATCCTATGCTCATTGACCCATATCCGGCGGTAAAGGCGGCTATGGCATCAACACATGGCAAGCCTGTTATTCTGGCAGATGTTCAGGATAATCCCGGGGCCGGCGGCAGTGCTGATACAACCGGATTGCTGAAAGCGTTATATGAATCTCATGCCGAAAATGTAGTTATGGGGGTGATTTGTGACCCGGATTTTGTCAAAGCCGCCCATGAAGCTGGTAATGGCAATCTGTTAAATACCCCACTAGGTGGCCAGTCTGCTGTCATGGAAGATACCCCGTTTGAAGGATGTTTTACCGTTGAAGCTTTGCATGATGGCAGATTTACATATACCGGTGATATGTATGGCGGCGGTGAAGCAGAAATCGGTCTTAGCTGTCTTGTGTCTATACATGGCGCAAACAATATCCACCTTGTGGTAAGTTCATATCGCACGCAATGCCTTGACCAGTGTTTTTTTACCAGTTTCGGAATTGACCTGACCAGTACACGGATCATTGCCCTGAAAAGCACCGTTCACTATCGTGCCGATTTTGAACATTTAGCAAGCCAGATTATTCATGTGGCATCCCCCGGATTATTCGAATGCCGGTTAAACCGGTTGCCTTATCGCCATTTGCGTGATGGCGTAAGGATAGGGAATTAGTGAGAGGCCGTTAACTCTTGCCACATGTCTTCGATCCAGCCTTTGATCATCAAGGCTTCTTCCCAGCGATTAGACATTTCAACCCCGTTGCTATCTGTCATCGCATATTCAGGTGGCCCTAATTCACAGAGAAAGAGGCAATCCCCGTCTTCGTTACGCTCAAGCCAGCTATTCAAGCCCTCACGCCACCAGATTTTGAACAGTTCAACCCATTTCTGATGTTGAGGAAAATCAAGCTGAAGCTGTATCTGCTGGCGGCTGGCCACACGCCCCTGAAAACTGTCTGATCGTTCCAGAATACGGCTGATCATATTGAGTTCATCACGGCTCATCGGCAGTTTAAACTCACGATCTACAACAAAATGCGATAAATCTGCACAAAGCCGCATTTCCGGAATAGCATCAATCAGGCATAGGGTCGAAAACAGATCATTTGTGATACAATTGCGATGGGTTTCAAACTGGATAGGCATCCCGATACGATCAGCCATATCCATCCATGTTCTGATCACAGGGATCATCCCGTCAACAGATAGCGGCATCACCTGCCCGATCACATCAACAAATGGCGCACCGAAATCCTTTGCCATGATCAGGGTATCTTCGAGGGAAGCTATGGTTTTCGGGAAAGCGACGATTAACGGCGTCAACCCGTATTTATCCATGATTGGGGCTACTTCTCTGGCCTGGGCAACATCACCTGCCCCCAGATCAATGGCCATCCCATCATATCCAGCCTCAGCCACTTTGGCACAGACTGCATCATAGCTAAGAATTGTCCCTGTATGATCATGTGGCTGCATCGCCCAGAGTGACGTATAGGTTTTGAGTGATACTGCCATAACGACCCTCTAGTTTCAGGTTAAACCGATAGCGGCTATGCTTCTAATGTCATATGGCCACCGTTCTTTTTGGGAACAACCCATACCTCATTTGATGGATACTGGCTTTCATCTTTTGACCATAGCTTTTTGAGAACAGCAATCTGAAACTCAATCCAGCCCATGCGGTGGACAGGCCCGACATTTGTTTCGATTTTATTGTTCAATGCTTTCAGTTTCCAGAATGGCACGGAAGGAAAGCTATGATGGGCAGTATGGTAAGGCATCTGCCAGCACAACCACCGCATAAAGAAATTGGTGCGTGTCGAGCGTGTATTATTCATAATATCTTTTTCATGCGATAGCCCCAGATGTTCGATGGTATTCTGTAATTGATGCACAGGCTTGCATAAAATAATGGGAAGAATCCAGAATGTCAGGGCTTCCCATCTGGCAAACCAGATAGACAGGCCAGCAATAATAGCATAACCCAGAATATGAAGACGGGATTCCATGATTACCCTAGATTTCTCATTATCATGGATATAGGGTTCAATGATGATACCTGATCCACGTCGGATGATTCCCCAGATGCGATTCCGCCAATAAGTCACCCCAACCATCCATAACAGATATGACGACAGGGTATATGGCTGGCGCACAAGCTCACCATCCCCGCTCCAGTCCTGTGTATATCGATGATGCGAGTAATGCATAATCAGGTCAAAATCCCTTGGGAATAACATAAAGAAACCGATCAAGCGGCCAAACCATTCATTCAGCCATTTGGTGCGGAACACTGTCCAATGTGACAGTTCATGCTGTGCGGCATAAAGAAAGTTAAGTGAAACACCAAGACCAAAACCGGTAAGTAGTACCCACCATGTGCCCATGACCATGTAATGCCCAACACATAACGCTGCAATCAGCCCCAGATGACTAAGCATCTGTAACCAGCCCATCAGGTCAGATCGTTCATTCAACCAACGTAATTCTTTAGGTGTAAGAACCTTACGCCTTGAAAATACCTCTTCCATCGTCAATCCTCATACCGCTATAATTATGACTTATTACCCAGCAACAAATTTAGTAAAAGATAGTCTAATCTGTATGAATAAATATTGAATAAATTTGATGAGAAAGGCAAGGCCATAATGTCAAAATTGATGCGATGTATCATTTATCGGGAAAAAGGCGCGGCACAACAGGTGCTGGAACTGGTAGACCGCCCGATACCCGATCTAGAAAAGGGTGAAGTTCGGGTCAGATTAATGACCTCTGGTGTTAATCCTTCGGATGTAAAAATGCGTGGTGGAAGCGGCAATAATACCGCCGCAATGCCTTTTCCTGAAGTCATTCCACATAGTGATGGTGCCGGTATTGTCGATGCTGTTGCTAATGATGTCACCGCATATGCTGCCGGTGACCGGGTTTATGTTTATAATGCCGGCTGGAAACGGGCCTATGGATCAGCGGCTGAATATATCACTCTGCCTGTGGAACAGGTCATTCCGCTTCCTGCCGGAACCAGTTTCATTCATGGCGCCTGTCTGGGTATCCCCGGAATAACCGCGGCACATGCGGTCTGTTGCGGCAAATCCGTTGACGGCGGAACTGTTCTGGTAAGTGGCGGCGGCGGCGTTGTTGGCCGCTATGCCGTTCAGATGGCAAAAGCTGCAGGCGCAAAAACTGTTATAGCCACAGCATCAACCCCGCTCAGCATGGAAACGGCAAGCCGGGCCGGTGCTGACCATGTCCTGAATTATAAAATGGATGATCTGGCTTATGCTATTCTGGATTTATCTGGCGGCATTGACCATGCTATTGAATCAGAATTCGGCATTAACGCCGATATGCTCGCCACTGTTTTGAACGAAAGCGGCAGTATTGCCAGCTATGGATCAGCATTAGCCATGCGGCCTGAAATCCCGTTTTATCCATTCATGTTCAAAAATATCACCCTGACCATGATGCTTGTCTATCTTCTTGATCAGTCTGACCGACAGCGGGCAGTGCATGCTATTGACCAATGGCTAAACAATAACAGCATAACCGAACTGATCGCTTTACAATTGCCATTAGAAGAAGCGGCGAAAGCACATGAAGCCGTGGAAAAATCAGGGAAAGCCGGTTCCGTCATCCTTACTATAACGGATCAGCAATAAGGGGAATATCATGACCAACACATATCATTCAGCCAATCAGCATGTCTTTATTACCGCAGGCGGGTCAGGCATCGGGCTTGCCATGGCGAACGCTTTTCTCAAAACTGGCGCGCATGTTGCCGTCACCGATACTAATCGGGATGCCCTTGCAGCCGCCAAAGCAGCTCTGCCAGCGCTTGAAATATGTGAAGCTGACGCCGCCAATCCGGATCAGATGCAATCCGCTTTTGATATGATAATGGATAAATGGGGGCGGCTGGATGTCTTGATGGCAAATGCAGGTATAGCAGGCCCCACAGCATCCATTGAAAACGTTTCGCTTGATGACTGGCGGCAGTGTTTATCGGTGAATCTGGATGGCAGTTTCCTTGCCGCCAAACTCGCCACGCCCATCATGAAAAACCAGAAAAGTGGTGTCATCACGCTGACCTCTTCTACGGCCGGCCAATGGGGATATCCGTATCGATCCCCCTATGCAACGGCAAAATGGGGGATTATCGGGCTTATGAAAACCCTGGCCATGGAATTGGGGGAATCGGGCATAAGGGTAAATGCGATCTGCCCCGGGTCTGTTGAAGGTGAGCGCATGGATGGCGTCATTGCACGCGAAGCCGCCACCCGCGGCATTACGCCGGAAGAATTGCGTCAGGGCTATGCTGATTGCGCGTCTTTACGCCGCTTTGTCACCGCTGAGGACGTGGCCGATATGGCAGTCTTTCTGGCATCACCACAAGCGCGGTCAATCACTGGCATGACGATGGCCGTGGATGGTCATACCGAAAAAGTCACGCTCTAGCAGATCATGAAGTATCATGTATAGTATTCAGCAAGTAAAAAGGCTTCAAGAAACCATAAACACCTAATAAACTTCTTTTCAATTTAGTAAATATATACCATTCTGCTAATAGAATGGAAAACACGACCTGCCTTGTAGGAGATCTCAGATGGACGGTAAATTTTACGATAATGACATATCTCAGATTGTTGAACTTGATCGCGCCCATATATGGCATCATCTGATTCAGCACAAGCCTTTCGAAACAGGTGAACCACGGATCATTGTTGAAGGCAAAGGCATGCGTGTCTGGGATCAGAAGGGTAAAGAGCATATTGATGCTGTTTCAGGCGGTGTATGGACGGTCAATGTCGGCTATGGCAGGGAAAGCATTGCCAATGCTGTTCGTGACCAGCTTATAAAAATGAACTATTTTGCTGGATCAACAGGGTCTATCCCCGGTGCCATTTTTTCTGACATGCTGCTGGATAAAATGCCGGGTATGTCGCGGGTCTATTATTGTAATTCTGGCTCAGAAGCGAATGAAAAGGGCTTTAAAATGGTGCGCCAGATTGCCCATAAGCGGTATGGCGGCAAAAAGCATAAAATCCTCTATCGGGATAGAGATTATCACGGCACAACCATCGCCTGTCTATCCGCCGGTGGTCAGGATGAACGTAATGCCCAATATGGCCCTTATACCCCCGGTTTTGTCCGCGTCCCACACTGCCTTGAATATCGCGCCCAGTGGGATGTGACAGGTGAAGCATATGGTAAACGCGCCGCTGATGCGATTGAGGAAGTTATCCTTGCAGAAGGCGCAGATACCATCGGCGCACTTTGTCTGGAACCGGTAACAGCAGGCGGCGGCGTCATTACCCCTCCCGAAGGCTATTGGGAGCGCGTTCAGGAAATATGCAAAAAATATGATATCCTGCTTCATATCGACGAAGTGGTATGCGGCGTCGGCCGGACCGGGACATGGTTCGGGTATCAGAATTATGGCATCAAGCCTGATCTGGTCACCATGGCAAAAGGCGTGGCATCTGGTTATGCCGCTATTGCCTGTCTGGTTACAACCGAAGAGGTTTTTGACATGTTCAAGGATGATGCTAGTGATCCTATGAATTATTTTCGTGACATTTCAACTTTTGGCGGCTGCACGGCTGGCCCTGCTGCGGCGATTGAAAATATGCGGATTATCGAAGACGAAGGCTTGCTGGACAATACCATAGCCATGGGGGCGCATATGGTTGAAAACCTAAATGCTCTGGCTGAAAAACATGCGGTAATCGGCGATGTGCGTGGCAAAGGTCTGTTCTGCGGCGCTGAACTTGTCGCTGATCGTCAGACAAAAAAACCCGCACCAGAAAAACTGGTGCAGGCTGTTGTTGCTGACTGTATGCAGCAAGGTGTTGTGATCGGGGCTACAAACCGATCCGTGCCGGGCTTTAACAATACGCTATGCTTTAGCCCTGCTCTTATTGCCAGCAAGGATGATATTAATGAAATTACGGATGCGGTTGATCAAGCATTGAGCCGTGTATTCGGATAATCTATCGCATCATTCATCATACCAGATAGGAATCATATCTTCCTATCTGGTGCGCAATCATCTTTCTATAAGCAGGCATTTTCCGTTGCGTTATCTAGATAACATCACCCCAATCTTTATCACCATATGACCCATTCTGGCATATCTTCCTTTTTGACTTCTGCTACACCGATTTGCCCTGATTGGTTGCTTGATCAGGCGAAACAAAATGCCGGCGCCGGTTTTGTCATGGCAATAGTAGGTGCGAATACCATGGTGGCTATGGAAACAGCCATGATGGCCAGTAAGCACGGGATAGCAACCCCGCATCTCATCGGCGACAGGGATATCATCCAAGACCATGCCCATAGCCTCAACTGGGATATCACCGGCATTGATATCACCCCTGCATCTGGTGAAGACGATATCGTCATGGCGGCCATTGCGCTGGTTCATGATGGCCGTGTCCATGCAGTGATGAAAGGTCATGTCCATACGGATAGGTTTATGTCTGGTATGCTTAAACGTGACCACGGCATCAGGGGCGATAAGCGGATGGTGCATATCTTTGCCATGTTTTCGGCAGATGGGGGCAAACCGCTTTTGATATCCGATGCAGCGGTCAATGTTGAACCGGATATGAAAACTCGCCAGACTATGTTGACCGAACTGGTGCGTGTAGCACAATCGCTTGGTCAGGCACGGCCAGCCATTGCTATTATATCAGCTACCGAAACCCCTATCCCGTCCGTGCCATCATCCATGGCAGCAAAAGAACTAGCCGATTGGGGCAGATTGCATGTTGCTGACGCGGATATCTCTGGGCCGTTGTCCTTTGATCTGGCGATCAGCCCCGAAGCGGTGCGCATCAAGGGGTTAAATGATGATCCGGTAGCCGGTCATGCCGACGCGCTTGTTATGCCAGAATTAACATCCGGGAATGTTCTCTATAAATCGCTGGTCTGGTTCAAAGGTGCTTGCGCCGCTGGCATAGTAACTGGCGGAAAAGTCCCCATTATGCTGACAAGTAGAGCTGATCCACCCTCAGCAAGACTCGCATCGGTTGCACTTGCCGCGCAAATATATTCTAATTAGCTTTCATTTTAGTGGAATAAAACTTATGCCTGATGACAAGAATCTAAATTTATCTCCTGCACCATCCGACCGGATTGCAAAAACAACCTGTTATATGTGCGCCTGCCGATGCGGAATTAACGTCCATATGAAGGGTGATGAGATTCGTTATATCGAAGGCAATCGTGATCACCCTGTAAATCAGGGGGTATTATGTGCCAAAGGATCAGCAGGAATTATGCAACATCTTTCACCGGCACGATTGCAGTCACCTCTTAAACGAGTGGGGAAGCGGGGGGAAGGAAAGTTTGAGCCTATTTCATGGGATGAAGCCCTCACAATGGCAACATCCTGGCTAAAACCTATCCGGGAAAGTGACCCCCGAAAACTGGCTTTCTTTACCGGCAGAGATCAGAGTCAGGCGTTAACAGGCTGGTGGGCACAGCAATTTGGCACGCCTAACTTTGCTGCTCATGGCGGTTTCTGCTCGGTGAATATGGCAGCTGCCGGGATTTATACCATTGGCGGGGCATTCTGGGAATTTGGCTCACCTGATTGGGAAAGAACAGAATTGTTCCTGATGTTTGGGGTGGCCGAAGATCATGATTCCAATCCTATCAAAATCGGTTTGGGTAAATTAAAAGAACGTGGCATCCGGACTATATCGATCAATCCTGTTCAGACAGGTTATTCAGCGGTGGCAGATGACTGGGTTGGGATCACCCCCGGCACGGATGGATTACTTATCATGTCGCTCATCCATGTGTTGATGAAAACCGGTCAGATTGATCTGGATTATCTGATGCGTTACACCAATGCCCCATGGCTGGTTATTCGCAATCCGGGACAGGCTGATGATGGGTTATTCCTGCGTGATAACAACAATAAACCGCAAGTCATTGATACAAAAACCGGCAAGACCGTGGCTTATGATAAAGCTGGTATCCGCCCTCTTCTCAAGGCTGAGATTACCTTGAAATCAGGTGGCGTTGCGGTGCCATCATTCATGCTTATGGTCGAAGAATGGTTTGATGAAAAATATAGCCCCGAAGCAACCGAAGACAGAACAGGCATTTCTGCATCACGGGTCTATCAACTGGCAAAATCAATTGCTGATGCGGCCTTTACCCGCGAAGTCGTGATTAATGAGCCATGGGTGGACTGGAAAGGCGAACGCCATGAAACCATGATTGGCCGGCCAGTATCCATGCATGCCATGCGGGGTATATCTGCCCATTCCAATGGTTTTCAAACCTGCCGCGCTCTTCATATCTTACAGATTTTAATCGGTAGTGTGGAATCCCCCGGGGGGTTCCGGTTCAAACCACCTTATCCAAAACCCGCGCATATTCACCCGCGTCCAGCCGGAAAAGCAGATCAGATCAAACCTGATACCCCCCTACCGGGCGCGCCATTAGGCTATGTTTTATCACCTGATGATTTGCTTGTTGATGCTGATGGGACACCTAGCCGGATTGATAAAGCCTATTCATGGGATGCGCCCTTATCTGCACATGGTCTGATGCATATGGTGATTTCCAATGCCTATGCTGGTGATCCCTATGACGTTGATGTGCTATTCATGTATATGGCAAATATGGCGTGGAATTCTAGCATGAATACCCGCGGCGTTATCGATATGCTGACCGAAACCAACCCTGACACTGGGGAATACCGCATTCCGAAAATCATTTATTCTGATGCCTATTCATCGGAAATGGTGGCATATGCGGATTTGATTCTGCCAGATACCACCTATCTGGAACGCCATGATTGTATCTCACTTCTGGATCGCCCGATTTGTGAACCTGATACGGTTGCAGATGCTATTCGCTGGCCGGTGGTGAAACCTGATCGGGACGTTCGGGGATTCCAGTCCGTTTTACTTGATTTAGGGGCCCGTCTTGGCCTTCCCGGTATGGTTGATGATGATGGCAACCCGCTTTATGCTGATTATGCCGATTATATGATCAGGCATCAACGCAAGCCGGGCATTGGCCCTCTGGCCGGGTTTCGCGGCAAAGATGGGGACGCGGCTGGCCGCGGAGAACCGCATCCGGATCAAGTCCAGCAATATATTGAAAATGGGGGATTCTGGTCAGAAGAATTACCAGAAAACGCGCGTTTCTTTAAAATGGCAAATAGCCATTATCAGGATTTTGCCGTTAAAATGGGTTTCTTTGACAAACCAGAACCATATTGTTTCCAGATCTATTCGGAAGAATTACAGAAGTTCCGGCTAGCTGCTGAAGGCCATGGTAATGTTCAGCCGCCGGATCATATGCGCGATCAGGTCAAGACATGTTTTACCCCTCTGCCTAGCTGGTATGAACCATTCGAAGCTAGCGCCGTTAATGCCAACACTTATCCTATTCATGCCCTGACGCAACGTCCTATGGCTATGTATCATTCATGGGGGTCGCAGAATCCGTGGCTCCGGCAAATCCATGGTCATAACCCGTTATTTATCCCCGGCAATCTGGCACAATCCCTTGATGTGACCGATGGCGACTGGGTATGGGTGGAATCTCATCACGGCAAGATCAAGGTTCCTGTCGCCGTTATGGAAGGAATAAACCCGAATACCGTCTGGACATGGAATGCGATTGGCAAACGCCGCGGCGCATGGCAACTGGATAAAGATGCACCGGAAGCCCGTAAAGGCTTTCTGCTCAATCATCTGATCCATGAATTATTGCCCATGAAAGGTGATGGATTGCGGTGGGCAAACTCTGATCCGATTACTGGTCAGGCGGCGTGGTATGATCTCAAGGTAAATATTACTAAAGCCGAAGCGACCGACCATCCGGTGATTGATCCGGATTTTCCCATCCTGGCCGCCCCGCCGGATATGCCTGAAAAGCCGGATATGTTGCGCTATGGTGACAGAATTATTGCAAATGACAAAAAGGGAGGAAGCCAATGACCTGCCTGCCTTCTTCAACTGAAAAAAAACTTGGGCTCGTGATTGATCTGGATATCTGCGTTGGCTGTCAGGCCTGCGTGGTGAACTGCAAAGAATGGAACACCGCCGGATATGGCGCCCCGTTATCAGATAGTGATCCCTATGGAGAACATCCATCAGGGTCCTGGTTAAATCGTGTTCATGCCTTTGAAGCTGGCAAGGGAGCAGAAGCAAGAGTTGTACATTTCCCCAAATCCTGTCTGCATTGCGAAGATGCCCCTTGCGTCACGGTATGCCCGACAGGCGCATCATATAAGCGGGAAGAGGATGGCATTGTGCTGGTGCATGAAGATTGGTGCATTGGATGCGGATTATGTGCATGGTCATGCCCTTATGGTGCAAGAGAAATGGATCCGGCTGAAGGCGTGATGAAAAAATGTACGCTTTGTGTTGACCGTATCTATAATGAACATCTGGAAGAAGAAGATCGTGTTCCCGCCTGCGTGCGCACCTGCCCGACAAGCGCGCGGCATTTTGGTGACCTTGGTGATCCGGAATCTGATGTCAGCAAGCTTGTTGCCAGACGCGGCGGTTATGATCTGATGCCTGAACAGAATACCAAGCCGGTTAATAAATATCTACCGCCACGGCCACGCCCTCAGCACGAAACCGAAGATGTTGATCTGGTTGCCATGGCAAAGAAAACAACCCCGAAAGGGTTCTGGAAATGGCTTGATCAGGCTCTTGATCAGTTACCGGGATAAGGATAGGAGAATATCATGCGCCCTGCGGCCTCACTCATCATTTTCACAACCTTATCCGGTCTTGGTCTTGGCCTTGCGGTACTGATCGGGCTTGGACAGGTAACAGCATCATCAAGCTTATGGGTCGTCATCCATGCGGCAGTATCTCTAGGGCTGATTGGTGCTGGGGTAATTTCATCAACCTTGCATTTAGGACATCCGGAACGGGCATGGCGTGCCATGAGCCAGTGGCGAAGTTCATGGCTTTCGCGTGAAGGGGTGATGGCAGGGCTAACCACTATTGTTCTAGCCGGATATTTTCTGGATCAACTATATACAGGAATGGCTCGACCATGGCTTGGTATCGTTGTCAGCGTCATGAGCCTGATTACCATTTACACAACAGCAATGATTTATGCATCTCTGAAAACCATAGCGCGGTGGCATCATATCCTGACGCCGGTCGTGTTTATCCTGCTTGCGCTTGCTGGCGGCTGTTTGCTGGGGGCTGCATTACAGGCACTGGCTGGCACGCCCCCGATACAACTAAGCCAGTGGGGTATAGGAATGATTATTCTGGCCAGTCTGGTCAAAATCATCTGGTGGCATAGTGCTGGCAAAGAGGGTTCAGGATCAACGCCGGAATCTGCTACCGGATTGGGGGCATTAGGTCAGGTACGCATGATCATGCCGCCACATACAGAAGAAAACTGGCTACAACATGAAATGGGGTTTGTTGTTGCCCGCAAACATGCTGTCAGACTAGCTGTCATTGCTTTGGCATTGGCGGCAGTCATCCCTCTTCTGGTGCTGGGATTATATCCGCAATCAGCGGCCTTGCTGGTACTGGCAGCAGTTATCCATATGGCTGGAATCATGGTGGAACGCTGGCTCTTTTTTGCAGAAGCCAAACATACCGTCACGCTGTATTACGGCGACCGGCATTAGGCATTATATCAAATAAAGCCGTAAAAAAATGGCGACTATCCCCCCCGATAGTCGCCACATAGAATCAGGCTACATGATCTTAGCGATTAAGCAAGATATTATGATGCTGACGGATCAGCGCGTCGGTTTCTGATGTAATATGGTCGGGGAAAACATTTTCGAGAATTTTTTTCTTTCTTACTGTCGCCATCTGCAACAGATCCGGTTTATTGTTTTCTTCCCATTCTTTTGGCGATGACCGGTCAGCTAATTCAGGATAAACATATTCCGTCTGCATGACTTTGATGGTTGCATCATGCCCCAGATAATGTCCGGGGCCATCAATGCAGACATCACGCATCACATCAACGCTAAGCGTGTTTGCATTCACTTCAACCCCACGCACACAACGCATTGCCTGCCCCAACATATCATTATCAATAATCAGGCTTTCCAGACAAAATCCAAGCAGTGAAGCGTGCATACCAGCGGATTCATACACCATATTCAAACCAGCCAGACCTGCCATCACGGAGGTTGAGCCTTTTTCGTAACCAGATTGCGCATCTGGCATTTTAGCATCAGCCATTCCGGACGCTGCCCCTGACGGAAGCCCGAAATGATTGATCATCTGGGCACAGGCGGCAGTAAGCAAGCCTTGTTCCCCTGAACCGCCTGACATTGCCCCTGTTCGCAAGTCTGATACAAATGGCCATGTTCCGCATATGGCCGGATGCCCCGGTATCATGGCGTTAACATAGACAAGCCCGGCCAGCACTTCTGCCACCGCTTGTGCCACAGCACCGGCAATACTGGCAGGGGCTGTCGCACCAGCCTGTCCTGCTGATAGCAATAATACCGGCATCCCACCCTTAATCACTTCTTCCATAACAAGGCAGGATTCAGTCGCAAAGCGCAGAGGCGGCACAACAAAACAGTTAGAATTGGAAACAAATGGACGCGCCCGCCATTGTTCTTCCCCGCCAGCAACCTTATGTAATATTTCCAGTGCTTCTGGCACATAATCCGCTTCTGTAAAGCTAACTCCAACATGTTTGCGGGTACCTGAAATACAGGCATATAATGTATTAAGATCAAGATCACGCGCATCAGCAATATCACGCGCTACCATTGGCCGCTGAAAGAAATGGATATTATCCATCTGTTCCACGATACGGGCAGCATCATAAATATCCTGAAGCCGGCTTTCATCGTAAACCCGGCCTTCGACATCAACCAGATGCACTGCCGCACCAGCTGTTCCGAAATGCACCTTTGACCCCGACAGGTCCAAATCAAAATCAGCGGTTTGTCCATGAAGAGTGATCTGACGCGCGGCATTGGCAATCGTATCTTCAACCAGCATACGAGAAAACCTGACCCGCCCATCATCGCCGCAAACGGCTCCGGCATCGGTCATATAACGGATCCCGGATTCAGGCGCCTGCGATAAACCGATTTCTTCCAGTATCTGAAAAATAGTGTCACTGATTGCCGATACGCCCTGATCATCAAGTGGTTTATAGGCACCACCAGATAACCCCGGGCGAACAGGGCGCAAATCATCTGCTAGCGGTGATGATCTCAATTCTTTTCTGGCTTGCCTTCCGCCTGCTCTGCGGGCAGACCTTGGGGATTGTGGGATAGGATATCTATTCATGGTATTTCCCTACTCTTAAAAAAATTACTAGGCTTTCATGCGGGAAGCATCAGGATCATACATAGGCTTTAAGCTTGCTTGTGCCGTGATATCTGCACCAGCAACATTGATGACATAATCTGATGCCAGCATAGCGGCCGCATCATCGTTATCATCACGGCAAGGCACATAGCCCATACCAATTGCCCCACCCAGATGATGCCCATAATTTCCACTAGTCAGATAGCTGACAATTTCACCATCGCGGATAATGGGTTCATTGTGATAGAGCAGAGGGTCAGCATCATTGAGGCGGAATTGCATCATGCGTGCCTTTACCCCGTCTTCTTTGCGGCGGACAACCGCATCACGGCCGATAAAATCACCAAAGCGGCCAGATTGTTTATTAACACGGGCGGCAAAGCCTAGCCCTGCATCCAAAATATGATCTTCACTGGATATATCATGGCCAAAATGACGAAAGGCTTTTTCAATACGGCAAGAATCCAGCGTATGTAATCCACATAACGCCAGCGGATGATCCTGACCACGTTTCATTAATTCATCATAAACATGCACCGCCATATCACTGGATACATAAAGTTCCCAGCCCAGTTCACCGACATAGGACACTCTATGGGCGCGCGCCATACCATGACCTATTTCCACATTCTGCATGGTACCAAAGGGAAAATCATCATTGGCTAGTGATTGCGGGATAAGCGGCTGAAGAAAATCTCTGGCTTCCGGCCCCATTACAACCAGAACAGATTCCATTGCCGTCACATCCAGTGCCGAGCAATGCGCATCATCAGGAGTATGCCGTTTAATCCAGTTCAGATCACGTTGAATGGTTGCCGCTGGTGTAACAATAATAAAGCGATCCTGATCAAGCCGTGTGATAGTGACATCTGCTTCAATGCCGCCATCACTGTTCAGAAATTGCGTATAGACAATTTTGCCAGGTTCAACAGCCACATTATTGCAGGCAATTTTCTGTAATACCGCTTCGGCATCTTTGCCCATTATCATGATTTTGCCAAAACTAGACATATCGAATAGACCGACATGATTGCGGATAGCTTTATGTTCTGCGGCGTTATAATCAAACCAGTTCTGACGCTTCCATGAATATTCATATGCTGGCTTCATTCCCTTGGCCGCCGCACTTTCCGGCAGGAACCAGTTGGCCCGTTCCCAGCCAGCCACCTCACCAAAACAGGCCCCTTTTTCTTCCAGTCTGTGATGAATTGGCGAACGCTTGACAGACCGACTTGTTTCTACCTGCCGATAGGGAAAATGATCCGCATAAAGCAGCCCTAGTGTTTCACTCACCCGTTCCCGTAAATAGGATCGGTTGACCTGAAACGGCATCATCCGGCGAATATCAACATCCCACAAATCCATTGGGGCGTTGCCTTTATCCATCCATTCCGCAAGAGCCATACCAGCCCCACCAGCGGATTGAATGCCGACCGAATTAAACCCGGCCGCGACAAAGAAATTTTTGACTTCCGGCGCTTCTCCCATCAGATAGCGATTATCGGAAGTGAAGCTTTCAGGGCCATTGAAAAATGTCTGGATACCCGCTTCAGCAAGAATAGGCAGACGGTTGATCGCCTTTTCCAGAATGGGTTCAAAATGGTCAATATCTTCAGGCAATGAATCAAACTCAAAATCTTCCGGTATACCATCCATACCCCACGGCTTTGAGTTTGGCTCAAATGCGCCAAGCATGATCTTGCCAGCATCTTCTTTGTAATAGGCGCATTCATCCGGAACCCGCAAGACAGGCAAATTCGATTGCAACCCGGCAATACCTTCTGTGACAATGTAAAAATGCTCACAAGCATGTAAAGGGACAGAAACGCCTGCCATCGCACCAATCTCACGCGCCCACATACCCCCACAATTCACAACATATTCAGCATTAATGGTGCCGTGACTGGTTTCAACCCCCGCCGCTACCCCGTTCTGGGTAATAATATCGACGACTTTAACACCTTCAAAGATTTTTGCGCCGCCATTACGCGCCCCTTTAGCCAGTGCTTGGGTAATATTAACAGGATCACCCTGTCCGTCTTTTGCCAGATGAACACCGCCGACCGCATCTTCGACATTTAATCCGGGGTAGAGGTTTAAAATCTCAGCCGTGCTGATTTCATCGATTTCAACACCAAAGGCACGCGCCATCGCCGCCGACCGCCGCAATTCTTCCATCCGTTCATTGGTTAGTGCCACCGTGATAGACCCGTTCCGCTTGAACCCTGTGGAAACACCGGTTTCTTCTTCCAGATGAAAGTAAAGCTCTTGCGAATATTTTGCCAACCGCGTCATATTCTGGGTTGCCCTTAGCTGGGCAATCAGTCCCGCGGCATGCCATGTCGTGCCACTGGTGAGCTGTTTGCGTTCAAGAAGAACCACATCTTTCCATCCCAGTTTGGTCAGATGGTAGGCGACAGACGTGCCAATAACACCGCCACCAATAATGACGGCTTTTGCATGTGATGGTAGCGTAATAGCCATATCTCTATTCCCCCTTATGCTTTAACACGGGCATTATCGGCATCATAAAGCACGCCATCATCAATAATATGGGCATGACGCATCCGTCCTAATACCTCGACTTGAAGGGAAGGATTTCCATTGGCAAATGCCTCTTCGTCAACAATGCCATAAGCAATGGATTTACCAACCCGATGCCCATAGCCAGCTGATACAATCAGCCCAATATCTTTTTCGTCCGACCGGATAGATGATAGATATACAGCTTCACCAAATGGTTCCGTTCCATCCGGATCATCCAGCACCATGGCCACAAAACGACGGCTAGCTCCACGCTGTTGTTCAGCCATTAACGCACTACGACCGATAAAATCTTCCTTATCGGTTTTCACCCATCGCTCCAATCCACTTTCCAGCATGGTATAATCAGATGTCAGATCAGATTTCCACGACCGATAGCCTTTTTCCAGTCGCATGGAATCAAGTGCCAGCATCCCGAATGGTTTCAGATTATGAGCTGATCCTTCTGCCATTAAGGCATCATAGACCGCTTCCATCTGTGCCATGGGAACATGCAACTCCCATCCTGCCTCACCCGCGAATGACACCCGGATCAGATGCAGATCGACACCGGCAACCTTGCCTGCACGATGTGTCAACCATTTAAACTGATCCTGTGCCATGCTTTCACCTGTAACGGCTTCCATAATGGCTGGTGATGCGGAGCCAGTGATTAGCAAACTTCCCATCTCACGGGTCAGATCAGTAATTGTTACCGAACCATTATCCGGACAATGGGCATTAAGCCAGTCACGATCATGCCAGAAGGCACCAGCACCGGTGATTAACCAGAAATGGTCATCATCAAAGCATGTGGCAGTCATTTCTGTGAGAATCTTGCCCTTTGGCGTGGCAAAATAAACAAGTCCGATCCGCCCAGCTTTGGGCAGTCTTCCTGTTACCATGGTATCAAGCCATGCTCTGGCACCGTTGCCTTTAACCTCGAAACGGGTGAAACCTGTTAAATCAATCAGACCAGCATGTTCCGCCACATGTCGGCATTCCGCGCCAACCGTATCATGCCAGTGCTGACGATTAAAGCTCATGGCTGGCTCTCTCAGATCACTTTCTCGCGGGAACCAGTCTGCTCTTTCCCAGCCACCATAAGCACCGAATTCTGCCCCCATCGCTTTCAGCTTATCATAGAGAGGTGACATTTTAGCAGGGCGTCCGGCTGGCCACTGGATTTGCGGATAATGGGTTGCATATTCATGAGAATAGGTTTCAATAGCTTTTGCGATGCTATACGCCCGATCAACATGATCAGTAAAACGTCTTGGGTCGACCGCCCATGAATCTGTTTCCGGCTCTCCTTCTATGATGATTTCCGCCATCAGCTTTCCGGCTCCTCCGGCCTGAACAATGCCAAATGTGAACACACAACATTCAAACGCATTCGGCACCCCCGGCATAGGGCCTATCAACGGAAGTCCATCCGGTGCATAGGGGATAGGGCCATTAACAACACGGGTGATACCGGCTGTTCCCAGAATGGGGACACGCTTGCAGGCATCATCAATATACCATTCCAGTCGTTCCAGATCATCATTCCATAGCTGGAATGAAAAATCAGCCGGACGCGGGTCATCGTTATCTACCCAGTGGGCGCGGCAGTTTTTTTCATATGGGCCAAGCAATAGTCCATCTTTTTCCTGACGCAAATAATAGGAGCTATCAGGATCACGCAGCAACGGCAGTTTTTCCTGACGGTCGGTTAATTCAGAAATGCTTTCCGTTACCAGATATTGATGTGCCAGCGACACGCAAGGCACATCACGGCCAAACATTTTCCCAACCTCATCCGCCCGATATCCGGCGGCATTAACAACATATTCTGCCCTTACCGAACCAATCGGGGTTTCAATCACCCATTCATCATCTTTCCGGCTGACACCGGTCACCGGACAAAAGCGGATAATCTGTGCACCTAGATCACGCGCGCCTTTGGCTAGCGCCTGCGTCAGCTGTGCCGGATCAATATCACCATCTAGCGGGTCCCATTGCCCACCTTCCAGATCATGAGTTTCCAGAAATGGATACACGTTTTTCATATCAGCGTTGGACATCATTTCGAAATCAACGCCCATCTGGCGACCCATGGCCTGCACATGGCGGAATTCATCCATTCTTTCTTTACTATGTGCCAGCCTGATTGCACCGGTCACATGATAGTTCATCGGATAATCCACCTCTTCACCAAGCTGCCTGTATAACTCGGTTGAATAGGACTGCATTTTCATCATTGTCCAGGAACCAACAAAATTCGGGCAATTCCCTGCCGCGTGCCATGTTGACCCCGACGTTAATTCGTTCTTTTCCAGCAACAAGCAATCTGTCCATCCCATCTTGGCCAGATGATAGAGAACCGAACAACCCACTGACCCCCCGCCAATAACAACGACACGCGCTGAAGTCGGCAACTGTCCTGTTGCTTTCTGTCCATCTTGCTGTTGTGTTGTGTCTGCCATGCTATTTCTCTCCGTGATTTGTCCTGAAATATAATCTGTTAATGGTTAATAGATGGGAGGCGCAATCACCCAGATCACCACCGCCTCCACGTCGCCTTCGTTTTTCCATTGCATCGCTTCACCTGCAAAGCGAAAACTATCTCCTGCATTCAATTCATAAACCTGATCATCTATGGTCAAGATCAATTGCCCTGACACGATATAGCCTGCCTCTTCGGTTGGTCGTGTAACCGGTTCGGCAATCATGGTACCAGCAGCAAATACTGACCGAACCATTTCAAACCTTCCACCCAGATCAGGTGACAGCAATTCTTCCCGCAAACCCGTGGCATCATCATGCATGATACGCCGTGACTGTGCCCGCACCACATGATCACTTTCTTCATTTTCAGGTGAACTGGAAAAGAAAAAACTCAACGGCAGATTAAAAAGCATGGCCACTTTGCGAAGATCTGATAAGGCCGGCTCTGACGTCCCACGCTCGACCTGACTCAACCAGCCGACAGATCGATCCAGTTCATTGGCAAGATCAATCAACGTCCAGTCCCGGCTTTGGCGGAGGGCGCGGATATCATGACCAATCTGTCCTGTTGAACGTAGAGTCATGGGATGGCTTACATCATTCCTGATCCCCGTCGGGGCATTTTGGTAGGATGAGGAGGTCTTATCAAGCATCGTTTGCATATCCATAAATCTGAATAATCTTTTGATATTTTCATGCAAATGAAAAAATCGCAAGAAATTTCATTCTTGTTTCACATTATTTTTTCACTTTTATGATGGCCGCTTGACGAACGCTGAGGTTTCCTTCAAGTTCAGCAGATAAATCATCCATTTAGTGAAAGCAGCACATCATGCGTTTTGCTCAATTATTTCTTGCCGGAGTATTAAGTTTTATTATGACAGCATCAGCACAGGCCGAAACCCTTATTCTGGATACAAGCAAAGGGGAAATTCGCATTTCTCTGTTAAGCACCCTTGCGCCAAATCATGTTAACCGCATCAAGAAACTCGTGAAGGATGGCTATTATGATGGCATCATTTTTCACCGCGTGATACCGGGTTTCATGGCGCAAACAGGTGACCCCACAGGTACGGGCATGGGCGGATCTGGCCAGAAACTGGATGCCGAGTTTTCGGAATACCAATATGTAAGCGGCACCGTTGGCATGGCTCGCACCATGGATCCAAACAGCGCTGATAGCCAGTTTTTTATCTGTTTTGACGGATGCGGACACCTGACAGGACAATATACTGTATGGGGACAAGTTGAATCTGGCATGGAAGTGGTTGAAGCCATTAATCCGGGTGAACCACCAGCTGAACCTGACCAGATCATTTCTGCAAGACTTGCAGATTAATGTTATAAAACAACTAAATAAACCTACTGATAAGATGACCCGAAAACCATATCAGGTCATCATTTCTGTTCACTGAACCGGTAGCCTGCATCAGCAAATCGACGCACAAGCTGATCTTTGTTCAGATCATATAGGGATTGTTTCTGCTGGCCGTTTTCATCAAAATTATCAGGATGAAGCCATTTTTCATAATTGATTTTTAATTGTGGCCATTCAGAATCAATAGCCGCAAACCAGCCGGTATCACGGTTTTGACCTTTCGGTAAAGCCGCCTGCCTGAACACGCCTTCGAATGACAGCCCAAACCGTTCAGCGGCACGGCATGATTTATCATTTAGGATATTACATTTCCATTCAAACCGGCGATATCCGGTTTCGAATGCCGCTTTCATTAGCAGAAAGACCGCTTCCGTCGCCGCTGGTGTCTGTTGCATGACAGGGGCAAAATTAATGTGGCCGACTTCAATAGAATGGTTTGCCGTATCAATCCGTAAATAGGATAGGACACCCATCACCTTATCATCTGTCTTTCGCCGCACAACATAGAAAAGGGGATCATTGCCTCTAGCGAAACCATTGATCCAGTCACGCATAGTGGCCACATCGTCAATCGGCCCGTAAGGCAACCAGACCCAGTTCTGATGATGCCCGGATAAAACTTGACTCAGCGCTTCGGCATGATCTGCATTCAGTTTTTCCAGATAACACCAGTATCCATCCATCCGCGTGCCGTCAGGGAATGGTGGCGGTTGATCAGATACCGATACCCCTATCCGGTTTCCATCTTTATCATATTGATAAAATAATGTTGTCATGGGAAAGGCTTACTTCAGGGTTAATACTCTGATGGTATTTGTTGACCCTGCCACTCCAAAAGGCGTGCCGGCAACAACAACCACGGTATCACCAGACTGGCAGTCGGTATTTTCCAGTAAAATAGCACTGATAGCGTTCAATGCTTCATCAAAACTGTCAAAATGTTCAGACAGAATGCTGGTGATGCCCCATGTGAAACCTAGACGCTGTCTTGATTGCTGACTTGGTGTGATCAGATAAATGGGTAAATCCGGCCTTTCCCGCGATAGACGCACACCAGTTGTTCCAGTGCTTGAGAATCCGACAATACATACCGCACCAATTCCGCTAGCTAACTGGGTGGCTGATGACGCCACAGCATGATATGTGTTATGGGCATCAACGGGTTTCAGGGCAAGTGAGCTGGCATAACCTTTTCTGGCTTCAGTGGTTTCGATAATCCGCCGCATCATGGCCACTGCTTCTGCCGGATATTGTCCGGCAGCGGTTTCAGCTGATAGCATGACACAATCTACCCCGCTGGCCACAGCAGTAGCCACATCTGATGCTTCCGCCCGTGTGGGGGTATGATGCGAGATCATGGATTCCAGCATTTGCGTTGCAACAATCACAGGTTTACCAATTCGGCGGCAGGCATAGGTGATTTCCTTTTGTATACCCGGCACGGTTTCGGGCGGTAATTCTACCCCCAGATCACCACGCGCCACCATAATCCCATCACATGCCCGGATCAGATCATCCAGTTCCTGTAAGGCCGCCGGTTTTTCAATTTTCACCATCAAGGCAGCTCTATCCTTTATCAGTGCACGCGCCTCAACAACATCGGTCACATGCTGAACAAATGATAACGCCACCCAGTCAACGCCAAGTTCAAGCGCAAATTCGAGATCAGCACGATCTTTTTCTGTTAATGGGCTAATTTTCAGGGGAACATCAGGAACATTCACGCCTTTGCGATCACTGATAGCACCACCAACATCAATAGTGGTGATAATCTTTCCCGTTTCCACCCGGGTAACAGTAAATTGCAGATTGCCGTCATTAACAAGCATGCGGTGGCCGGGCAGAATAGCATCAAATATTTCCGGATGCGGCAAATAGACCCTATTCTGATCACCGATTTTATCCTGATTATCAAAAATGAACTCATCACCACTTTTAAGCACCGTGCCTTCGGTCATTTTGCTGATCCGTAGCTTTGGGCCTTGCAAATCTGCCAGAATGGTAATCGGACGGTTTAATTCATTTGCTACATCGCGAATATGATTATAAGTGTCCTTATGCATATCCTGCGTGCCATGACTAAAATTAAGTCGAAACGCGCTTGCCCCTTCCAGCGCCAGTGTCTTGATCATATCACGGGAATGACTAGCAGGACCCAGTGTAGCTAGAATGCGTGTCGCCAGATACGGTGTTGTCATTTTATTTAGGCCTTCCTTTATGTAACAAAATATCATGATCATTTACTTATTATATTTAGACATTAATAGTGATGACTAATGACAGTATCATGACAATGACATATCATGACCATAACTGAAAAATAGTGAGATATCAAAAGCAAAGGTATTGGCAAGGAGAATAAGACGTGTCACAGGATCGTCTTTATCAAGATCAATTATTGGCATTAGCACGGCTGGCACGGCAAGATAAGATGCTGGATAAGCCCACCCATAAGGCGGAAATGCTCAACCCGTCTTGCGGGGATAAAGTCACGGTTGCCCTAGCTATGGACCATCAGTCAGCCAAAGCCATGGCCATAACGGTTCGGGGATGCGCTATCTGTGAAGCATCTGCCGGATTAATTCATCATTTTGCCGATACGCTGACCACCGGCATAGATAGCACCATGTTCAAGCAGATCATTGCCGATATCCCTCTCTGGTTTGCCAATCAGGATGATCATGATCTGTTACATACCGCGCTGGAACCTCTCATGCCTGTCAAATGGCATTATCGCAACCGCATACGCTGTGCCACCCTACCGTTTGAAGCTTATGCACTTGCTCTCCGGTCACCGCTTGATCTTTACAGCCAGACATGACCATGACAGATCACTTGCAAGCATGATCATCTTTGCATTAGATTATGTATCTAATCAGAGGAATGAGAAAAGAAAAAAATGATTTCGTTTTATGTTCTTAACCTTGATCCGCTAGTAACAGAAATTGGCCAGACAGCATGTGCCTATTTCCAGAATAGATTAATTGCGCCACAGGATCAGTCCCGCCTGCAGGTCGATTTTGGTCTTGTTAATGATCCCACAGCTTTAGATACGTCTATCCGGCTCAATCTGCCCAACGAAGATGCCTTATCCACCATAAAAAGGGGAATACCCGAACCAAGGCAGGATTTTCGGCTCATCATGTCCCGCAAAACCCGCCTTGAGGATACCATCGGAAGTCTGGCTGACATGTGGATACATCTCGCCTCACTAAGCCAGGGCCGCTTAATGCTAACCCGCAAACCAAAACCCAAGGCACCAATTATGGCGTGGTGGATGGGGAAAAAACTAGCCCCGATAGACGATATTCCCATGGCTGACCGCCCATGGGAAAAGGATAAAGCGCGATTATCCCCGCAACTCGCTCATGAATTTGTCACTCGTTTTATGAAAGCACCGGCATGATTAATCGTATAGAAAATTATGTCATCGATTTTTATGGTCAGCCCATTATGACGGATATGCTGACATATGTGCCATGGTTGATCCCATATACGGAAACCTATCCTCTTGAAACCGCCATATTATTTATCTGCGCGGCCATCCTTATCTTGTCGCTGATATTCAACTGGTTATTTCCCGCACCGCCAAAGCAGTTAAAATCACCAAAGGAAACAAATACCCGGTCTGACCGGCATACATCCAGAATGTCAAAACGGCTGACCCGGACGTTATCACAGCTATCGCATCCAGACCTGCCATTATATCCGGTTAATATTGCAGATGATATCGCTGGCACCATTGTTGAAACCAGTATGGAGGGCAATAATCAGGCGGCAACATCAGCTGACCCATCTGTTCATCCGGATACAGATGACCTGAGCCCCGCGGCACGAGCCATGCTTGATCAATTACGCCGTGATGGAAAACTGGATAATTAGTTTTCCGCTTCCCATTTAGCAATTGCTTCTTGTAATTCCCGCTTTTCTTCACAGCCAAATGTGCAAATCTGTTCAAGACGCGCCAGCAATGCTTTCGCCTTTTCCGGCTGTTCTAATGTTAGATATAGTTCACCCATATATTCAAGGGCGCCTTTATGCTTCGGGTTTATATCCAGCGCTTTTGTATAATATGCCATACTGTCATCATAGCGGCCAAGTTTACGCGCCGAAAACCCCATCAGATTATACAGGTCAGCATTATTCTTATACTGGTTTTCGTTTTGCGAAAGGATGGCATATGCCGCTGCAAAATCATTTTTGTTAATAGCTTTCTGGGCTTTGGCAATGGCTGGCGGCGTCGTTGGGGTAGCCGTATAATCACCGCCACCAGCGGCCAGACTTTGTTTACTAAACCCCAGCAACCCCGCGACTAGAGTAACAGCAAAAATCAATATCCAGCCGCGCAAACCCATTCTATAAAAACAATCTGTCATAACAATCCTCATGATAATGTCATATGATTAGACATGTTGCAGACAGATTAAAAATCAACGCCCTTTCCAGACAGGGTCACGCTTTTCAGAAAAGGCTCGCGCACCTTCCAGATTGTCATCGCTATCGTAAAGCACATCGACGGTTTTCAGCTGTCGTTTCGTTATCCTATTCATCATATCCTGAAAACTGGAATCTTCGGCTTCACGCACCACTTCCTTGATGCTGGCAAACACAAGTGGCGGGCCCGATGCCAGCATTTCCGCTACCTTCCAGACATGATCCATCAACATATCAGGTGCCAGGATATCATTGACCAGCCCATGATGCTTGGCTTCTACTGCATCCATCCAGCGGCCAAGAAACAACATTTCCATCGCCACATGATATGGAATGCGTTTCGGCAATTTTACCGTCGCGGCATCAGCAAGGGTTCCAGCCTTAATTTCTGGCAGGGCAAAGCGGCTTTCACTGGTGCAATAAATCAGATCACAGGATAATGCCAGCTCAAACCCGCCACCGACTGCCATGCCCTCAACCGCAGCAATCACCGGCTTATTCATGTCTCGCAATTCCTGAAGCCCGCCAAATCCGCCAACACCATAATCACCGTCAACAGCATCCCCATCTGCTGCCGCTTTCAGATCCCAGCCAGCACAGAAAAACTTATCACCCGCCGTGCTGACAATGGCGACCCGACATGCGGGATCATCGCGGAATGTTTTGAACACTTCACCCATCTGCCGGCTTGTTTCAAGATCAATGGCATTGGCTTTGGGTCTATCTAGAATGATATGAAATATGCCATTCTTGCGGGTTGTTTTAATTACCTCAGACATGGTGATATCCTTTCCTGTCCAAATCCATCATGATCACGGCCGCATCCGGATCAGCGCGTCCACCGCCACCGCACCCTTGCCTACAGGCCTAACCATCAGGGGGTTAACTTCAAGTTCGCTGATCTGTTTTTCATGTAAAAGCGCGACAGACTGAATAGCCATGATCGCATCAATGGCGGCGTCAATATCCCCTTGCGGCTGACCGCGCCACCCTTTCATCAACTGCCCTGCTTTAAGGGAAAGCACCGCTTCCCTGATCTGGTCACGGGGCAATCCAAGCATCAGGGTTATGGTATCACGCATTAATTCTGCCATCACCCCACCAGAGCCCAGCATGAGATAAAGCCCAACCACCGGATCATGACTCACCCCAATGATAAGCTCGGCCACACAATCATCAATCATCTCTTCTACCAGAATATCAGGGCTGATCACTCTAAGACTGTCATAGGCTTCCGCTATCATATCCTGTCCGCTGATATTTAACCGAACTGCCCCTAATTCTGTTTTATGGCTTAGCTCAGCTGATACTGCTTTCATCACAACTGTCCGATGGCCAGCCAACTGGATAGCATGAACGCGGCTTCTGGCTATTCCACCTTCAGGAATATCTACCCCCGATGCCCCCAGCAGGGTTTTGGCACGCACTTCATCATAAGCGATAGCATCACCCGGTGATGGTGTGATGCCAGCCAGAGAAATCCGCGGTTTTTTCCGTGATGCCATGAATGCCGCCTTGATGGCCGCAATACTATGATCAAAGCCACGCAGGGCGGGAATGCCATGCGCCATCAACCAGCGGGCATTTTCATGGGGTATGCCCTCTGCCATGCTGGCCAGAATAATCGCTTTTGCTCCGGTGGCATGACTTGCCACCAGTATGGATTCGATGGCCGTCTGCCATGCTTCGGCACGCCCCAGCGCAGGTTTCGGAAAATCTATAATCAACGCCGTTAACCCAATCCCTGCCGACATGCAGGCCGTAAAGGTTTTTGTTAACCGTTCCCCATCACCCCAGTCAAAGGTGTGATAATCAAAAGGATTGCTGACGGTTACCAACGGATTAACAGTAGCTTTAATCTGTTCGATCACGGCTTGGGTTAGCGCTGGCATGGGAATATTCCCGCGCATTGCTGCATCTGCCACAATAGACGCTTCCCCCCCTGAACAGGACATGGTCATAAGGCTAGGATCATCAATCTGACCAAAACAATGCAATAGCGACAACCCGCCCAGCAATTCTTCGATGGAATGAACAACACCGACACCGATAGCATCAAAAAATGCTTCTGATGCCGCATTGCCACCTGCCAGTGACGCTGTATGCGATATCGTCATATGTTGCGCCGCCTCACTCAATCCGGCTTTCAGGGCTAGGATATTCTTACCCTTTGCTTTGGCTTCATGAACAGCTTCAGCAAAAGCCACGGGATCATTGATGCCTTCAATATGAAGTCCGATAGCCGTAACCCTGTCATCAGCCGCAACAACTCTGATCAGGTCTGCCATTCCTATCATGGCCTGATTACCTAGCGTCAGGGTATAGGCTAGGGGCAGACCACCTAATTGCATGGTCAGATTAATAGCCAGATTGGACGATTGCGTGATGATGGCAACACCTTGATCAACCGGATCACCACCATGAACGTCCGGCCATAACAATGCCCCATCCAGATAATTGATCATCCCATAGCAATTCGGCCCCAGCACAGCCATTTGCCCCGCTGATGCAATCAATTCATCCTGATAGACCTTACCGTCCGGGACCTCGGCAAATCCGGATGCAAAAGCCACAACACCGCCCGCACCCATTGCTGAAAGCTCTTTGATCATAGTAATGCTGGTTTTGCGATTAACGCCCAGAAAAACGGCGTCAGGCGCGGCCGGCAATGATGCCAGATCAGGATAGGCTTTATGTCCGGCCACCGTATCTTTATGCGGATGCACTGGCCAGATATCACCTTTAAATCCTACTTCGGCACAGCTTAAGACAACCGCTTCTGCCCATTTACCACCAATGACAGCAATGCTGGACGGCCGCAACAGACGGGTCAGGGAAGCAGACATATCAACATGTCTGCTACTGTGTTCAGGCGGTCGCTGTATCGTCGCCATTAACCACCAAGCCGCCGTAATAAATCACGGCTGATAATATGACGCTGGATTTCCGATGTACCATCCCAGATACGCTCGACTCTGGCATCACGCCAGAACCGTTCAAGCGGCAGGTCATTCATCAATCCCATGCCACCATAAATCTGAATGGCTTCATCGGTCACGCGTGCCAGCACTTCAGATGCATAGACTTTGGCAGATGCAATTTCCCGATTGGCTTCAAGCCCTTCATCAAGCCGCCATGCCGAAGAAAGCGTCAACCAGTCGGCAGCGTCAATTTCAGTAATCATATCGGCCAGCTTAAAGCTAACCCCCTGAAATTTTCCAATTTGCTGTCCAAATTGTTTGCGTTCAACCGCGTATTGCAGCGCATAGTCAAACACCCGTCTAGCGCGACCAACCGACATTGTGGCAACCGTGATTCTGGTAGCATAAAGCCATGTGTTCATGACATCAAAGCCGCCATCAACCTCACCTAGAACCTGGCTATGCGGAATACGGCAATCATCAAAGGTGAGGATCATATTATCATACCCGCGGTGCGACAGTGATTTATACCCCGGCTTAATTTCAAATCCGGGATGGCCACGATCTACCAGAAAACAGGTAATTCTCTTTTTCGGGCCTTTCGGCGTGTCATCTTCACCGGTAGCAATAAATACAATAACAAAATCCGCATGGGCAGCGCCAGATATGAAGTGCTTGGTGCCATTAATGATCCAGTCACTGCCATCTTTTTTCGCGAATGTTTTCATGCTGCGCACATCAGAACCAGCATCGGGTTCTGTCATTGCCAGTGCATCCATACGCTCGCCTTTAATAGCAGGGTATAGATAGCGTTCTTTCTGTTCACCTTCACATGCCATCAGGATATTCTGTGGACGTCCCCAGAAATGCGTCAATGCCATGGATCCACGCCCAAGTTCGCGTTCAAGCAGAGCAAACTCCAGATGGTTAAGGCCGCCGCCGCCAACTTCTTCAGGAAAATTTGGCGCGTAAAATCCCATATTCAGAACCTTGGATTTAATATCGTCAGCTATGTCCTGAGGCACATACCCCAATTCTTCGACTTTATTTTCATGTGGATAGATTTCCTTTTCAACAAAATCGCGAACGGTATCCACAATCATAGTCTGTTCTTCGGTTAATCCAAAATGCACATTGCTCTCCCATATGTATCATGCATTATTCTAGCAATAAGATTATTTCCGTTTCATGCCGATAGCCGCACCTACCGCATCTGGTGCTGGCAAATCTTTCTGGGCATCAGCTATTTGGCCAAAAGCCATGGCGATATGGTCAGGCATTGGCGCGGCACGTCCGGCATTCATATCAACATGCAGCAACATATGCTCACCTGTGGCTAAAAGCCGTTTATCCTTGCCGCCATACATATCATGATAGAGATGCAGTTTTTTACCATCATAATGGATCAATCGTGTTTCCACATGAATGGGCTCTCCAATGGCAATTTCATCCAGATGACGGATATGTGTTTCAACCGTATAAAAAGAATAGCCTTCTTTTACATAGGCGGGGCCAGCACCACATCCGAATAATAATTTATCGGTTGCCATGCTGAACACTTCCAGATAGCGAAACTCTGTCATATGGTTGTTGTAATCCGCCCAGTCTTCTTGAACGTCACCCTGCCAGGTGATAAGCGGTATCGCGGATGCATCCATCTGATCAGGCAGCTGAGCTGTCATATCAGCGGGATTTTTAAGCGCAGTTCCTGCTCCCCAGTTGTTTCGCCGCAAGACTTTGAGAAAATCCACAAGGTTATTATCCCTGATGGTTTCCAGCTCGCCAACAGACAGCCCGCCAGTATGTTCATCGCTCTGGCTGACAATGTTATCGACCAGATCATCTGTCCATTCCGGCACATCCATCAATTTTGTCCATGGCCATTTAAGTGATGGTTCAAACTGTTCCAGAAAATGCCTGAACCCACCTTCACCACCACCAAGCCGATAGGTCATAAACTGTCCCATCTGGGCAAAGCGCATCCCAAGGCCATGCCTGACGATATCATCAATCGTACCTGCTGTGGCAACCCCTTCTTTCACCAGCCATAGGGATTCTCTCCACATGGCTTCAAGCAGGCGATCACCAACAAAGGCATCAATTTCCTTGGCAATATGAACAGGCTTCATACCTATTTCGCTGTATAACGTCATCGCCGTATCAATGGCCTCGGCCGATGTTTTCGCGCCACCCACGATTTCTACTACTGGCAACAGATATACCGGATTATAGGGGTGGGCAACCATCATCCGGTCAGCATGGGTCATCATGGCCTGAATATCACTGGGCAGGAGCCCTGATGTAGATGAACCAATAATCGCCTTATCGGTGATCGCTTCGCCGATTTCCTGATGAATAGTCTGTTTTAATGCCAGCCGTTCCGGAACAGATTCCTGCACCAGCATAGCACCATCAACCGCATCACCTATTGTCTTGGCATAGCTCACCCGGCCACGCTGTCCGGTTGTCTGGCCAGGCCACAGGCGGAGCATGGCTACTTCATTGCGGGCAATCACATCATTGATATATTTTTCTGCTTGGGGGTGAGGATCAAAAACAGATACATCATAACCCGCTGTCATCAGCCGCGCTACCCAGCCCCCACCGATAACCCCGCCGCCTATGACAGCCGCTTTTTTAATAGATGCCGACATATATCTATCCTCTAACGTTTGATGAGTTTCAGTTTCTTGCGTACATCATCAGGCGTAAGAATCTTGATATTCATAGCTGAAAGTATAGTAGCTGCCCGCTCAACAAGCTGAGCATTCGTCGCAAGCTTTCCATATTCAAGATAGATATTATCCTCAAGCCCAACACGCACATTCCCGCCTACAATGGGGGCTAATGCTGCATATGGTAGCTGGTTGCGACCAATAGCAAAGGCCGAATATATCCAGTCTGAAGGAAGATTATTAACTAGTGCCATCAGTGTGTTAGGATCATCAGGCGCACCATAAGGAATACCCATACAAAGCTGAACCATGACCGGATTATCAATCAGGCCTTCTTTAACCAGCTGTTTGGCCAGAACAAGATGCCCGGTATCAAACACCTCAATTTCAGGGCGTACGCCAGCTTTCTGCATCAATCCTGCCATTGCTCGCAACATAGATGGTGTATTGGCCATGATATAATCCCCATGGGAAAAATTCATGGTTCCACAATCCAGTGTGCAAATCTCAGGCAATAGGCTGGTGACATGTTCCACTCTTTCCGTTGCCCCTGCCATATCCGTGCCATCGGCCAGAGGTAATGGGCTTTCCGCAGAACCAATAATGATATCACCACCCATGCCAGCGGTCAGGTTGATCACAACATCTTCATCGGCTGATCTGATCCGGTCCACTACCTCACGGTAGAGGGCAACATCACGCGATGGTGCGCCAGTATCTGGGTTACGCACATGACAATGGGCAATAGCAGCACCGGCCTTGGCGGCAGCGATAGCATCATCTGCAATCTGTTTCGGGGTAACTGGTACCAGGTCAGATTTACCAGTGGTTTCACCTGCACCAGTGACGGCACAGGTAATAAAAACTTCTCTATTCATGTTCAAATCCTCATCTTATTTCCATATTGCCGAGATGGAAAATCTAGTCATTTAAATATCCTTGAGCCTTGTTACAGACAAAATCAAGATTTTATTTGTGGTCCGGAACGTAAGTCCCGCAATTGTTTAAACATATGCCGCGAAGATGTTTCTATATCGCCTGTTTCATCATGCCCGCGATATATATTTTGGTATGCTTTCGCCCGAATTTTTCCAAGCTCAACCCCCGGCTGATCAAAACTGTTGAGACCCCATAATGATCCGGACATGGTTGTGACATATTCAAACAGAGCAAACAACCGACCCATGGTATATGGTGACACCTGAAGCCATGTGATCAGGGTTGATGGGCGGCCTCCGGGGAAAGGTCCATCTTTACTGCCAAGGGCAAGTGCATCTGCTTGTGCAAGCATCTGGATGACCAGTGCATCATGATGATCTGCTACCAGATCAGCAGCCATACTGGCATCAGCCATCAAAGGCCGCAACGGTGCCATAAAGGTAATTGGCGTAATGATAGGGCTTTGATGTAAATGCTGAAAAAAGCTGTGCTGGGCATTACTTCCCGGTTCACCGAAAATAATCGGCGCCGTATATCCGTTTACCGGATCACCCGCACTATCAACAGATTTCCCGTTTGATTCCATTTCCAGCTGTTGTACCCATGCCGGGAATCGGGCTAATCGCTGATCATATGGGCATAAGGATTCTGCCTGATAGCCAAGTATGGATGTATTCCAGAATCGCATTAATGCTATGTTCAACGGCGCGTTCTGGTGATTTGATACGGATAGGATATGCTGGTCAACCGCATGCCCACCGGCAAGCATTGCCCTGAATCCTGTCGGGCCGATGGCTAGCATCAGTCCGAAACTGACCACTGACCATATGGAATACCGGCCACCAATTGCTTCATCAAGGATTAATATCATATCCTTTTCAAATCCAGCATCAACCGCTTTATCAGGCATTGATGTAATGGCGAGCATCCGGCCTGAGGGATTCTGCTCATGATCAGCAAGCCAGCGTTTTGCCATATCCATATTTGCCATTGTTTCCATCGTCGAAAATGATTTGGAAATAACAAGGACAGCCGTTGTCGAGGGATCAAGCCCAGCCAGACAATCCCCCATCTGTGACGGGTCAAGATTACTGACAAAATGTATATCAGGCCCCTGATGATATGGTGATAGAGCCGCCACCGCCATAGCAGGCCCCAGATCAGACCCCCCTATACCAATGGATACAATATCCGTTATTCCCATTTCCATTAACCGGTCAATATGGCCAGCCATGGCATCGACACTGGATTGTGCCATTGGTTGTGAAGGGTCACGCAAATGGGCATGAAGGGCAGATCGCTGTTCCGCTGGATTAACGATATCCCCGTCAAGCATGGCATGGCATTTTTCCATCACCTGCATTTCATCAGCATATTGCAACAATAGATGCAGGTGATCATCGGTTACATTCTGGCGAGTTAAGTCAATCGCCATATCTTCTATGGTTAACCGCAACCGCGCTTCTCTATCACTATCAACCAGTAAACGCGACATGGATAAGCCATCAGCAGGAATGCTGTCTGCACTGGATTTCAATTTTTCTTTAACTGTCGACACCACTTGATCAACCCTGCCTTGGCATTCTCACATTAATCCTTTAAGATATCATTATATCACATTTTTATGTCTGCTGTCGTGTATTCCGCCATTTTTGTTCTGTTTATATTTTTTTCTCATTTGTTGTAATGTTGGATTAATGCACCACTCAGACAAACATATTCTATTCATTGATCATTCGCCATCAGCAAATACGTCCCGTCTTTCTGATGCGGCTATGACTAGCATGAAAAATCAAAGTGATATTTCGATTATCCGCAAACAGCCTCTGGATGTAATCGCCAGCGATATTATATCCGCAAGTGGTGTGCTGATTTCGACAACTGAAAATATTGGCTATATGGCCGGCCTGACCAAAGATGTGTTTGACCGGTGCTATAACGATCTTTTAGAAATTACCGCCGGCAAGCCAGTCGCGGTATATATTCGCGCCGGACTTGATGGAACAGCCACAAAAACATCAATGGAAGCGATACTAACCGGACTGCGCTGGCGATTAATGAACGATATCCTCATCTGCCACGGTATCTGGAAAAATGACTTTATCGATGCGGTCGAAACCTTGGCACTTGGACTTGCACTGCGTGTTGAAATGGGAGCTTAGACAGATGCTGGCAATGACCAAACGGGTTTTATTCAGCGCGCCCATCCTTTTGTCTTTAGCAGCGTTAGGCTGGGGCGGGAATACCATTGCTGCCCGGGTAGCGGTCGGCGAGATATCCCCTATGATGCTGGTCAGCACGCGCTGGTTTATGGTAGCCGTCATGTTGATGGCTATTTATCCGCGCCGGATTATAGATGCCCTTGATAGCTGTAAAAACAGATGGCCATGGTTGCTGGCGATGGGGTTCGGGTTAAGCGGGTTCAACATTATGTTCTATCTGGCCGCCCATAGCACAAGTGCTATCAATCTCGGCCTTATGCAGAGCACTATTCCCGCCATCATCATGCTAGTGGGGTTGCTCATTTTCCGGACGCCGGTGAGTATGTTGCAATGTATAGGGCTGTTGATTGCCATGGCGGGTGCAGCAATCGTTATTGCCAAAGGGTCAATAGAAACAATACTTAACATGACCTTTAATCATGGTGATCTGATCATGATGGTTGGGTGTTTATGCTATGCCGGATATACGCTGGGGTTATCAAAACGGCCAGCGGTGGATAGCATTACCATGATGGGTATACTGGCGATATTCGCCTTTATCGCATCATTGCCCTTTACTATTGGTGAGGCATTGACAAACACTCTTATTTTTCCATCGATAAATGGATGGCTCATTCTGCTTTATGTTGCGATTGCACCATCGTTTCTGTCACAAGTCTGGTTCATGCAGGGAGTTGATAAAATAGGGTCTAGCAAGGCTGGTATGTTTACCAACCTTGTACCGGTGTTTTCGGCATTTCTAGGAATACAGCTTTTGCATGAACAGATGGGGCTATACCATCTGATTTCACTAGCCGTGGTGTTTACTGGGCTTTATATAGCCCAGCGACGCTAGACAAAAATCATTCTGACAGGTGCGGTTTCTATTCCGACACCTT
Source organism: Puniceispirillales bacterium (SeqCode) (assembly GCA_049595035.1). Classification (GTDB taxonomy): domain Bacteria; phylum Pseudomonadota; class Alphaproteobacteria; order Puniceispirillales; family UBA1172; genus UBA12202. Next base: position 40,181 of record JBMYKD010000003.1, on the reverse strand, counting down.
AATATTCATGGCGCACAATTTGCCATTTTTAGCTTCAGCCATGTCATATTCCACAGCTTGTCCTTCTACCAGTTCGGATAAACCAGCTTCCTGAACGGAACTGATATGGACAAAGGCATCAGAACCGCCTTCATCGGGCTCGATAAATCCATAGCCTTTGGTTGTGTTGAACCATTTCACTTTACCTTTAGACATCATTCATTACCTTGTCGTTTGGCCCCGCAATAATGACGGGGGCAGATTTAATCAAACTCATTTTGTGCATATAAACTGTTGCACTGATAGAAATGGTGCAGAATTCTTATAAGACAAGTTTTCAATGATATTTTTTTAAATACTGATAGAGGATAGACGTATCTTTTTTATTCCATCCGTTTTCCTGTATGGCATGAAGAATAGCTAAAACCAGTTCCGTGGCGGGCAGAGTCTGTTGATTTTGTTTTGCCGCTTTGCAAGCAACATCCAGATCCTTGGCATGAAGCCGTGATTCCATCCCCGGTGAAAAATCATCAGCTATCATTTTTGGCGCCATCAATTCCAGCATGCGGCTACTGGCAAACCCCTGCATCATCACATCCAGCACCGCGTTCTGGTCGGTTTCATGAATAGCCGCAAACTGCATCGCTTCCGCCACCCCTTGAATGGTGACAACTTGCGCAATCTGATTGCATAATTTTGCCACCTGCCCCGCACCTATCCCGCCTATATGCCTGTGGCCACTTGTATAGGCAGATAGCACCGGTATTACTGCCTTAACATGGCTTTCATCACCGCCAAGCATGGATACGAGTGTTCCCGCAACAGCGCCTATGCCGCCACCTGATACCGGCGCATCAACCCAGCCTATTCCATGATCCTTCATCACCTGACCGATCTGACGGGTCATATCCGGGGCTATGGTGCTGTGATCCATGACGATAAGACCATCATGCGCCCCATGACAGACTGCCTGTTCATGACTGATTAGCACTTCATGCACATCTTCGCCCGAAATCACATTGGTAATAATCACATCCACATCAGCCGCCATAGCCGCCGGATGATCAGACGGGGTAAGTCCGGCCTTGATTAACTCTGCCCCATCTGTTTCAAAAAAATCTGCCCGTCTGGCATAGCCACGCACATCAAATCCTGCCCGGATCAGATGCATGGCTATGGGTGCCCCCATAACCCCAAGCCCGATACAACCTATTTTTTTTATCATGACATTCCCTTTATTAAACTTTTTTCCTTTATTAATTTCTATATTGTTCTTATGTTGCTGTTAATCCTAATCCATATTGTTTAATAAAATATTAATGCGTATTGCTGACCAAATTATTGATACCATCATCGAGGCTGGCACAGATACTATCTTTTCGCTTTCTGGCAATCAGATCATGTCGATCTATGATGCGGCTTTGGATAAAGATATCCGCATTATCCATTCCCGGCATGAAGGCGGGGCTGTTTTCATGGCTGATGGCTATGCCCGTTCAAGTGGCCGCACAGGCATTGCTTTATGTACGGCAGGGCCCGGTTTTACTACTGCCATGGGCCCTTTGTTCAGCCTGAAAGCATCGGAATCTCCCGTTGTTCTGATCACTGGTGACAGCCCCCAGAATATGGATGGCAGGTTAGCCTTTCAGGAACTTAACCAGACGGCAATTTCTGCCGAACTAACAAAGGAAAGCTGGCGATTGACAAACAGCACTTCCATTGGGGATGCGATTAGCGAAGCTATGCGAATTGCCCGATCTGGTCGGCATGGCCCTGTTCATCTGGCTATCCCCGAAGATATGCTGATAGAACCGGCACAGCCATCATTATTTTCTCAAGCAGATATGCCAGAAGACAGCAGTTTTGATATTTCAGCACCTGATCTGAATGTTATTTTGCGAGCCATAGATGATTTTGAAAAACCCCTGATCATAACAGGCGCGACTATTGCTCCAAATCGTCATCATGATGTGATCAGGCAGATATCAGACACGCATCACATTCCGGTGATTTCCCTAACAAGTCCGCGGGGGTTGCGTGACCCGATGCTGGGAAAAATCACAGATATCCTGCATGCGGCTGATGGGATCATCCTGATTGATAAAGCTCCTGATTTTACCCTTGGGTTCGGGGCGGCAGATATCATGCCACATGCAAAAATTGTGGCATGCGCCGCCCAATCCGATACCGTCACCCTTTGTAATCAGATTTTTCACAACAAAATGGTCTGGGGCTGTATTGCTGATCCTTTACTGGCTATGCAGGCCCTGGCCAGATCCAGTTTACGGCGGCGATCTTCCGCATGGAAAACCTCTGTTCATAAATCATTGGTAAAGCGGCCTGATGCTATCACTAAAACCGGAACAACGGCAAAAGACCCGACCAGCATCACACCAGCCATGATTATGCATCATTTTGCTGATTGCATTGATACGGAACACCCACCACTCATCGTATGTGACGGGGGTGAGTTTGGGCAATGGGTGCAAGCCGGATTGCCTGATCCTCTGGCGATAACGGCCCATACCTATACCAATGGCATATCAGGCGGTATTGGCGGCGGCCTACCGCAAGCTATCGGCATAGCCATTGCTAATCCTGACAGACATGTTGTGGCGTTCATGGGTGATGGCAGTTCAGGGTTTCACCTGCCAGAACTGGAAACCGCCAGACGGGCACATCTGCCCATTACTTTTATCATCGGCAATGATTATCGCTGGGGGGCTGAAGTCGAGATTCAGAAAAATAGGTATGGTGAAGACCGTGTCCATGCTTGCGATCTGGATGCAGATACCCGATATGATCTTATTGCCGCCGGCTTTGGGGCGAAAGGCGTTCTGGTTGATCACCCTGACCAGATGGCTTCGGCCATGCGTGATGCCATGGCCTATCAGGGGGTATCGGTGATCAATATCCTGATGTCTGGGATAGCTGCTCCATCTTTCTGATGTTCAAGCGATCACCCTATCCTGTACTCATCTTCCTGTTTTCATCTTCTTGTTCTAATCTTCCTGTCTGGCCATAACTTTCTGAACCGCCGGACGGCCAACCACCTGATCATGGATGGATTGCAGTTTCGGGCGTCCCGACAGGCTGTCTTCCAAATGTTCATCCCATGTTAACAGCATGTATAGATAGTCATCGGCAACCGTCATGCTGGCACCAGCCAAAAACGCATCAGGTAATTTTTCAATATGATCATAGATCAGCCGCATTTCTGCAAGTGCCACGGATTTTACCGTTTCCGCATCTCCATAACGGTCAGGATAATGGAACCGCAACACCGCCGGATAAAGCGTTGTTGCCAGATATGTTAGCCACGATAAGAACTGGGCATAGGATGGATCATCTTGAGCTGGTGCCAGTTTGTGATCTGTATCATGTTGCAGAAGCATCAAAATGATAGCAAGGCTTTCAAATATGGGCTGGTCATCATCTGTCACAAGAACCGGAATACGGCCATAAGGCGATATCGCCCGAAACGCGTCCGATTGCCTGTCGCTATCCGTGGGATAGACAATATCACAGCCTAATTCCATGTCTTCCATCATGATTTCAGCAATAATCGAACCCGCCCCGTGCATAGCATATAGTTTCATGATGTTTTCCTTACTGCCAGATCAAAACAGAATTAATCATCAAAATGCTGATCAACCGTGAACTGACCACCATGACGGGCAATCACGTCACTTTTCGGGTCTGGTTCAGGCGTATTTGCTTCAACCTTTTCACGATAGATTTCTGACGTGTCCTGCGGATGAAACCCGATATGTCTGGCATGATGATTATCAATCAGAACAGAGGTATTATTGGACACCCCATAAATAATGGTATGCCGCACAGATGGCGCCCATAGGCATCGGTCAATCAGTAGCCGCAAATCATTATAGCTTAGCCAGGTTGTAAGCATACGGCGATCCAGCGGTTCCGGGAAACAGGAATAAATCCGGACCGATACGCTTTCAATCCCGTATTTATCCCAGTAATATTGGGCTGTTGCCTCACCATAAACTTTAGATACACCATAATTGCTATCTGGTCTGACCGGTGATTTCGAATCCACAACTTCCGTGCGCGGATAATATCCGATGGTATGCACTGAACTTGCCCAGATCACACGCTTAACGCCATTCTTCCGGCAGCCTTCATAAAGATTATAGACACCGATAATATTGGAATTTAAAACGGTTTCCCATGCCCCTTCGCGCGCCTGTCCACCCATATGAACAACAACATCAACATCTTTGGTGAGGGCAATCATAGCGTCCATATCGGCCAGATCAGCCTTAACAAACTCTTCATGAGCGGCACAATTATCAATATCCACCTGATCACTAAGCCGCACATGTTCAGCATATTTGTTGAGCGTTGAGCGTAATTCTGTTCCTAGTGCCCCTGCGGCACCGGTCAGAAGAAGTCGATTGTATTTTTTAGCCACGGGATCCTCTTTTCTATTTTCATCATGCATAATTAAATGAGACTATATTAACACATCATCACTGGGTTTCATCGTCAATGGCTTTTTTACAACATTCCAGCAGACCATGGATAATGGTATTATTACGGTTAATGCGGGGAACAGCCAGCACAACTTCACGTTTGCTGGAATCTTTAAGTGGGATAATCCGCATATCAGACGGGAATAACCGTGAAGATACCATAGGAACAATAGACACACCCAGTTCCGCATGAACAAGCGCAATAACCCCTTCCAGGGTATCAATTTCCATCCCGGATTCAACGGTCAGCCCCATTTTTTCAAACCATTTATCAATTTTCAGCGACACCCGGGCCGACCGGTTAAACCGCACATAGGGATTATCCCGAAATATCTCCTTAACGTTATCACCAACGACATTAGGCCCTGTAATTAGCACCAGATTTTCTTCTTTCAACGAATGATAGATAATATCCGCCATGCTTTTCCCCGGCCGGCTAATGATAGCGGCGTCTATCGTTCCCGCCTGTAATTCTGCCTCCAGTTCAAAGCTTTCATCCAGTCTGACAATAATATCCAAATCTGGCATTTTCTGACGGAATGTTTTTAATGCCAAAGGCAAAAACGAACTCAGCACCGAATGTACCGTGCCAATCGTCAATTGCTTCTGATGCTGGTGAGACATATTTGCCGGTTCCAGTTCCTGCCATTGATCAAGCACCGCATCAATCTTATCCAGATAAACAAGCCCGTCACGAGTCAGGCGCGGCGGTTTCTTACTGCGATCAAATAGCTTGAGCTGTGCAAATTCTTCCAGCCGTTTCATTTGCAGGCTAATCGCTGATAGCGATAATCCCATATTTCTTGCAGCGGCTTGGAAACTTCCTAAATCCGCAATGCTCCGGAAAATTTCTAGTGTTTTAATATCTGGCATGGCTTTATTTACATAACCTCATCTTTACGGTCGTCGGTTTCTCCATAGCGACTTAATGCGGGTGGCTTTAATCCTTCATAAAGCGCATTAATGTTTTCAGCGATGGTTTCATTATGTTCTGCAAATAGGGAATTACCCTCAATATCACTATCAACAATAAACGGGCCAAAATCCTTGACATTAAACATCCACATGGCCTGTGCGATGCCTAGATCATCCAGCCAGAAGACATCCTTTACACTGGTCACACCGCGCCCAAGCAATGCGCCAGTGCCATATCCCACCGTGGTCAGATAGACAGCACCTCTGGGGGCAAGAATATGGGTATAATCTTCTTTTGGCATTCCCCCCTTTCCAATAACAATCTTGGTATTGGTCAGGTCTATCCAGCGTTCCATCCATTTTGAAAACCGGAAAGATGCCGTTGCCGTCACACCACCAATCATATAACTGCCATCATCAGATATGGCCGCCGCTGGTGAGCAGTGAAAATTAACATTGCTGATCGGGGATAAATCCGGCAATGGCAAGGGCTGTTTCTTTTCCAGCACCCGATGATAAACCCCTTCTCTGGCAGTATAGACAACCCCTTCCAGATAGACGATATCACCCGGTTTCAGCATCGCTATATCCGATGCAGTGACCGGTATGGTCAGATGATGGGTTTTGCGTTTTGGTGCTACGCTCATGTGATGCCCTCCCGCCGCATATATGGGGTAAACCACTGGGGGTCTGTGCGATATGTGATTTCACCATTACTATGGATTCTTGCGGTGGCTCGCCGTGATGACAGGCAAAAGGTATGTACACTAACCGGCATACCGCCTGTATGTGTGTATCCAACTTCAATATGGCAATCCACCACCATGGATGATCCGACAAACCCCATTGCCCCCATACCAATCGAATTTCCAAGCTCCTTAAATTCGTCTTCCAGTTTGGCGATCTCCGGATCAGGGTTACGATCACCCACGACCCGCAGACAGGCGGCCTGTTTACCCAGTTGCATACAAGTATCTTTGGAACCACCAATACCAACACCGACAATGGCAGGCTGACATGCTAGCCCACGCTTACCAAAAGCAATTAATGTATCAAGTAAAAATCGCTTAATCCCATCAATTCCATCACCCGGAAATAGCATGCGGTAGTCTGATCCAAATAATCCGCCTTTATGAACAGTGGTAACATCAATCCAGTCTGCATCTGGCTCAAAGCTCCATTCAACTTCCGGTGAATTAATGCCCAGATTGTTATTATGTTCGGTTCGCCATAACGGATGCACGCGATTTGGTCTTAGGGGAACATCATGGGTTGCATCGGCAGTCGCTTTTCTCAGCGCGGCTTCAAGGGCAACCATACTATCCATACGGGCCTTATCGCCAACTTTGACATAATAGCGCGGCAATCCGGTATCCGCACACATGGGGCGCCGGTCTTCGGTGGCCGCGCGATAGTTATCCAGCATTGCTGACAACACGAATGCCGATAAATCACCACTTTCGGTATCGGCCATGGCTTCAATACCGGACAGATAATCTTCGGGAATATCAATAGCGGCCTTTTTCATAATCTCATAAGCCGCTTCTTCAATATGCTGTGCGGTTATCGTCATGATACCAGCTCCTTCTGATCTGACGTCGCCTGTTCTGGTGGTACCCCGTCGGCATCATCAATCAGACTCTGCCCGGGTTTAACAATACTAAAATCAACAGGCTCAAGCGTTAATTCCAGACCATGATCAGTTGCACGAATAACAGTATTTGCGGATTCTTCCAGACTGCCCGTATCGGGAAAATCTTCGCGGAAATGCGCCCCGCGTGAGTTTTCTCTGGCACGAGCGGCCATGGCAATCGCTTCAGATATGCGGATCAACGACTTCAGATTTAGCCATTCATGCCAGCTCATATTAAAGGCCTTATCCTGACCATTAATACCCATTTCGGTGATCGCATCAGCATATGATCTGATAGCGGAAAGCCCGCGATCCAATCCAGTTTTATCCCGCATAACGCCAACATCATTCCACATGGTTTCGGCCAGATCATGACGCAGGCCAAACAGATCACCACCGGATTTTGTAAACGGGTATTCGGCTTCGGCAATGGCTTTTTCCAATTCTGCCGGATCAGCATCTCGCCATGTCCGGTTCTGTTTCAGATAGGTCGCCATCGTATCACCGGCGATACCACCAAACACCGTAGAATTAGCAACGCCGTTTCCGCCAAGCCGATTGGCACCATGCACGCCGCCGCAATCTTCACCTGCTGCAAATAATCCATCAATCGCGGTACTGGCATCAGCATTGAATGTGATACCGCCCATCATGTAATGAGCTGTCGGCACAACTTCAACCAGTCCTCCCGCAAGATCAAATCCGCAATCCCGGCACCGTTTCACCATCCCCGGAAAACTTCTGGCCACATGATCCGGCCCCAGATGTCCCATAGAAATATAAACACCTCCCATCGGTGTTGTCCGGCCTTTGCGCATTTCCTGATAAATACCGCGACTGACTATATCCCGCGTGGCGCGTTCACCGGCTTCGTTGTAATGGAACATAAACCGTTCTTTGTCACCATTAAGCAGATGGCCACCAGCCCCGCGTAAGCCCTCTTCCAACACTGTTCCGGTCATCCGTGTATCAGGCCCGCCCAGTAATCCGGTCGGGTGAAATTGCACCATTTCCATGTCCCGCAGACTAAGCCCCAGATCAAGTGCCATGTTCAGCCCATCACATGTCTTATCGCCAGATGGGGTATGATAGCGATACATGGTCGGCCCGGCACCGGTGGCCAGCATAACAGCCTTGGCAGCAACATAACGGTATGAACCGCTTCGCATATCAATGAGAACCGCGCCAGCAATCCCGGATTGATCAGCGGAACGCACCAGCTTAATAGCGCGATGTTCTTCAAGTTTACGGACTTTGGCTGCCCAGACTTTTTCCATTAGCCGGTTAATAATTTCAATTCCGGTGAGGTCTGATTTATGCACCGTGCGATCAAAACTCTGTCCGGCAAAGGCCTTTTGATGCAAACTACCATCCGGATTGCGATCAAAATAACAACCGACTTCGTTTTCCAGTTCATTGATCCGTTCCACCGCCGTTTCACAAAGCCGCCATGCCAGTTTCTGATCAGGCAACCATTTGCCGCCAACAATCGTATCCATAAAATGACGTTCAATGCTGTCACCGGATGCTAGAGCAACATTATAGCCCCCCTGAACCATGCGCGTGCAGCCACATTTGCCGACCAGGCCTTTCACCGCAAGGGTTACATCAAGATCAGGGTTGGCCTGTTTCGCATGAAGGGCGGCAAATAATCCGGCACCACCGGTTCCGATAATCAGAATATCGGTTTTGATCATATCCAGTTGGTTATCCATTTGCGTTGTCATACCATTACACCATCAATAAAAATCCAGCCCAGTATTAAAGCCATTCCCACGGCGCCGAAAATCCAGCCAATCCGCAATCCTGTATATCCGGTACGAGATTCCTGATCGCTATCAGGCCACGGCATCCATTCAATGATTAGCACCCTGACCCCCAGTAACAGATGCAAGCTAAACAATATCACCAATATATATTCACCTGCCTTGACCAGTGGCTGTTCGGTATAGGCAAGCATGGAATCCAATGCAGCTTCCCCTTCCAGCCCCAGCCCCAAAACCAGAAAATGAAAGGGCAGAAAACAGACCAGCCCCAACCCCGATAGACGGTGAAGGATAAAAGCCATATAGCTGAGCGTTAATCGTTGACGGGTGATCATGCTGCCCCCCCTGTCAACGCCCAGACACCACGCAGTCCCATTCCCAGAAAAGTTAGAAATAGCACTAATGATATCGCATTAGCGGTACGCATTCTTATACGTCCCCATTCTATCAGTATTTTGCGAAGACCAAGCGGGGCATGGATCGCCACCATGACAACAAACGAGGTATAAAATACCACCAGCCATGGCGATGATTGCACCCGCGCCAGAATAGATTCGGCCGTTAATTCAGCACGCGTGGCATATAGAATAGTAGCCAGATGCCCGATAACCATAGGCACCATGATCACCGCTGTCAGACGTTGCAACACATATAGTCTGGCTTCAAGCATCGCGCGTCCCCATCAGGCTAAACAGGCTCATCTTTTTTAATCCGGCGATAGACCGCGTCGGGCTTAATCCTATGGGACAGGCTGTCATGCAGTTTCCCTGAGAATGACAATTTCCACATCCACCAGCACCCATGGCAACCGACATGGTTTCCTGTTTCTGATTATGGCGCACATCATTGACCAGTGACCATGCACGGTTCAATGCGGCAGGCCCCAGATAGTCATCATTCCACCGTACCACATCACAAGCCGCATAACAGACGCCGCAGTTAATACATTCTATGGCTGCATTGGCGGCCTTGCGCTGTTTTGATTCCGGATCAACTTTAGCCGGGGCATCCTGTCTTGTCTTATCGCTTGCAAAGACATTCCCGGCTTGCCCCCATTTATCAAAAAATCCGGACATATCAGCCACCAGATCCTTGATCGGTGGCATATTCTTTAATGGTTCAATTGTAATGACAGATGATTTCAATGCACCAATATGGGTGCGGCATGTCCAGCGTGGTTTTCCGTTAACCGTCATGGCGCATGATCCGCAAACACCAACCCGACAGGCAAAACGATAACTTATGCTCTGATCCTGACGTTGCTGAATTTCTGTCACGACATCCAGAATAGTCTGGTTTTCCCGTTTAGGCACAGAAAAAGTCTGGAATGATCCCTTTTCCGCACCACGCCATATCTTAATTGTTAAATCTTCCATAGACGACCCAAATATTGATAAATTATCAAGATATTTAATCAATGTTTATTATAATCAAATTTATGGCTGTTATGTCAATAAAAACTCCTTTCCGTAAACAGAAAATGATGTAAAAAAGGGAATGAACATTTATCGGGGTATTGCAACGTAATGGCACGTGTTTTTCTTTCATGTCTTCTATCCATCCGGTCAGGGGCGGTGATGGCTATCACTGCGGCACTTTTAGCCGTGTTTACAGCCAGTCTATCCGCTGATTTACGCAGTGATGCTACTATTGGTCTTCAGCTAGAACCGCCACATCTTGATCCAACAAGTGCCGCGGCAGGTGCCATTGATCAGGTGCTTTATGCTAATGTCTATGAAGGTCTGACCCGATTTACCGAACATGGTGATATTATCCCGCAGCTAGCCAAGTCATGGGATATTTCTGATAATGGTCGCCTCTATCAGTTTACACTCCATGCAGGAATTACGTTTCATGATGGCACTATTCTGGATGCGGCAGCGGTCAAGTTTTCCCTAGATCGTGCCAGATCAGAAACATCCATTAACGCACAAAAAGCATTATTCAAAGGCATTGCGGATATCACAGTCAACGCACCAGACAGGCTTACTATCCGGCTCAAACAACCTGACGGCAATTTCCTGTTTAAACTGGCATGGGGTGATGCCGTTATTATTGCCCCTCACCATGTGGATCATTTGCGCCAGACAGCTATTGGCACAGGTGCTTTCAAGGTAAAATCATGGGTGAAAGGTGATCGCATCATTCTTGAAAAAAACAGCGATTACTGGGGTAGGCCAGCGAAACTAGACACGGTCACCTTTCGCTTTATTTCTGATCCTGTTGCTGCAATGGCTGCTGTCCAGACAGGTGAGGTTGATGCCTTTCCGGCCTTTCCCGCCCCTGAAAATCTTTCTGTGCTGGCCACCGATAAACGGCTTGCCTTGATTAACGGGTCAACCGAAGGCGAAACCATACTAGCCATCAATCATGCGCGCCCGCCTCTGGATCAATTGGCTGTTCGGCAAGCTATTGCCATGGCTATCAACAAACAGGATATTATTGATGGTGCCATGTTTGGCTATGGCACACCCATCGGGTCGCATTTTGCACCACATCATCCTGATTATGTTAATCTGGTTGATACGCCCGTCTATGATCCGGAAAAAGCCAGGCAATTGCTGGCAGATGCGGGTATAATCGACCTGCATCTAACCATCAGCTTGCCGCCCCCTGTCTATGCCCGCCGTGGTGGGGAAATCATTATGGCTCAGCTCAGCCAGATTGGCATCAGCGTGACGCTGGAACCGGTAGAATGGGCGCAATGGCTGGAACAGGTTTTCCGCAATAAGGATTATGATCTGACTATTGTTAGTCATACCGAACCTTTTGATATTGGTATCTATGCACGGCCTGACTATTATTTTCAATATGATAGCCCTGCGTTCCAATCCATCATGACTGAACTTGATAAGGCAACAGCGCCAACAGAGCGGACAAAGCTATTGCATCAGGCCCAGCGGCATATTACCGATGATCAGGTTAATGTATTTTTATTTCAGCTAGCCAATGCCGGTATTGCCAAAGCTGATTTAATGGGTTTATGGCAACATGCCCCAACTCAGGCGGCTGATATGACAGGGGTTTACTGGAAAAACTGATATCTTTTTTCCAAATCCATTTCTAAATCAGGTATATGATAACATATGGCTGGATTCATTCTGCGTCGTCTTGGCGTGCTGTTATTAACGTTATTTATTGCATCGGTGGTCATTTTTGCCCTGCTTGAAATTATTCCGGGTGATCCAGCACTAACCATGCTTGGCATGAATGCCACACCGGAAACCATCGCCGCCCTTCGTCAGGAACTCGGACTTAATGCTGATCCCTTTACGCGATACCTTGGATGGATTGGTGCCATGTTTAAAGGTGATTTTGGTCTATCCTATACCTATCGCACACCAGTAGCAGAATTGCTTTTAGAACGCATGATGGTGACATTACCGCTTGCCATATATGCCTTGATCCTGACTGTTCTGATCGCTTTACCATTCGGGTTTCTGGCAGGGGCGCGTGAAGGCCGCTGGCAGGATAAAGTGATCCTCTTCTTCAGCCAGATTGGCATCGCCTTACCCAATTTCTGGTTTGCCCTGATACTGATTATCATTTTTGCCGTCCAGCTTGGCTGGGTATCGGCAGGCGGATTTAGTGGCTGGCAAAACGGATTAATCCCCGGATTGATTGAACTTACCTTGCCTGCTATTGCGCTTGCTATACCACAGGCGACAATATTATTGCGGGTGATGCGATCTGCACTGCTTGATGCTTCACGGCAGGATTATATCCGCACCGCCCGTGCCAAGGGATTAAGCCTGGATCAGGCATTATGGCGACATGGATGGATGAATGCGTTAATTCCCGTTGTTACCATTATGGGAATGCAATTCTCCTTTCTCATTGCTGGTGCAATCATTATTGAAAATGTATTCAGTCTTCCCGGATTAGGGCGACTAATGGTTCAGGCCATTGGTCAGCGGGATATTATCCTGATCGAATCCATTATTCTCATGATGGTGCTTATCGTTGTTACCGTCACGTTTATTACGGATGTGATTTATGCCGCTATTGACCCTAGGTTAAGGCGGCCAAAGCCATGATTTCATTTGATTACCCCTCATCTGGTAAAGGCAGGATCGTCACTGGCCAGCTAGTCGGCGGGGTCATTCTGGTGTTGATTATGCTATCTGGTCTTTTATCATTTTTCTGGACACCAGCTGACCCATCCCTGATCAATATCGCTAATCGGATGCAACCACCATCAGCGGCCGCATGGCTTGGCACTGATCATTTTGGCCGGGATATCTTATCACAAATCATGGCCGCCACCCCGGTCACATTATCCGTGGCACTGATAGGCGTATTCATAGGCATGATGGGCGGCATTCCACTAGGGCTCATAGCGGCTTTCAACCAGAAACCGGCATTTGATCATATACTAACCCGTGGGGGGGACGTATTATTTGCCTTTCCTGCTGTTATTATGGCCATGCTCCTCACCGCTGGATTTGGTGCTGGTATCAGCATTGCCATGCTGGCTATCGGGCTGTTTAATATTCCGGTATTTCTTCGCATGACACGCGCATCAGCCATGCAACAACAGCATATGACCTATATTCTGTCTGCGCGTCTGGCAGGTAAATCCACATTCCGGATTGCCGCAGAACATATCCTTCCCAATATTGCACCACTTCTGATTTTACAGGCGACCATACAGTTTTCGCTAGCCATCCTAGCCGAAGCCGGCCTGTCCTATCTGGGTTTAGGCGCGCAGCCGCCAATACCAAGTTGGGGGCGGATGCTGGCCGATAGCCAAACCATGATTGGTCTTGCCCCGCATATGGCTATTGCCCCTGGCCTGACTATCATGTTGACGGTCATTGGGATTAATCTGATTGGTGAAGGCTGGCGTCAGCGTATTGATCCCCATCATATGACAGAACAGGCCACCCATGATACAGCACCAACAAAACCCGATGGGCATTCTGCCACCGCACCAGCCAGCCCGATGGAAAAAGCACCAGACCCTTCATTGCTTATGGTCAGGAATCTATCGGTCAGGCATCAGGATAGCCTGATTTTATCACCGCTATCTTTATCGATTAATCAGGGAGACAGGATAGGGCTAATCGGGGCAAGCGGGGCCGGCAAATCCATTCTGTCATTAGCAATAATGGGATTATTGCCACCAGATTTTCACGTCACCGGACAGATACAGATAAATGGCAAGGATGTTGATATAACCCGTGACGCTATGATGCGGCCCAATCGTGACAAAAGCTTTGCCATGATTTTTCAGGACCCACGGCTTGCGCTTAATCCTATTCAGGGCATTGCCGCACAAATTGCCGAAGCCGCAGAATTGTCACATGGCATATCGCGGAAGGACGCTGAACATATGGCACAGCATAGCCTTAACCGTGTTGGGCTAACACCGGATATCGTATCACCAGACAGCTTGCCGGATATGCTATCAGGTGGCCAGTGCCAGCGGGTGATGATTGCCATGGCTATCATTGGCAAGCCCCAATTGCTGATAGCAGATGAGCCAACGACATCGCTGGATACCGTTACCCAGGCCGGGATACTGACCCTGCTTAATCAGTTAGCAGAAGAAGACAACATGGCATTGCTGATGATCAGCCATGATCTGGCCATACTGGCAGAAATGGTGGAACAGATCTATGTGCTGGATCAGGGCAGGCAGGTGGATTATGCCGCATCACCACCATTTGCCCAGACCCTGACCCATCCGGTCAGTCGCACCCTGTTAGCGGCAAGCCGCATTGATCAGCATCATCTGCCCGACCTATCCGATGCAGATATGATTTTGACAGCCACGCAATTATCCAAACAATATGCGTCAGGTCATAATATGCTTGGCATCGCAAAAAGCCAGAAACCGGTATTAGAGGATATGACATTGACGCTAGCGCAAGGGGAATGTCTGGGGCTGGTGGGGGAAAGCGGTAGTGGCAAATCAACCTTGACGCGGCTCTTGCTGGGGCTGGAACATCCTGATCATGGCACGGTCACACTAGGCGGTCATGCCATTGACCCTGACCATATGACACCAGTGATCCGGCGGCGCATATCAGCCGTGTTTCAAGACCCTTATAGCGCGTTTAATCCGCGGCATCGTGTCCGGCGTATTATTGCTGAACCATTATGGCTAATGCCAGAACATCTGACCGAACGCGCCATCACGGAAAAAGTGGCAGAAGCCCTGCAATCGGTCGGGCTTCAGCCTGATATGATGCATCGCCATATCCATGCGTTTTCTGGCGGCCAGCGGCAACGGATCGCCATAGCCAGAGCCTTGATCACATCGCCTGATATCATTTTATTTGATGAAGCTACGTCCAGTCTGGATACATTAATCCGCCAGCAAATCCTGACGCTGATCACTGATCTGATGGCTAATCATAATCTGTCTGTTATTTTTATCAGTCATGATCTTGCTGTCATCCGCGCCATCTGTCATCGTGTGATGGTATTAAAGGATGGACAATGTGTTGAAATGGGTAGAACTGATGCGATATTTAATCATCCCCGTCATCCGGCAACCCGTCAGTTGCTGGATGCCATCCCCGACCAGATAAAACAGGATAGCGCGTCATCATGATGAAAATGAAATCACCCGGCCGCCGGAATCTGATTACCGATATTGATGGGTTATATGTTGGTCACGCCATGGATATCCAGATCAAATCAGGGGTTACCGTGCTGACAGCTGATCAGCCATTCACCGCCGCCATGCATGTGATGGGTGGTGCCCCCGGCAGCCGTGAAACCGATTTGCTAGCCCCTGATAAAATGGTGCAGGCGGTGGATGCACTGGTGCTGGCGGGCGGCTCCGCGCATGGGCTTGATGCAGCATCTGGTGTGATGGCACGGCTTCATCAATCTGGCCGCGGCTTTTCGGTGGGCGATCAGACCGTACCGATTGTTCCGGCAGCCATCATTTTTGATTTGCTTAATGGCGGGGATAAATCATGGACAGAAAACCCCTATTCCACATTGGGGCGACACGCTTATGATGCGGCTGGAACAGATTTCCAGCTAGGTAGTCATGGTGCCGGAACAGGAGCCACAACCGCCACGGTGAAAGGCGGGCTGGGCTCGGCCTCCCTTGCTTTTGATAATGGGGTAATGATAGGCGCGCTTGCTGTTGCCAATCCGATGGGAAGCGTGCATTGCCCTGATAGCAACCGGTTCTGGGGCGCTTCATGCGAAATAGATGATGAATATGGCGCGCGCGGTATGCCGCTGCATTATGATCCGCTTGATGTGCGGACGAAACAGCATCCCCATGCCAATAGCAATACCGTGATCGGGATTGTTGCCACCAATCTGAAACTGGATAAAGCCGGCCTGACGCGTCTTGCCACCGCCGCCCATGATGGCATAGCCCGTGCGGTTCAGCCCTCGCATACGCCGCTTGATGGTGATCTGATCTTCGCTGTATCTACTGGCCAGCATGATGTGCCATGTGATGCCCATGATCTGGCCATGCTTGGTCATGGGGCGGCATTATGTATGACACGGGCCATCTGTCGCGGGGTCTGGCAGGCAGATGTGGCGGCGGATGATCATCTGCCGGTGATCCGTGATCTGATAGGAACATAATGATATGATGTCGATAAGCAAATCAGGCCAGCCAAACGGCGCCTTAATCGCGTGGCTGGGTGTGATATTGCTGGCACCAGATGCGCTATTGATCCGGATCACCGGATTTGAAGGCATGGGGCTGTTATTCTGGCGCGGCTTGCTGATGGGATGCACCTTGCTATTGTTATGGCTGGTGTTTTCCTATCGCCGGCTGGAACAGGATATCCGTGTTGCCCTGACGCCGGTGGGATTATTGCTGATCGGGGTATTCACGGTTGATGCGATTACCTTTGCGGTGGGGATTACCATGACATCGGCGATTGTGATGCTGACCGCGCTTGCCACCATGCCGATTTTCACGGTGCTGTTTTCCATCCCCATGCTGGGGGAAAGACCAACAATTCAGACATGGATAACGGTGCTGTTCTGTGCCATCGGGATCATCATTGTGGTGACCAGCGGGCATGAAGCGGTGGGCGCCCCAACTGGCAGTCCGGTGATAGGCGGGCTGTTGGGGATTTTCACGGCGGCAGGGCTGGGCTTTGCCATGGTGCTGAAACGCCGTTATCCGGCATTGCCGACCATGCTATCAACCGGCACGGCCAATCTGCTGACCGTAGTGGTGGCATGGCTATTGCTGGCCATGGCGGCACCGGCCTTTCCGGCGGATATGGATAAAGCACTGGCGCTTCTGACCATGGGGATACTAGTATTGCCGCTGGCGTTTTTCGCGCTGATGGTGGCGCCGCGCTATACCTCGGCGACGACAGTCGGGCTGATCATGCTGACCGAAAGCATTATGGGGCCGCTATGGGTCTGGGCTGGCACCGGCGAACGGCCAAGCCTGATGATGGTGTTCGGTTCCCTGATTGTGATTGGCAGTCTGGCATTTTATTTTCTTTATACCGAACGCGACCCGCAAGACGTATAGGCGCGGCGGCGGCATTTTTCATGTGCTGATGCTTTCATGTGATGATGCGGGCAGGAATGACTTTTTCTGCCCCCTCATCCGGTTAACGATATCTTAACCTTTATGGTGTAGCCTTCCGAAAACGTAATTTTGGGGGCTTCGCATGGCTTCAGATGATGATAAGAAAAAAGCACAAGAGCTGGTGGAACAGGCGGGGCGTCTTCTAGTTAGCCTTCAAAATGAACCAGAACATAAAACCCAACTGGCAAATAAAGCCATTGGTTACCTGGATGAAGCCATCACCCTTGATCCCGAAAATGATAAAGCATGGAGTAATAGAGGCGGGGCAAAAAGCCGTCTAGGTGATCATCACGGTGCCATTGAAGATTGTAATAAAGCCCTTCGCTTAAACCCGGAAAATGATAAAGCATGGAATAACAGAGGTTTGGCAAAATATCATCTAGGTGATCATCACGGCGCGATTGCAGATTATGATAAAGCCATTGCGTTAAACCCAGATGATGGATTCGCATGGGCAAATAGAGGCGAGGCAAAAAGCTGTCTAGGTGATCATCACGGCGCGATGGCGGATTATGATAAAGCCATTCGCTTAAATCCGGATAATGACTTCGCATGGAATAGCAGGGGTTTAGCAAATCACGCTCTGGGCAAATATGAAGAATCTATAAAAGACCTTGATGAAGCGTTGCGGTTAAATCCATATAATGAGAGCATTCAAAAAAACAGATTAGCCGCTGAAATCGCGCTTAAGCGCGCCGAAACTCCCAACGCTATTAAACAGAGAAAAGAAATAACTGATGCCCTTGAAAAATCCATTGAAGAACAGAAAAACAGTCGCTGGTGGTTACGATGTATTCAGATCGGTTTGCTCGTTACACTTTTTTATATCATAGGGGGGTATTTTTCACCGGTTTTCTGTTTTACTGAATTTCTTTGTTTTACTGGGATCACTAAAAATATTATTGGTCAAAATAATGCTTCCAGTCCATTAAGTTTCTTGCCCCTTTTTTCAATTCTGGGTTTCCTGATCATGCCCATTATCTGGGGGTTACGCATCACAGGGCAAGCCATCATGCACGCACATATCCTCGAACAGGATTATTTCAGCCGCCTTAATGTGATGAATAGCCTTGAATATTATCAGAGTGATTTTGATAGCAGTCAGGATTTGAAAATCAAACGAAGTAACCTGATTATGGCCTATATGGAATCATGGATGAATAATAATACCGCGGATCGCATGGAACGGCTTTATTACAAAAAATCAGATGCCGGAAAGACACCTCATGAAGACATGATGAAGCAATGCTGTGAGATACTTGAAAAATCTGGGAAATCCTCAACGGGGGAAAGGTAACCCCATCCCCACCCCCATCAGATAGGAATAGAGGATGATCTAGCCCTTCTCGGACAGGCAGGTTTTCAGGGCATGGGTCATATTCCGGATCAGTGATATATAATGATCAGCCCCGCCGGGGATAGATGCCCCCAACGGGTCCAGAACGCCCGTCCGCGCATTGGTATTTTCGATGATGGTGGCAACCAGCTTGGGTTCAAATTGCGGTTCGGAAAACACACAAGTCGCATCCAGTGCCCGCAATTTTTCCTGCAACTCGCTCACCCGTTTTGCCCCCGGCATGGTTTCCGGTGACACCGTGATTGACCCCACCGCCGACATGCCAAAACGGTTTTCGTAATACTGATAGGCATCATGGAACACGATATAGCCTTTATGTTTCACGGGTTCTAATTCCATCTGAACGTCAATTATCAATGCATCTAGCTGTTGTATCATACCCTCGGCATTCGCCGCATAGATGCTGGCATGTTGCGGGTCGGCGGCGGATAACGCGGTTTCAATTTCATGAAGCATGACCTTGGCGTTAACAGGGTCTAGCCAGATATGCTGGTCAAACCCGCCGTGATCATCATGGTCGTCATGGTCAGCGTGATCGTCATGGTCGTCATGGTCAGCGTGATCATCATGATCATGACTGTCAAAATCCCCGCCTTCACGGATGCTGATTTTGATCAGACCATGGCTATCGATTAACGGCACCGATATGGCATTTGTTGCAATGCCCTCAATCTGGCTTTCCAGAAATGTTTCGATATTCGGGCCAATCCAGAACACCAGTTCAGCATTCTGCAATAATCTGGCCTGTGATGGCTTCAGGGCATAATGATGGGGCGAACCTGTCCCTTCGATGATCAGGGCTGGCTTGCCTACGCCTTCCATGACCGCTGTCACCAGCGAATGAACCGGCTTAATCGATGTAACCACATTTACTTCGGCACTGGCCGCTGTGATTCCGGACATAAAGATAGTGGCGGCAAAGCAGGTGAATGTCATCAGGCGCATATCATACCTCAACAAAGAAAGGGTTTAAATTGATCTGGATTTGTGCAATAACCATATCATATTTAATGTTATAACATAACATTTTTAAAGCGCAATATTTAAAATGACAATCCTTTCTGCGCCATTATGATAAGGTGTTAATAGATGCTGTTGAAAGAATCGGAAATGCTCGTATCGCTTGAACATGCCGGAATTTTTAGATCATCCCGATGGCTGGTGCGCGGCGTCTCGATGAGTGTTTCTGCCGGTGAGATTGTAACCCTGATCGGGCCTAACGGGTCTGGAAAATCGACCACCGCCAAATTAACCCTCGGATTGCTTAAACCAGATGAAGGCAAGGCTTTCCGCAAACCCAATCTGCATGTTGGCTATGTCCCCCAGAAACTGGATTTGAACTGGACGCTCCCCTTATCGGTATCGCGCTTCCTTACCCTGACCAATCGGGCAAGCCGAACAGAAATCGAAGATGCGCTGGCGTCAACCGATACGCTTCATCTGATCCATGACCAGATGAGCCATCTGTCGGGTGGTGAGTTTCAACGCGTCCTGCTGGCGCGGGCTATTCTGCGTTCACCTGATTTTCTGGTGCTTGATGAACCTGTTCAGGGGGTGGATTCTCACGGTGAGTTAGCGCTGTTCAGCCTGATCGAAAATATCCGCAATAAACTGAATTGCGGGGTTCTGCTAATTTCCCATAATCTGCATATTGTCATGTCAACAACAGACAGGGTGATCTGTTTAAATGGTCATGTCTGTTGTTCTGGCACGCCTGCCAATGTGGCTTCCAGTGACGAGTTTAAATCCCTCTTTGGTAATCATGCCACTTCTGGCCTTGCCTTTTATGAACATAAACATGATCACGAACATCTGCCGGATGGCCGTATTCATCACAAAACCGACCATGACGCCGGGGGGAATGCCGATGCTTGATGATTTCTTTTTCCGCGCGGTTCTTGGTGGTATCGGGGTTGCGCTTGTGGCAGGGCCATTAGGCTGCATCATTATCTGGCGACGGCTTGCCTATTTCGGGGATACGCTATCGCATTCTGCGCTTCTTGGCATTGCACTGGCTTTGCTATTTGATATCAATATCACCCTTGCCGTTTTTGGTATTTCTATTGGCATTTCATTGTTTCTCATGTTTCTTCAGGGTCGGGCCAACCTGTCATCTGATGCCTTGCTGGGGATGCTTTCTCATTCCACCCTGGCCATTGGTCTTGTGGTGCTGGCCTTTATGACATGGGTAAGGGTGGATCTGATGGGGTTTCTTTTTGGTGATATTCTTGCCATTACCCCGCTTGATCTGGCTATTATCTGGGGCGGCGGAATAGGCGTTCTTGCCGTTGTCTTTATCATCTGGCGGTCACTATTTGCAGCCACCGTCAGTTATGAAATTGCCACCGCCGAAGGCACCAGTCCGGATCATGCCAATTTTATTTTCATGATCATGATGGCCGGCGTCATTGCTATTTCCATGAAAATTGTCGGCGTGTTACTGATCACGGCCCTGCTGATTATTCCTGCCGCAACAGCACGGCGATTTTCCACTTCACCCGAACAGATGGCATTATTGTCGTCCCTGATCGGATTGGTTTCGGTCTGGGCAGGATTGATGGGATCACTGGAATGGGATATCCCGGCCGGCCCGAGTATCGTAGTTGCTGCACTGGTTTGTTTTGTTCTATCAGTTATGTCTTTGCCGAAACGGAAAATAACGTTAAAATAAAGCGTTCCAAATCCTCTTGAACAGAGGTAGGAGAAACCATGTTAGCTAATCATGAAAACTCAGATATCAAACTGACGAAAAAACAATCGCTTGTTATTGAAACGCTGGCTAATGCAGATCGCCCATTAGGGGCATATTCTATTCTTGATGAATTACGCGATGAAGGGTTCAGGGCACCTTTGCAAGTCTATCGCACCCTTGACCAGCTGATTGCACTAGGTCTTATTCATCGGCTGGAAAGCCTTAATGCCTATGTGGCATGTCAGATGGAATCATGCGGCTCAACAGATAACCTGAATGCCTCTTTCGTGATTTGTGATTCATGCGGAATTGTAAAAGAATTGCCACCTGTTGCTGTTGAAAAAGCTGTCGATATTCTTCTTGATAGCTTCACTTTCATCCCTACCAAATCCGCGATTGAAATTCGCGGCATATGTCATTCATGCCAGTCCTGATAACGGCGTGATGACGGCCAGATAGCCATATATATGAAACTGTTTTTAGCGTTTACACTGAAATTGCTTCTGGCAACCTGCGCTTGGGTTTTCATTGCTAAGCGTAACTCTTCTTCCTGTTTGTGATCGATAGATACACATGGTTACGCCATCAACAACCTCAACTGTTTTGAGACGGCATTTTTCCAGAACATGACGCGGATTTTCCTGAGAACCTTTGGACTGATATGTTCTGGCTGCTGCATAAGCATCCATGGACGGGATAAAACTGGCAGCAGTAAAAATGATTGCCATACCAATCAGGTAATGCCATCTAGTTTTCATGTTCACCATCGTTGATATCATCTTCTGATCCGGGCAGATATGCCTTTCCCTGAATAGCGCGCGCACCAAGAACGTTGATCAGGTCAGGGTTATCCGCCAGAACCTTTTTCAACATGTCTTCGACTTTTGCTTCGGCCTCTTCCGGGGTTTCAACCTCCATATCGGCTAATCCGTCAATGATCCAGTGAATTTTGACTTGCATGTGAACTCCTTTTTCGCCTGCTAGATGCTACTTGCCAAAGGACAAGCCGTAATAGGTTGTTCTGGCTTCTTCTTGTAATGCGATCATCGTTTCAGGTTCCAGATAGCTGGCGGCTTCATCTCTGGCTTCCTGGCCACCTTCAACACCTACTGCTGAAGCAATGGAATACCACAAATAAGCCTGTTCATAATCTGGCTCATAAAGAATCTCGTTAAAATATCGCGCATATTGCATGATGGCGCGTTTATCGCCCTGATCAATTCTTTCCTTTAACATACCAGCAATAGTACCGCGAACATTATCAGTGGTATCTTCAGGCAACAGATCAACAATTTCATCCGCCAGCATCTGTGCTTTTTCAATGCCGCCCAGATGCGCAAGCCAGGCCCATTTTAGCGCGTCCGGGTAATGTTGCGGCGTTCCCCGTCCAGATTTCAGCAACAGGGCCAAATTAAACTGGGCATCATGTTGCGCGGCCTCTGCCTGTATCTCGAACAGGGTAAAGGCATGTGTATAATTACCAGACTTGGCTGCTTCCACCGCTTCCATGAAGGTTTCATCACTAGTGGCAATATTACTCTTATTTTCACTATGATTTTCTGCGATAGCCAGACCACCACTCAACCACCATACTGATATTGCCATCATCAGATATCTGTGCATGGTTTATCGCCCTGCCATCATAACAAGCTGTAAATAGAAAATCCGTGTTCGGAATTTGGAATGTTCTTTTTTTTCATAAACAACAATGCGTGGACGATTGCTATCCGGTTTCTGAAATTCAATGATCATGCTATCAGGCATTTCCACCCCGTGGATCGCTAGTGTGCCTTGCGGATCACGGGAAAAGCTTTCATGAAACGGGGCATCAATCCATGTCCGCGCCAGTGCTCGCCCAAGAATATCCGGAAGCTGATTTCGTACCTCTTCCTTATTGGCTAGTTTGACCGCATCCTTGACCAAAGTAAGAGGATGACCATCATCAGACCGAACCACGGCAGGCGGTTGTGCAGGTGTGATTGGCACAAGGGCATTTGGTGGGTTGGTCATGTGAGAATATCCAAAGCAACATTATCAAAAACTAATCAACAACTATATAATGCCATAAAAGGCTAAAATTTCAACTCCATTAAGTTTTCGCAATATATGAATAAAACATCTGTTCTGGCATGATATTTGAATAACACCTTAAGTGATTATTCTAGATTGAGGTAAAAGTCATATGCTACCGATCATTTCCAGCGGTCTGCTTGCAGCAAATAAAGAAATCAGCACCATTTCAAATAATATATCAAACGCCAACAGCACTGGTTTTAAGCGAAGCACAACTGAGTTTCAGGATATCTATGCGAAAACCTCCGACAAAACTGATAATGCAACCACTGGTATGGGTACACGCAACTCAGGTATGCGTGTCAATTATAGCCAAGGCTCATTAGAAACAACTGGCCTAACACTTGATCTTGGAATTTCTGGCTATGGTTTCTTTGTAGCAGAAGACCCTGAAGATGGGGGCAGAAGTTACACCCGTGATGGGTCGTTCAGTCTTAATGATAAAGGACAAATGATCACAAATACAGGAAAAGTTTTAATGTCTACAACGGGAGAGCCAATTACTATTCCCTTCCGACTAATGGATAACGATACATCCGGACAATTTTTAGATGTTAACTCAATCTTAATCGATGCAAGAGGCGAGGTATCAGCAGATTATGGTACTAATGTTAAATTACAATTAGGTCAGATTGGGCTTGCTCGATTTCGAAATATTAATGGGTTAACACAACTTGGCTTAAATGAGTTTGAAGCTAATAATCTATCAGGTTTACCTATTTTGGGAGCACCAGTTGACGGAGTATTTGGTCAAATCGTTCAAGGCTCGATTGAGGCATCTAATACCAGTGTTAGTGATGAAATGGTCATGATGATGCGGGCTCAACAGGCCTTTGGTGCGTCATCGCGGATGATGCAGGCGGAAGCTGATATTATTGGCAAATTTACTAATCGATAATTTATCGGATAGGTATCGTGACGGTTAGGTCAACAATATCAAGCGTCATTTCTTCATCAATCCTGAGATCACCATCAACACTAACTGCTAATGCCTCACTCACCTCAATTTTAATAACCGGAGGGCGAGTTGAAACATGTTTGACATGACTAGTCAGCCTGTCAAAAGCAGGGCGGGATAATATCGCATGAATTTCCATCTGCCTTTTATCGAGGCGGATTTTAACCTGCCCCATGGGCGGTTGACTTTCCTGACCCGTGCCGCCATTGATATCTGTTTCCACAGGTAGAATGGTGACAATACTCTGACCTCTGGCAATATTGATAAGATTACATGTTGCAAAAAGGCTTTCTGATAATTCGGCATGATTCAAACGCATTTCCGCTGTCTGCACAGCCATGCTTATCTCATGAGTCTGCTGCCAGTCTTTCATCCCACCATGAACCCATGTTCCGGATTACCAATATATTCTCTAAGCCGCTTGATGGCCGAAGATTTGATCTGGGACACACGTCCAGTGGTAATTTCCATGACTTCGGCAATTTCATATACATTTAGCTCTTCCACATAATACAGCTGAATAATCAGTGCCTCACGTTCTGGCAGAGTATGCAACGCATCTTTGAGAGAGGATCGCAATTCCTGATCATTCATGACATCTTCGGGGTTGTTTTCGTCAGAAACAAACCAGATCGAATATTCATCATAAACACTATCTAGGGACTGGTGATTATTTGCTTCAAAAGCCTGTTGCCAGTCCAGTATTTCATATTCTTCGATATTCAGGCGTTTGGCCAATTCATGTAATTCTGGCTCGCGACCTAATTTTGCCCGTAATTCCTGTTCGGCTAGACGCACATCCTGCTGTCTTTTGATTGTTGTCCGGCAGAGATTTGAGTTTTTTCTTAAAAAATCAACAATTTCACCTTTAATTCTTAATCCCGCATAGCTTGAAAAACTGGCGCCTTCTTTAGGAGTGTAATTTTGGGCGGCCAGCACCAGCCCATAATATCCAATCTGAATTAAATCCTCAATTTCAATAGAAAGATGAACGCGCCCATGCATATGCCACGCGATCTTTTTCACCAGATCAAGATGATTGTTGATCAGCTCTTCAATATCCACTTTTTGTTCAGGATAATGCGCTCTCATCTCATCCCTCACCTGATATGCCTTTTTGGAAAAACCGGATACCATTTGTCTGATTGGTTGGCAAATCAAGCACCTGCTTGGCAATGGATTGGAATGCTATGAACTCTGGCAGGTCAGATTTCTGGGCAGCGATAGGTTGCCTGTTTATAACCGCCTTGCGAATACGTTGTGACATGGGAATATGCCCTCCAAACCGCAACCGAACATCCAGAAACTGCATAGCTATTTGATTAAAACGGTCATAATGGCGCCTCGCCTCGGTCGCGTTATTTGCCATATTAACAACAATGGTAAAATTTGATATGTCCATTTCCAGATGGCACGCCTTGATAAAGGAATAGGCATCCAGAAAACTGGTCGGCTCCCCCACCAGCACAACAACCGCACGATCTGCCGCTGAAACAAAGGATACCGAATTATCAGATGCTCCAGCCGGCACATCTATCAGCAAGATATCAATCTGATCTTCGATATCATCCATCAATCTGATGGTTTGAAACCGTTTGGATTGATCTAGATTCAACATATCGAGCAGGCCACTACCGCCTGAATAGATCTCAACGCCTTTTGGCCCCTTACAGCCAATGTCAGATATGGATTTTTCACCAGATAAAACTTCACTAATATGATGTTCCGGATTCACGCCCATCAGGATATGCGTATTGGCCATGCCAAAATCCGCGTCGAGAATGGCAACTCTCTTTCCGAGATGCTTATATATCATCGCCAGATTGACAGTTACGTTGGATTTTCCAACCCCGCCCTTGCCGCTGCATACTGCAATTGATGTTGCCATTACTATTTCCTAATTAAGCTTTGTCTTTATTTCTATATGCAATTTCCAATCCAAGCAAACGCAGCAAGTATTTTTTATGCTTTTCTAGTAGCTTTATGCGTTATCCGAAGCTTGTTCGGTCATTGGAATGGCAATAATTTCTGTTTCAACATCATCGGCCATACTGGAATGCATCACCAGCTGTGTCGTCACCATGACCGTAGCACTGGGCTTCAGCTTCTCCTGATCCAGCCTGACATCCCTTTCTACCAGAACACTGCCAGATTTATCCTTTACCTGAAAACGGATGAGGGGTGATGTGATCGTACTCTGATTATGATTTGTTACCATGCCCTTAATGCGGATCGTATCACCCATACGGGTAGCATCCAACGCGCTAATTTCTATCTGATCTGTGGTAGCCGCGGGCATAATACCTATTGTTTGCATCAATCCTGACATAAATGGCGTTAATCCCGCTAATTGGTCACGCATGGTATATGCTCCGGCAGAAAGGCCTAATGCCAGTACCAGAATAACCATGCTAAGCCGGTGTCTGGAACGACTAACCATATTGCTTTGCAATTCATTGACTGTCCAGCGAAGCCCATCCAGATCATAGGTGAGATGATGCATTTTCTTTTTTGTATCTTCACCTTGTTCCAGTAATTTCTCACTTTGTTCCAGTGCTTTTTCATAGAATACTTTTGCCGTTTCTATGGATTCCTGAATATCGTTTCGCTGGGATTCGACATCTTTGGCCAGACGCTCATTTTCCCATTTAAGCCGTTTCACACGAATATTGATCTGGGCATCGTCTTCAACAGGGTTGGCGTTTTTGGAATCATCTTCCAATGCTTTCATAAAAGCATCAGAAGTCGCCTTATCCATACTGGGTCTGCCTGTCATCGGATTTGAATAATGGCGGGTGGAATGCAGTTCTTCTTCCATCACCTTGGTAAATACATCGCTGATCTTGTCTTTCTTTTTTGGCGCATAGCCAAGATCATTTGTAGCACTGATTTCTACCTTGCCATCGCGTGTCTTTGTATCCAGGATCAAGGCATCATCACCAAGCTGGGATAGGATTTGATCCATGGCGGTAGCACTATCTGCTGCTGAAACGGTAATGGTTGGCATATTGATTCTCCTTACTTTCCCCTAGGGCTTATCTGGTTTATCTGGTTCAGCTTTCCGCCTCACCGGTAATGGTTGCCACAAGCTCAATCTTGCGGTTATCTGGTATTTCGGTAAATCCGATAACAATCATGTCATCGATATGCTGGCGGACAAGGCCAGATAGTGACCGGCGAATGATCGGTGATACCACCAGAACCGCCTGCTTGCCTTTTGATGACATGTCATCATTGATCTGGTTCAGTTTAGTCAGTAATTTCTGTGATAGCTCATTATCGAGGATCAGCCCCTCTTCGCCACTCTGCTTCTGCATGGTGATCAACATATTTTCAAGATCAGATGCAAGGGTAACAACAGGCAACGGGCTATTCAGTGGCGCTACCTGCTGGATTAACATGCCTGCCAGAACCGGACGCAATGCTTCAGCCATATCAGCGGTACTAAGGTTGCGGGACGCAAGATTAGCAACATTTTCCAGAATACGGCGCATATCGCCAATGGGCACGCGTTCATCAAGCAGATTGCGCAAAACGGCAGTAAGATTATGAAGAGGGATCAGTTTCGGGACTACTGACTGCACCAGACTCGGGGCAGAGTTAGACAGATTATCCAGTAATTCCTGCACATCATCCTGACCGATCAATTGTCCGGCATATTTATAAACCAGATGGCTAAGATGTGTGGCCAGGACCGATTCAGGGGCGACCACAACATAGCCTTTGGTTTCGGCTTCGCGGGTTTGATTGGCATTGATCCAGACGGCATCCATGCCGAATGTCGGGTCTTTGACCTGTATCCCGTCAATTTTTAAATTAACATCTTCACCGGGGATAGCCAGTTTGCGATCAGGATAAACCTTATCTTCACCAACAATCGTATGACCAACCTTAATCAGATAGGTATTTGGCTCAAGGGTCAGATCATCTCTGATCCGCACTGACGGAACAACAAAGCCAAGTGCTTTGGATACCTGACGTCTTATTCCGGTGACTCTGGTGCTTAGGACACCGCCATCATTCCCACTGACCATATCAACCAGCCCATAGCCAAGCATGATGGATATAGCCGAATTATCAGCAATGTCTGACAGCGAAACGTCTTCTGTATTTTCTTCAGGGTTTTCAAGAACATTATTCGCCAATGTTTCCTGTTCCGCGACCTGCTCTTCCTTGAAATATGAACTGGCTGCCAGAAGCCCTGCAATCGCCGCCCCTGATAAAAACAACAGATTAGGCATCGCCGGGATCAGCCCGATCAACCCCAATACCGCTGCTACAGGCATCCATGCGCGTGACAGATTGACCTGAGCGCCAATATGTTGCGCCATATCCTGAGTTGAAGATACGCGGGTAACAATAATAGCGGTCGAAATAGCCAGAAGCAGAGATGGAATCTGGGCGACCAGACCATCACCAATCGATAGCAGAACATAATTTTCAGCGGCTACTGATATAGGCAGATCATGCTGAGTGATCCCGATAATCAGTCCGCCAATAATATTAATCAGCAGAATAAATATCGCGGCAATGGCATCACCTTTGACAAATTTAGACGCACCATCCATGGCACCGTAAAAATCAGATTCACTGGCAATTTCTTCCCGTCTGATCTTGGCCTCTTCGTTCGTGAGAACACCTGCATTCAGATCAGCATCAATGGCCATTTGTTTGCCGGGCATGGCATCTAGGGTGAAACGGGCAGAAACTTCTGATACCCGTCCAGCCCCACGCGTAATCACGACCAGATTTATAATGATCAGAATAATAAAGACAAAAATCCCGACCGCATAATTGCCAGCGATGACAAACTCGCCAAAAGATTCAATCACCTCACCTGCGGCGTTACCGCCCTCATGGCCTTCGGTAAGAACAATCCGCGTTGACGCCACATTAAGCCCAAGCCTTAAAACTGTTGCAATCAACAGCAAACTGGGAAAACTGGAAAAATCCAGCGGCCGATAGGTATGCATAGCCACCATCAGAATGAGGAGAGAAACAAGAATATTTGTGACAAAAAAGACATCCAGCAGAATGGCCGGAAGCGGTACCACCATCATTGCCACAAGAATAAGGATACCAATGGGCATCACACTGCTACGGAAGACAGACCTTAAAATATCTAAATTTAACCGTTGTAATACAGCATCCATTGTTATTGTCCTCTGCGCTGGGTTGGCCAGAAAGCAAAATCCGTCAATAAAACATTGTCAGAAAACTGACATAACCCAACATAGTGCTTTGCCAGATTATCCATTAAGTTATTGTAATATAATGCTTTCATAAATCTCATCGCGGTTATCTTCTGCACAAGGTATTTTATTTCTAATCAATAGAGGCAAAACCCGTGCCAGTTCCGTTTTATGAGAGATTTTGATCACATCTGGCCGCTGGCATAAAATATGCATAACGCGATATGACACTTTCTCACGGATGGAGAACCAAATGATTAATAAGACCCTAAAACCTCTGGCTCTTTTGCCACTTATCGCAACACTTACAGCATGTCAGGTGCCAGTTGTATTGCAGGGAGATCAGTCCCTAATATCCGGGGTGAATTCTTCTTCTGGCGCAACAAGTAGCTCAAGCGATCTGGAAATGAGTCAGGCCGAATCCCTAGCTGCTGTCAAAGACGTGCTGGATGCCAAGGCTGACCAAATCCCAACATTAACCGCTGTCGGATATGCTGTCATTTCATCCCAACCCGGACGGAGCGACGCGCAAAAACGACTGATGGCTATTCGTGCCGCCCGCATGGCTGCCATGCGTGATCTGGCTGAACAGATACACGGCTTACAGGTCGACAGTACGACAACGGTTATTGATCTGATGGTTCAAAATGACACATTCAGAGGCATTGTCACCGGCACTATCAGAGGCGCACGGACAGTTCGTATTAACCCCACCGGGTCCGATACATATGAAATCGTGCTGGAAATTGACCGTGAAATGATTGCCTATCTGATGGATAGCGCAAGACATATCGGGTAATTACTGCCAGATATTTATAAAGGATATAGAGTCGTTATATTTCCGGGACATTATGATCATGGCAATAGCACAGACCATATTAGCACAACCACAGGCATCAGCAGATCGTGGATTTACGATCAGCCGGTTAATGTTTATCTTTGTGTCATTGTTCGTCTGTCTTCTTCCGGGACGACCACTGGCAGAGTTGCGTTATACGGAAGCCACTGGCCGGGCTGTTATCGTCCATGAAGATGCCAAAGCCGAAGCCCGCATGCTAGCCCTGGAAGATGCGCTGTATCTGGCTGCATTACAAGGCGGGGCAAGAATTGACGGATTTTCATCTGTCAGCACGGATACAAGCCTGAGTGATCATTTTGTCATCAGGCCGGCCAGCATGATCATGGATTATACGGTCATTAATGAAGTTGAAGACGATACCCATTATGCCGTCACCATCCGGGCGGTTATCGGGGAAAAGCCGGAACATCAATGCCAGCGATCCCATGTCAACGCAACGATTTATAAACCTGTCATCAAAGTAAATCCAAAAGTGCCTGCATGGGCATCAGCGCATGCACATATGATGGTCAAGGAAATCCTTGAAGCAACCGATGCAAGCCCCCAGCTGGATATGACAAATGCCAGTAATCGCCAATTTTCAGCTCGCAATCTGTCAAATTCCAATGATGATTTTGATTATATGGCTTTAACAAGTGGGAAAACACATGTTCATGATGGTGATTTTGCCATTGTCCCGGAAATTTACATTGATCATGCGCGTAATGCCTATGGGGTTATCCGATCAGATCATCTGACCGTAACCTACATGATGAATGGATTTCACGGGAATACCTATTTACCCGCCTTCAGTGAAACCGTCATTGCCGAGATTCCTATCGGCCGCACATCGCCATTCCGTGCTATTAATCACTTAACCAAATCATCACGAACAGAACTGACAGCTGCATTATCCCAACCTATTCCGCATTTTGTGCATAAGGTGACACAAAAAATGCTATGCCAGCCACTAGTGGCCACTTTAACCAGACAGGGTGATCAACTGGTTGTGCCTTTTGGACGCCAGCAAGGTTTAAATGAAAACTCACTTGCGGTTGCTACTGGTGGTGATACTGGCTGGACTGTTTTAAAAATCACGGCATTGCATGACCAGAATGCCACTCTCACCCCACTTGATACGACAAACCAAATCAGCATGCTTGAAGGCAAATCTGTTGAATTCATGGAGCTCACACAATGATGAAAGCAAAAATGCTAATACTGGCCGCAATGTTGGCCGGATTGCCAACATTATCCATGGCAAATTCTCAGCCCTTTGTTGTGCTGGAATATCAAAGCTATGGCAAAAACGGCTTCATGCCGGATAATCCTTTTGTCATTGATGAAGATTATTCCGCGAAACATACTGTCCAGCCCGGTGAAACACTCAGCCATGTGATGGAAAAGCATTATGTCGGAAGCGGGTTGAATATGCGCTTTATTGAAATGGCCATTGTCATGAAAAATAAACATGCCTTTGTTCGTGGCAATCCCAATTTTCTTTATGCCGATAAAACCCTTCACCTGCCTTCATTGAATGAAATCAAGGCTATGATCATGGGCCAGAATAAAGATCAGGATAATGATAATCATACCATCAGCAATGACATCTATTTTTTCGGCAGTTAGGCTCGCTTTCATCCTGATTGCTGTTCCGGCAGCTTCTGTTCAGGCTAGCACGGCCATTCAGGGAAGTGAGCTGATGACAGGTGTTGAGCTGACTGATCAGATTAATTCCACGCTGGAAAAACATGATATCAATGGCACCCCACTGGTTAACCCCAAGCAGAAATTTATCGCTTGTGACGAAAATCTGTATATCCATCCGTTACATGATAGCTGGAAAACCCTTAAACTCACCTGTCCATCAAACGAACAGTGGCGATTGCTGGTGCGGGTAAAAATTGACACATCCAGATTTTCGGCAAAGCCCCCCAGCAGCAGAACACAGGACAACCCGTCAACGACAAAGAAAAAGGCAGATCATCATCTTTATGCCGTAGCCCTCAACCGAAGCATGGCTAAAGGAGAAGTGATAACAGAGGAAGACCTTGAAATAATACCCATTAGCGCACAGCAGAATACCGGAATTTTTGTTGATCCTGATGATCTGGTCGGACGGCGTATCAAAACCGCCATTCATACTAATAAACCTATTTATTCGCATCAACTGGAACCCTATTACATGGTCGAACAAAAAAAACCGGTTACTATTGCTTTTTCTCATCAGGGAATTTATGTTGAGATGTCTGGTGTTTCATTGGAAAATGGCCAGTTTGGTGAGGTTATAAAGGTTGAAAACCTGTCTAGTGGCAAGACTGTTTTTGGAAAAGTTATTGGCAACAGAAAAATTTCACCAATTCGCTAAAATATATCTGACCTGCGTCGTTTAATGATCTGAGGAGGCTAGACCAATGGTTGAGTCTATTAAAAACATGATGAACAGGGTTGATATTCAGCGCAGTCGCGTTGCGGATACACAAACCTCAACTGCAGCACCAGCAAAGGTGGCAAAACCATCTTCACCAGCTGGCTCAGCTGAGAATGGCATGGTATCACAAAAGGTAGTGGCAGATCTTGCCAAGCTGCCACCAGTGAATACCGAAGCTGTAAACCGCATCAAAAAGGCGATTTCGCAGGGTAAATATCCTATTGATGTCGATCAGATTACTGACGCGTTAATGGATGCTTATCGCGACCTGAAAAGCTAAATCAGACCTTTAGAGGATTCTGATAGAGGATTCTGATGTCGAGTAACCTTGTAGAAAATTATTTCAGCATCATTGAGCAACTGCTTGATGATGCTTTGGGTGCTTCTGTCGCATCAGAAGCCAGCATAACATCTGGTGATGTTCAATCACAATTGTCAGAAGCCCTGAGCAATTTGCAAAGCGATATGGAAAAGGGACTGATTTCGATCACGTCTTCCGATAAAACCCGTTTGATTTCTATCATGGAAAAACTATCGACGCTTGAAAGCAACACTCATGCCCATCTGGGCTGGTTTGATGATCTGGCAAAACGCTTACAGCATAACGACGATATATAGCAAGATCATCCTTCTCAATATGGTAGAAAATTTTATCCATGCATCACATGGTAAAGACCGATTTCTCGCATGCCAGAAACAAGGCTCTGGTGCCCATGGTAATATTTAACCGGCCTGTCTGGCGATTAAGGATCAAAATCATATCCTGATGAGAGGCCATTATCTGATCACTTGTAATGCTGCCAATGGGGATGGTGTATTCCTTATCATATTCAATTACGGTTAGGTCAGCCCCTGCCTTGTCATCATTAATTATTAACTCATGTAGTCCAACGCTATTAGACGGGCAGGTATATGTTTCATGCCGAAAACGTTCACAGCCACTGACCAGAAGCATTGTCAGGATCCCCCCACATAGCCAGATGCCATAACGCTTGCTTTTATGCCTTATGTTACTCATCATTTTTATCCATGTCTTCGGCAGAGCTTTCTTCTGGCTCCACATCTGCCGCATCATCTAAACCGCTATCATCATCAGCGATGATTTCGGCTTTTCCAGAATCAACAAGACGTTGCGCATCTTCCGTGAAAGCATCAATCACGACACCAGCAGGAAAGCGGACATTATTGACTTCAGCATTTTCAATAATCCGGACACGCATCCAGTTACTTGGTGCCGTGTCTTCGGCGGCTTCTTCTTGCATATCAGGGATGGTATCGCCCTCTTTTTCCATCTTTTTAATTTCCATCACATGGTTATGCCGGGTTTTGATATGGTCAGCACTATCATCAACGCTATCATCATCCGATTTTATCAGCATAATTTTTTCACGCAGCAGATATACTCTGGCAGCAAGCACACCTAGCCGTTTCTGATCATTTTCTTCATGTTCCAACAGGCCTTTGATAAATTGGGTCATTTCTTGCAGGTTTTTACCTTCGCATTTCTGAATAACCGCATCACGCACCTTAATGGTGGTTGCAGACAGATTACTGTTTTTCAGTTTATCCAGTTCGGTTGTCGCTTCCATTTTCATCCCCTTTTCACAAGTTGGCATCCTTCTTGCAAATTTCGCACCAGAATGAACTTTCGAAACCATGATTTAAGAAATTATTATAGACGGATAAAGCGATGAAGGGAATTGCAGATACATTAGGGACACACAGCGCCGCGCTGATATTGCGGAATAAACGCAATATGATCCTTGCATCCAACATTTCCAATGCCGCCACCCCTAATTTTAAGGCGCGGGACATTAATTTTGAACAGGAAATGGCGAAAGCACAGGGATTGGGGGCAATGACTACCACGCATCAGCAGCATATTCCTATCGCCATGACCGCCCCGGGACGTGATGTTCTCTATCGTCAACCTGTCAACGCTGCCATGGATGGTAATACCGTGGAACTGGCTGTCGAACAGCTTGAGTTTTCTGAAAATGCCATGCGCTATCAGACCAGTCTGACTTTTCTTAACAATAAAATTTCCGGACTCATGTCCGCCATTAAAGGAGAATAGACATGGCCGAGTTGAAAAATGTCTATGATATCGCTGGCAATTCCATGGCCAGCCAGCTGATCAGAATGAACACCATAGCCAGTAATATTGCCAATGCAGGCACGATGACAGGCAATCCTGAAGAAGCCTATAAGTCTATCAAACCTGTTTTTGAAAGTACCTATGCTGATCAGTTCCAGCAAAACGGAATTGCATCTGTCATAGTAACAGATGTGGTTGAAATGGATATGAAGCCATCACGAATTTTCATGCCTTTCCATCCCGAAGCCGATGCTGAAGGCTATGTCTATGGCGCCGCTGTCAACATCGAAGAAGAATATGTGGAGATGATGGAAACCAGCCGCCAGTACCAGAATAATGTCGAGGTAATCACAACGATGAGAGCCTTGGATATGCGAACCATCAATATGGGCAAATAAGCCAACGGAGTAAACAATGATTGACCCTGCTAGCCAGAACCAGCTGAATACAATCCTTCAGAAACTGGGTGTAAATAAAAATGAGGAAGAAAAAGCCAATAAGGATCAGCTTGGCCAGGAAGATTTCCTGAAGCTAATGACAACCCAGCTGCAGAATCAGGATCCTTTTGCCCCAATGGAAAACGCTGAGTTCATTGCCCAGATGGCTCAATTTTCTACCGTCACAGGCATCACCGAAATGGGGGAAAGCCTGAAGTCACTTTCCAGCCAGATCAAGGAGTTTCGGGTAGCAACAGCATCAAGCCTGATGGGGGCGTCGGTTATGATCCCCGGCAATATAGCGCGGCCTGACAGCAATGGTGAAATTCATGGCATGATTGATTTGCCATCTTCATCAAACATGACCCGTCTCACCTTTTCTGATGCTAGCGGCACGCCTGTTCATAGTATGGATTTAGGCCCGCAAGCATCCGGACTAACCGGATTTTCTTGGGAAGATATTCCAAAGGATATTCTCAATAGCGATGAACCCTTGCGTGTTGATGTTTTCGCCGATCTGGGTAGTGGCATGGAAAACCTGACGCCTTCTGTCTTTGCCGAAGTATTCTCTACTTCCGTTGGAGATGAAACTAATGGCGTCATGCTTGATGTGCGGGATTATGGACAGGTTCGTGCCGCTGATGTCCTACGATTTCGTAAAGCCATTCCTGCCTCAACAGAAACATTATAATTAATTTCAACAGTTAAAAAACTGTCATTTGAAGGAGTTACAATATGTCGTTCTACACCGCACTTACCGGACTAAACGGTTCTTCAGCAGATATTTCAGCAACATCAAACAATATTGCCAATGTGGGCACTACAGGCTTTAAACGAAGCCGTGTTGAATTTGGTGATATTTTTGCTACTTCACCATTACAGAATGCATCTTCTTCAATCGGTTCGGGTGCCATCCTGAAAGGCATCAAGCAGCAGTTCACTCAGGGTAACATTGCCGCTTCCTTGAACGCGCTTGACCTTGCGATTTCAGGGCAGGGCTTCTTTGCACTTAAGCCATCACTGACATCGGCCCAGACGGTTTACACGCGGAATGGTTCGTTGAACGTGAATAACGACCGTTATGTTGTCGATTCTGCAGGTCAGTTCCTCCTAACTTATCCTGTCAACACAGACGGATCTGTTACTGCAAAGGATCTGGACAGCGCAGTTCCACTTCAGCTGCCAGTGACTTCTGGTGATCCACAAGCAACCTCAAACATCAAGCTTGGTGTGAACGTCAATGCCGCATCTGATGTGGTTACAGACCGACCACAGTTCCAAGATGGATACTCATTTGATCCAAACGACCCTGAAACTTTCACCAACTCGACGTCGATTACTATCTTTGATGACCTCGGTAACCCTACTATTGCGACGGTTTACTTCATCAAGACCCAGGCTGCATCAGCTGATGATCCGACAAACAAATATGATACTAGACTGGTGATCAATGACACGATCATTAATCCAGATCTTGTTAGCGCAGTGGATGACGCTGGTAAACAGATCTTCGTTGACCGTTTTGGTCAGCAGACCACTTCAATTCCTGATGATAACTACTTCATCGAGGGCAAGGGTTCTCCTCTTTACAAGCTTGACGACCTGCAGACATTAGTTCCATCACAGCCTGCGAAAATAAGCGGCGAACAAACTAGCTTTGATTTTGGTGAAGAGGGGGACAAGCTGGTTGAAATTGTAACTGACCCAATGCAATTTCAGGCCACGCGAGAGTCAGGCAAATCTTCAGATGTTTACTGGGGAAAGGATTTCCTTCTCGTCAACGTTGATGATTCTGATCAGCCTGTCAGTATTGATATCAACCCAGGGTTTTATAATGCAGACCAGCTAGCTGCTGAAGTGGAGAGGGCAATTAACGCTGCCTATGGCGACGATCGTAAATTCCAGGTGGAACAGAATATTGACGATACCATTACGATTGATTTCCAGCGAATTGGCGCAGACGGAAGTGTCTCTGACCTTGCCACAAAAATCTCCGTTGAGCTATTGGGTACAGATAGCTATGTAACCGATGCAATGTCAGCTGATGGTGACTTCGCGATTTCTGGAACGTCGCCAGATTTCACCAAAGAGGAGTTTTTGGCTCACTCCCAACTTAGGATCAATGAAACACTGAACCAATATAGTCGAGACAATATCAGTGACCCTTTGGGTACAAATGGTCTCCAGTTTACAAAGTCAACTGGTGAGAAGATAGATACTATATACGAAAATACCCAGGTCGTCGAACTAGAGCGTGTGGACGATCCAGACGACAAGAACTACTTGGTTTATTCCTACTTTGGTAATCGGCCACAACTTTCTGTCCATACAGACGCGACGACACTTTCTGGTAACGCATCTAATTTCATTGAATATAATTCTACGGAAGACCGGCTAAGAATTTTCATAGGTGCAGGCGCTGTAACTGATGCTGACATGGCAAATTATGACCAGGGTGAGACAATCACGCTAGCTGGAGACAACAATTTCGACGGCAGTCTTAATGGCCGTAGTTTTGTCATTTCTGGCAAAGGTGACGATGGCACTTACAAATATATTGATGTGAGTTCTTCAGGCCTTACCCTTGCTGATAGTGATTTTGAAATCAAGAATAGTGGAACTGGTGCACCAGTCACGGTTAAGCTTCTCAGTAGCCTCGACGGTGATCCGAGTGTGGAAGCATTCTTTGAAGGTACTCATCCTGTATATGAAGGTGCACAAGAGAGCTATAGCAGTCAGAAAATTATAATTAGAGAAAAGCAAGGCTCGACAGCAGATACATCAAAGGGTGCTTTTGTCGCTAGCGACTGGCTCATTAACAATGATTCAGAAGGTAGTAGCACTCTTGCAGATAACCTTGCATTGCTTGGTTTGGAAAAAATGCACCGCCCCATGATCATTAGTGAGGACACTCTTGCTACTGGACATCTAGATCTGACTTTCACGTCTGGCACAAATACTTTAACTATTAATACTGATTCAACTGCAGGCGGAGATACTACCGGAACGGGAGCACTTGCAGCTACCACGGCCGGTTCAGGATACGCAAAACTCATTGAAGAGCTTACAACTGCCGATGGTAGTGGAAACTATCCTAGCCTTAGCGGCTTCTCTTTTACATTTTTTGATGCAGCTGGTAATGTTCTATATAAGACTAGTTCTGTAGATGCCGCGGGCGATGCCACAACAACAAGATGGTCATCCTCTGACACTCGCCTTGTTGCTGTAGGAACACCGACCGCTACAGATGTCCGAAGCATGTCTGTAAGCAGGGATGATATGGCTGAATTCTCAGTATCGTCAGGTGGTGCTCAGGCAAACTTTAATGCATCAATTTCTCAAGCCCAAATTGCTGGCACAACAGCTGCAGCAGATATTGTGACGGGTGCTAGTCCAGATGATTTGACAACAACAGTATCGTCACAAAGCTCAATTGATTGGGTTGATGAAAAAGATCCACCAGTCAAAGTTGGCTATGATTCTCTTAATCAGCGCCTTAGCTTCTCAGTTGATCGGACTGTTTTAGGTTCAGGAACAGACAGTGATTTCAACACGTTCTCAGTGTATGGTGGCGCAGGCCAGACAGGCATCAACAATCTTGGTTTGACTAACGCTGATAATGCATCTCGTGTACCTATCCGCGGTGGGGAGGTTCTCTATGGAGATCCCTTTATCGCGACTGGCGAAGAAATTCAGCCAAACGACAAACGCTACGGGATTAAGGTTGAATATAATTCTGAATTCCAGAATTTCTCAATTTCCAGCGGCACCACTGGTGAAGCTATCCCTGGCAATGGCGCCCTTGGTGTTACTGAACAGCAAAAGGCATCAAACATTCAGGTTGGTCGATACGCCATATCCCCAACTACTGGTGCAAGGACTGCGCAGCCATATGATGTTGATGCGCCAATTATTGGCAATGGTGACAATAACCTCTTTGGTGTTGGTAAGACTAAAAATGACTTCCTGCTGACTACAGGTACTGGGCTCAGAGCCACATCTGCAAAGGCGATAGGCGCAAGTGCAAACGAGCCTCTCACCAACGTATTTAAGCTTTCGACCCAGAATGGTGACAACATTTTCAACGTCTCCGTAAATGGCGTCAGCGGGATCATTGAAGTGCCAGCAACCTCATAT
This sequence comes from Puniceispirillales bacterium (SeqCode), assembly GCA_049595035.1. GTDB lineage: Bacteria > Pseudomonadota > Alphaproteobacteria > Puniceispirillales > UBA1172 > UBA12202. Next base: position 637 of record JBMYKD010000003.1, on the reverse strand, counting down.
GTTGGCACAACGCTTGCCGAAGCTTTGCAAACCCGAATTAATCAAATCGTCGATCCACTTACTGGCGACACTATCGGTGGTGTGACAGTTGCCTACAGCAGTGAAACAAACAGCTTCACTTTCTCTACAGGAACAACCGGAAGCGACTCTACAATCAAGGTGAAGGGTGCAGCCCGCCTTGGCCTTGATGATGTTCCTCTAGGTGTTGGTACAGTTCCAGAAATCTATAATCTGGTCCAGGCCACAGATGCGGACGGCGTTGCACTCTATGTGGATGCCAATGGTGAGGTGGTAACGAACCCACCAGAAAACATGGTTGAGGGTTACTACCCACTTTATATTGATGAGGGCGAACTGACCTTCGACAAGACTGGTAAACTCATCAGCCCAAAGAACCTGGTGCATTACGAGAAGCAGGAAGAAGGTTTCTCGATTTCGCTGGATGTCGATTTCTCTACCTCAACACAGCTTGCCCAGCCATTCTCGGTTCTCACCGTGGAACAGGATGGCTTCACCTCAGGCCGTCTTGATGGTATCGAAATTGATTCATCCGGAACCATTCGAGCCAACTATACCAATGGGCAGAATAACCCGCTTGGCAAGATTGTTGTTGCGAACTTCAATAACCAGAATGGTC
>JBMYKD010000002.1:0-180739 GCA_049595035.1 Puniceispirillales bacterium (SeqCode) | reverse complement strand
GAATTTGTGAAGACTTCTAGGATAACATTTTTATCATGCCAATAAGAGCATCCTCAATACTGAACCCATCCCCATAACCTTCACCTATCTTACCTGAAGACCAGCCACCAATTTGGTCAACCATCTCTGATGGGCATTGCACTGCCCGTAGACGGTCTCTCATGGCGTGTCTGAAGCCATGAATGACGATGTCCTCGCGGAAGTTGGATTGAAGCCACTTGTTCAAGCCATTTGATGCTGAATTGGCATTACAACGGTCATGGGTAGTATAGCGTGGAAAGGCATAGTCAGATGAAGCATTGGCTTTAATGCGCTGTGCTGCCCACAGGGAGGCACCCACAAGCGGTATCTGCCTCTGACTAACCTTCGTCTTTAGCGGCCGCCAATCATGAGGCTTGATGTCCACATAGGGTATATCTGCATCCAGATGCAGGTCATTGATATGAAGACCTGCGGCTTCAGCTAATCTCATGCCTGTGTCTGATATGAGTGCTATAAGCCATCGCATATCATCGTCATACTGATAACAAGCTTTCTGTATCTCACGGATAGTATCAACAGGAATGGATACGCGCTTCTTACTCTCACCATCAGGCAGGTATATCTGTGAGAAGGGATTACGGATATCTAGTCCATGTTCAGTGATAGCCAAATTGATGATGGCTTTAACGGTGGTGAATATCCTGCGAATGGACAACACAGATAAGTTACGAGACAGTAACTCATCTCTCACTCGCCCTGCATCAACTGTCCTATACTCAGAAAGAACTCTGTCACCCAATATGTCTGTAACGACTTTGGTATTGCGAATAGCAGCCTGATGGAATGTCTTTGCCTAACAAATACCCTTGAGTTGCAGATAGTGATGCATAGCCTCTGATAGTAAAGGAGAAGGGGGCTTGCTCACATCATTCGTAAGCACAGGGGCTATGCCCATTGCCTCAAGTCGCATAGGCAACCATTTATCATCAAGCCTCTGACATATGACCTGTGAGTACTTCATTGCCTTCGCACGGCTTCGTGTGTTCAGAGCAAGGACAATGCGCTTGCATCCACATTGGCTGTGCAGTTCTTTCGGAACACGGCGAGAGAAGTAATAGAAGCCACGCTTCTGGTAAATGTAAGCATTAATTTGGTCTACCATCTGGTCTACCCACACCTAATCAAAACATATAACAATGCTTCAATTACAATGTGTTAGCACATGATTTGATTGGGTTAATGGTGCCCAGGAGAAGACTCGAACTTCCACGACCTTGCGGCCACTGGCACCTGAAGCCAGCGCGTCTACCAATTCCGCCACCTGGGCAATGTTCAATCAATGCAGCACATAAACGGCACTAAGTTGGAAAGGCGACAGTTACGTCATCCTGCTTTTCTTGTCAATACCATTTGAAACCGATAGCATCAGGGATCATGTCTGTTTAAAAAACATTCTCGCCAATCGGCCTAAATGCCGTTATAAACTGGCCAGTAACGCATATTCAGATCATGGCATATTGATATTAAAGGTAGATATCGTGAAATTAAAAAACAGCAGGATTGCAGTAATTGGTGGCAGTGGATTTATCGGCCGCCAGATCGTTGAAAAGCTTGCCCGTGAAGGGGCGCGTCTGATTGTGCTGACCCGAAACGCTGACCGTGCCAAGTTTTTGCGACCGATGGGCAGCCCCGGCCAGATCACGCTTATATCTGGACAGGCAAGCGATGATGCTATCCTTAAACAGGTGATTGAACATGCCGATGCGGTGATCAATACCGTGGGAATACTGGCCGAATCCGGTCAGCAGAAATTCGCCACCCTGCAAGCGGAATTGCCTGCCCGCATAGGACAGATCATATCGGAAAAATCCTCATCTTCTGCTCCACAGCCGCGGGTGATCCAGCTATCCGCCATTGGTGCCGATGCATCATCAAACAGCCGCTATGCCCGCACCAAAGCCGAAGGTGAAGCCGGATTATTGGCACATTTCCCCGATGCTACCATCTTGCGCCCATCGCTTGTTTTCGGGGCAGGGGACGGGTTTTTCAACCGATTTGCCGGTATGGCAATGATAGCGCCTGCTTTACCGGTGATTGGCGGCGGTAAAAACCTGATCCAGCCCGTTTATGTTGGTGACGTGGCTAATGCCGTGGTCAATGCATTAAAAGATGATAGCACAGCAGGCAAGATATTTGAACTTGGCGGGCCTGAGGTGATGCGGTTTTCTGATGCGATGCGTTATCTGCTAACCTGTATCAGGCGCAAACGGATGCTTCTGAATGTTCCCTTTCCATTGATGCATATGGCGGCAACAGCGATGTCTGTTCTGCCAAATCCGCCTGTTACCAATGATCAGCTGAAACTGCTGAAAACCGATAATATTGTTGCTGGTGATGCGCTAACACTCCATGATCTGGGCATAGAGCCGACAGCAATGGATGTGGTGGTGCCATCCTATCTGGAACGATATAAACCGGGTGGCCGGTTCTCTATTTCCTGATAAGGCAGGTATTGGCCATTATACGGTGACGGTTTGCTGGAATTGAAATGCCAGCCCGATTAATATGATCCCAAGGATCACCCGATAGATGACAAAGGGCATCATGCCCAGTTTTTCTATCACCCATACCATGATCGCGATAGATATCAGGGCGGTGATAAAGGCGAGGCCGGCGGCTGTAATAGCCGCATCAAGCACGGCCATCTGATCTTGCCAGATAATATCAGCGCCCGATTTAACGCTTGCCCCTATAATCACTGGTATGGATAGAATCATGGCAAACTGCACCGAAGCCTTGCGGCTTAATCCGGATAATCTCGCCATGGTCATACATATGCCGGAACGGCTTGTTCCGGGGATAAAGGCCAGTGGTTGTGCCAGCCCGATAACAACAGCATCAAAAAAGGTGATGCTTTTCAGATTGCGATGGCCAGTCTGCCGGTCTGCTAATCCTAATATTACCCCGAAAAATAGAGTAGCACATCCAATGACCAGCAAATTCCGTAAATATAGATCAATAATATCATATTCGCTGATATAGTAACCGACAACAATTGCTGGGATAGTGGCTGTCAATGCCATGATGGTAATGGTCAGATGATCACCGTAAAACCGGCCAAAGCTGATCAATGATAACCCCATACGCATGAGCATTTGCCAGTTATAGAGAATAACCGCCCCAAGGCTTCCAAAATGGACGGCAATATCGATCAGCAAACCCTGATCCGCCTGTCCCGTAAGTTCGGGAAACATGGCCAGATGGGCAGATGATGATACGGGCAGGAATTCGGTAATACCCTGAATAATAGCCAAAATTGCTAGATAACCCAAACTCAACCCCTCTGTTTTAAAGGGCATCATAACATATTCTGCTTATTTGAAAATAATGATTTCATATATGCATATAATAGTTCCGTTTCGGTCATAAATATTTTGATCATCCATAAAAACAGATAAATTTATGCAGGTATTTGCGGGTAAATTTATAAAATAGGTTAAATATATTGACCTATTATGTGCTGAACTTTATATAGTTATAAAAAGGATCGCCAAAACAGAACCATTTAATAACTATTTGTGGGATTTAAAGAAAAGGAACAGCCCATGACAACAAAGGCTATGTTGCAATTTGTGTCGCGTGAAAAGGAAATGCCCATCAAGCGTGGAGCAGAAGCGCGTCGTCAGGATTTTCAGGAAATCTATGATGATTTCAATGATGAAAAGGCTTCGCTTCAGGCTGGCCGTTGTTCACAATGTGGAGTGCCTTTCTGCCAGACCCATTGCCCGCTGGAAAATAACATTCCGGACTGGCTCATGTTAACAGCAGAAGGCCGGATGGAAGAAGCTTATGAAGTTTCGGCCGCCACCAACACATTCCCGGAAATATGTGGTCGCATCTGCCCGCAGGACCGGCTTTGTGAAGGCAATTGTGTGATCGAAAAGGGATTTGAAAGCGTCACTATTGGTGCGGTTGAACGTCATATCACCGAAACCGCCTTTGAAAATGGCTGGGTGAAACCGCCGCTTCCGCTGTCCGAACGGATGGAAAGCATAGGTATTATCGGGGCAGGGCCAGCCGGATTGGCGGCAGCCGAACAGCTGCGCCGCCAAGGATATCAGATCACGGTTTATGATCGTTATGATCGCGTTGGGGGATTACTCATTTATGGCATTCCCGGCTTTAAACTGGAAAAGGAAGTGGTATCACGTCGCGAAGCCCTCTTGCGCGAAGGTGGCATTACGTTTGAGCTGAATTGTCAGATTGGCACGGATATCAGCTTTGATGAAATCAAGAAAAAACATGACGCCGTGCTGATTGCAACAGGTGTCTATAAAGCAAGAGAACTCGAACTGGATGACAAGACAGAAACTGATGATCAGATGGTCGCTGCTCTTGATTATCTTACCGCATCAAATCGTCGGGGGCTAGGTGATACGGTTGCTGATTATGAAAATGGTAAACTGAATGTTGAAGGCAAGAATATTGTCGTGATCGGCGGTGGTGATACTGCCATGGATTGTGTCCGGACGGCTATCCGGCAGAAAGCAAAATCAGTGACATGTGTCTATCGCCGTGATCGTGCTAATATGCCAGGCTCGGCAAGGGAAGTGATGAATGCCGAAGAAGAAGGCGTGACATTTGAATGGCTGTCACAACCGATTTGTTTGTCCCGTGGTAAAAATGGTCAGGTCAATGGTGTTATCTGTCAGCGCAGTCGTCTGGGTGCGGCAGATACAAGCGGCCGTAAGCGCCCCGAACCTATTGCCAATTCCGATTACAAGCTGGATGCTGATATGGTGATTATGGCATTGGGCTTTGACCCCGAAGACATGCCAAATATGTTCCATGAACCACGGCTTAAAGTATCGCGCTGGGGGACGATTGGCATTGACTGGCGGACAATGATGACCAGCGTTGATGGTGTATTCGCGGCAGGGGATATCGTCCGTGGTGCTTCTCTTGTGGTCTGGGGTATCAGAGATGGCCGTGATGCCGCCACCCATATTGATGAATGGCTAACCCGACAGGCGGCACAAAAAGCAGAACCGACTTTGCGTCATATGGCGACCTGATGGCCGGTATCCCGGTTATTTCAGGCATAATTGATGATAACAAGATAACTCGCAGGAATAAAAATCATGACCAGAATTAATAAAACCACTCCTTGGCTACAACAACGGCTAGATATGCAGGATAGGCTGCAGGCTGGTGGTGTATGGTCACCTGAACAAGAACATGATGCTTGCGGTGTTGGTATGATTGCGGCTATTGATGGCACTGCTTCACGTCAGGTGGTAGATAAAGCCATTGAAGCTCTTCAGGCGATATGGCACCGCGGGGCGGTTGATGCGGATGGGAAAACCGGTGACGGGGCCGGGATTCATCTGGAAATCCCGCGCGATTTTTTTGCCGAACATATTGAACATACCGGTCATGTGGTCGATGATGGCCGCATTGGCGTTGGCATGGTATTTTTGCCGCGCACAGATATGGCGGCGCAGGAAACCTGCCGCTGTATCGTTGAAAATGAAATTCTTGCCGCCGGTTTTAGAATTTATGGCTGGCGACAGGTGCCGGTAGATATTTCCGTCATTGGTGATCGTGCTGATGCCACGCGCCCTGAAATTGAACAGATCATGTTTTCGACCCCAAGCGACTGGCAGGAAGATGATATCGAACGCCAGCTTTATATTATTCGCCGCAAGATTGAAAATGCTGTTCTTGCTGAGCGGATTATGGAGTTCTACCTATGTTCCTTTTCGGTCAGATCAGTCATCTATAAAGGCATGTTTCTGGCTGAACAGGTGTCTGATTTCTATCCGGACCTCAAGGATGAGCGGTTTATTTCCCGCTTTGCGGTGTATCATCAGCGGTATTCCACAAATACGTTCCCGACATGGAAACTGGCACAGCCTTTTCGGGTGCTTGCCCATAATGGTGAGATTAATACATTCCGCGGGAATCAGAACTGGATGTCCTGTCACGAAGACCGGATGGCGTCACCGCTTTTTGGCAATGATGTAGAACATGTGAAACCTGTTATTCAGGGCGGGTCATCGGATTCTGCCGCCCTTGATGCCGTCTTTGAATTATTATTGCATGGTGATCGTGATCTTCCCATGGTGAAGACCATGATGGTGCCGGAAGCCACTGGTGAAGATGCTGATCAGGACCTGAAAAATCTATATGGATATTGTAATGCCGTGATGGAACCATGGGACGGGCCGGCCGCGCTTGCCATGGTATCTGGGGACTGGGTGCTGGCATCAGTAGATAGAAACGGATTGCGGCCATTACGCGTTACGGTAACGACAGATGGATTTATCATTGCCGGATCAGAAACAGGTATGGTGCAGGTCAATGAACAGATGGTGAAGGAAAAAAGCCGTCTGGGGCCGGGACAGATGATTGGTGTTAATCTGTCCGAAGGACGCATCTATCACGATGCCGAATTAAAAGCGATGCTGGTAAAGCGTCGGGACTGGGGCAACTGGCTGGGTAAATCGCAAGTCATGGATGATCTGTTAGCATCAAGCCAGAATGAACCTGTGGATATCATTACAGGTGATGATTTGCGCCGCCGGCAGTTTACCGCTGGCTGGACGCTTGAAGACCTTGAACTTTTATTGCAGCCCATGGGTGAGGATGGCAAGGAAGCCATCGGATCAATGGGCGATGATACGCCTTTAGCGGTGCTGTCTAATACCTATCGCGGACTGCATCACTTTTTCCGCCAGAATTTTTCTCAGGTTACCAATCCTCCTATTGATAGTTTGCGTGAACGTCATGTCATGACCCTTCGCACGCGGCTAGGTAATCTGGGTAATATTCTGGATGAAAGTCCGGATCAATGTGATCATCTTCTTCTGAATTCTCCTGTCCTGACCATGGCAGAAGAAGCTAGATTGCGGGAATGGCTGAACGATCGGGCCGCGGTTATTGATATCACCTATCCGGTGGATCAGGGCGCAGACGGTTTTCAGAAAGCCATTGATCAGATTGAACGCGAAGCCGAAGAGGCGGTTCGTGGTGGGGCTGAACATTTAATTCTGGATGATCGCAATACGTCAGCCGAACGCATGGCTATTCCATCTATTCTGGCGGTAGGCGCGGTGCATACGCATCTGGTACGGCGTCAATTACGCACCTTTACTTCAATCAATCTGATGAGTGGTGAATGCCTTGATGTTCATCACTTTGCGGTGCTGATCGGGGTTGGGGCAACGACAGTAACGCCCTGGCTGGCAGAAACCAGCTTGCGGGATCGTCATGATCGCGGGTTGTTTAAGGGGCTGTCACTGGATACGGTTATTTCCAATTACCGGTCAGCCATTGAAAACGGATTGCTTAAGATCATGTCCAAGATGGGTATTTCGGTACTGGCATCCTATCGTGGCGGGTATAATTTTGAATCTCTGGGGCTATCGCGGTCACTGGTTTCACAATATTTTCCACCTATGACGTCGCGTATTTCCGGCCTTGGCCTGACGGGAATATTCAGCCAGATCAAATCCCTTCATCAACAGGCATGGGTAGGACGGCAGGCCGTATTACCTGTTGGCGGGTTTTTCCGGTTCCGTAAATCTGGTGAAAGCCATGCCTTTGATGCTAATACCATTCACACTATGCAACGGGCATGTGAAACGGGCAGTTATGATGCGTGGAAAGCATATAGTGATGGTGTATCAAAATCTGGCCCTGTGAATTTGCGGGATTTACTGGATTTTGTTCCGCAATATGATCCTACTGATACCGATCAGGTGCAAAGCATCACCTCAATCCGTAAAAAACTGGTATCACCCGGCATATCACTTGGCGCCCTGAGTCCGGAAGCCCATGAAACCCTTTCGATTGCGATGAACAGGATTGGTGCAAAATCTGATTCAGGTGAAGGGGGCGAAGACCCGTCCCGATTTGTCTTGCGTGAAAATGGTGATAATCCATCATCAGCAATTAAGCAGGTAGCATCAGGCCGGTTTGGTGTCACGGCAGAATATCTCAATTCATGTGAGGAACTGGAAATTAAAGTCGCGCAAGGGGCTAAACCGGGTGAAGGCGGACAATTGCCGGGCATTAAAGTCGATAGCCTTATTGCCAGATTGCGGCATTCCACGCCGGGGGTCACGCTGATCTCGCCGCCGCCGCATCATGATATCTATTCTATCGAAGATCTGGCACAGCTGATTTATGATCTGAAACAGATTAACCCTAAAGCCAGAGTATGCGTCAAGCTGGTAGCTTCAACCGGTATTGGTACTATTGCCGCCGGAGTAGCCAAAGCCAAGGCTGATACCATTCTTATTTCAGGTCATGGTGGCGGCACCGGAGCAAGTCCGCAATCATCCATCAAACATGCTGGTTTGCCATGGGAAATGGGTTTATCCGAAGCCCATCAGGTGCTTACCATGAATGGCTTGCGTGACAAAGTTATCCTGAGAACAGATGGCGGCCTTAAAACAGGGCGCGATATTGTCATTGCCGCGATGCTGGGGGCTGATGAATATGGCATTGGTACGGCATCCCTTATTGCCATGGGATGCATCATGGTGCGGCAATGTCATTCCAATACCTGTCCGGTTGGCGTTTGCACTCAACGTGATGATTTACGCGCTAAGTTTACCGGTACGCCTGAAAAGGTTGTCCAGCTGTTCACGCATCTTGCCGAAGAAGTGCGTGAAATACTGGCTTCATTAGGGGTTGCCAGTCTTGATGAGATTGTTGGCCGAACCGATATGCTGCGTCAGGTTAGCCGCGGTAATGCCGCCCTGGATGATCTTGATTTGAATCCTATTCTTGTTCGTGCAGATGGAACCGCCAAACGGAAAGCCCCGTCAATGGCCAGAAACGAAGTGCCGGATACTTTAGACGCATTGATGCTGGATGATGCCAGCCATGCGCTGGATCGGGGACAACGGACACAGCTTTCTTATAATATCAAGAACACGCAACGGGCTATTGGCACGCGGCTGTCTTCCCATATTACCCAGAAATTCGGTATGACAGGATTAAAACAGGAAACCATAACGGTTCGCCTGCATGGCTCTGCTGGCCAATCTCTTGGTGCATTTGCCGTGCAGGGATTGAAACTTGATGTTCATGGTGATGCTAATGATTATGTTGGTAAAGGGCTGTCTGGCGGCATGATATGTATCCGCCCCATGGCAGCATCACCGCTGGTTCCGCATGAGCATACGATTATAGGCAATACAGTGCTTTATGGTGCTACATCAGGTCAGCTTTTTGCTTCCGGTCAGGCTGGTGAGCGGTTAGCGGTTCGTAATTCTGGTGCCACGGCCGTTGTTGAAGGATGCGGAACAAATGGTTGTGAATATATGACAGGTGGTGAAGTCGTCATCCTGGGTAAAGTCGGTTCCAATTTCGGGGCAGGCATGACAGGCGGCATGGCTTTTATCTATGATCCTGATCAACAACTGGAAAGCCAGATCAATCCGGAAACAATCGGGCTTTATCATATTGCCAGCGATTACTGGTCTGATCATTTACAGGCATTAGTGCGTGCCCATTTTGACCATACGGGTTCCCCTATTGCCAGCCAGATGCTGAACAACTGGGATATGGCGGTCAAGCATTTCTGGCAAATCGTACCGCATGAACTATTGCCGGGTCTGAAACATCCTGTTAGTCTGCCGGGTGAAGGCGAAGCCATCGCCTAATAGCAATAAAGACAAAAGATGATGACTACGGTTGATCTTTCTTATCAGATAAGGCCGCAATCCCCGCATGATGAGCAGGATATCTGTCGTCTGATGGGGCTTGGTTTTGCCCCATCACATGCTGGCCGGGCTATCTGGAAATTGCGTCAGGGGCAACCGGTTGAACATCTGTCGCTGGTTGCTGATGCAGGGGATCATTTGCTGGGGTCTATCCGGTACTGGCCGATTATGGTTGGCGGGCGTCCATCCATCCTGCTTGGGCCGTTAGCGGTTGACCCGAATGTGCGTGGCAGGGGGATCGGAGTGGCACTTGTTCGGGAAAGCCTTCATCTGGCCAATAAAGGAAACTGGGAATGGTGCTTTATTTCAGGTGAGCCAAATTATTATTTGAAATTCGGGTTTGAACCGGTCAGCTATGACGATATCTCTCTTCCAGAGTGGATCGAACCTGAACGCCTTCATCTGCTGGCTTTATCACGGGCTAATCCGGACATGATGCCAGTTAAGCCATGGGCTATTGTTCCTTCTGTAGATGCGGGAAGCGTTCATCAGCTACCCATTCATCAGCAATTCAGGGGTGAGGGCTGATTATGCGTGTGCTGCATCACTATATGCTATCATCGGGGTCGCGATTTGTCCGGCTATATCTGGCCGAACAGAAAATGGAATTTTTACCGAAATTAGAAGAATACTGGAAATCTGATTCTGCCTTCCTCAAGCTAAATGTCGCCGGTACCGTACCTGTTCTGGTCGAAGATGATGGTACTGTGCTTTGTGGTGGCTATGCCATAGCGGAATATTTTGATGATATTATGCCCGACACAACCTTGATCACTGGCAGTGCGGCAGAACGGGCGGAAATACGCCGTCTCTTTGACTGGGTATCTTGCCGGTTCGAGCGTGAGGTTTTGCAGCCCCTCATTAATGAGCGGTTAATTCGCCGTATGACAGGTGATGGTGTTCCGTCATCTGTTGTCATTCGAACCGCTCTTAGTAATCTATCGGTGCATCTGGCCTATTTTAATCATCTTGTGGAGCGACGTCCATGGCTGGCTGGATCAAAAATGTCTGTTGCTGATCTGATGGCGGCAGCATCGCTTTCTGTCCTTGATTTCATGAATGATATGAACTGGGAAGACTGGGGCGAGTTAAAAATATGGTATGCACGGATTAAATCCCGTCCTTCATTTCGGGCATTACTCGCTGATCAGGTAACCGGAATAACACCGCCCAGTCATTATACCAATCTGGATTTTTAGCCTATTATCTTGGGCTATGGGTTTTTCGCGTAATTTCGGCAAGGGTAGCAAGCAGGGTGTCCAGTTGATCTGGTTCAGAAAACCGATGATTAGCTTCGGCATCAAAAAGAACATCAACATTATCACCGGTGATGGCATCAGCAATATGATTTGCCGTCTGCCACGGCACTTCCTCGTCTTTCAGCCCTTGTAGCAATCTGACCGGACAATTAATGGCAATAGGCGTGTTCAGGATTAAATGATCCCGTCCGTCAACAATCAGACGATAGGGATAAATCACGGTGCCATCAACATATGGATTAGGCACGCTGAGTTGTCCTGTTTTTTCCATATCTTTCTGCTGTTCAGGGGTTAGCATATTCCATATCAGGGTTTCGGTAAAATCAGGCGCGGCGGCAATACCGACCAATCCTGACACGCGGTCTGGCCGTGCCATGGCAACCAGCAGCATTAGCCAGCCCCCAAGTGATGAGCCAACCAGATAGCATGATCCCGGCACCAGTTGATCAATAACGGCCAGACAATCTGCTTTCCACCGGCTAATTGTGCCATTCATCATGTCGCCACTGGACAGGCCATGACCATAATAATCAAATCGGATAAATCCGAATTTCTGCTGTTTTGCCCATTCGGCAACGACAAGTGCTTTTGTTCCATCCATGTCGGAACCATGACCATGAAGGAAAACAATCGTTGGTTGGCCTTCGATCAGATCAGCCCGATAGGCAATCTTTTCCCCGTCATGTTCAAGATATGAAGCAGGGGAATTATTCATGTCAGTCATAACTTCACCCTTTTGATCATCCTATCAATGAAATAAAGCGATATACAAGACAGTTCTGAAGCGTTAAAACAAATCTAACTTGTGAATATCCCATCTGTCCAGTGTTACGTCCATGTCAATGAAAAGCCTTAAAGGCAAGACTATTCTCCAGATTCTTCCCAACCTGCAACAGGGTGGTGTGGAACGTGGAACGATTGAAATGGCAAAAGCCATTTCTGATGCAGGAGGAACGGCTATTGTAGTCAGCGGTGGCGGGGCTATGGTAGCGCAATTGCAGCGCATAGGTGTCGAACATGTTGCTTTGCCTGTTGGTACTAAAAACCCCATGCGCTGGTCATCTATCCGCCGCAAGTTGCGGCAGGTGATGGTTGAAAAAAAGGTTGATCTGGTGCATGTGCGCTCACGGGCACCGGCATGGATTGTCATGTCTGCGGCGAAGGCATTAAAGATACCCGTTGTGACAACGATACATGGGCGTTTCAAAGCCACCAATATATTTAAAAAATATTATAACAGCGTTATGATGAAAGCAGATTGCATCATTGCCATATCCAATTATGTATCTGATTTGATTGCCAAACAATTCCCTAAAGTCATTGATAAAATTACCATTATCCACCGCGGTGTGGATATAGACCTGTTCAATCCCAAATCCGTTAATGCCCAGCGCACGATAAATGCGGCAGGGAAGCTGAATGTAGAAGAAAACAAGAAAATCATTATGCTTCCGGCAAGACCCACTTTATGGAAAGGGCAGGAAGCCATGATAGCGGCCATGGCAAAGCTGACACATAAGGATACCGTACTGGTTCTTGTCGGGGCAGGGGCAGGCCGTGATGGTTTTCAATCAAAGCTAATGGCACTTATTGCCAGTCATCATTTACAGGGGCGGGTGATATTAGCACCTGAAACCAATGATATGCCGGCGGCTATGATGCTGGCTGACGTTGTGGTGATGCCATCATTAACGCCTGAACCTTTTGGCCGTGTTGCTATCGAAGCGCAGGCAATGGGCAGGCCGGTAGTAGCATTTGATCATGGCGGTGCCGCCGAAAGTATTGTTCCGGATGAAACAGGGTGGTTAGCAAAGCCGGTAGATATCGATGATCTGGCCGCCGCTGTTGATACGGCGCTATCGTTGAAACCGCGTGCCAGACAGCAATTTTCCAAACGTGCCAGACAACATGTGATGGATCATTTTACAACTGATCTGATGAAATCCAAAACGCTTGCCATCTATCACAAATTGATGAAATGAGGGTTTGGTCAGGAATTTGCATGTTTGCCCCCTTGAAGCCTTTACCACAACAGGATAAAAGCATAGCCTATATGGATGTAAATTGAGGATATTATGCCTGTCATAACCCTACCAGATGGCGCCAAGCGTCAATATGATCAGCCTATCACGGCCTATGATGTAGCGGCAGATATTGGCCCCGGTCTTGCCAAGGCAGCATTAGCCGCGCGGCTAGATGGTGAACTGATTGATCTGAGCCGTGTGATCGAAGACGATGCAACACTAGCCATGGTGACGGCAAAAGACGATGATGCTCTGGCCTTGATCCGGCATGATTGCGCACATGTTCTGGCTGAAGCGGTGCTGGAATTATTTCCGGAAACGCAAGTGACCATCGGGCCATCTATCGATAACGGCTTTTATTACGATTTCTATCGAGAAACGCCATTTTCTTCTGAAGACCTGGAGGCGATTGAAACCCGGATGCATGAGATTGTTGATCGGGATGAAGTGATCAGCCGTGAAGTGTGGACACGGGATGAGGCGGTTGCCTTCTATCGCAAAAATGATGAGCCGTTTAAAGTTGAACTTGTTGACGCCATACCAGCTGATGAAACGGTGACTTTCTATCGACAGGGTAATTTTATTGATCTCTGTCGGGGGCCGCATGCGCCGTCAACGGCTAAAATTGGTCATGCTTTCAAATTGATGAGTGTGGCCGGCGCATATTGGCGGGGGGATTCCAATCGCCCTATGCTTCAGCGTATCTATGGCACGGCATTTTTTCAGGAAAAGGAATTGGCCGCCTATCTGACCATGCTGGAAGAAGCTGAAAAGCGGGATCACCGAAAGCTTGGTAAATCGCTTGAGCTATTTCATATTCAGGAAGAAGCCACGGGTTCGGTGTTCTGGCATCCGAAAGGCTGGACCATGTATCGCGAAATTGAAAGTTATATGCGCCGCCGGCTGGATGCTGCCCATTACAAAGAAGTAAAAACGCCGCAAATGATTGACCGCAGTCTATGGGAAAAATCAGGCCATTGGGAAAAATTCCGTGAAAATATGTTCACGGCAGAAAGCGAAGGTGATCGCATTCTTGCGCTAAAACCGATGAATTGCCCGGGGCATGTTCAGATATACCGGCAGGGCATCACATCCTATCGTGATTTACCTTTGCGTATGGCCGAATTCGGGTCTTGTCACCGGAATGAACCATCAGGGGCATTGCATGGGATTATGCGGGTGCGAGCCTTTACACAGGATGATGCCCATATTTTCTGCACCGAAGATCAGATCGATAGTGAAGGGCGCGCATTTTGTGATCTGTTGCTGGATATTTACCGGGATTTCGGGTTTGATGACGTGCGGGTTAAGTTTTCTGACCGGCCGGAAACCCGCGCCGGTGATGACGCGACATGGGATAAAGCCGAAGCCGCGCTAGCATCTGCCACCAAAGCCGCCGGTCTGGATACAACTCTTAATCCGGGTGAAGGGGCATTTTATGGCCCCAAGCTGGAATTTGTGTTGCGGGATGCGATTGGCCGTGACTGGCAATGTGGCACCTTGCAGGTGGATTTTGTCCTGCCAGAACGTCTGGATGCCGAATATGTGGCTGAAGACGGCTCCCGCCAGCGGCCTGTCATGTTACACCGTGCTATTCTGGGGTCGATGGAACGCTGGATAGGCATTCTGATTGAACAATATGCTGGCCGGATGCCGCCATGGCTGGCACCGGTTCAGATTGTTGTGGCACCCATTACTGATGCTGTTACCTCTTATGCTGCCGAAGTCCGGGAACGTCTGGCCGCCCTTGGCGCAAGAGTGGAACTGGATAGCCGTAATGAAAAGATCAGCTATAAGGTGCGCGAGCATTCCGTGGCTAAGGTGCCTTTCATTATTGCTATCGGCGAACGTGAGCAGAATGAAGGCACGATTGCATTGCGCCGGTTAGGTGAAAAAAATCAGGAAACGATTGCACTGGATACAGCCATTTCCATGCTGATTGAAGAAATTACACCGCCGGATTTGAAAAATAACTGAGTTCTGCTATAAAATAAGGTTTGATATGACCGACAGGCCCCATTTTGAATAAGGAGATACGTCAATAGCCCGTCCACCACAAGGCCCTCAAAAAGGCACATCGAAAAGTAATAGCCCTCGCGTTAATGAAGCTATTACCAATTCCACCGTACGTTGCATTGATCACAATGGCGAACAGCTTGGCGTTATTAATACCGCCGATGCTTTGCGTCAGGCATATGATGTTGGCCTCGACCTTGTCGAAGTTCAGCCAAATGTTGACCCGCCGGTTTGTAAAATCCTCGATTATGGCAAGTTCAAATATGAAACGCAGAAACGCGCTAATCTGGCGCGGAAAAAGCAGAAAATCGTCGAAGTCAAAGAAATCAAGCTTCGCCCGAATATCGATGAACATGATTATCAGGTGAAGATGAAAAATGTCCGGAAATTCATTGATGCCGGTGATAAGGTTAAAGTCACCTTACGGTTCCGCGGCCGTGAAATGGCACATCAGGAACTTGGCGCACAGGTGCTAAGCCGGGTCAGGGAAGAAATGGAAGAACTCACCAAGGTGGAAGCCATGCCAAAAATGGAAGGCCGCCAGATGGTGATGGTGCTGGCACCCGCCTGATCGGGGTTTTCTGCTATTTCTGCTTGCATTGCGTGGCGTTTATGGCTAAAACCCGTCCATGTTCCGCGACTGGGCGTATAAGGGCATGCCCAGCCGGTTGTTGATAACCCCGGTTGCTTTTACCGCAACCCTACCGAAAAGAGGATAAAATGCCCAAAATGAAAACCAAAAGCGGGGCGAAAAAACGGTTTCGTCTGACCGCATCTGGCAAAGTTCGTGGCAGTGCCGCGTTTCTTCAGCACAATCTCCGTCGTCGTTCACAGAAAATGAAACGCCAAGCGCGTGGTACCATGATCCTTAGTGATGCTGATGCCCGTATCGTTAAGCGTTTTATGCCTTACGCGTAAAGGAGATATAGCATGGCAAGAGTAACTTCCGGTACTACCGCTGCAGCGCGTCATAAAAAAGTCATCGCCGCTGCCAAAGGGTATTATGGCCGCCGCAAAAACGTTTTTCGTGTAGCAAAGCAGGCTGTTGATAAAGCCCGTCAATATGCTTATCGTGACCGCCGTGTCCGTAAGCGGGAAATGCGCGCACTCTGGATTCAGCGGATTAATGCCGCTGTCAGAATTCATGGCATGACCTATTCGCAATTTATGAACGGCATCAAACTGGCTGGCATTGAAGTCGACCGTAAGGTTATGGCTGATCTGGCAGTGCGTGATGAAGCCGCGTTCAAGGCGCTGGTTGATCAGGCACGCAAAGCTTCAGCATAAAGCGGAGTGTTGACGCATGGCTGGTGCCGACCCGCAAGCGCTTAAGGAAACGTTTCTAGCCGCGATTGATGCGGCTGGAACGCCTGATGCTCTTGAAACGGTACGCATTGAAACCCTAGGGAAAAAAGGCGAGTTGACGATGGCGATGAAATCGCTTGGTCAGCTTGATGGTGATGCCCGCCGTGAAATGGGGCAGGCGTTAAATACGGTCAAGGATGCCGTGACCCAGGCCCTTGATGCCCGCCGGTCTGCTCTTGCTATGGCTGAACTCAATCGCCGGCTGGAAAGCGAAACGGTTGACGTAACCCTCAGCCACCGGCCTGAAACCATGGGCGTTATCCACCCCTTATCACGCACTCTCGAAGACATTCTTGCCATATTCGCGGAAATGGGATTTGTCGTTGCCGAAGGGCCTGATATCGAAAGCGATTATTATAATTTTACCGCCCTAAATATGCCCGAAGATCATCCGGCCAGACAGGAACATGATACATTCTACATGACGCCAGATGCCGATGGTCTGCGCAAGGTGTTGCGGACACATACATCACCGGTGCAAATCCGGACAATGGAAAAAATGAAACCGCCTATCCGGATCATTGCCCCCGGCCGGACTTACCGGTCTGATCATGATGCCACGCATTCGCCCATGTTCCATCAATGCGAAGGGCTGGTCATTGGTGATGGCATTACCATGGCGCATCTGAAAGGCTGCCTGATTGAGTTTTGCCGCGCCTTTTTCAATGTGGATGATCTACCCGTACGTTTCCGTCCTAGTTATTTTCCTTTCACCGAACCATCTGCCGAAGTGGATATCGGGTGCAGTCGTGATGATGGTGGCTTGACGATTGGGGCAGGGGCAGACTGGCTTGAAATTCTGGGATGCGGGATGGTTAACCCGCGGGTGCTGGAATATTGCCAGATTGACCCGAATGAACATCAGGGGTTTGCTTTTGGTATGGGTCTAGAACGGCTGGCCATGCTGAAATATGGCATTCCTGATCTGCGGCCATTCTATGACAGTGATCTGCGCTGGATGCGGCATTATGGATTTATGCCATTTGATCCGCCTTCTGTTCATCTTGGATTAAGCTAGGGAGCGGGATATGAAATTCACCTGGTCATGGCTAAAAGATCATCTGGATACAGATGCAGATATGTCTGCCATTCTTGATGCCTTGCCTATGCTAGGGCTTGAGGTAGAAAGCGTGGTTGATCGCAGCGAAGCATTAAAGCCTTTCACCATCGCCCGCATCACCAAGGCGGAACAGCATCCGAATGCGGATAGTTTGCGGGTATGTCAGGTGGATATAGGCAATGGCATGGTTGAAGTGGTTTGCGGCGCACCAAATGCCGCCGCTGGCCTTGTCGGGGTCTTTGCGCCGGTTGGGGCTTATGTTCCAGGCATTGATCTTACTCTGGTCGAAGCCGATATTCGGGGTGTTGTTTCACGCGGGATGATGTGTTCCGAACGTGAGATGATGATTTCAGATGAACATGACGGCATTATCGCCCTTCCTGCAGATGCTCCGGTAGGGGATTCCTATGCTGTCTGGGCGGGTTTTGATGATCCTGTGATTGAAATTGCTATTACGCCGAACCGGGCAGATTGTCTGGGGGTTCGCGGTATTGCGCGTGATCTGGCCGCCGCTGGATTAGGGATATTGAAACCACTACCTGCAAAACCTGTTGAAACCGTTGGGGAAAGCGTGATTTCATGGAAGCTGGATTTACCATCTGATCAGGCTTATCTCTGCCCGCATATTGCAGGCCGCAGCTTTTCTGGCCTGACAAATGCGGCATCACCAAAATGGATGCAACACCGGCTGGAAGCTGTTGGCCAGCGTGCGATTTCTGCTCTGGTGGATATTACCAATTATGTGATGATTGATCTGGGACGACCTCTGCATGCTTATGACGCAGATCAGGTTAAGGGCAATACACTTACAGTTCGACTGGCTAAGGACGGGGAAGATATGACCGCCCTTAATGAAAAGACTTATAAACTAGATAAAGATATGCTGGTTATTGCCGATGCAGATGGTGTTGATGATCTGGCAGGAATTATGGGCGGCGAAAGAACAGGCGTAAGCGATAAAACCACGACCATGTTCCTTGAAATCGCCATTTTTGATCAGGTATCGGTGGCCATGACTGGCCGTAAGCTAAATATTCATTCCGATGCCAGATACCGGTTTGAACGCGGTCTTGATGCCACCTCACCCGATACGACCATGGATTATGTTTCCGCCATGATACTGGATATCTGTGGTGGGGTAGCCTCGGCTGTTACAACAGAAGGCAAGGGCGCCGATTGGCAACGCGTGATTGATTACCGGCCTGAGCAATGTCTTGAACTGACTGGCGTTACCATTGCCCAGGACAAGCAGAAACATATTCTGGAAACGCTTGGCTTTACGGTTACGGATATGGATAAAATCTGGCAGGTTGCCCCACCTCCATGGCGTGGTGATATTGTTGGCGCGGCTGATCTGGTGGAAGAAATTATCCGGGTTAGTGGCTATGATGCTATTCCCGAATTACCATTGCCCCGTGACCGTGTGGTCAGTCAGGCAGCGGTAAATACGGAACAGAAACGCCCGATCATTCTTAGACGTGTTATGGCTGGTCGCGGCATGAGTGAGGCAGTTAGCTTCACTTTCCTAGATGAAAAAATAGCTATCCGTTATGGCGGCGGCGGCGATGCCTTGAAACTGGTTAATCCCATCAGCACAGACCTTGCTGTCATGCGCCCATCTTTGATACCGGTTCTGATGGATGTGGTAGCCCGCAATCAGGCTCGCGGTGATAGCGATGTAGCGGTATTTGAAATTGGTCCTGTTTTCACGAATGATACGCTAGAAGGCCAGCATCCTGTTCTGGCAGGATTGCGTCATGGCATGACAGCGGTGCGGGAATGGACAGGATCAGCACGTCCTGTTGACTGGCTTGATGGAAAAGCTGATGCCATGGCGGCACTGGCAGCACTTGGGGTACGGACAGAATCACTTCAGGTGCGGGCTGATGCGCCAGAATGGTATCATCCGGGACAGAGTGGCACGCTTAATCAGGGGAAAGTGGCACTGGCACGGTTTGGGGCCATGCACCCGGCCTTTATGGAAGCCCATGATATTAAAGGCCCGGCGGCTGGCTTTGAGATCATGCTTGACGCCGTACCGATGCCCAAATCCGGATCAAAGCAGAAATCATCACAACGCCCGCTTGCCAATCTGTCACCATATCAACAAGTGGGACGTGACTTTGCCTTTTTGCTAGATAGTGATGTAACAGCAGAAAAACTGGTTCGTGCGGTGCGTGGAGCAGGTAAGCCGTTAGTAACCGACATATCCGTGTTTGATGTTTATGCTGGTAAGGGTATCCCCGAAGGACAAAAATCAGTTGCTCTCGGGGTAATCTTACAGCCGACTAAGGCCACCCTGACAGAACCAGAAATCGAAGCTGTAAGTCAGGCCATTATTGCTGCCGTAGAAAAGAATTGCGGCGGCATCCTGCGCGGTTAGGATATCTGTTTCGCCCGTTATCTATTCAAGCTGACCCTATTTACCATTCAGGCCTAACCCATCCGGTTTAGCGCGGATACAACCGCGCGGATAGGGGCACGGGTAATAGATGTATCCAGCCCAACACCATAGACATGGGTGCCATCATCATCAGGAACAGCCAGTTCGACATAGGCAGCAGATTCAGCGGTAGATGTTGCACTGCGCGTATTCTGGCCAAAATCCTTGAGCCGGAAGCTCAACCCGAATTGCTTTCTGATACCATCAACAAAGGCCGAAATGGGGCCATTGCCGGTCGCTGTAAAGCTGATTTCTTCACCACGATAATTCACGGTTGCGGCAATATCTTCCTGATCTTTCCCATTGGTGGATTTCTGGCTGGTAAAGCTGATCAGGGTGAAGGGCCCATTCTGATTGATATATTCATCCATGAAAATATCATAAATGCGGGTGCTTGTTATTTCCTGGCCTGTGGTATCAGCGACTTTCTGAACCGCTTTACTTAATTCGATTTCGGCACCGCGCGGCAATTTAATATGATGGTCAACGTCCAGCAGATATGCCACTCCACCTTTGCCAGATTGCGAATTAACCCTGATAATGGCTTCATATGTCCGGCCAATATCTGACGGATCAATGGGTAGATATGGCACTTCCCAATATGCTGAATCGCTTTCTGCAATGGCATCCATACCCTTGCGGATAGCATCCTGATGACTGCCGGAAAATGCCGTATGCACCAAAGACCCGGCATAGGGATGACGTTCATGGATAGGTAACTGGTTACAAAACTCGGCCGTTTCAATAAGGGTGTTTATATCGGAAAAATCCAGTTCCGGATTCACCCCTTGGGTCAGCATATTCAGCCCCATGGTAACGATATCAACATTACCCGTGCGTTCACCATTGCCGAATAAGGTACCTTCGACACGATCACCACCAGCCATCAGCCCTAATTCAGTTGCCGCCACCGCACAACCGCGATCATTATGCGGGTGAAGTGAGATGATGATACTGTCGCGGCGGGTAAATTGCCGACACATCCATTCGATCTGATCCGCATAGATATTCGGGGTTGCCATTTCAACGGTAGAAGGCAGATTGATAATCGCTTTATGGTCGGGGGTTGGTTGCCATACATCCAGCACGGCATCGCAAACTTCTAGCGCATAATCCAGTTCTGTGCCGGTAAAGGATTCTGGTGAATATTGAAGCTGAAGACGGGTATCATGCAGGCGCCCCAGTCGGTCTGCCACCATTTTTGCCCCATTAACGGCGATATCCTTAACGCCGTCACGAGTATCTTTGAATACAACCCGCCGCTGCAAGGTTGAAGTGGAATTGTAGATATGCAGAATGGCATTCTTGCTTCCGGCCAGTGCATCAAAGGTGCGATCAACCAGATGCTCCCGGGCCTGAGTCAGCACCTGAATGGTAACATCATCAGGAATATGGCCGCCTTCGATCAATTCACGGCAGAAATTAAAATCCGTTTCGGATGCGGCGGGAAAACCAACTTCTATTTCCTTAAATCCCATGGCAACAAGCAGCCGGAACATAGCCATCTTACGCGGGCTATCCATAGGTTCAATCAGCGATTGATTGCCATCCCGTAAATCGACACTGCACCATATAGGGGCTTCAGTGATGGTTTGTTCTGGCCATGAACGGTCAGGCAAATCCACCGGCGGGAAAGCGCGGTATTTTTTGTAACTCTGTTGCAACGCCGCTTTTTGTGCGGCTGTTTCTGGTGTTGTGGTGGTCATAATAAACCTTCTTTTCTGATATTCCGTGTCCTTAACAGCAGACGCCTGAAATAGATATTGCTGGTGGCATGTGCTGTGCTAAAATGATTAATCCCGACCCCGACCATGCATTAAGGCTGGAGCCGGGCTGATTAGTCGAAATAATGTACGGATCAATAACCACATAACTATCTTTTACTGCCCGATGCGCAACGTGTCAATCTGACCATTGCACGAAGCGATGGAAATAGGTATGAGTGTTGTTTATAGCTTTGAGGTTCATCATGGTGCCCATTTCCAACATTCGGAATTTTTCTATCATTGCGCATATTGATCACGGCAAGTCAACACTGGCTGACCGTTTGATACAGTTTTGTGGCGGCCTCACAGATCGCGAAATGAAAGAACAGGTTCTTGATAATATGGAACTGGAACGCGAACGCGGGATCACAATCAAGGCACAAACCGTTCGTCTGTCCTATACCGCCAAGAATGGTGAAAAATATATCCTCAATTTAATGGATACCCCCGGCCATGTTGATTTTGCCTATGAAGTATCACGGTCACTTGCCGCTTGTGAAGGCTCATTGCTTGTGGTTGATGCCTCTCAGGGGGTTGAGGCACAGACGCTGGCCAATGTCTATCAGGCCATTGACGTCAATCATGAAATTGTCCCTGTTCTGAATAAAATTGATCTGCCGGCGGCTGAACCGGAACGGGTGCGTAAACAGATAGAGGACGTGATTGGCCTTGATGCCAGTGATGCGATTGAAGCCTCGGCCAAGGCAAATATCGGCATCGAAGATGTGCTGGAAGCTTTGGTTCACCGTCTGCCGCCACCTGAAGGTGATCCTGATGCCCCGTTAAAAGCTATGCTAGTGGATAGCTGGTATGATCCATATCTTGGCGTGATGACGCTGGTCAGGGTGATTGATGGAGTTCTGAAAAAAGGGATGAAAATCCGCATGATGGCCACAAATGCCAGTCATAGCATCGAAAGAGTTGGTGTATTTGGCCCTAAACCGACCAGTGTGGATGAACTGGGCCCGGGTGAAATGGGATTCATCAATGCGGGTATCAAAACCGTGTCTGATGCTAAAATTGGGGATACGATCACGGATGATAGAAAGCCCGCGGATGAAGCGTTGCCCGGATTTAAGCCATCCGTATCGGTGGTATTCTGCGGATTATTCCCGCTGGATGCAGGGGAGTTTACGGATTTAAGAGAAGCACTCGAAAAACTGAGCCTGAATGATGCGTCCTTTTCGTTTGAAGCCGAAACTTCGGCGGCATTAGGTTTTGGTTTTCGGTGCGGGTTTCTCGGGCTTCTGCATATGGAAATTATCCGGGAGCGGCTATATCGTGAGTTTAATCTGGAACTGATTGCGACGGCACCGTCGGTTGTTTATCATATCTTTAAAACCGATGGAGAAATGGTTGCACTTCACAATCCGGCGGATATGCCAGACGTCACCCGGATCAGCCATATTGAGGAGCCGTGGATAGAAGCCACCATCATGACACCTGATGAGTTTCTGGGGCCGGTATTGACACTTTGCACTGAACGGCGGGGGGAACAGGTTAATCTGACCTATGCCGGTAATCGGGCCATGGTAGTTTATCGCCTGCCGTTGAATGAGGTTGTGTTTGATTTTTATGACCGGCTGAAATCAGTCACAAAGGGCTATGCCTCATTTGATTATCATATCACCGGTTACAGAACCGGTGAGCTGGTCAAGGTTTCCATTCTGGTGAATAGTGATCCGGTGGATGCGCTGGCCATGATTGTTAATAAAGAACAGGCAGAAAGCCGCGGCCGCGCCATTTGTGCCCGCCTGAAGGATTTGATCCCGCGCCAGATGTTCAAGATTGCTTTGCAGGCGGCGATTGGTGGTAAGGTGATTGCCCGCGAAACCGTTGGTGCCTTGCGTAAGGATGTAACCGCAAAATGTTATGGCGGTGATATTACCCGTAAGAAAAAATTGCTGGAAAAACAGAAAGAAGGCAAAAAACGGATGCGTCAGTTTGGCAATGTGGATATCCCGCAATCGGCGTTTCTTGAAGCGCTCAAGATGGGTGATAACTAGTCGCGGGTTTTGTCCTTCTTGGCTGGATGGGAAGATGCCCCCCGGCCTTCGCGGTATTTGCGCAACAGGATCAGCAACGCGGTCACCCCGATAAAGAATGGTGCGGCGGGTAGCAACAGAAAGAATGAAATAGCCGGATGCCATAAAAACGGCTCGCAATCAAGGCTCACGAATAATCCGCAGGGATCAATATAGCGGCTGATGATAGCTTCGCTGATCTGTAAACTGTCGGGTGCTAGTTGAAACCACAGATAACCGACATCGGTAAATCCGGCCTCACCATCGGTCAGGTCGGTATAAACCGCCACCAGCACCATAAGCCCGAAAAACAACCGGAATATTGAACCAATCCATTTCATAGCCGGATTATGCCTTGGCCATGGGGTTTTGGCAATTGCCAGAAGCGGATGATCACCGAAAAGTGATCTGATGATGCTGGTTCAACAGGATAAAACAGCAAAAAGGCAGGCTAGTATGGCATTTCCAATTGCGTCCGGATGCGGATTTGGCTATGTTGCCGCCAGATATGATGGCATTCATGATCTGAAATGATCATTTCATATGCTGGAGAGATGGCCGAGCGGTTTAAGGCGCACGCCTGGAAAGCGTGTTGGGGTTAACGCCCCTCGGGGGTTCGAATCCCCCTCTCTCCGCCATGATCATATACTTCCCGATTATTACCAGATGATTAAAATGGCCGGCAATGGCGGTTGGCAAAAGCTAGGGGCTGGCTTGTCAGTTCTAAAAGAAATATTTTAGAGGCATAATCATCACCTCTGAAAACCGGTTACCAGCAAAATCTTGCCTTTATGGCTGGCGGCTTCCATCATGCGGTGGGCATCGGCGGCTTCGGCCAGGGGCAGGGTTTTATGGGTTGTGGTTCTGATCGTGCCATCAGCAAATAAAGGCCAAATTTGCGCCTCAAGGGCGGCGGCAATTTCTGCCTTAAAGTCATCCGGCCGTGACCGCAGGGTTGAGCCGGTAAAGGTCAGCCGTTTCAGCATCACCGGCATCAGATCGATTTCCACCTTTGAGCCATGATTGAATGCCAGCTGTATGATCCGGCCATCTGCCCGTGCCGCCTTGATATTTCTGGCAATATAGTCCCCGCCAATAATATCAAGGATCAGGTCTGCCCCGCCGGCATCACGGTTGATGGTGACAAAATCCTCATCATGGTAATTAATGGCGCGGCTTGCCCCCAGCCCCATGCACCATTCGGCTTCATCCGCATTGCCAACCGTGGTCAGCACATCATATCCCATCGCGGCACCAAGCTGAATGGCAGTACCGCCAATGCCGCCCGCCCCACCATGAACCAGAAACCGGCATCCCGCCGGTCGCGGAACAGGATGAAACACATTACTCCAGACGGTAAAAAATGTCTCCGGAATCCCGGCCGCATCAATCAGATCAACGCCTTCCGGCACTGTCAGAACATGATCAGCCCTGACCGCAACAAATTCCGCATAACCGCCGCCATTGGTTAGTGCAATCACCCTGTCGCCAATCTGCCACCGGCTCACATCCTTGCCCGTGGCCGTGATGATGCCCGATACTTCCAGCCCCAGCAGATCAGATGCCCCTTTCGGCGGAGGGTAATGCCCACGCCGCTGAACCAGATCAGGGCCATTGACGCCAGCGGCTACCACCTTTATCAGCACCTCATTTTCAGCGGGTTGTGGTGTTTCACGCTGACCTGTTATCAGCACATCGGGCTTACCCGGCTCCCGCATGTCAATAACAGTCATGTCAGCGGGGATGCTCATATCAGGGGTGGTGGTGATGGTCATCGGGCATGTCCTTTATCCAGCATTATGTGATCAACATAATATGTATCCATGGCGGTTTTGTAGCAATTATATCCCGATTTGCAATATTATGTTCTGTCAGACAAATTAAGATGGGTAAAATTGCAATATTTAAGAGATTATTTCTTGAGGTATACATAATAATCTAGATAAGATGGAATTCAACGATAAACGCATACGCGGTACTAAATCCGCAAAAATAGTGAGCTGGAGGATTGGTCTTGGACGCCATAACAGATGAAAACGGGATATGGAAATCTGCCAGAGGAAAAGGGCGCAAAACCCCTAAGGGACGGCAGGTTGATGATCAGGCTTGTGCTGAAGTCCGCGCCATTCTGGGTGCCCGTCCACGCCGCCGCGATTTGCTGATCGAGTTTCTGCATCTGATTCAGGATAACTATGGCCATCTTAGCATCGCGCATATGCACGCCCTTGCGGATGAATTGCAGCTATCCCAGACAGAAGTTTATGAAGTGGCAACCTTTTATGCCCATTTTGATGTTGTCGATGAAGGCAAGGCTCCGCCACCTGACCTGACCATTCGGGTATGTGATTCGCTGTCTTGTGAACTGGCAGGGGCGCAGAACCTGATGAAAGCCCTGCAAGACGGGCTTGATCCATCGCAAGTGCGGGTGTTGCGGGCGCCTTGCATGGGACGTTGTGATACCGCGCCAGCACTGGAAATCGGCCATAATCATATCGATCATGCCACAGTTGAAAAAGTGAATGCCGCCATTGAAGCCGATGATACGCATCCCCATATCCCGGACTATCAGAATTTCACCGCATATTGCGCGGAAGGCGGTTATGAAAAACTGCTTGATTTGCGCCAGAACGGGAATTGGGAAGACGTGCAGGAACAGGTACATCAAAGCGGCCTGCGTGGTCTGGGCGGTGCTGGTTTCCCGTCTGGCAAGAAATGGGGATTTGTCCGTGCCGCCGAAGGCACACGCTATCTTGCCGTGAATGGAGATGAGGGCGAGCCCGGCACTTTCAAGGATCGCTATTATTTGGAACGCACCCCACATCTGTTTCTGGAAGGGATGCTGATTGCCGCATGGGCCGTTGAAGCCGAACAGTGCTTTATCTATATGCGGGATGAATATCCTGCTGTTCTGCATATTCTTGCTGAAGAAATCCAGCGTCTGGTTGATGCCGGTATTGTTGAACCGGATTATATTGATCTGCGCCGCGGGGCAGGCGCGTATATTTGCGGTGAAGAAAGCGCGATGATTGAATCCATTGAAGGAAAGCGCGGTCTGCCACGACACCGGCCGCCTTATGTGGCACAGGTCGGGCTGTTTGGTCGTCCCACCTTGGTTCATAATATCGAAACATTATACTGGATTGCCCGCATCTGTCGGGAAGGATCAGAAATCCTGTCATCGGTTGAAAAAAATGGCCGTAAGGGATTACGGAGTTATTCGGTATCCGGTCGGGTGGAAAAACCGGGGGTCTATCTGTTGCCGGCCGGTTCAACCATCATGGATATTATAGAAGCCGCTGGCGGCATGGCTGATGGCCATGTGTTCAAAGCGTATCAGCCGGGCGGGCCTTCATCAGGTATTCTGCCTGCAACATTAAACGATGTGCCGCTGGATTTTGATACCCTGCAACCGCATGGTAGCTTTATCGGGTCTGCCGCTGTTGTTGTTCTGTCGGATCAGGATAAAGCCAGAGATGCCGCGTTAAACATGTTGCGTTTTTTTGAAGATGAAAGTTGTGGGCAATGTACACCCTGCCGGACAGGGTGTAGCAAAGCTGTTCAGTTGATGCAGAATGAAGAATGGGATAAACCATTACTGGAAGACTTATGTCAGGTGATGAGCGATGCCTCTATTTGTGGTCTAGGGCAGGCGGCGCCGAATGCAATTCGTCTAACCATGAAACATTTCGATAGCGAAATCAGTTAAGGAATTGATCCATGCCAGATAGTTTCCCAAATAACACTGACGTAAAAACAGTTTCCATCACCCTTGACGGCAAGACGGTTTCTGTTCCCGAAGGGTCAACCATCTGGGAAGCCGCACAAGGGCAGGGTAATATTATCCCGCATTTATGCCACAAACCGGAACCCGGTTACCGGTCTGACGGAAATTGCCGTGCCTGTATGGTAGAAGTAGAAGGGGAACGGGCGTTAGTGGCTTCATGTATTCGATCTGTTCAGGAAGGCATGGTAGTCAATACCGCATCAGAACGTGCTGAAAAATCCCGCGCGCTTGTTGTGGAATTGCTTGCCGCAGATCAACCTGCTGAATCTCATGATGCGTCGTCACATTTTCTGACCATGATGGCGGCTAATCAGGTCACGGAAAGCCGGTTTCCTTCAAAATCACCTGATCTGATCCCGTTGCTTGATGACTCGCATGTTGCTATGCGGGTTAATCTTGATGCCTGCATTCATTGTAATCTATGCGTTCGGGCATGCCGTGAGGTACAGGTGAATGATGTGATCGGCATGTCAGGCCGCGGCAATCATGCGAAAATTGTATTTGATATGGATGATGCTATGGGTCAGTCCACATGTGTCGCTTGTGGGGAATGTGTGCAGGCCTGCCCAACTGGTGCCCTGATGCCGGCCAGTGTGCTTGATAGCGCCCAGCTAGGCGATAGCAAGGATATTGATAAGGAAGTGCAATCCATCTGTCCTTATTGCGGGGTTGGCTGTCAGCTTACCTTTAAAATCAAGGATGATAAAATCAAGTATGTTGAGGGCGCAACTGGCCCCGCCAATGAAAACCGGCTTTGCGTTAAAGGCCGTTTTGGTTTCGATTATATTCACCACCCGCATCGTCTGACCAAGCCATTGATCCGGCGTGATGATGCGCCGGCTAAGGGATTAAATGTTGATCCGGCCTATCCGTTAAGCCATTTCCGTGAAGCCAGCTGGGAAGAAGCCCTTGATATCGCCGCTAGAGGAATGACAGAAGCGCGCGCGATTTCCGGTACCCGTGTTGCCGGGTTCGGATCAGCAAAATGTTCTAACGAAGAAGCTTATCTGTTTCAGCGGTTTATCCGTGAAGGCTTTGGCCATAATAATGTTGATCACTGTACCAGACTTTGTCATGCCTCATCGGTGGCGGCATTGCTTGAAAATGTAGGTTCAGGCGCGGTCACGGCTACATTTAATGAAATTGAAAATGCGGATGTTGCCATTCTGATTGGATGTAACCCGATTGAAAATCACCCTGTTGCAGCGACCTATTTCAAACAATTTGCCAAGCGTGGCGGAAAACTGATTGTGATGGACCCACGCGGGCAGGGCATGAAACGTCATGCCACACATATGTTGCAATTCCGCCCCGGATCAGATGTTGCCATGCTGAATGCGATCATGCATGTGATTGTTGAAGAAAATCTTTATGATGAACAATATATCGATGGCTTCACCGAAAACTGGGATGAAATGAAAGATCATCTAAAGGCATTCAGCCCAGAAGATATGTCGGAATTTTGCGGCATTGATGCGGAAACCTTGCGTCAGGTTGCCCGTGATTTTGCCACGGCCAAAGCTGGCATGATTTTCTGGGGGATGGGAATTTCACAACATATTCACGGCACGGATAATTCGCGTTGCCTGATCTCACTGGCGCTGATGTGTGGTCAGGTTGGGCGTCCGGGAACAGGGCTTCATCCTCTGCGTGGCCAGAATAACGTGCAGGGTGCATCTGATGCGGGATTGATCCCTATGTTCCTGCCTGATTATCAGAGCGTCACCGATGACGGCGTAAGAAGCGCATTTAACGACATCTGGCAATCTGATAATATCGCGGCCGAAAAAGGCCTTACCGTGACCGAAATTATGGACGCTGTTCATGATGATAAGATCACGGCTATGTATATTCTGGGTGAAAATCCGGCTATGTCTGACCCTGATGTCGATCATGCCCGAGATGCGCTGGCTAAGCTTGATCATCTGGTTGTGCAGGATATTTTCCTG
Source organism: Puniceispirillales bacterium (SeqCode) (assembly GCA_049595035.1). Taxonomy (GTDB): domain Bacteria; phylum Pseudomonadota; class Alphaproteobacteria; order Puniceispirillales; family UBA1172; genus UBA12202. The sequence continues at coordinate 151,330 of JBMYKD010000002.1, read as the reverse complement.
ACCGAAACAGCCAATTACGCTGATGTTATTCTGCCTGCTTCTGCCTGGGCTGAAAAAACGGGCACCGTAACAAATACTAATCGTCAGGTTCAAATGGGCCGGAAAGCGGTTGATGCGCCGGGTGACGCAAAAGAAGACTGGTGGATTACGGTTGAACTGGCCAAGCGCGTCGGGTTGAACTGGACATTCCAGCATCCTAGTGAAGTGTTTGCAGAAATGAAATCATCCATGGCTTCGCTGGATAATATCACTTGGGAACGTCTGGAAAATGAAAATGCCGTGACGTATCCATCGCTTTCGCCAGAAGACCCGGGGCAGGCCATTGTTTTTGGGGATAGCTTCCCGCGTCAAGGCGGCAGAGCCCGCTTCACTCCGGCGAATATCATTCCACCGGCAGAAACGCCTGATGCGGAATTTCCAATGATTATGACAACAGGACGACAGCTTGAACATTGGCATACAGGTTCGATGACACGCCGTGCCACAGTGCTTGATGTGATTGAACCTGAAGCTAACGCATCCCTGCACCCGAAAACATTAAGGCGGCTAGGGGTTCAGGCTGGGGACATGGTAACCATCACGACACGTCGCGGGGCGATTAATATCATGGCAAGGGCTGACCGTGCGGTAGCTGAGGATATGGTCTTCGTGCCATTTGCCTATGTTGAAGCGGCGGCAAATATTCTTACCAATTCTGAACTTGATCCATATGGCAAGATCCCGGAATTCAAGTTTTCCGCCTGTCAGGTGACAAAAGCTATGGAATCAGCGGCAGAATAACTCCTGTTTTTCAGTTAGCGTCCAGATCATATAGACCGACACGTCGCATGTGGCTGTCAAAACGCAGCTCATATCCTATTGGGGGATGCGACCGCTGGGTGCAATCCAGTCTTTCGCAGACAGAACAATTGACCCCGACCGTTTCCAGCTGTTTGGTTTTTCCGGTATCAAGTTGGTCAGCATAGACAATATCACCAGCATGATGCAATTCACAGCCCAGAGCGATGGCAAACTCAGGCGCTGGATAGGAAGAAATGGTTAGCAAAGGGGGAACAGCGCGGGCGATAGAAAGCACCTGCTGGCCATTTGGTAATTCCGCGGCCTGAACAAGTGTCTTTTCCGGATTACGAAAGCTTCTATGAACAGACCATTTGGGGCAGGCGCCGCTATGGAGCGCAAAATTAATACCGGCGGCTGAAATGCGCTTGGATATATTGCCTGCATCATCAATACGGACAAACGCAAAGGGAATGCCTTTTTCATCCGGGGCATTTAATGTTGTTAGCCGGTGACAGGCCTGTTCAAACGTAACGCCGAACCGGCGGGAAAGCAGATCGATATCATAACGGAAGGATTTGGCCGCCTGCAGGAACTGGCTATAAGGCATCATGACGGCGGCGGCAAAATATCCTGCCAAGGTGATACGCATCAAAGAAATAGTCTGTTCGGTGAGCTTTTCGGGTTCGCTAATTAATGGGGTGATAATCCGGTTTTGTTCAATCAGGGCATATTGCACCAGCAAATGGAAAATTCGTTGTGGCCGCCTTAACACTTCACTGATTAGAATTTCCTGACGATGCTGATCATATCGCCGTAAATTGGTATTCATGACATCTGTTGGCATCACGCGAACGGTGATATTCTGTTTGTCCTGAATATATCTGATGAGGGCATTGAAATCGATATCTTGGGGCATGCTTTTCTGGCTTATGCCGGAAATGGGTGTTTGAATATCGTTGCGGAGATCAAGGGCCTGATCTTCTAATGCGGCAAAATAATTATAGTGCTTTTCCAGCATATGCCGGACATGTTCAACCGAATTGCTGAGGACTTGCGGAGTGCCCTGTGCGCCTGCGTTATTTTCCAATTCATCCCGGACACTGCGATAGGCGTTAAACAACTTGATAATTGCCCGTGATACATTGGGGCTTGCTGTTACCATATCCTGCAAATCACGGCGGGTAACGCGTTCTTCAAACATAACAGGATCAGTGAAGATTTCTGACAAATTGTTAACCAGTGTCTGGGTATCGTCTTCGGCAAACTCCATGATATTAATGTTGAAGCTGCTGCCGATTTTTAGCAGAATGGCGGCGGTTAGTGGGCGCTGATTATGTTCTAGTAGATTGAGATAGGATGGACTGATCCCTAACGTTTCTGCCATGGCTGATTGCGATAGATCAAGGGCTTGCCGAAAGCGGCGTAATTTGTGGCCTGCAAGGATTTTGTCCATGGTAACCTCATTATATCAATGTATTAAAGTAAGTTACCATATAGATCTTAATTTTGTAAATTGTTTATGTAAATAATTTACAATTTTCACATTATCACTTTTTTCCTTTCCTTTATTGGCATTCCCCCTAAATCTATTTATGTAATTAAAGGAGCCTTGTGATGAAAATTCTAATCCTCGGTGCATCTTACGGATCACTACTTTCAACAAAACTGCTTATGGCTGGCCATGATGTGACTCTGGTTTGCCGTTCGACTTCTGCCCAGCTGATTAATACGCAAGGCACAGAGGTGCGAATTAAGCTCCGGGATGAGGATACGCATAGATCCATTCTTTCAAAGGATCAACCTGGTACCCTTGATGCCAAGACGCCTGAACAGGTTGAGCCAGAACAATATGATCTGATCGGTCTGGCTATGCAGGAACCGCAATATGCCTCTCCTTCCGTTGCCGGCTTGATGAAACGGATTGCAGATGCGAAAAAACCCTGCCTATCTATCATGAATATGCCGCCGCTGGCTTTCCTGAAACGTATTCCTGCCCTTGCTGATGCTGATCTTTCATCCTGCTATGATGATGCCAGCGTCTGGGCTAATTTTGAACCGGGGCTGATCTCTCTTTGTAGCCCTGACCCGCAGGCATTCCGCCCACCAGAAGAAGGCAGCAATGTTCTTCATGTCGGATTGCCAACAAATTTCAAGGCCAGCACCTTTGCTTCAGATGAACATAATGCCATGCTGAAAACACTGGCCGAAGATATTGATAATGTCCGCATTGATGGCAAGGATGTGCCAGTGAAGTTGCGGGTGTTTAACTCACTATTTGTGCCCATGGCCAAATGGTCAATGCTGATGACTGGTAATTATCGTTGTGTCCGTTCTGATGATATCCAGCCTATTCATGATGCTGTTCATGGTGATATCGATACCGCTGAACAGATGTATCGCTGGGTTGATCATCTGGCACAGAAACTTGGTGCTGATGAAAGTGATCAGGTTCCTTTTGCCAAATATGCCGCCGCCGCCAAACAGCTGTTAAAGCCGTCCTCGGTTGCGCGCGCCATTGATGCTGGCACGACAAAGGTTGAACGCGTTGACCGCATGATACAAATCATCGGCCGTCATCTGGATATGTTCAATCCTACGGTTGATTCCATCGTGGCCATTGTTGATGATCGTCTTGCTAAAAATGAGGCCGCTGAAAATATGCCTGCTAAATCGGCGTAAGTCTTTCTTACGCTTTTATGACGAGAATAAAAAAAGAGCGCTTTTGAGCGCTCTTTTTGTTTGTGATGGCAGAACCCCTAACCATTTAGCAGAGAAACCAGTGTATCACCAAGACTGGCAGGTGAGGGGGATACCTTGACGCCGGCCTGTTCCAGTGCTTCAATCTTGGCATCTGCACCGCCTTTACCTCCTGAAATGACCGCACCAGCATGTCCCATTGTCCGACCGGGTGGTGATGTGCGGCCGGCAATAAACCCTACCATTGGCTTTTTGCGACCTTTTTTTGCTTCTGCCTTAATGAATTCCGCAGCTTCTTCTTCGGCAGAACCGCCAATTTCTCCGATCATGATGATGGACTTGGTTTCGTCATCATCAAGAAACATATCAAGCACATCAATAAACTCTGTTCCCTTAACAGGGTCACCACCGATCCCTACGGCTGTCGATTGGCCTAGTCCGGCCATACTGGTTTGATAAACCGCTTCATAGGTCAAGGTGCCCGAACGTGACAATACCCCGACAGACCCACGGCGGAAAATACTGCTTGGCATGATACCAATCTTGCATTCGCCGGGGGTAAGCAGGCCGGGGCAATTTGGCCCGATCAGACGTGATGAAGATGCATCTAGGCGTTCTTTGACCCGCACCATATCAAGCACTGGCACACCTTCGGTAATACAGGTGATAAGCGCAATGCCGGCATCAATGGCTTCGATGATGGCATCTGCCGCACCAGCTGGAGGAACATATATCACCGAGGCATTTGCGCCTGTTGCGCTTTTTGCATCAGCCACTGATCCGAAAATAGGAAGCGTTTTGCCAGTTTCACTTACCCATTCTTCACCTGCTTTTTTCGGGTGCGTGCCAGCAATCATCTGTGTGTTATGATAGGCTAACGCCTGTTCCGTATGAAAGGTGCCGGTTTTGCCAGTAAGACCCTGAACAATGATTTTTGTGTCTTTGTTGATTAAAATTGCCATGATCGTACCCCTAATTCCCTTTTACCGCTTTAACAATTTTTTCAGCGGCGTCATTCAGATCATCAGCGGCAATCAGATCAAGTCCACTTGCTTCAAGAATAGCTTTGCCTTCTGCCACTTTTGTGCCTTCCAGTCTTACCACCAAAGGCACATGAAGTGCGATATCCTTGGCGGCTTGAACAACACCTTCCGCAATCACGTCGCATCGCATAATGCCGCCAAAAATATTAACTAGAATCCCTTTAACATTAGGATCAGCGGTAATGATTTTGAAGGCGGCGGTTACTTTTTCCGTTGTGGCTCCGCCCCCGACATCAAGAAAATTGGCTGGTTCTGCGCCATAAAGCTTGATGATATCCATCGTTGCCATGGCAAGTCCGGCACCATTCACCATACAGCCGATATCACCATCAAGAGCGATATAGGCTAGGTCATGTTTTGAAGCTTCTAGTTCTTTCGGGTCTTCTTCCGTGATATCCCGCAAAGCGACAATATCAGGATGCCGAAACAAAGCATTATTATCAAAGGATACTTTCGCATCCAGCACCTGAATCTCATTCGCTTTTGTGACGATTAGCGGATTGATTTCCAGCAGACTCATATCCTTTTCCACAAATGCCTGATAAAGGGTTTTGAATAAAGCCATGCCTTCTTCTCTGGCTTTGCCGTCCAGACCAAGGGCGTCAGCAAGTGTTCCTGCATCCTGATCCGTGCAGCCTGTGCCATGATTAATACCAACTGTGTGGATTTTTTCAGGTGTATCATGGGCAACTGTTTCAATATCCATCCCGCCTTCGGTGGATACCACAAAGGCGACTTTGCCAATGGCGCGATCAACAAGGATGGAAAGATAGAGTTCTTTATCAATATCGGCGCCGTCTTCTATGTAGAGCCTGTTTACGGTCTTGCCGCTTTCCCCTGTCTGCGCGGTAACAAGGGTTTTGCCATACATTTCACGCGCATTGGCTTTGGCTTCATCGGCCGAGAAACTTACCCTGACACCGCCTTTTGCCTCGGCTGGTAGTTCCTTGAACTTGCCTTTACCTCTGCCACCAGCATGTATCTGGCTTTTCACCACCCAGACAGGCCCCGGCATGGATGCAATCGCATGATCAATCTGGCTGGCGTCTGTTATGACCGCTCCGTTCGCCACAGGTGCGCCATAGCTTTTTAAAATCGCCTTAGCTTGATATTCATGAATATTCATCGACTTTCCTTATATATGATTGTGTAGAAACGGATGTTTTAATAAGTGATATTAAACCGCCGGAATCATTGCCATATTTACGATATGGCTATGGTATACCAGCCGACTGATTTTTCAAGCCGGAACAGACATGCTATTTTAAATAATTATGATAAAAATGGCCAAATAACTGTAATATATAATAAAAGTATAAATTTATAAGACTGGCTTGACGAAGTGTTTCTTTGGTATATTGTATTTTTGTTGAGTTAAGAATTGTCTGAATGACTTGATATATATCCAGCAAGATCATCAGATTAAATTCTGATCTAAGGGGGGAATGTTAACGTTGAGCGATATGAAGCTTAAGCCAATAGCAAATGACTTTACCATAAAGGATCACCTTTATGATGTGCTTCGTGACTATATCCTCGGCGTTGATATTTATGATTCCGACGAAGATCTGCGCCTTGATGAAAGGCAGCTAGCCACCCAGCTCGGGGTTTCTCGCACACCGATTCGTGAAGTGCTGGCACGCCTAGCACAAGATGGTCTGGTTGAAATTATTCCCCGCAAAGGTGTATTTATCCACCGCAAATCCATGACGGAAATTCTGGAAATGGTGATCACATGGGCCGCGCTGGAAAGTATGGCCGCCAGATTGGTAACCCAGCATGCCAGTGATGATGATCTGCTTTTGTTGCGGCGTTTCGCACAAGGTGCTGTCGGGGAAAGCGATTCCATCCCAATCAGTGAATATTCTGATGCCAATATCACCTTTCATCAGACGATACTGGAATTATCCGGATGTGCGTTACTGAAAACCACAACAGATCAGCTATTCATGCAGATGGCGGCTATCCGTAGACGCGCTATCCATGAAGATGACCGTGCCAGTAAATCACTATCTGATCACCTAGAGATTATTAATGCTCTCGAAGCCAGAGATGCAGACCTCGCTGCCAATCTTGTGCGTGAACATACCATGCGCCTGCATGATCATATCAGATCACGCTGGACGGTTTTTTCCAATAGCGATGACGGCAATAATGCAGAAGCTCAAAAACCAGAATCTCAAGCTGAAACGCCGGATGATGATTTGTCGTTATCCAAACCCGAATTAATAACACCTGCAAATAAAGATACAAAAAAGGAGCTTTCCATGTCTGATCAGACCGTTGCAAAACAGGATAATCAGGATACAGATACCGATGTAGCCCAACTTACTGATGGATTTCATCTTGTTGTTGATGCGCTAAAGCTAAATGATATCAATACGATATATAATGTTCCCGGCATCCCGATCACCGATCTTGGACGTATCGCTCAGGCGGAAGGTATGCGCGTGATTTCTTTCCGTCACGAACAACATGCCGGATATGCCGCGTCCATTGCCGGTTATCTGACGAAAAAGCCGGGGGTAGCCTTGACTGTTTCCGCGCCGGGGTTTTTGAATGGCCTGACAGCACTGGCCAATGCGACAACAAACTGTTTTCCTATGATATTGATCAGCGGATCATCCGAGCGTGAAATTGTTGATCTTCAGCAGGGTGATTATGAAGAAATGGATCAGTTAGCGATTGCCAAGCCGCTTTGCAAGGCGGCATTCCGTATTCTTCATGCGGAAGATATTGGCATTGGTATAGCAAGGGCTATCAGAGCCGCCTGTTCCGGGCGTCCGGGCGGTGTTTATCTTGATTTGCCGGCGCAATTATTCTCACAAGTGATGGACGCGGAAAAGGGTAAGGCTTCTCTGGTTAAAGTCATTGATCCAGCGCCTGCCCAATTGCCATCACCAGCGGCCATAACGCGAGCGGTTGATGTGCTGAAACAAGCAAAGAAACCTTTATTGATCATAGGTAAAGGTGCTGCATATGCACAGGAAGATGAGCTGTTGAAACGCTTTGTTGAAAAAAGTGGTGTTCCGTATCTGCCCATGAGTATGGCCAAAGGATTACTGCCTGATGATCATCCCCAATCAGCGGCGGCGGCGCGGTCGCTTGTTCTGAAAGAGGCTGATGTGGTAATGCTTATTGGTGCAAGGCTAAACTGGCTATTGTCCCATGGTAAGGGTAAAGCCTGGGGGGCACCGGGGGCAAAAAAATTCATCCAGATTGATATTGAGCCCCGTGAAATGGATAGCAATGTCGAAATTGCCGCACCGCTAGTTGGAGATATTGGTTCATGTCTTGAATTGATGGATGAAGAGATGGGAACAAACTGGAATAAACCATCTGATGACTGGCTGGGAATGATTAATGACAAAAAAGCGGTCAATCTGGAAAAAATGGCCTCTAAATTAATGAGTAATGCCGTGCCTATGGATTATCATGGGGCGCTTGGATCATTGCGTCAGGTTGTTAAGGATAACCCTGATATCATTTTAGTTAACGAAGGCGCAAATACGCTGGATTTTGCCCGTAGCATTATTGATATCTATAAGCCAAGGCACCGGATTGATGTTGGCACCTGGGGCATTATGGGTATTGGTCAGGGCGCTTCGATTGCCGCGGCAATAGAAACTGGTAAATCTGTTCTAGCCATTGAAGGTGATAGTGCGTTTGGTTTCTCTGGCATGGAAATTGAGACGATTTGCCGATATAACCTGCCTGTCTGTATTGTTGTCTTTAATAACAACGGCATCTATCGGGGAACAGATAAAAACCCGACCGGTGGCGATGATGTGGCACCAACGGTATTTGTTAAGGATTCCCGTTACGATATGATGATGCAGGCTTTTGGCGGGGTTGGTGTTTATGTCACCAATCCTGATGAACTTGGCCGCGCCGTGCGTGAAGCATTGGCATCTGGCAAGCCTACTTTGGTCAATGCCATCATTGATGAAGGGGCTGGTACCGAAAGTGGACGGATTGGTAATTTGAACCCACAAAGTATTGTGATGCAGAATAAGGCAAAATCCTAGATTTCAATTCAGGTTGGGAAAATAGTAACTTTGATGATGATAATGGATGGTGAATAAGATGATGAAAGCGTTAGAAGGGATTAAAGTACTCGACTTTACCCATGTTCAATCAGGACCCACATGTACCCAGATTCTGGGATGGTTTGGTGCTGATGTGATTAAGGTCGAACGGCCGGGCGTTGGTGATGCAACACGCAAGCAGCTTGTTGATAAGCCTGGCTCTGACAGCCTCTATTTTACCATGCTGAATCATAATAAACGGTCGATTGAACTGAACTCTAAAAATGAAACCGGTAAGGAAGTTCTGACCAGACTGATTAAGGAATGTGATGTTCTGGTAGAAAACTTTGCTCCCGGTGCACTGGACAGAATGGGGTTCAGCTGGGAACGTGTTCATGAAATCAACCCACGGATTATTCTGGCATCAATAAAAGGCTTTGGCCCCGGCAAATATGAAGATTGCAAGGTTTATGAAAATGTGGCGCAATGCGCTGGTGGTTCTGCATCTACCACCGGATTTCTGGATGGCCCGCCATTAGTAACAGGGGCGCAGATTGGCGATTCTGGCACAGGCCTGCATTTATGTCTGGGTATTGTTACAGCATTATTCCACCGTGAAAAAACAGGATTGGGGCAAAGGGTAAGCGTTGCCATGCAGGATGCGGTGCTTAATCTGGCACGGGTCAAGATGCGTGATCAGCAACGCCTTGAGGCAGGCCCTCTGAGAGAATATTCGCAATTTGGCGAAGGCATCCCATTTGGTGAGGCTACTCCGCGCGCTGGTAATGATTCTGGCGGTGGACAACCCGGCCGTATCCTGAAATGCAAGGGCTGGGAAAGTGACCCGAATGCCTATACCTATTTCATTATTCAGGCGGCAGTGTGGGAAAAGGTATGTGATCTGATTGGTGAACCAGACTGGAAAACAGCTGACGGCTTTGCCACACCACCGGAACGGCTCGATAAACTTAATCAGATATTTGAACGAATCGAAGCATGGACTATGACAAAAACCAAATTCGAAGTCATGGATTTATGTAATCCGCTAGATATTCCGGTTGGCCCTATTCTATCAATGAAAGAGATTGCTGAAGATGAAGGGCTATATGATACGGGCACACTGGTAAAAGTCGACCACCCCGAACGCGGGGAATATATTTCGGTGGGATGTCCGGTAAAGCTATCAGCAAGTCCGGTTGAAGTCACACGGTCGCCATTGCTTGGTGAACATACATTGGAAATTTTGCAAGATGTATTGCATTATGATGATGGTGAAATTGAAAATATCGTATCATCAGGTGCAGTAGGTGACGTAAACAAGGCGGCAGAATAAAAAGGGGGACAATAAAATGCGGATCGTTTTACACGGACAACAGGCTTTTGGCGAAGCGGTATTAAAAGAGCTTCTGGATAGAGGCGAAGATGTGGTTGCCGTATGTTGTGCCCCGACGAAAGAAGGTAAGCCCGAGGACCCGCTGGCATTACTGGCAAAGGAAAAAGGACTTCCCTTGCATCAGCCAGCGTCATGGAAAACGCCCGAAGCCCTTGCCTTAATGCAATCTTTCAAAGCTGATATATGCATGATGGCATATGTATTGCTATTCGTCCCTGAAGCGGTGCGTGATGCACCCACTTATGGAACATTCCAGTATCATCCATCTTTATGCCCGCAACATAGGGGGCCTTCATCTATCAACTGGCCGATTGCTATGGGTAAAACCCATACCGGACTGACGATTTTCTGGCCTGATGACGGTCTGGATGAAGGGCCAATCATGTTGCAGAAAACCTGTCCTATTGGTGCGGATGAAACCCTTGGTGATGTCTATTTCAAAAAGCTGTTCCCAATGGGGGTCGCGGCAATGCTGGAAGGTCTTGATCTGGTTAAGGCCGGGGTCATTATCAAACATGATCAACGGCTGGAAGACGGCACTTATGAAGGCTGGTTTAACAAGGATTGCGCTAAACTCGACTGGTCTAAGCCGGTAGCCGATACCTACAACACCATCCGGGCGGCAAACCCTGCCCCAGGGGCGTGGACAACGCTGAATGGTGATGAGATAAAAATATATGACGCAGTTAGAATGGACGGCGATGGCAAAGCTGGTGAGATTGTTGCTATCTCTGAAGAAGGAGTAACAGTCCAAGCAAATGGTGGACGAATTCTTATTAAACGTGTCCGGCCTGAAGGTAGCGGAAAGATTCCGGCTTCAGAATGGGCATCAATAATCTCTCTTAAAACCGGAAATACTCTAGGACACTAGACTAGAAAATGAATAGGATAAAACAGTGAGCTACAAAACTGACATTGAAATTGCCCGCGAAGCCAAAAAGAAACCCATCAAGGATATTGGGGAAAAGCTTGGTATTCCATATGAACATTTGCTTCCCTATGGCCATGATAAGGCCAAGGTATCTGAAAGCTTTATCAAAAGCCTTGATGGACGTGAAAATGGCAAATTGATTCTCGTCACCGCCATTAACCCTACCCCTGCAGGTGAAGGGAAAACAACAACCACCGTCGGACTTGGTGATGGGTTGAACCGGATTGGCAAAAACGCCGCTATCTGTATCCGTGAGGCGTCACTTGGCCCTTGCTTTGGTATGAAGGGTGGTGCCGCTGGTGGGGGATATTCACAAGTCGTCCCCATGGAAGAAATGAACCTCCATTTTACTGGTGATTTTCATGCGATTACATCAGCTCATAATTTGTTAGCCGCCCTGATTGATAATCACATTTACTGGGGAAATGAGCAGGATATCGATATTCGCCGTGTCGCTTTCCGCCGCGTTCTCGATATGAATGATAGAGCACTCCGTCAGATTACATGTAGCCTTGGGGGGGTTGCCAATGGTTTCCCACGGGAAGCTGGATTTGATATTACGGTTGCATCAGAAGTGATGGCTATTCTCTGTCTGGCAGATGATCTGGCTGATCTGGAACGTCGTCTTGGTGATATAATCATTGCCTATCGTCGTGATCGTAGCCCGGTATTCTGTCGTGATATTAAGGCTGATGGTGCCATGACGGTGCTATTGCAACAGGCCATGCAACCTAATCTGGTGCAGACACTGGAAAATAACCCTGCCTTTGTTCATGGTGGGCCATTCGCCAATATTGCCCATGGGTGTAATTCGGTCATTGCTACAAAAACCGCACTTAAACTGGCTGATTATGTCGTTACCGAAGCCGGATTTGGTGCTGATCTAGGGGCTGAAAAGTTCCTTGATATCAAATGCCGTCAGGCAGGGTTGAAGCCAGATGCTACCGTAATTGTTGCCACGGTTCGGGCAATGAAGATGAACGGAGGCATTGCCAAGGCTGATCTTGGGGTTGAAAATGTCGAAGCGGTCAAGCGCGGCTGTCCTAATCTTGGCCGGCATATGGAAAACATCCAGAAATTCGGTGTCCCGGCGATTGTTGCTATCAATCATTTTTACAGCGATACCGATGCTGAAATTGAAGCATTGAAAACATTCGTTCATAATCAGGGTGGCACAGCCATTGTCTGCCGCCACTGGGCTGATGGTAGCGCAGGAACAGAAGAACTGGCGAAAGCGGTAGTCAATATGATTGAATCATCACCTACTAATTACCAGCCCCTTTATCCTGTTGAAATGGGGCTTTTTGAAAAAATCGAAACCATCGCCAAAGAAATCTACCGCGCTGATGAAGTGATTGCCGATCAGAAATTACGCGATCAATTAAAAGCATGGGAAGAGCAGGGTTATGGTAAATTGCCAGTATGTATGGCAAAAACGCAATATAGCTTTACCACAGACCCGAATAAACGTGGCGCACCAACTGGCCATAGCCTTCCTATCCGTGAAGTCCGGTTATCAGCAGGTGCAGGTTTTGTCGTCGTTGTCTGTGGTGAGATTATGACGATGCCCGGATTGCCAAGAGTGCCGGCAGCAGAAAGCATTCACATTAATGAAAATGGCCTTATTGAGGGGTTATTCTAACATTTAAAGGGGGTGACAATGATAAACAGGGTAGTCGTTCCTGTTAGAGATGATGGTAATGCGGAACGCGTTTTGCGCCATGCTATTTCTCTGGCAAAAGCGGTAAACGCCCATATTATTGTCACCCATTGCCGGTTACGTCCCGAAGACATGCTGCCTTTTGGTGTGCCCATGTCACGGGATATGAAAAAGCAGATCATGACCCAATCGGCCTCTGTCTTCAATATGGCTGAAACCGCTATGCGTGGCGAAGTGGAGCGTATTTGTTCATCTGCCGAGGTGACGATGTCAGATCAGCCCGTGGCAAATAAAGTTTCTGTACAATTCATTGAAGCAGAAGGCCGTCAGGTAGATGTTGTCAGGCGGCATGGCCGTCTATCGGATATTATTGTTGTGGCCAAGCCGGAAATAGACCGGAATTTAGGTGCTAATACCCTTAAAACGGCCTTATTCCATACCGGCAGACCTGTCTATATGTGTGATGAACACATGCCTGATCATAACAGCCATATCATTGATAAGGTTGCATTATGCTGGGATGGATCGATTGAATCCACACGGGCGGTAGCACAGACATTATGGCTGATGAAAATAGCTAAAAAGCTGACGATTTTGACTGTTGAAAATGGTCATGTTGAAATCAAGCCGGAAGAATTGCAAAGCTACCTGACCGAACATGACATTAAGGCAGATATCATTATGGTAAAGCCATCCGGTACAACCGGGGCATCTTTAATGCAGGCTAGCCTGGCATGTGAGGCTGATATCGTTATTCTGGGGGCTTATGGTAATAATCAGTATTTTGAAAGAATATTAGGAGGAGTGACGCAACATTTTGTCGATCATGCATCAGGGCCATTGGTTCTGGTACATTAGTGGATGTGTAGACTAAGTAAATTGTAAAAATTTACAAGTTTCATATTTTCACTTTTATTTTGCCGTTTGGTAAGTTTCCTGACCAAAACGGTCTATTTGATAATAATAAGGGAAACCGCTCTAAAGGAGGAAGACATGAGCATTTTTAAAAAGATGGCCACCGGCTTTGTTGCCGCTGGCATGACACTTTCAGCAATGTCAGGATTTGCGCAAGCAGATGGACATGGCTGGCAACCTAACAAGCCTATCGATTTCATTATTATGGCCGGTAAAGGTGGTGGTGCTGATAAAATGGCGCGACTCATGCAGGCTATTGTTGAAAAAGAAGACCTTGCTAATCGTCCACTAGTTCCAACAAATAAATCTGGTGGTTCCGGGGCTGAAGCCCTGATTGCAGCTAAATCTGCCAGTGACCCTGATCATACAATCATGGTGACATTGAACTCATTTTATACAACCCCGTTGCGTCAGCCGGGTCTGGATGTAGATGTTCTGACATTTGCGCCGGTTGCCCGTATGGCTGAGGATACATTCCTTTTATGGGTTCACAAGGATAGTGGGATCACAACATTCGAAGAATGGCTTGAGGTCGCAAAATCCGAAGGCAAGAACTGGGTCATGGGTGGCACAGGATCAAATTCCGAAGATAATATCATTACCGATTTCCTGAATGATAATTATGGCCTGTCCATGAAGTATATTCCGTATAAGGGCGGGGGTGCTGTCGCTAAGGATGTTGCTGGTAAACAGATCAATTCATCCGTGAACAACCCATCAGAAGCTCTTGGTTTCTATGAATCCGGTGACATGATTGCTCTGGTAGCATTTACAGATGAACGTCTGCCAATGTTCCCGGATGTACCTACTTTGCGTGAAAAAGGGGTTGATTTCAGCTACTTCATGCAACGTTCTGTTGTTGGTGCCCCGGGCATGTCTGATGAAGCCGAAGCCTATTATACTGACCTGTTTGCCAAGGTTTATGCCTCGGATGACTGGCAGGACTATAAAAGCAAAAAGTCACTCATGGGTGAACTCATGTCTGGTGATGAGCTAATGGCTTACTGGAAACTGCAACGTGCAAATCACGAAACAATTTTGCGCGCTTCAGGTGCCATTCAGTAAAAATATCAAAGCGTAAGGTATATAGGGGGGAACATATGCGTCGTGCAGAAATTATAACTGCGTTTATCTTTGGAGTATTCTCTATATACCTTATGTGGAAAAGCGGTGAGCCACCGGCATGGAATCCCAGTGTTCCCCGCTTTGCCAATATCGGCTTTGATGAAACCGGCACTCCCGGAAGCGGCTTCTGGCCATTCTGGCTCGGTTTTATCATGCTGATATGTACGATCTGGATTGGCATAAACTGGGTCTTGAAACGATCACCGCAATCTGTATCCGAAGAACCGTTTCTGGATGATTATGGAAAAAAAATGTTTCTAACCGTTGGCGGAGGGCTTATCGGTTTTCTGATCATGATTCATCTGGCCGGATTTTACGGTGCTATGTTCCTTTTCATGGTTTATTACCTCAAATTCCTTGGCCGGCATACATGGTTGCTAACCCTGATTATTGCCAGCGCAATGCCAGTAGTCAGTTTTTTCTTTTTCGACGTTGCTATGCGGATTGTTTTACCAAAAGGATATCTGGAGCCGTTATTTATACCGCTCTATGACATTTTTCTATAAAAATTAAGCATATAAAGTGAATGTGGGGGAAATCATAAAATGGAAGTCATAGGTCATTTAATCGAAGGCATTATGATCGCTTTGCAGCCCGTTAATCTGGGGCTAGCCATTATCGGGGTTGTTGTTGGCCTGTTTGTTGGTGCCATGCCCGGCCTTGGATCCGTTAATGGTGTTGCTATTCTTCTTCCATTTACATTTGTTATTCAGGGATTTACAGGTGGTGCGACGTCCCCCATGATCTTTCTGGCATCTATTTATTATGGGGCTATGTATGGGGGGGCAATATCATCCATTACGCTGGGGATACCGGGGGCATCAACGGCGGTAGCGACGACTTTTGATGGACGGCCTCTAGCCATGCAGGGCAAGGCACATGTCGCGTTAATGGCGGCCGCGCTAGCATCATTTATTGGCGCAACCATATCCAATGTCTTATTCACTGCATTTGCGCCTGTTCTGGCATCTGTGGCTTTGAATTTTGGCAATCCTGAAATTTTTGCCCTAATGCTACTTGCCTTTGCCACTTTTGCGGGTTTGGGTGGGGATGACTTTCCGAAAACAATATTTTCCATCTGTTTTGGTCTAGCCCTGTCAGCTGTCGGGTTTGATATCATATCGGGTGAGCCTCGACTGATCTTTTTCGATATCCAAGGGTTTTCACATGGGATCCGGTTTCTTGTTCTGGCTATTGGCATTTACGGGATTGGTGAAATGTTATGGACAATAAACACCTCGCGCTATGGGTCATCCATGTCAAAAGTGGAAGTGAACTTTTCAAGCATCGTCTATGCCTTGCAACAGTTTAGAACTGCATGGAAGGGAACGCTAATCGGTTCTTTTATCGGTTTCTTTGTTGGTATTCTGCCAGCCGCTGGAGCCACACCAGGTTCACTGATGGCATATGGCGTTACCAAAATGACGTCAAAAGATCCAAGCAAATACGGCAAAGGTGCTGTTGATGGCGTGGCTGCACCTGAAGCGGCTAACAATTCAGCTTCTACCGGGGCCATGTTACCGATGATGACACTTGGTATTCCGGGGTCACCAACGACGGCTGTTCTGCTTGCTGGTATGGTAATCTGGGGGCTTCAGCCGGGGCCGTTATTATTTTCGGATCAGCCGGATTTTGTCTGGCCGTTGATTGGGTCATTCTACATTTCCAACTTTGTTGCCGTTTTTGTAAATATTCTATTCATTCCTGTCTTTCTATGGATGTTGCGGATGCCATTTACCATTCTTGCACCTACCATTTTTGTATTATCGCTGGTTGGCACATATGCGGCTTACTTGGATATGTTTGATGTCTGGTTGATGGTGCTGGTAGGTTTTGGCGGGTTTTTCATGCGGATATTGGATTATCCGGTCGCACCGGCTGTTCTGGCGATTGTTCTTGGCCCTATTGCTGAACCAACCTTACGTCAGACTTTGCTACAATATGAAACCTTCACGATCTTCTTTACAAGACCAATAGCCGGGCCAATTACCATTTGTGCTATCATTTTGATCTTTCTGCCGGCGATACAATTAATTTTGCGGAAGATGCGACGCAATGCCTGATCAAGGATGATGACGAAAGACGCTGATCATAATCCTGTTGAAAACGCATGGAATCCGGGAATTTCGTCATCAATCCCGCCTCATCTGAAGCCGCGCATCACATTATTTGATCCGGAAAATGGGGCGATTAATTACCATGATGCCCGGGAAGCGGCACGATTAAGTGGCTTGCCCGAAACAGACCTTGCTATCCTTAATGTAGAAAGGCTGATTATTCATGAATTGCTGTTACGGGTGACGTCTGATCTATATGTACCGGATGGGCCCAATTATGCTGATCTGGGGATTTCTTTACGGTCAATGGTCGATCATATCTATCAACGACATATGATTCCCAAATTAGATGCGTTCCGAATTCAATTTGATCAGGTTAAAACGCAAATCCGGATAGAATTATGCAATATTCTTGATCAAAGCCTGATGGTTGAAGTCACAGGTAATAGACAGTTTTTTGGCTTATGGAAAGGCAGGAACACTTATACCAGACGGGATGATGACAGCCTGTTGGCTATCTGGAAAAAAGAAGCAAAAGATGCTCCAAAAGCCTCGCTTATGTCATCATGCTATGCCGCGCTTGTTAGGCTTGGTAGCGCCATGATGGGTCAGCAGGGGCGGTTGATATCAGACTTGGATATGATGGTTGATCTGGCTAGCAGGCTGGTTTTCCATGATTATGGTAGCCAGCAAGTCAGGGCAATGATTACAAATGATTTCGATCAGGCCGCCAGAGCCGAAGGGTATCGTTTCCTTCCCCCGCAAGCCAAACCGGTGGTGATGAATACGAAAGGGGCATCGGCGGCAGGTAAAAGCACTCTTCGCCCAAAACAAAGGCAACTTGCCGTAAAGCTTGGCACAAAATGGGAAGACTATGCCGTGATTTCACCAGATTACTGGCGAAAATACCTGATTGATTATAACTCACTAGGGGAAGATTACAAATATGCCGCTATGTTGACAGGGCATGAACTCACCATGATTGATCGTAAGCTAGATCAGTATATGGCCGAAAAAGCAGCCGCAGCAACTATGCCGCATTTATTGATTGACCGTTTCCGTTTTGATTCCTTTGATACTAATGCCGAAGGAAGTTATCAAAGCAATCTGCTAACGCGGTTTGGCGATGTGGTATATCTGTTTTTTGTGATTACAGCCCCATCCCAGACAGTAGAAAGGGCGTGGAATAGGGGATTGTCGACCCAGCGTTATAAGGCGGTTGATGATTTGTTGTATCATAATATTGAAGCCTTTACTGGCATTCCGGGTCTGTTTTTTTCATGGTCACAGGTTCAGAATAAAACGATTCATTTCGAGTTTCTTGACAATGATCAACCACTGGGAGAGCCGCCACGAACCATTGCCTTTGGTAAAAATAAATCCATGGTCATTCTTGATCCGGATGCCCTCTCTAATATTGATCGGTATCGGCATATTAATGTTGATGCCAGACAACCAGAAGATGTGTTAACACAGATAACAGAACTGCCATATCAGTTTATCCGGTCATGTATGGATAGGTTGGATCAAATCACTTTTGCTGATTTTCATACTGCCCATGTTTATGGTCAGATTAATCACGGGCGATGGAGTTATTTTAACACCCGGCTATGTCCTGATAAAAACCAGTTAGTGGATATGCTATTATCGCTGGGGTGTAATGAAAATATGGATCTATATAGGGATAAAAGCATGGCGGCCGACCCTGTCCTGGATGTGGAAACAGAACATAATCATACGGTAGGATTATGGGCTAATGACACATAATGAAGGTTTATTTTTGGCTTTACCAGACAGATGAATTGCGGGATGATGTACCATGGTTGATGATAATGCAAATAATGCTGATGATACGCAGCGGCGTTTATATACGTCCAGTCATTGGGGCAGTTTTTCCGTTTCCGTAGATGATAATCGCGTCACCGGATTAGAACCGCTTGAATCAGATAAAGACCCATCACCTATTGGTGAAGGTATTATCGATGTGCTGGATCACCCGACCCGCATTACCGCGCCAATGGTCAGGAAAAGCTGGCTTGATGCTAAATCTGGCATGGCAGGTTCGGATGATTGTAAATCGGAAAACCGTGGACGCGACCCTTTTGTTGCCGTTAGCTGGCAAAAAGCCGAAGAACTGGTTGCGGATGAATTAAAGCGGGTGATCAGTGATCACGGCAATGAATCCATTTTTGCAGGGTCTTATGGCTGGGCTAGCGCAGGGCGTTTCCACCACGCGCAAAGCCAGATTCACCGGTTTCTGAATTGTGTTGGGGGTTATACAAAATCTGTAAATACTTATAGCTTTGCCGCCGCCGAGGTGATTGTTCCGCATGTTATTGGTGATTTCCGGCATTATATTTACCATCAGACAAGCTGGCGTTCAGTCATTGAACATACTGAACTTCTTGTGGCCTTTGGTGGTCTTCCTGTCAAAAATGGCCAGATCGGGCAGGGTGGGTTAGGCAATCATATTCAGGCTCCGGCTATGCAGGCCGCCGCGGATAACGGCGTGTCTTTTGTGAATATTTCCCCCTTGCGGCATGATATCAGTGATCATCTTGATGCGGAATGGGTGCCTATTCGCCCAAATACAGATACCGCCTTGATTCTGGCATTGTGTCATACGCTGATCACCGAAGATTTATATGATAAGGCCTTTGTTGATCGTTACACTACCGGATTTGCGCCATTTGCCGATTATGTATTGGGGCGGACAGATGATATTGAAAAAACAGCTGACTGGGCATCAGCCATAACTGCTGTGCCGGCGGATCGTATTATTACATTAGCCCGTCAGATGGTGGAAAAACGCAGCATGATCAGCCTGAGCTGGTCATTAACCCGCCAGCAATATGGGGAAGAACCCTATTGGGCAGGGATTGTTCTTGCTGCCCTTATTGGCCAGATCGGATTACCGGGTGGCGGTTTTGGCATGGGTTATTCGGCCTTGAATACGATTGGCCATAATATCAATAATCTGGAGTTTACCGCCTTGCCACAAGGCCAGAACGCCGTTGACCGGTTTATTCCGGTTGCGCGTATTAGTGATATGCTGCTCCATCCGGGGCAGAATTTCCGCTATAATGGCGGGGAATATACATATCCGGATATCAAGCTGATGTACTGGGCGGGAGGAAATCCTTTTCATCACCATCAGGATTTACAACGCATGGTAAAGGCATGGCAGAAACCGGATACCATCATTGTTCATGAATGGTGCTGGAACGCAAATGCCAAATTTGCAGATATTGTTTTGCCTTGTACGACCACACTAGAACGGCAGGATATTGCCATGTCGCCACGCGATAATCACGTTGTGTCCATGGATCAGGCTATTCCGCCGGTGGGGCAGGCGCGTGATGATTATCAGATATTATCGGGGATTGCCAAGCACATGGGTTGCGCCGAGGCGTTTACCGAAGGCCGTAGCGCCGAAGAATGGCAAAGATGGTTATATGATATGTCGCGGCAATCCTTGTCACGCTATGGCAAAACGATGCCGGATTATGATGATTTTCGCAAGCAGGGCTGGTTTGTCCTGCCCGAAGAAAAGGAACCGATGATATTGCTCAAAGATTTTCGTGATGATCCGGATAAGCATCCATTGAAAACGCCATCTGGGCGGATTGAAATTTCATCCGAACGGATAAAAGGTTTTGATCTGGATGATTTTCCGGGGTTCCCATACTGGCAGGAGCCGAGCGAATGGCTTGGGGTTGATGATCTGGGCATGCGTCTGCATATGATAAATAATCAGCCGCATAACAAATTGCACTCACAACTTGATCACGGCAAAGTCAGTGCGGCTGTCCGGATAAATGGACATGAACCGGTGGTAATAAACCCATCTGATGCGGCTATCCGGGGCATTAATGATGGTGACCTGGTGCATATTTCAAATGATCGCGGGTCTATGATATGCGGGGCAGTACTTGATGCAAATATCATGGCTGGTGTTATTCTGGTCAGTACTGGGGCATGGTATGACCCGGATCTGGAAGGAGAGTTGTCCTGTAAGCATGGTAATCCGAATGTCCTTACGCCTGATATTGGCACATCATCAATGGCACAGGGCCCTGCGGCACATACCTGTCTTGTATCCATCACACCCTGGACAGGTGGTTCTATTAATATTACCGCCCATCAGCCGCCAGAAATGGCAGATGAGACAAAAAATAGCAACTAGACCGCTTGCTTAATTCATCCGTATTACCTACCTATATAGATGTAGATACTCACGCCGTGATATTGATCCAATATAGGAGAATAAGCCCATGTCCGCACCACAATCTGCTCCACGTTATGCATTTATCAAAGCCAACTGGCATAGTGATATTGTAGATCAGGCATTAGCAGGGTTTCAGCAGAAAATTCCGGCTGATCACATTGATGTTTATGATGTTCCGGGTGCGCTGGAAATTCCTATGGTGGCAAAAAAACTGGCCGAAAGCGGAAAATACGCGGCTATTGCCGGTTGTGCCTTTGTGGTGGATGGTGGTATCTATCGCCATGATTTTGTTGCCGCAACGGTATTAGACGGGCTGATGCGGGCCATGCTTGATACAGGTGTGCCTGTATTATCGGTTGTCTTAACTCCTCATAATTTTCAGGAAAACCCCGAAATGATTGAGTTTTTTGCAAAACATTTTGTCAAAAAAGGTGTTGAAGCGGCTGATGCGGCGATTAAAATCACCGCACTTGATGCCACGCTCTAAACTTACCGCAATAACCTGATCAAAGCAGATGTATCGTTGCGGCCAAATCCGCGATCGGAAAGCTGGGCGTAATATTGCGCCACTAAGGCTGTAACAGGCAGAGTTGAGCCATTTTTCTTTGCTTCGGCCATGCACATGCCTAAATCCTTGATCATCCAGTCTAGCGCAAAGCCAAAATCAAACTCATCCGCCGCCATGGTTGAGCCGCGATTGACCATTTGCCATGATTGCGCCGCGCCACCTGAAATGACGTCAAGCACCTTATCCATATCCAGATCAGCGCGTTGACCAAAATTGATAGCCTCGGATAATGCCTGTACCAATCCCGCAATGCATATCTGGTTGACCATTTTGGTGAGCTGACCGGCGCCTGATGCACCAATCAGAATGACTTTTGCGGCATAGCATGAAATAACGGGTTTCACTTTTTCAAAAATCGGGTCTTCGCCGCCACACATAACGGTGAGGGTGCCGCCTTCTGCTCCGGCCTGTCCGCCTGAAACAGGGGCATCGATCATATGAAGATGATTTTCCCTTGCCGCGGCATCCAGTGTTCGCGCGGCTTCTGCTGATGCGGTGGTGTTATCAACAAAAATACTGCCGGGTTTCATGCTGGAAAAGGCGCCATCTTTGCCGGTTGTTACTGCATAAAGGTCTTTGTCTGCTCCAACACAGCAAAAGACGATATCGGCATCCCTTGCGGCTTCAGCAGGGGTGTCAGCCATCTGGCCACCATGTTCTTTTATCCATGCTTCTGCCTTTGATTTTGTCCGGTTATAAACCGTGACATCATGCCCACCCTGTTGAAGATGCCCGGCCATGGGATACCCCATGACTCCTAATCCTAGAAAAGCAAGTTTTGCCATGATTTATACTCCTGTTTGAAGAATGCTTTTTTGAATATGTAAACTTAACGCGATCCTGCCAATGGTGCAATCCAATGCTAGACAGGTTTGGGAATTAGTGCCATGGTCTAGTTTAAACGAAAGTAAGAGAGATAAGATAATGATCCTTAGAACTTCTATGCCTTCCCCATTTGGCCGGATGGTCAAAATCGCCGCTGATGTGCTTGGCTTGTCAGATGAATTGACTGTTGTGGCGGCTGATACCAATGATCCAAATGATAATTTACGCCAGCAGAATCCTCTTGGAAAGATACCAGCATTACTGGTAGGTGATGACGTGCTTTACGATACCCGCGTGATACTGGATTACCTAGATCAGCGGCATTGCGCAGAACATGGGAATAGTATTCTGTTCCCCGGAACAGGTATGGATTGCATCCGTTCAAAAACGGCGCTGTCGCGTGTGATAGGGATGCTTGATGCTGGGATTCTGATTGTTTATGAAGGCCGGTTCCGCCCTGAAAATATGCGGGTGGAAAGTTTTGTGGATTATCAGCGTGAAAAAATCACGCGCAGTTTTGCCCAGATTAAAGCGGAAAACCCCACCTATACCAATGGTGCCACGCCAACCGCCGCAGAAATTGCTCTGGCTTGTGCTCTTGATCACTATGATTACAGAAAGCAGATTGACTGGCGGGATTACTGTCCATCGCTGACGCAGTGGATGATGGCATTTTCCGCCAATGTGCCTAGTTATAAAGCAACACTACCGGATGATATCGATCCCGCCGAATGGCGTTAAATTATCGTTAATAATGGACTTTATATCATAATAAAATACCGATTATTAATTTAAGATTTTTTTATATTTATAGTATGGTGAGAAATTACCATACTATTTTTTTGTTTAATTACATTGATTAAGTTGCTGATGCTATGATGTCACTTAAGACTATTCATTTGCATTAGAGGTTGTTAATGTAAACAATCATCTTCTTTAAAAAGGTTAATATATAGTTAATCAATAATTGTCCAAATTTGCATGTTTGCAGGCAATAGTGAGGATGATTATGACAGTACATGCGCTGATACTTTCCCTTGATGAAATGGGTGACCATGATCTAGGTAAAATTTCACATTCCGATAATGGTCACTGGGTATTAGGGGATGACAATCATTTTCCGATACAGATTGACCCGTTGATAAGCATAGATGAAGTCCTGATATACGGGACGTTTATCAAAACCTCAGGTGAGCCGATTTACACACCTATTCTGACCTCTATGCTGCTTGAAAATATTATTGGAACAACACTTGATGGTTATGGTATTTGCCCGGGGCCTGTGACCTTTTCCATTTATTCCAAGATATCAATTTTTGCCATGACGCCGGAACAGATGATTGAGTTAATTTCCGGCATGTGGCAATTGATTGACTATATCCGTTTATCGACTGCTATATCAGGTGATTATGGTGACCGTCCCGAACGGCCGGATATGGATACGCTTTTGCCGCCGGGGTTGGTACATTAGCATGTCCTGCATCATCAATGCCGTCTTTGGCAGGATATCAGCATAAGGTCATCATATCGGAAAATTACGGATTTTATCATAGATTTTTTCAGGTTAGCCGCGTATCACTAGGCTTGAGGAGATATGTAATGGCACCCATCTATGATTTTGATCTGATCACTATTGGTGGTGGTTCTGGCGGCGTTCGCGCAAGCAGGATAGCGGCAGGACATGGGGCGCGTGTAGCTGTTGTTGAAGAGGACAGGTTAGGCGGCACATGTGTTTTGCGCGGATGTGTTCCGAAAAAGCTATTGGTATATGGTTCAGCGTTTTCCAGTGATTTTGCCGATGCTGCCGGATTTGGCTGGCATGTGACAGAACCGGTACATGACTGGCCTGCCCTGATTATGGCCAAGAATAATGAACTTGATCGGCTGGCAGGTATCTATCAGGGCCTGATGGATAATGCCGGCGTCACTGTGCTTCACGGTCGCGGCAAGGTTACTGGTGCCCATGAAGTCACAGTAGATGGCAAAACATGGACGGCAGAACGTATCCTGATTGCTGTTGGCGGTTGGCCGCTTATTCCGGATATACCGGGCTTGCGGGAACACGCTATCAGCTCGAATGAAGCGCTTGATCTGGCGCAACGCCCTGATGAGATTGTCATTCTGGGAAGCGGTTATATTGCGGTGGAATTCGCTGGGATATTTGCCGGATTTGGGGTGAAAACGCATCTGGTATTCCGGGCTGATCAACCTTTGCGTGGCTTTGATACTGATATGCGGCAAGGGCTTATGACCGCCATGCAGGACCGCGGTATCATGCTTCATGCCGGGGCAAATATCACCTCTGTTCATGCTGATGCAGGTCTGAAAACAATCACGCTTGATAATGGTGCTGAACTCCATGCAGATGTTGTGATGGCGGCAACCGGCCGTATGCCGAATATTGATGGGCTAGGCTTATCAGAACAGGGGGTCACGCTAACCGATAAGAATGCCATAAAGGTTGATGATCAGGGGCAATCCTCGGTTCCGTCGATTTATGCAATCGGTGATGTGACTGACCGGATTAATCTGACGCCAGTGGCTATCGCCGAAGGCCATATTTTTGCTGACCGTTTTTATGGTCAGCATGAACGCCGGATGGATTACGAAAATGTTCCATCGGCTGTATTTAGCCAGCCGCCTCTTGCTACTGTTGGATTAACAGAAGAACAGGCAAAGGATCAGGGGTTGTCTATCAATGTTTATGCGGCATCATTCAGGGCGATGAAAAATACCATTTCGGGAAGGAATGAAAAAACGCTAATGAAGCTGATTGTAGATACCGCTGATGATAAAGTCATTGGTGTTCATATGCTGGGCCCTGATGCAGCGGAAATTATTCAGGGTATAGCCATTGCCATTAAAGCTGGGGCGACAAAAGCGGATTTTGATGCCACAATTGGCATTCATCCCACTGCCGCTGAGGAATTTGTGACGATGCGTACCGCTAGAGGGGAATAGCGAAAAACCAAATCAGGGTTATCATGGGTTTTGCGAGAATTCTCTTTTGGCAGGCTGCTTTTGCTAAACCATTGTCAAACAAACAAAATTACTGCTATTATGATTTATTACTTATGCAATGGGGTTAATGATGGGCTGGACACCGACTTCCTGGCGTAAATTGCCGATTTTACAGGTGCCTGAATATGATGATCAGGACAAACTGAAAGCCGTTGAAACGAAACTGGCATCAATGCCGCCGCTTGTGTTTGCTGGCGAAGTGATGGCATTGCGGGAAAGACTGGCTGATGTAGCTTTGGGGAAAGCCTTTCTGCTTCAGGGTGGTGATTGCGCGGAAAGCTTTGATGATTTTTCGGCTAATCGCATTCGCGATACCTTTAAGCTTTTTCTGCAAATGGCTGTTGTTCTGACATTCGGGGCATCCATGCCTGTGATTAAGGTCGGTCGGATTGCCGGACAGTTTGCCAAGCCACGGTCATCACCGGTTGAAGTGATTGACGGGGTGGAATTACCTAGCTATCGCGGCGATATGGTTAATGGTAATGCCTTCACGCCGGCCGCACGGATACCTGACCCGATGCGGATGCTGGAAGGATATCATCAATCAGCATCAACGTTAAATCTGTTGCGGGCATTTGCTTCTGGTGGTCTGGCAGACCTTGAAAAAGTCCATGGATGGACACTTGATTTCATTTCTGATTCCAGTCAGGCACAACGATATGAAGAAATTGCTAACCAGATTGATGACTGCTTGAACTTTATGCATGCTTGCGGTGTTTCTAGTAAGACGACCTTGCCATTGCGCGAAACCGAATTCTATACAAGCCATGAAGCCTTATTGCTTAATTATGAAGAAGCCTTTACCCGTAAAGATACCCTGACTGATGAAGGGGGGTATTTTTCAACCTCGGCACATATGATCTGGATTGGTGATCGCACCCGCCAGATCGATGGAGCTCATGTTGAATATATGCGCGGGATCAAAAATCCTATTGGCCTGAAATGTGGGCCATCTATGGAAACGGATGATTTGCTGCGTTTGATCGAAAAACTAAATCCTGATAACACCCCCGGCAAGCTTACCCTGATTAGTCGCATGGGTGCGGATAAGATTATGGATAAACTGCCACCCATGCTGGAAGCGGTAAAAGCATCCGGTTATGATGTGGTATGGTGTAGTGACCCGATGCATGGCAATACGGTAAAAGCATCATCTGGCTATAAAACCCGCCGCGTCAATGATGTGCTTACAGAAGTTGAAGGATTTTTCAAATCACATGATATGGTTGGCACGCATCCGGGCGGCATCCATTTTGAAATGACGGGTTCTGATGTGACAGAATGTGTTGGCGGGGATGTTCAGGCGGTAAGCGAAGAGGATTTATCCAACCGTTATCATACCTTTTGTGATCCACGGCTTAATGCTAACCAGTCGCTGGAATTAGCCTTTTTGATTGCTGATCTTTTACAAAAACGGCGCGTATCCAGAGATGGATTGGCTAAGGCATCATAGGCTGGCCTCTGGCCTAGACCTGATACAACACTAAAGAGCATGTCAATGGTATCATCATCACGGTTTCCGGGGCCTTTGCCTGAACAGCATCCCAGTCTGACCGACAGCTATTTTTTGCGAAGCAAGGCGGTTGTTGAAAAGCATGGTGATATAGATGTCACCTATGCTGTGTTCATGCGCCGTCCGGTGTTGTCTGCGCCTGCTATGGCTATTGACTGGCTGGAAGCGATGATGGCGCATCGCAAGATGAAGGTAGATATCAATCTTTGCCATCCCGAAGGAAACTGGGTCGGCGCTGGTCAGCCAATCTGTTATATTTCCGGTGCATTATCTGGTCTGGTTGATCTGGAAACGGTATTCCTGCAACGGATAGGGGCGGCTTGTGTGGCGGCTTATAATGCTCATGCCATGTGTGTCAGTCTGCCCAATGTGTCTTTTCTGGCCATGGATGCGCGCCATTGTGCCGGGTCTGATATGGCAGAATTAATGGCGTATGGGGCGTCGGTTGGCTCTAAAATCGCACAAAAAAATGATCATGCTATTGGTTTTATCGGATCATCCACAGATCACACGGCTCATTTTTTCGGGGCAACCCGCGGGCGCGGAACTATGCCACATGCGCTGATCGGATATGCAGGTTCGACACTGGAAGCGGCACGATTATATCGCAAAACATTTCCGGATCAGCCTTTGACGGTGCTGGTTGACTATTTCGGATGTGAGATAAGCGATGGGCTGGCCGTGGCAGAGGAGTTTTCTGATATGGCCGCATCTGGTGAGCTATCCTTGCGGCTGGATACACATGGTGGCCGTTATTGTGAAGGGCTGGATGTTCAGGAATCCTATGCTGTTCTAGACAGGAACAAACCCGAATCTATCCGCGCCTACCGGACGGATAGTGAGTTGAAAAACTTGATCGGAACAGGGGTATCGGCTGCGGCGGCATGGCATATGCGTGAACAGCTGGACAAACATGGATTTGATCAGGTCAAAATTGTCTGTTCCAGTGGGTTTGGGCCTGAAAAATGTAGGGTGTTTGCTTTGGCAGATGCGCCGGTCAATTTAATTGGCAGTGGGTCTTATCTTCCCAATAAATGGTCAGAAACCTATGCTACTGCTGATATCATTGCCTATGGTGATATCAGTCGCGTCAAGAAAGGGCGTGAGTTCCTTATCCCATAACGGCTTTCCGGATGGTTTTGCCTTTGCCAGCATTCGTCTTTCCTGCTAGGAAAATGATATGAAAACGCATCTTATCTGCGCTATCGCACAATTGAACTTTAAACTTGGCGCGATAGACGAAAACACCAATGCTCTTATTAAAGCGCACCAGCAAGCGGCGGCGCGACAGGCAGATATTGTCATGGTGCCTGAAATGTATCTGTCCGGATATCAACTAGATGATCTGGTGCTGGTTGATGGGTTTATGGATACCATTGATGCTGCCATAGCTAAACTGGCTAAATTAACCGTTGATAATGCACCGGCAATGATTGTTGGCGCCCCGCGCCGTGAAGGGGATAACCTTTATAATGCGGTATATGTTCTTGACGGTGGTGTCGTGGTGGCCACCCGCGATAAGGTTCGTCTGCCTATCGGTGGTGTCTTTGATGATCCGCGTAATTTTGCTAATGGAGTGATGCCTGATCCCGTGGTGATCAGGGGGATATCTATGGGGCTTCCGATTTGTGAAGATTTATGGCATGCCGATGTTGTCCGGCATATCTGTCAAAAAGGTGCGGATATTATTCTGTCACCAAATGGATCACCCTTTGAAACTGATAAAACTGATCTGCGGATACAGACCGCGGTGGCGCGTGCCGTTGAAAATAAAGTGCCTGTTATTTATGCTAATCTGGTTGGCGGTCAAGATGATCAGATTTTTGATGGCGCCTCTTTTGCGGTTAATCCTGACGGCAGCCTAGGATGTCATTTGCCGTCTTTTTCCGAATCTCTGACCATGATCACTCTCACGGGGGATACACATGGCTGGACTGTTTCCGGCACGGTTACAAAACCCGATGAAGGGTTATCCGCGATCTGGCGAACCATTGTGCTGGGGGTTCGGGATTATGTGCAGAAAAATGGTTTTGATCGGGTGTTGCTTGGTCTTTCTGGTGGAATAGATTCGGCGATTGTGGCGGCCATAGCGGTTGATGCGCTTGGTGCTGATAACGTGGAAGCGGTGATGATGCCATCACCCTATACTAGTCAAGACAGCCTTGATGATGCGGCTGATCAGGCTAAGAGGCTAGGGATACGCCTTGATCAAATCAGTATTGCCCCTGCTATGGCCGCAATGGAAACTGAACTGGCAGATAGTTTTGCCCGTGGTGAAGCGGGGCTTGCCAAAGAAAATCTGCAATCACGATTGCGCGGACTTACCCTGATGTCTATTTCTAATACAACGGGTGCGCTAGTTCTCACCACTGGTAATAAATCTGAATATGCCACTGGCTATGCCACGCTTTACGGCGATATGTGCGGGGCTTATGCCCCATTAATTGATGTCTGGAAAACCACTGTTTTTGATCTGGCAAGGTGGCGCAATAGCCATTATCCGCGTGGGGTATTGGGGCAGGAAGGCGAAATTATTCCCCCCAGCATTATTGAAAAGCCACCATCGGCAGAATTGCGACCAGATCAAAAAGATACAGATTCCCTGCCAGATTATCCGGTTCTGGATGATATCATGCAGAAACTGGTCGAAGATATGCGTGCGCCGCGTGATCTGATTGCCAATGGCTATGATGCGGCAATTGTCCTAAAATGTGCGCGATTGTTACGGATATCGGAATATAAACGCAATCAGGCGGCTCCGGGGCCTAAAATTACTAAGCGTGCCTTTTATCGGGATCGCCGTTTTCCCATTACTTCCGTTTATGATGGGACAGGAGAATGATAATGTCATCACCTTTGGTGAGGTTTGCCCCAAGCCCGACTGGTCATCTGCATGTTGGTAATATGCGAACAGCGCTTGTGAATTATCTTTTTGCCCGCGCTAATGGTGGGCGTTTTATGCTGCGGATTGATGATACCGATGATGAGCGTTCTGAAGCAGTTTACGAAGAAAGCATCCGTAATGATCTGAAATGGATGGGCATGCACTGGGATTGCGAAGACCGGCAATCGGCCAGGATTGATACCTATCACGCCGGATTAAAGAAACTGATTGAAAGCGGTCGTGCCTATCCGTGTTTTGAAACACCCGAAGAGCTATCGCTCAAACGGAAATCACAATTATCAGCTGGTCGCCCGCCTATCTATGATCGGGGTGCATTGAAACTCTCTCAGGATGAAATTGAAAGCCGCATAGCCGGAGGGGAAACCCCGCATTACCGCTTTATGCTTCATCATGAAACCGTGACATGGCAGGATATGGTGCGTGGTGAGCAATCTATTCAGATGTCCAGTCTGTCTGATCCGGTGATCTTGCGTGCGGATGGCCGCTTTATTTATACGCTAGCATCGGTGATTGATGATGGTGATCATAAAATCACGCATATTTTAAGAGGCGAAGATCATACAACCAATTCAGCCGCGCAATATCAGCTGTTTGACGCATTGGGCTACCCTGTGCCTGAAATGGGTCACTTTGCGCTTCTTGCCGGTGCTGATGGTGAAGGCTTATCAAAACGGATTGGCTCATTATCCATAGGCAGTTTGCGGGATGAAGGGATAGAAGCTATGGCGATTGCCAGTCTTCTGGCGCGTCTGGGTACATCTGATCCGGTTGAAATACAAACAGATATGAATGCGCTTGTTGCAGGGTTTAATATATCCCGATTTGGCCGAGCTACTCCACGTTTTGATCCGGAACAATTGCGTCAGATCAATGGTAAGGTGCTAGCGGAAATGCCTTATGATTACATCAAAGACAGATTTGATGGGATTAGTGTTTCTGCTGAATTATGGGATGCCGTGAAAGGTAACATCAATCAACTGGCTGAACTATCAGACTGGTTTAATGTCTGTCATGCGCCAACAGAACCTGTCATTGGCGATGAAACGGTTCTTGCCGCTGCTATTACCTGTTTGCCAGATGGTGATCTGACCACTGATAGCTGGGGGCAATGGGCAAAGGCCATCATGGATGCGACCGGATTAAAGGGAAAGGCGGTCTTCATGCCGTTGCGTCAGGCGTTAACAGGCCGTGATAAGGGCCCTGATATGGCATCCTTACTGCCATTGATTGACCGTGATAGAATTATACCAAGGTTAAAGGGAGAAACCGCCTAATGCCTAAACCTGCATTGCGGTTTTATAATACCCTAAGCCGCCAGAAAGATATCTTTAGCCCTATTGATCCGGATCATATCCGGCTTTATGTCTGTGGGCCTACCGTTTATGACCGTATTCATATCGGAAATGCGCGGCCGGTGGTGGTGTTTGATGTTCTCGCAAGGTTGTTGCGTTATTATTATCCCCGTGTCACCTATGTGCGCAATATCACGGATGTTGATGATAAAATTAATACCCGTGCCGCCGAAAGAGGGATTACCATTCGCGCGCTAACCGATGAAACCACCGCACAGTTTCACGCTGACTGCACTGCTTTGGGCGCATTGCCACCTGATCATGAACCACGGGCAACGGATCATATTGATGATATGATTACCATGATTGAAACGTTAATCGCCCGCGGTCATGCTTATGTTGCCGAAGGTCATGTTCTGTTCGATGTGCCATCCTTTCCCGCTTACGGAAAACTATCTGGCCGAAGCACTGATGAATTGCGGGCAGGGGCGAGGGTTGAAGTAGCACCATATAAGAAATCAGCAATGGATTTTGTTCTCTGGAAACCATCTGATCCAGACACCCCCGGTTGGGATAGCCCATGGGGACGTGGACGTCCGGGCTGGCATATTGAATGTTCAGCCATGAGCCGTGCTTATCTGGGTGAAGAGTTTGATATTCATGGTGGTGGGCTGGATTTGATCTTTCCCCATCATGAGAATGAGATTTGCCAATCCTGTGCTGCCCATGATCATTCCCATATGGCGCATTACTGGATGCATAATGGCTATGTCACCGTATCTGGTGAAAAAATGTCCAAATCGCTGGGTAATTTTGTCACTATGGCAGATTTGCTAGATACAACACGGGGTGAAATTATCCGGCATAGTCTGTTGCAAGCACAGTATCGGGGGCCATTAGATTTTTCCCTTCATGCTCTGAAAGAAAGTGAAGCTGCCCTGAACGGTCTTTATCGTGCTGTTGAGGATATTACACTTGATATGACATCTCCCGTGGATGACAAATTTCTTGATGCTCTGGCAGATGATTTGAATACACCGCTTGCTTTATCAAGGCTTCATCAATTGGCTAGTATGGTTAATCGTGGGCAGAAAGACGCACAACCTGTCCTTAAACGTTCAGCAGCCATGCTTGGCTTGCTAGAGAATACGGCTACCGCATGGTTTCAGCATTCAAAACAGGGGGCGGATGCCAGTGATGCCAGTATGGATGATGCCAGCATTCAGGCATTAATCGACCAGCGCAATCAGGCCAGAAAAGAACGTAATTTTACCGAAGCTGATAGAATAAGAGATCAACTAGCCACAGATGGCATCACTCTTGAAGATAAAGCAGAAGGAACCATCTGGCGCCGGAGTTAGCATAGTGAGAAGCAATTTTCATTGCGTGGCATAGGTGCTAATGTCATAAAAGATTAAGATTAGAGGATATAGACATGGCCGATAACCGTATTTGGCTTTTTGATACCACGCTTAGAGATGGCGGCCAGACAAGAGGAATTGATTTCTCTGTTGCTGATAAAATAGCCATTGCCCAGGCGCTTGATGATATCGGGGTCGATTATGTTGAAGGCGGCTGGCCCGGTGCTAATCCCACCGATGATAGCTTTTTTACCCGCTTTCCCACAATGAAACATGCCAGATCCGTGGCCTTTGGCATGACACGGCGTGGTGGCCGCAGCTCGGCTAATGATCCGGGTCTGGTGGCGGTGATAAACGCGGAAACCGATGCCACATGTCTGGTTGGTAAAACATGGGATTTTCATGTGAAAAAGGCATTAGGCGTCACACTGGATGAAAATCTGCAAATGATTACGGATTCTCTGACTGCCGCGAAAGATAAAGGCAGAGAGCCAATGTTTGATTGTGAACATTTTTTTGATGGCTATAAATCCAACCAGAAATATGCCCTTGATGTCGTGGCGGCGGCGCGTGATGGTGGCGCGGAATGGATTGTGCTTTGTGATACTAATGGCGGAACATTGACCAGTGACGTTTATGATGCGGTGAAAACGGTTGCCCATCACTTTCCCGATGTCCGGATTGGTATCCATACCCATAATGATGCCGGGCTTGCTATTGCTAACACATTGGCCGCCATTGAAGCAGGGGCAAGACAGGTTCAGGGGACAATTAACGGCATTGGTGAGCGTTGTGGTAATGCCAATATGATCACGCTGATCCCCAATCTCATGCTGAAACTGGGCTATGAAACGGGCATTCCGCAAGATCATCTGGTCAAGTTGAAAAAACTGTCACGGATGCTGGATAGCCGGATCAACCGGCTGTCAAATGCTCATGCGCCTTATGTCGGGGATGCTGCGTTCGCGCATAAAGGGGGCTTACACGCATCAGCTGCCCAGAAAGACCCCCGCACATATGAACATATTGATCCGGAAAAGGTTGGCAATAGCCGCCAGTATGTTGTGTCGGATCAATCTGGAAAGGCTAATTTTATCGCACGGTTCAAAGAACTGGGAATGGATATTGACCCTAAAGACAAGCGTCTGGATAGCCTGATCGCCGAAGTGAAAGACCTTGAGTTTCGCGGCTATGCCTATGATATAGCTGAAGCCAGCCTTGAATTGATGGTGGCGCGACGGTTGTTGACCGTGCCCGAATATTTTTCCATTGGCCGTTTTCGGGTGATGGATGAACGCCGTTTCAATGCCAATGGTGATCTTGTTGTGGAATCCGAAGCCACCGCAAGCGTAATGGTTAGCGGACAATCCTATCATGAAGCAGCGGTAGGCAATGGGCCGGTTAATGCGGTTGATACCGCTATTCGTAAAGCCTTGGTGCGTGCCTATCCATCTCTTGCGGGTGTATCACTTGTTGATTACAAGGTTCGCATTCTGGCAGGTGATGAAGGCGATGGTGGAACGGATGCAGTTACCCGCGTTTTGATCCAGTGCCGTGATGAAGACGGTCTGAACTGGACGTCGGTTGGGGTATCAACAAATATCATTGATGCCTCGGTTATTGCGCTGACCGATGCCATGACATGGAAACTCTATCATTCGGGGCTGACGCCGCCATCGGGGGTAGGGGGGTAACCTTGGCAGGCACGCATGTCACAGCAGATCAGGATCATGTTGATTTAACCAGGCTGATGCCTTCGGTTATTCTTTCGCATCCGCAAATGGGTGAAAATATCGGCTCATCTGCCCGCGCCATGAAAAATTGCGGGTGTTGGGATTTGCGGCTGGTAGCACCGCGTGATGGCTGGCCAAATCCGGCGGCAGTGGCTATGGCTTCAGGTGGCAGTGATCTGCTTGATACCGCAACCGTTTATCCATCAACCCTTGATGCCGCAGGGGATATCAGCCTTTTGGTGGCGACAACAGCGCGTAGGCGCGGCATAGCACAAACGGAAATGAACCCGCGGCAAGCAGCATCAGCCATTATTGCCCATCATCAGGCTGGCGGCAAAGCAGCATTATTATTCGGGGGCGAAAGAGCAGGTCTGGATAATGACGAAGTCGCCCTTGCCAATATTATTGTAACAGTGCCGCTAAACCCCAGCTTTTCATCACTTAATCTGGCGCAGGCAGTTTTGCTGATGGGATGGGAATGCCGGATGACTGCACTGGCCAGTCTGGATGGTGACATGCAGCATGAACAATCAGCTGGTCAGGGTGATCATCAGCTGGCAGAATTACGCTCGCGGGAGTTTTTCTATGACATGCTAGAAGAAAGAATGGCCAGAGGCGGGTTTTTTACCAGCCCCGATATGCGGCCCGTCGTGATGCGTAATATCAAAGCCATGTTTAATAAATCGCCTTTATCAGAACAGGATATACGGACGCTACACGGTATCATGAAAGCAGTAGAAAGAAGTGGCCACCTTGCTGATACACATGATGACAGTGATCAGGCTTGACAGGATCAGTAATTTTTTCTAATAAACCATCAACCCTTCCCGGGAACGTGGACAATCTGCATGGGTAGATTGCCCCGGTGAGAAAGCGAAGCTTTTAAACCCTACCGGGACAAAAATGAAAATTGGAGTATATGATATGGCTTCCTTGTCCGAACACAAAAGGCATCATGCCAAGCATAAAATCGACCGTCGTCTAGGTGTTAACCTCTGGGGTCGTCCTAAATCACCAGTAAATAACCGCGAATATGGCCCCGGCCAGCATGGTCAGCGGCGCAGTAAGCCCACTGATTATGGTATCCAGCTTATGGCAAAACAAAAGCTGAAGGGATATTATGGTAATATTGGTGAAAAGCAATTCAAGAAATATTATGTTGAAGCCGTGCGCCGCCGTGGTGATACAGGCCAGAACCTGATTGGTATTCTGGAAAGCCGGCTTGATGCTGTTGTCTATCGCATGAAATTTGCACCAACAGTTTTCGCCGCTCGCCAACTGGTTAACCACAAGCATGTCATGGTCAATGGCGTGATCTGTAACATTTCATCACGCATGTTAAAGCCGGGTGATGTGGTTGAAGTGCGTGAACGTGCGCGTAATATCCCATCCCTTCTGGATGCCATGGTATCTGCTGAACGCGATATTCCGGAATATCTATCTGTTGATGAAGCCGCCTTTAAGGGAAGTTTCACCAATATTCCAGCGATCGAAAATGTGCCTTATCCGGTTCAGATGGAACCGAATCTGGTCATCGAATATTATTCACGTTAAGTTATCTGTTTAGGTGGAGCTTTTGGCAGGCCGCGGGCGACCATCAAAACACCAGATGCAACCAAGATAAAACCGGCCAGCTGTTGGCCGGTTATTTTATCGCCTAGTATGGCCGCATCCATAATCATGGTAAAAGGCGGAATAATTACCGTCACTAAGGCGGTTGAACCTGCGCCTGCCCGATGAAGCAAGGTGAAATACAAGATATAGGCAAGGCTGGTGGAAAGCCCGGCTAGTATGATGATTGATAACAAATTGATACCACTTGGCGTGATGGTTGGAATGCCTTCCATATAATAGACAATCATACTCATCCAGAGCGTGCTGGAACAGAGCATAATGGTAACAGATACCAGAGGATCAATACCCTTGATCAACTTACGCGCTAGGGTCGTGGAAACAGCATAGCATAGGGTTGCAAACAGCACACATTGTTCACCCAGATTTTCCATAGAAAATTGTAGCAACTCACTAGGGCCAATAGCAATAACAACGCCAGTAATGCCCAGCCCTAACCCTATCAGCCGAATGGGCGTAAGGCGTTCATCAGCAAGGATAAGACTGGAAAAGATTAGGGTCAGAAAGGCGGTATTCGTGTTGATAATCGTTGCCAGCCCGCCGGTTATATATTGCTGTCCGTAGACAATCGCCGAAAAGGGCAGAGCATTATTTGTCAGCCCCATCAGAACAAGAAAAAAAAGCGCACGCGGCGCATAAGGAATGCGTTTTCCCATCATCCACATCAGGACAAGCATAATCAGGCTGGCTATCAGCACCCGATAAAACACGATAGTAAAGGGAAGGGTGGTTTCTAGCAGTAGCTCAGCTGTCAGGAAAGACAAGCTCCAGACAAAGCAAAGCAGGAGAAGCAATCCCCATACAGCAATAGGCATATTTCCTACCTTCCTTATCATGATGATGAGGTCATCATATCAGAAGTCAGGATATGTGCCAGTATCGTTATTAGCTATTAAGTGGTTGCGGGGTAACCGGAATCCCGCGTGTGTTGAACATCTCTGTCAACTCACCGGTTTCATACATTTCACGGATAATATCACAACCGCCAACAAACTCACCTTTTACATAAAGCTGCGGGATGGTTGGCCATTCTGTGAAAAGCTTGATGCCTTCACGGACAGCATCATCTTCCAGCACATTGACGCCTTTGAAGGGGACATTCAGATGCGTTAATACACCGACAACCGCGGCCGAGAAGCCACATTGAGGAAATACAGGGGTGCCTTTCATAAAAAGAACAACATCCTGACTGGAAATGTCGCCTTCGATGCGTGATTTTGTTTGATCATCTAACATGATTACTCCTCAATAGGGGTCGTTTGTATGGCGAGAGCATGGAGTTCATTCCCCATCCGACCGCCAAGGGCATCATAAACAATTTTATGCTGTTGCACGCGTGATTTACCGGCAAAGGCTTTTGATTTTATATGACAGGAATAATGATCCCCGTCACCGGCCAGGTCTTCAATTTTGACTTCGCTTCCTGGTAAAGCTTCAAGGATCAGCTTTTCTATTTCATCAGCACGCATAGCCATTTTCTGTTCCCATCTGTTATTTTTGTCTGGTTTCCATTAAGGCAGGAAGCCAGTTTTCAAACACTGATTTCAGTTCTTCTATTGAGATAATGTCACTAGAGCCAATTTTCAATTCTTGACGATCATTAGTCGTAGCAATTTTTTGAAAATCAACGCCATATTTTGATGCGGCATCTTCCACGGCGGACGGATCAGCGGTTACCACCAGATAACGCCCCTGATCTTCGCCAAAAGCCCAGCCATGGGTCATCTGATCTGTTGTTAAGGTGATATCTGCCCCTGTCTGGCCTGCCATCATCATTTCGGTTAAGGCTACCAATGCACCACCATCACCAATATCATGAACAGCAGACACCATATGTTTTTCTACCAGATGCCTGATCAGGTCACCATGGGTTTTTTCCGCTTCCAGATCAACAGGTGGCGGGGCATCAGGGTGATCATTGCCGGCAATGACATGGGCATAGACGCTATTTGATAGCCAGCCATCATTAGTGGCGGCATTCTGTCCAATGATATAAACCGTTTCTCCAGCTTGTCTGATGCCGATATTGACGGCATTGGTAACATCATCAATGACGCCAATCATACCAATAACAGGTGCTGGAGAAATAGCCTGACCATCGGTTTCATTGTAAAGTGATACATTCCCCGATACGACAGGAACATCAAGAGCAGTACAAGCTGCGCCCATGCCTTTCACCGAACCCACAATCTGACCCATAATAGCCGGTTTTTCCGGATTGCCAAAATTGAGGTTATTGGTAGTTGCTAATGGTCTGGCCCCTGTTGCGGTAATGTTACGATAGGCTTCGGCAACAGCCTGCATCGCCCCCAGATAAGGATCAGCAAGCACATAACGTTGCGTGCAATCAGTTGTTACCGCAAGCCCGCGATTAGTACCATGCACCCGAACCAGCCCTGCATCAGAACCGCATTCAATAACCGTATCAGCCATGACATGCCGATCATATTGTTCATAAACCCAGCGCCGACTTGCCAGAAAATGACTCCCCATCATCTGTTTGAGAGCAGTACCTAATGCGATATCCTGAATAAGGGATTCTTGTGGTGCTATCTTTGGGGTAGGGGTATCTTCAAATGGGCGGTCATATTCTGGTGCATCATTTACCAGCGGATCAAGTGGTAGATCAGCAACGACTTCGCCATGTGAAGTAAGCACCAGATGACCGGTATCGGTAACCTTTCCAATAACAGCAAAATCTAGGTCCCATTTATCAAAAATGGCCTGAGCTCTTTCTGTTGCATCAGGTTTTAGCACAACCAGCATACGTTCCTGTGATTCGGAAAGCATAATTTCATATGGGGTCATGCCCTTTTCGCGGATAGGCACCTGATCCAGATCAATTTCCATCCCCATGCCGCCCTTACTGGACATTTCTACCGAAGATGAGGTCAGACCAGCTGCTCCCATATCCTGAATAGAAACAACCGAATCAGATGCCATAAGCTCAAGGCTTGCTTCCATCAGCAGTTTTCCGGCTAGCGGGTCACCAACCTGCACCGTTGGGCGTTTGGACATATCTTCTTCGCTAAACTCGGCAGATGCCATGGTTGCCCCATGTATTCCGTCACGACCGGTTTTTGCGCCGATATAAATAACCGGATTGCCCAGGCCGGAAGCAGCAGAAAGAAAAATGCGATCCGCTTTAGCCAGCCCCACGGCCATGGCATTGACCAGAATATTCTGGTTGTAACTAGCATCAAAATGGGTTTCGCCACCAATGGTCGGAATGCCGATACAATTACCATACCCGCCAATACCGCTAACAACGCCACTCACCAGATGCCGCGTCAATTCATGGTCAGGGGCGCCAAAGCGTAACGCATTAAGCAGGGCAACAGGCCGTGCCCCCATGGTAAAAACATCGCGCAGAATACCGCCAACGCCGGTCGCTGCTCCCTGATAGGGTTCGATAAATGAAGGGTGATTATGGCTTTCAATCTTAAAGACGGCCGCCATGCCATCACCTATATCGACCACACCGGCATTTTCCCCCGGGCCATGAATAACCTGATCACCTGTTGTTGGTAAGGTTTTCAGCCAGCGGCGAGATGATTTGTAAGAACAATGTTCAGACCACATGGCAGAGAAAATGCCAAGTTCGGTGAGATTAGGAATGCGCCCCAGTCGTTGACAGATACGGTCAAATTCTTCAGCGCTTAACCCCATATCACGGGCTTGATCAACAGTTGTATGTTCGGCTTCCATGCTCATGATGCGGCCTCAATAATAGACGTCAAAAGATAATGGCCATCCAGACCACCATGGATAGCTTCCGCCTTGCGTTCCGGATGCGGCATCATCCCAAGCACCCGACCATTGTCAGACGTTATCCCGGCTATATCATCTATGGCACCATTAGGATTATAATTGGCAGCACCTGTATCGGTATAGGTGAGGACAATCTGCCCTTTATCGGTGATTTTTTTGATGGTATCCGGATCAGCAAAATAATTGCCTTCATTATGGGCAACGGGAATGACTAACTGCCGCTTTTCATCACAATGACCAAGAATACTATTGCTTTCGGTATGATGAAGGGAAAGCGTTACATCACGGCAGACAAATTGCAATTGTTTGTTCCGCATCAAGGTACCCGGAAGAATGCCTGCTTCGGTCAGAATCTGAAAGCCATTACAAATGCCAAGAACATACCCCCCGCGCCAGACATGTTCCATGACTTCATCCATGATGGGTGAACGGGCAGCAATCGCCCCGCACCGCAAATAGTCACCGAAAGAAAAGCCGCCGGGCAGGATCACCAGATCATGTTTTTCCATGCTGGTTTCCTTATGCCAGTATTGTGCTGGCTTGGTGCCAGTTATATGTTGCACCGCTGTGATGATATCCCTGTCACAATTTGATCCGGGAAAACTGATAACCGCTACATTTGCCACTGTTATTACTCGTCCTCAACCTGATCTTCGATAGCAATATCGTAATTTTCAATAACGGTATTAACTAACAGGGTTTCACACATTTTCGCGACTTTCTGTTTTGCGCGATTGTGATTACTTTCCACCATGGAAAAGCTAATGATCTTGCCAGTGCGGATATCGCTAGCCTCATGATAGCCAAGATTGCTAAGTGAATGTTCGATGGCCTGACCTTCGGGGTCAAGCACGCCCTCTTTCAAGCTGATCGTAATAGTAACCCTTAGCATGATAATCCTCTCTGTTATGGCAATGATACAGTTAGCCCGAAACGGGTTGCAATATCCTGATAGGCGTCAACCAATCCGCCTAAATCTTTCCGGAAACGGTCTTTATCCTTGATGGCGCCGGTGTCTTTATCCCATAGACGGCAGTTGTCAGGACTAATTTCATCTGCGAGAATAATGGCAGGTTCACCCTTTATAGGGCTGGCAGGGCGGCCAAATTCCAGCTTGAAATCAACCAGAATAATGCCAATGTCGGAAAATATTTCCATCAGCAAACGATTAATGGCAAGTGCTGTTAGGCGGATATATGTTAATTCATCTTCACTAGCCAGATCAAACCCCGTGATATGTTCCGCTGTAATAATAGGATCATTCAGGGCATCTTCCTTCAGATAGTATTCAACAATCGGGGTTTTCAAACATGTGCCCTGAGAAATAGGAATATGCTTTCCGGCCAGCCGTCCGACCATTGATCCGGCGGCTATATTCCGCACAACCACCTCAACCGGAATAATATCACATTTGCGGATGAGCTGTTCGCGTTCATTAATCTGTTTGATCAGGTGATGATGAATGCCGGCTGCACCAAGTTTGGTCATAATATGATGGGAAATGGCATTATTAAGTTTGCCCTTTCCGGAAATAACTTCATGTTTCTGGGCATTATAGGCCGTGGCATCATCCTTGAAATACTGAATCAGCTCATCAGGCGCATCGGTTGCGAAAATCGCTTTCGCTTTTCCTTCATACAGTTTTTCACGGTGATCCATGTTCAGACTTATCATCTTGATGATTGTAATTTATATTATCAACATACCGGAATTTAAGCAATCATTGCTGTGTCTTTTTAAACGTTATTTTGAATCAAAAACCCGATCAAAGATGTAATCAATATTTTTGAAATGATGTTTCAGATCAAACAATGCGCTGAGTTCATCTTTTGATATGCTTGCCATCACGGTTTCATCAGACAGCAGATAATCGAGCAAATGCCCTCCTTCATGCCAGACACGCATGGCGTTACGTTGAACCAGAACGTAAGAATCTTCACGACTAATCCCGTGCTGGGTTAGTGCGAGCAGAACTTGCTGTGAATGAACAAGTCCGCCAAGTTGATCCAGATTTTTTTGCATGGCATCCGGATAGATCAGCAATTTTTCGATAACTGAGGCCAGTCGATGCAACGCAAAATCAAGTGCTATCGTCGCATCAGGGGCATGAACCCGTTCAACCGAGGAATGGGAGATATCCCGTTCATGCCAGAGCGTAACATTTTCCAGTGCCGGAGTGACAGCTCCCCGGACAATACGCGCCAATCCGGTCAGATTTTCGGTCAAAACAGGGTTGCGCTTATGCGGCATGGCCGATGACCCTTTCTGGCCCGCCGAAAAATATTCTTCTGCCTCACGCACTTCGGTTCGTTGCAAATGCCTGATCTCTGTTGCCAGATTTTCAATAGATGCCGCCACCACTCCCATGGTCGCAAAAAACATGGCATGGCGATCACGCGGAATAATCTGGGTGGAATGCGGTTCTGGTGTCAGCCCCATCTTTTCGGCAACATGACGTTCCACATAGGGGTCAATATGTGCAAACGTGCCTACGGCACCGGATATTTTGCAGGTGGCAATATCCGCTTTTGCCTGTTCCATGCGGGCTAAGGCGCGGGCAAAAGCCGTGTAATGACCGGCTAGTTTAAGCCCAAAGGTAACAGGTTCGGCATGAATGCCATGACTGCGCCCCATTGTCGGGGTATATCGATGTTCCATGGCGCGTGTTTTCAGCGCATCCATGACACGGCTGATGCCTGTTATGATCAGATCACTGGCTCGGCTGAGCTGGACGGCCAGAGTGGTGTCCAAGACATCAGAAGACGTCATTCCCTGATGAACAAATCGTGCTGGAGCCCCTATATATTCTGCCAGATTGGTCAGAAACGCGATCACATCATGCCGCGTTTCCGCTTCGATTTCATGTATGCGGGCAACATCAAACTGACCCTTTTCCCAAATTGTCCGGGCATCTTCTTTGGGAATGACCCCTAATTCGGCCTGCGCATCACAAGCATGTGCTTCGATTTCAAACCAGATTTGAAAACGGCTTTCATCCGTCCAGATTTCCGTCATTTCGGGTCGCGAATAGCGCGGGATCATGATATACTCATCCTGTTTTATGATTG
Organism: Puniceispirillales bacterium (SeqCode); assembly: GCA_049595035.1. Classification (GTDB taxonomy): domain Bacteria; phylum Pseudomonadota; class Alphaproteobacteria; order Puniceispirillales; family UBA1172; genus UBA12202. The sequence goes on along the minus strand of JBMYKD010000002.1, from coordinate 108,784 downwards.
GCTTCTACGGCTTTATTATCGGTCGCCATGTTAGTCAGCAAGCGATAAATTGTCCAGCCTTCCCATATGATATTCTCATCCTAAAGTAATCCGGCATTCTTGAAACTGAAATGACCTTCGCTGCTAATGATCAGATGATCATGAAGCCGCGCATCAATGGCCTTGATGGCCTGATTGATATGTTTGGTCATGGCTATGTCCTGCTGTGATGGCTCGGTGCTTCCAGAGGGATGGTTATGAACCAGTATAATTGCTGTTGCGTGATATTTTAATGCATTTCTAACAATCTCACGCGGGTAAACTGCAACCTTGTCAACTCTACCGGAAGCCAGTTCATCCGCGGCAATGATACTGTTTTTGCTATCCACAAAAATGACCAGAAAGGCTTCTTTTTCGATAAATCCTATGCGGGTACGACAATAGCTGATGACATCCTGCCAAGATAAAAAGGTTGTTTTATTGATGATTTTTTCTTCGCCAAGCCTAAGCGCAATCATATGAATAATCTGGAATAAAACCACACTATGTTCACCAATATGATCAATTTCAGATAATTCCTGCGGGGAGGCTTGACAAATGGCATTGAAAGTTTTGAATTTTGCCAGCAATGCTTTGGCAATCGGTTTTGTATCACGCCGTGGAATAGAATAAAATAACAGCGATTCCAGTAATTCATAATCAGGAAGGGTATTCGTTCCAAAACTCAGAATGCGGGTTTTCATCCGTTCCCGATGCTTTGTGTGTTCGGGTTTTGAAGAATGATTACTATCTTTCTGCACAGCGTGACCTTAGATTTATGGTGGCTTAAACCTACTTAGCCGCTGACAATCACATACTAATTAAATGACATATCTGTTTTAGGTGATGGGGAAAAGCATAATCTAACTATTGGTGGTATTATCTGCGGTTTTATTTTCGCCATAGGGGGGGTGAATATATTCCATTGGTGAAAGAGTGAAAATTTCTACACCATCCGCGGTTACCCCGACGGTATGTTCAAATTGGGCAGATAATCCGCGGTCACGGGTGACGGCTGTCCAGCCATCCGGAAGGATTTTGACTTGCCATGTTCCGGTATTGATCATGGGTTCAATGGTAAAGATCATGCCTTCTTCCAGGATAGTTCCTTCCCCCGGGGTGCCATAATGCAATACGGTTGGCGCGATATGAAACTGCTGCCCTATTCCGTGGCCGGTAAAATCCCGCACTACCGAAAACCGGGCGGCTTCAGCATATGTCTGAATGGCATGACCAACATCGCCAAGGGTTGCCCCGGGCTTGACCATATTGATGCCGCGCATCATGGCCTGATAAGTCACATCGGTAAGCCTCTTGGCCTTGACGCTAACATCACCAACCCAGAACATGCGGGACGTATCCCCATACCAGCCATCCAGAATAACGGTGATATCAATATTCAGAATGTCACCATCTAGCAAACGCTTATCTGACGGAATGCCGTGACAGACAACATGATTGACGGAAATACAGGTGGCTTTGGGATAACCTTTATATCCCAGTGGTGCCGGCGTTGCCCCATGATCATTGATGAACTGGTGGCAGAGTGTGTCAAGTTCAAGCGTTGTAACGCCTGCTTTGACATAAGGGGTAATATAATCAAGGGTTTCGGCGGCGAGTTTTCCCGCTTTCCGCATTTTAAGGAAACCAAGCTGATCATGGCGGGGGATAGGTTCAAATCGCATTATTCAGGAATTACCATATTAATTTTATTGGACAATGTTATAGCGTTCTTTGTGATATTGCAACGCCATGCCATAATTTCAACGCCGTGTTCATAGGCTGTTCGCAATGTTTTTGCATAAATGGGATCAATATTTTCTGCTATAACCATTTTGTTGCTATCTTCCCTCTGCACAACAAATAATAATGCCGCCCGCCAGCCGTCTTTTTTTGCTTTGATCAATTCCTGTAAATGTTTGGTACCACGTTCAGTGATAGAATCAGGGAAAGCCACGGTATCCGGTTCATCCGGATCAGAAAGGCGCAAATGCACATTTTTTATTTCCAGCAACATGGCCGGGCTATTATCATCAGCGTCATCTAGTTTGAAATCAAAGCGGGTTCCTTTTGCCCAGCTATATTCCCGTTGAATGGTCTGGTAAGGCCGAAAAGCAGGAATCACGCCATTGATCAGGGCTTCATGAGCGATAGCGTTCGGGCGGTTTGTATTAATACCGACAAGAGTATCATCTGCTTCAATCAATTCCAGTGTATAAGGCAATTTTCGTTTAGGGTTGTCTGATCGGGAACACCAGACACGACTACCCGGTTCTTTTAATCCAGTCATGGCCCCGGGATTGGGGCAATGGGTTACTTCAATATGATCGCCAAAATCAACATCAGCAAGAAACCGTTTATAACGTTTGATCAAGATACCTTCGATTAGTGGGGGTAAATCCATGATCTTGTCCTTATTGGTTTGGATTATTCTCTAATAACGTATATGCAGTTGATCTGCCATCACTGCGCTATATAACTTTATCACATAACATAAACATAAGGTGATTTTATGATGCAACCCTCTGCGGCCTTGATTATTATCGGTGATGAGATTCTCTCCGGCCGAACTCAGGATAAAAATATCAACACGCTTGCCAAATTTCTATATGAACGGGGCATTAATCTATCCGAAGTACGCGTTATTGGTGACAGTCATGAACGTATTGTGGCCACTGTAAAAACATTATCATCTGACTATGATCTGGTCTTCACATCAGGTGGCATTGGCCCCACCCATGATGATATCACAACCGAGGCCGTGGCGGTCGCATTTGGCGTTAAGGCGATACGCCACCCTGAAGCAGACGCATTATTGATCAATCATTATGCGGATACAGGTCTGGACTATAATAGCGCAAGACAGAAAATGGCTGATATCCCCGAAGGCGCAGAGCTGATTTATAATCCTGTATCTGCTGCCCCCGGTTATCGTATCGGCAATGTTCATGTGATGGCAGGAGTACCAAAAATCTTTGATGCCATGCTTATGCAGATGGAATCCATGTTACCCAGCGGCATAGATCGCCATCGGGTATCTGTCCAGACAGCATTGGGAGAGGGCACATTAGCCGAAGGATTAGGTATTATCGAAGAAAAATTTGATGGCATCAGCATAGGCAGTTATCCATGGTTCAAGCCCGGGCAATATGGCACGGCGGTCGTTGTTTCTGCTCTTGATCGGGATCATGTCGATAAAGCGGCAGCGGATATACTGGAACTGATCAAAAGCCTTGGCGGGTCTGGCGTTATCGAAGAAACAGTTACCGGCGGAAATACGGTCTAGTTGCCTGATATCTGATTATTAATCCTCATCAGAAGGAGGACGGATAGAGGTTTTAACATTCGGCAGATGCCGATGGTTATGGCTCTTTTTTGTCTGACCTCTTGGCCGGCGATATCGTTCAACAAAAGCGTTTCTGAATTCTTTGCGATCCATCACCTTAAGATGGTCTTCATCATCCTCTTTTTGGGGTTTAGAGGGAAATATAGGGTGGCCGGGCCGGCGCATGAACGGGGTCAGGATCAAACCTGCAACAAAACCACCAATATGGGCAAAATAGGCCACGCCGCCACCATCACCCCCCAGACTTGCCGGTGCTGATAGAAACTGAATAATCAGCCATCCCGCCAGCACGGCAACCGCAGGAAATGATGCCCAGCGCACAAAGATGAGTATCACAATCATGACTCTGACTTCGGCATGTGGATAAAGCATCAAATAGGCGGCCAGCACACCTGCAATAGCCCCGGATGCACCAACCAGAGGCGTCACGGATTTGGGATCAATGGCGATATGTGTTAGGGTCGCGGCGACTCCACATGCCAGATAGAATAGCAAAAACCTTACCGGCCCCATGCTATCTTCGACGTTATCGCCAAATATCCAGAGATAAAGCATATTACCGCCCAGATGCAATAAACCGCCATGCATAAATACGGACGTAATCAGTGTCGCTTTATCGGGAATATCAAAAAAATAGCCCGGTCTGATTTCTGCCCCTGTAATGAGGGCAGGGACAGCACCATATGAAAAGATGAATAACCGTTCCAGCCGTTCACTGAGCCCTATCTGGTAGAGAAAAACCAGAATACAGACAGCAATAATCACGCGCGTGATGACCGGTGTTCGGCTAGTGGGATTATTGTCAAAAAGGGGCAGAAAAAACATATTGGATTCCGTCTTATAGCGTATTATTTATCTTTTATAGCGTTCTTTTTGATGATTCATGGTATCTGACTTGACATATGCCCTGAAAAAAACTTAACAAGTACATCATGACGCCTTCACAATAGGTTCATATATTGGGGGGCATGGTGAAACAGGTAAACACAGCAGACTTAAAATCTGCCGCCGTAACAGGCTTCTCGGTTCAAGTCCGAGTGTCCCCACCATGCCTTGCCATATTAAGCCATTCCACAAATAATTGTGCGCCCTTTGTCTGATTGCTCTGCCAGTCATTGGCGGCGGTATCATCTGCCATATCTGATATATATTTTAAGGCTCTAAAATCACAGCCATGAAACCGGGCACATTTTGCCAGAGCATATGCTTCCATATCCACCACTTCAGTCATGATATCGGGGGTTGAGGTGACAAACTGATCACCTGTCCCGCATCTGATTTCACCATAACCAAAGCTGATAGCAATATCTTCTTCAAAAGGCGTTAGCCCCTTTGCAAAGCCAAGCGCCTCTACATTCATATCTCTTTCGATAAATTGTCCGACTTCTATCAACCCGTGGATAGATGGAACCAGACTTCCGGCTGTACCATAATTCAGCATCATGTCAGGTTGATATGACAGGATCGCCTTGCTTGCTGCTATACTGGCATTTACCTTGCCAACACCAGTATAGATAATGGTCCAGTCTGGTAAGACATTCCGGGGCAGCTCACTTTCAAGAGCGACCAGAATAATAGTGTTTTCAGGAAGGATCATTTTATTTTTCATCTGTTTCTCCTTTTTCAGTTGATTTTATCAGATGTTATTCAGGCTTTTATCAGGATATTAAACCGGTCGAGATAAGCTTTTTTAGCCTTTTCCGGTGATAATGGGGCAATGGTGATATCGGGGGCCTGTTTGGGGCTGGCAATATAACGCTTGGCTTCACTTTGATCAAAGCCGGCGATTTGTGTAGCTTCCAGATAGGCAGCCGTTTTATCAGCTTTTTTGATCGCTTTTTCAACCCATTGCGGCAAAACCCCCGGTAATCCGAAACGGATATTGATGGCGTTGCATAAGCGATCTTCGATATCGCGGTAATATTCCCCCAGAAAATGTTTGAACGGGGTGATCATATCGCCAATGACGTATTCCGGCGCATCATGGAGGAGGCAGGCCAGTTTCCACCGCTGGCTTATGGCTTCATTCTGCTGACAGAAAATATTTTCGACCAGCACGGAATGGTCAGCAACAGAATATGGCCATTTACCCTTGGTTTGACCATTCCAGCGGGCAACACGGGATAAGCCATGGGCAATATCTTCGATTTCAATATCAAGCGGCGTTGGTTCCAGCAGATCAAGTCGGCGACCGCTTAACATCCGTTGCCATGCACGTTGCTTTTTTTTCATGACGTTACTTGCAGAAGTTGTTAAAATTACATTATGTCTTTTGTAGGGTTATCATAACGCCATAATAAGGTTATTCTACCCCACTTAGCACGATTAACATGTTTTACTGGTTTTATATAGCCGATGGATTTTCATCAAACTACTGACAGATATCGCAGGCGCGAAGCTAAGTCGCAGATGAAATTTATTCTCTGGGTTATTACAGCTATTGTTATGCTTTGGGTGGGTTGGATGATTGGTCAGAATCAGCAATGGTCTGTTTTTTCATCTTCCAATGAACGGATTCAGGATATAACCCAGAAAAATGATCAGCTGGAACATATGCTGGCCGCCATGACAGAACAGCTGAAAGATGAAAGAAGCCGCCGTATTGCAGCAGAAGCTCTGGTTGATGAAGAAGATCAGGAATTGCTTTCTATCAGAAAGATTGTTGCCCGGTATCTTGCCAGTGATGTGCCACCTGAACAAATCCGCCAGACCCTGAACCAGCTTGGTAAGCCAAGCAAATGCCGTACGCTAGAAAACAGGGATATTGAAGTCGTCACCCCCAGCTTTGCTGGTGGAGAGAGCAATCGTCTTTTTCTATCCGACACGCTTAGTGTATTTGTTGAAGGTGAGGCTGGTATGGATGCACAGCGCGAAAACCCTTGGTTTGATTCCGCACAGCCGGTGATCGTTCGTGCATCCTTTCTGGGCGGGGAGAAAAATGCCACCGGATTATTGCCATTATCTATGGTTTTATCGCTAGAAGACTGGTTTATCCGAATCCGGCTGACCAGCACTGATCTGAAAGGCTATGTCAATGTCACGGTCAGCAAATGTCTGATCAACTAGCTGCCGGATCGTCTGGCCGTCCCAGCTCGAACACATCATTAATAATGGCATAATCCTTATAACCCAGCCTTGCTACTGGCTTGAAACTGGCTGTATCAACTTTGCCATCACTGGTGATGACCGCATCATCAATGCCAATGCCCACGATTTCACCTATCACCAATTTGCTATATTCACCGGAATCAGCAGATGGCAGGTCTATCATCTTCCATAATTTACATTCAAGATAACAGGGCGCTTCTGCTACATGCGGCGAAGATACCATCTGTGATGGAGCCGGGGTTAGTTTAGCTGTTTCAAATTCCGATATATCAGGTGCGACACTGGCGGATGAAATATTCATGGCATCAATTAATGCCGCTGATACGATATTGACGACAAAATTGCCCACGTCTTGAATGTTTTTCACGGAATCCTTATGCCCTGCCGCCTGAGGAGATGCGGAAAATGCTACCATAGCGGGGGTTTCCGATATGGCATTGAAAAAACTGTAAGGAGCCAGATTATGAATGCCATCTTTGCTAATGCTGGAAATCCAGCCGATTGGCCTTGGCGCAATAATGGCTTTCAAAGGATTAAAGGGAAGTCCATGTTCTTTATGAGTGCCAGTTTGGAAAAACATTCTATTATCCTATTGAATTGATTTGGTAATTACACATTACTTCCGGGGGATGATAAGGAAGGCACATTCGGGTCGGCGGGAACACCTATCCCGTTTACAGGGGTACAGTTTGAGCCGAAAAATTGCTGTATCATGGATTCTTTACATGCCATCCATTCCCGATCAGCTGTGCCAAATCCGGCAAGTGATATAATGATTAATAAGGCGATTAAGCCGTAAATGATTAATGACCAATTGCTCATTCTTATTCCTGTTCTTTATCTTTATGCATCGGATATGCCATGACCATTCAGGCTACCATATCTTAATATGGGATGGCAGGTCTTGTTCATCAACATGATCTTCAGAAATGATTTTGCCGGCAACAGATTGCCCTGCTTTGTGGGTGCTGTCCGGATCACCTGTCACCAAGGGATGCCATGCTGGTAAATCCTTTCCTTCATAGATCAGACGATAGGAACAGCTTTCAGGCATCCAAGGAATATCATCAAGCTTATCAGGTTTGAGAATAACACAATCCGGAACAATCTCTTTTCGCCTGGAATAATCCCGGCACTGGCAAGTGCCATGATCCAGCAGGGTGCATGCTACATTGGTATAGTGATATTCGCCGGTATCAATATCTTCCAGTTTTATCAGACAGCATTTGCCGCATCCATCACACAGGCTTTCCCATTCGTCATGAGTCATCTGATGCAATGATTTTGTTTTCCAGTAAGGATGATCTGTTGTCATGACGTTGTTATAGCTAAAAGCTGGTCTGCCAGTCCAGCGGCTTGTTTCGCGATAGTGGTAGCCCCTATGACATCGCCCAAAGCCGATTGCGTTGGTGGCCCCAGAGCCCACAATCCGGTCTGAGGATGACAATCAGGCGAAAGCAGTTGAAAATCATTATTAACATGGATGCCGCCATTTGCCGTTGTCCCAACAATATGCGTTTTCATCAGTCGTGCCATTAATGGATCATGACCAACACCAGAAGCAATAATGGCATAATCGCAATCAACCGCATCATGGCTGTTCAGGGTAAGTGATAAAGGTGGGGCGGCATGGCCAGATATAATGCTGTTGACCCGATCTTTAATGATCTGCATCTGGCCGGATGACTGCATAGCATTGACGGCGGTAATGCTTTGCGGGCTGGCACGGTAACGGATCAGTGACCATAACCAGCCTAACCTGTTCATCAGACGGCGTTTATCGCGATCAGGCAACCGCCGCCAGCCATCAGGTAATTGTACTCTAAGTCCTTCATATGCAGACTGCCATGCAAATTGAGTCCAGTCACTGTCTGGAAGATAAGTGCTTATATGCCGCAGAAAAGTTGATGCTGTCAAATTCTCAGGAAAAGGAGGAATATCCACATGTTCCCACGTTGATTGAGGTGGTGGCAGGATACCATGGGGGGTGATCAATGATATCTGGCCTTTATGGCCGTTTTCATATAGCCCTAGACAGGCATCAAGGGCAGTTAACCCACCACCGATAAGTCCGATATGCGCTGTTGATGGGATATTGTCTAAGGCATCCCCTTTCCATGGTGTGGCTATAATATGTTTTGCTTTCAGATCAGCAGGCAAATCATCAGCAATCAGATGCTGTACAGATGGTGAGGGATTACCCGTTGCCAGAATTACATTTCGGGAAGACACGATATCACCATTATCCAGTCTGATATCCCATAAAGCCATATTATCATCATGATCAGGTTGATGTGGCTTGATATCAATAGCCTTACCGGAAATTACTGTTATCTGACGTTCAATATCATGATGAGCCAGCACACCGGATAAATAGCGGGCAAAATCACCCCGCCGGTAAAACCGGCCAGCGCCGTTATCAGCAACAGCATCAGGATCATCAATGTGTTTTGCCCAGTTCACAAAATCATCAGGGATATTCTGATCAATCACCATCAAATTATCACGCACATTTAAACGAAAATGGGGATGTGTGGTTCCATAAGCCTTGCCATGCCCCAATGGTGCTGTTCCAATCACGGTTATAAGGCTGAGATCAAAGTCACGTCTGGCCAGATGCACCAGCAATACTGCGGCGGCGAAACCATCGCCAATGATTACAAAGGGATGTTGCATGATAATAGCCCCGCCATCTGGATGATCACCGGTTATCGGCAAGGATCATATCACTGGCTTTTTCTGCAATCATCAGAGTAGGGGCGTTAGTGTTACCAGATACAAGGCTAGGCATGATGGATGCATCAACAATGCGAATGCCTTTCATGCCATGAACCCTTAACCGGTCATCAACGACATTGGTGTTAGCATCTGTTCCCATGCGGCAAGTGGATACCGGATGATAGAGGGTAACGCCGGTCTGGCGCACATAATCCAGCAACTCATCATCACTATCCACTATTTTTCCCGGTCTGGCTTCTTCGATGACATAAGGTGACATGACATCATTTTCCATCAATTGCCGTGCCATACGAACCGCTGCCAGGTGAACACGCTGATCTTCGGCGGCATCAAGATAATTCATCCGTATCAGGGGTGGGGCAAATGGGTCAGCAGACCGGATATGCACGGAACCGCGGCTTTCCGGTCGCAACTGGCAGGGGCCAATAGTCAGGCCGGGGAATGTATCAAATATCCGTTTGGCGGGATTAGCATAACTGGCATTGGCAATATGATACTGGATATCAGGGCCAAGCAATCCATCACGGCTTTTGACAAATCCCAACACAATACCCGCAGGCATGGATAATGCCCCTTTACGTTTTGTTGCGAATTTGAGTAATTCACCAGCCAGACCAAGCCCGCGGGTTTTGCTATTCAAAGATGGTAAATCCTGTAATTTCCATGACAGGCGGGAAATGTAATGATCTTGCAGGTTTTTCCCGACAGCCGGCAATTGATGGATAGTTTCGATGCCATGTTGCGAAAGCGTGTCATGGTCACCAATGCCAGATAACTCCAGCAATTGTGGTGACTGGAATGCCCCTGCGGCAAGAATGACTTCTGCATGTGCGGTCAGGGTTTCCGTTTTGCCAGAACGGGATACGGTCACGCCGGTGACGGTTTTGCCTTCCATAATCAGGCCGGTAGCCATGGTATGACGCATCACATAGAGATTACGCCGCCCCCGGACAGGATTGAGATAACCTTTTTTTGCCGACCAACGTAAGCCATCACGCATGGTTGTCTGGGCATAGGCAAAACCTTCCTGATCATCACCGTTATAATCAGAATTAGTAAGCCATCCTTCTGCACGGGCGCTTTCCAGTACTTTATCCATGGCTTTATAATATTCACGCACATATTGAACATGTAGAGGGCCTTCGCCGCCACGATATTCCTGATCTGCAATCTTTTTTGTTATGCCTTCAAAACATTCTGTTTTTTTGAAATAGGGCAGAACATCCTGAAAACTCCATCCTTTGTTTCCGCTTTGTGCCCAGCTATCATAGTCATGACTTTGGCCACGCACATAAATCATGCCATTGATGGATGATGACCCCCCTAACACTTTACCTCTTGGCATATCAATACTGCGATCAAAAGTGCCCTTTTCCGGTTCGGATTTAAACATCCAGTTTATGGCAGGATTGACCATGGTTTTAACATAGCCAACGGGCAAATGGATATAAGGGTGGCGGTCTTCACCACCTGCTTCAATAAGGATCACGGTTGTTTTGCCATCGGCTGTCAGGCGGTTTGCCAGAACACATCCTGCCGACCCTGCACCAATAATAATAAAATCTGCTTGTTTCATGTTTATTCCAGTGGAATTATGATAGGGTGGTTTATATTATAACGGATAATAGTTTCATATGAACGCAATCGCTATTAATTTTGTATATTATGTTCAATAATCCCAAGAAAACAACACTAAAAGCAAGGCCATGACAAAACAGAATAGTGACAAAAAAACTCTTGTTCTAACTGGCGCAAGCAGAGGCATAGGCCATGCTACGGTCAAGCGCTTTTCCGAAGAAGGATGGCGCGTCATTACCTGTTCCCGACATGCTTTTCCTGAAAATTGCCCCTGGCCTGCTGGTGAAGAAGACCATCTGCAAATCAATCTGTCAGATCAGAATAGTATTATTGCAGGCATCGCCGAATTGCTTGAACGGCTAGATGGCCAACCACTGCATGCCCTTGTTAATAACGCTGCTATTTCCCCGAAAACGCCGTCAGGTGGCAGGATGGATAGTAAGGAAACGCCAATTGAAGACTGGCATGAGGTATTTCAGGTGAATTTCTTTGCCCCGATTATGTTAGCGCGGGGATTGGCAGATGCTCTCATCCGCGGGCAGGGGGCGATTGTGAATGTAACATCGATCGCAGGAAGCAAAGTTCATAATTTTGCCGGAACCGCCTATGCCACATCAAAAGCCGCCCTGAGTTCCCTCACGCGGGAGATGGCAAATGATTTTGGTTCAATGGGGGTGCGCGTTAATGCCATAGCCCCCGGTGAAATAAAAACCGATATGATATCTGATGAAACAGAAACAGTAATTTTGCCTGATATTCCTATGAATCGTCTTGGCACAACCAAAGAGGTTGCAGACAGTATATATTTTCTATGTTCAAATGAAGCCAGCTATGTCAACGGGGCAGAATTGCACATAAATGGCGGACAGCACGTTTAAATACAGGAATGATTAAGGTAAATACAAAAAACGATTAATATGTGGAAGGAATGACAAATGAACAAACCAGAACGCTTTGCGCCCAATTCACAAGAAGCCAAAGATATTGCATATCATTTTCACCCCTATACTAATCCTGCTCAATTATCCGAGCAGGGGCCAATGATTCTCAATAAAGGCAAGGGTGTCTATGTTTATGACAGTGACGGTAAAGATTATATTGAAGGGCTGGCCGGGCTATGGTGTACGTCATTTGGTTTTAGTGAACCAGAGCTTGTCAAAGCTGCTACCAAGCAAATGGAAGAATTGCCCTATTATCACAGCTTTACAGCAAAAACCCATAATCCAGCCATTAATCTGGCCGAAAAACTGATCGCGATTGCACCAGAAGGCCTGGATAAGGTATTTTTCTGTAATTCTGGGTCAGAGGCTAACGATACGGCTATCAAAATGGTCTGGTATTATCATGCGGCCACTGGTAAGCCTGAAAAGCGTAAAATGATCAGTCGTAAAGGCGGCTATCACGGCGTGACATTAGCGGCATCAAGCCTGACAGGTCTGCCCTATGTGCAACAGGGCTTTAGCTTGCCGCTAGATTTTGCCAAGCATACCACATCCCCCAATTATTTTCAGGGTGCCCATGAAGGTGAAAGTGAAGCCGATTTTGTAAAACGCTGCATGAATGATCTGGAAGACATGATTGCCGAAGAAGGCGCGGATACCATTGGTGCTTTCATTGCCGAGCCGCTAATGGGGGCTGGTGGCGTTATCCTCCCACCGGAAGGCTATTTTGAAGCTTTACAGCCCATTCTTAAAAAGCATGACATCCTGTTAATTGCAGATGAAGTGATTTGTGGGTTTGGCCGGACAGGCAATATGTGGGGGTCTGAAACTTACGGGCTTAAGCCTGACATTCTTACTTGTGCTAAGGCACTATCCTCTGCCTATATGCCTATCTCGGCGGTTCTCGTATCTGATGAAATCGCAAGTGGTATGGCGGTTCAGGCGGAAAAACTGGGGCAGTTCGGTCATGGCTATACCTATTCGGCACATCCGGTTCCTGCTGCGGTCGCTTTACGCACCATTGAGTTGATGGAAGAACGCAATATTATTGACCATGTGCGGGATATTGCACCGCTTTTTGCAGAAAGAATTGATCGGCTGAATGCTTATTCTTCTGTTGGTCATACGCGGCGGATCGGGTTAATTGGTGCAATGGAATTTGTAGCCGAACCAAACACAAGGATTAAAGCCGACCCCAAACATAAAGTCGCCGCCCGTGCCATGAAATTGATTCAGGATGCTGGCGTTATTGTCCGTGCCTTGCCGATTGACGGGATTGCATTTTGTCCGCCACTGATTATCACCGCGGATGAAATCAATCTCATGTTTGACCGAATTGAAAGCGCCATGCCGGAAATCGATAAGATGGTGGCTTCACTCGACTAATCTGTTGCGGGTTTTGCATGAGTAGGTGATGTACGCATTAACCGAAGACAGATGTCATATCCTGACCAGGGCATTGATTGATTTATCGCAAGATCAATGCCTTGGTTTATCTATCCCCTTTTTTTCTGGTGATGAAATATCAGATTTGAAAAAGGAAGCAGAGGCCCTGCCAAAGCGACGGGCGCGTGATAGGGTTTCGCATAAAGGCAACATTGTTTTTCAGGATTTTCATATCAGCTTTCCGGCCCCGCGCCGGGGGGCACTAGACCGCTTGTGCCATCTGCTGGAATCCGGATTGAATCAGGCGAATGGCGCCCTGACTAACCCTGTTCTCACAATGCCTTATCACATTAATGATCTGGCTGTTCAGGATTATCCGTCGCAATCAAAAGGCATTGGTATTCATCGTGATGGTCTAAAATATCGCCAGATTGTGATCATCATTACACTGGCAGGCCAGTCCCGTTTATGCCTGTGTCAGGATAGGGAAGGTAACGGGATATCCGTTATTGACGATAGCCCCGGACGACTGGTTTTATTATCCGCACCGGATTTTGCCGGACGTGATGGTCATAATGGTCGCGCCCTTCATTTTGTGGATCAGGTAACGGATGGCCGGTTATCTATTGGATTGCGGCAGGAATTAGGGTGATTTGCCCTAATTAAAGCATAAATTTCTAATATCCTTGTTTTCATGGTCAAATTGTTTGATGATTTTATCATCATCCTTTGGTTTGTAATGGCATGCCAAAGGTTGCCTGTAAGTCAAATACAAAAGGAGAACATGATGCAAATAACGGTATCTGGTAAAAATATGGATTCTGGTACAGCATTTCAGGAACATGCCGAAACACAACTTGAAGCAGTGGTATCAAAATATTTCCCCAGGGCAGTATCTGGTAAGGTAACTATTGAAAAGGATACGGTTGGATTTGCAGTAAAGATTTATGTTATCTTGACAACAGGCATGGATATGGAAGCCAATGGCAAAGCCAGTGACGCCCATCAGGCCATGGAAATTGCTAGCGATCATATCGAAAAGCGGTTGCGGCGGTATAAAAGACGACTGAAAAACCATCATCATGATCAGCCTGAACAGGAAATGCTGGCGGCTACCATGACGGTGCTATCCTATGAAACCCCTGACACCAGCCCGGATGACGATGCAGATAAGCAGGATGAAGCCATGACAGATGGTGCGCCGGCCATTCTTGCGGAAATGGATTATTCCATCCAGAGCTTATCCCTTGAGGAAGCGATCATGCGATTTGATATCTCCGGCCAGTCTGCCATGATGTTCAGAAACAAAAGCCATATGGGATTGAATATGATCTATCGCCGGAATGATGGCAGTATTGGCTGGGTTGATCCCCGCGGTAATCGCTAGAAAGGGTATATCTGGCTAATAGGCACGGTTGAGATAATTCAACTGCCATTGGCCGCCCCGTTTGTCGCCACGGCCTGCATGATTACTCGCGCCTTCTTTCATGTAAGTTAAACCGGTCATGGATAGAGGGGCAATATCAAGTGCTAATGCCTGATCTGGTGATATCCCCATCGCAAGGCCAACAAGTGCCCTGATCACCATGCCATGGGTAACCAGAATAGTGTTTTCGGTCGCGTATTCGGGCAAGACAGGCTGAAGCTTCGTCATGACTTGAGAAAAACTTTCCCCATCAGGGGGGATGCGATCCGGATGAATGAAATGCCAGTTATGTTTTTCCCCTTGAGAAAGTTCTTCCAGCCATAATGTTTCGACATTCTGGCCATGCCACCTGCCATAGGATTGTTCGCGTAACCTATCATCATCATGCCTGCTAGAATAGGTTGCCCCATGATAAACCAATTGTTGTGCGGTCTGCTGGCAACGGATAAGCGGGCTAATTATCCAGCGATAATGGTCAGGTAAATGCGCCCCCATGGCGGCATAATCGTGATCTGCTTTGATATCAAGAGGCGGGTTTTCTGGTGGCACGCGTGACCGGTCATAATCGGTACGGGCATGCCGGATCAGGATTAATTGCTTAACAACAGGGGATATCATGCGGCAGCCATAACCATCAGAATGATGCTGGCACTGATCATCTGTGTTGCGCCTAACCCATCTCCATTAACGCCGCCAATATATCGGGTTAATACATATCCGAACGCATATGTGGCAACACCAGCTAAACCCATGGCAATAAACACCGAAAATGACCCGCTGAGAAGAAGCGCAAGCACGAAGCCTGTTCCCATGCTGATCAGCATGGTGCGTTGATCAGGCCTGCCAACAGAATGGGCAAAACCACTAGCATCTGGTGGCGGATATGCCCATGCTTGTAATGCCATCATTGAACGCGATAATACCGCACTTGCCAGCCAGCCCCCAATCAATGTTGTTATTCCTTCTGTTAACAGGGCGGCAAGACAGGATATCTGGATCGTTACGATCAGGATCAGGGCCAGTACCCCGAATGCACCAATATGGCTGTCACGCATGATTGCCAGCCGCCTATCAGGGTCAGAACCCCCCATGCTGTCGGCAACATCAGCCAGACCATCTTCGTGCAACCCCCCTGTGATCAAAGCAGATATGGCAAGCATCACGGACACAACAGCCCAGTCAGGAATATTGGCTAATGACAGGAATAATGCAGGAATAGCGGCACATCCGGCAATCAGTACACCGATCAGGGGAAAGGCGGCGTAGCTATGGGCAATATTTCTATGATCCGGGTATTCTGTTGCAACCCCGGGCAGACGTGTCAGGATCATTGCCGCCATTCGGCTATCCTGTTGATAGGTTTTAAACATGCGGTGAATATCCGTGAGGATATTATCCATCAGACACTCCGGCTTCTGCAAAAGTTGCCATCCCATTATGGGTGGCTAATGCCGATTTGACAATCTGTAAGGCAATGGCCGCACCACTTGCTTCACCCAGCCGCAAATCAAGATCAAGAATAGCAGGTTTGCCGAGTGCATGGATCACATGACGATGACCGAGTTCTTTGGAATAATGGCTAATCTGGCAGTGATCAAGCGCGGAATTATCACTTGCCCAAAGCGGCAGGCAGGCTGCTGTTGAAATAAACCCATCCAGCAGAACGGGAATCCGCCGCAAACGGGCGGCCAGAACGCAGCCGGCAATGGCCGCCAATTCTCTACCGCCTAATTCGGATAGCATGGTGACCGGGTCAAGCGTATTGTCTTTTACCCTGTTAACAGCTTTGGTAATAACACTGATTTTATGCGCTAGCCGGTCATCATCAACGCCTGTTCCGCGTCCTGTCCATGTTTCAGCATGGCCACCAAAAACCAGATGCGATAAAGCGGCGGCCGAGCTGGTATTTCCAATGCCCATTTCACCCGGCAGGATAAGATCAGCATCATCAGGAATAGCATCAGCACCAATTTGCATGGCTGATAATGTTTCTGCAATGCTCATGGCAGGCTGTTCGGAAAAGTCAGCAGTCGGTTGATCCAGCGATAAGGAAAAAACATTTAAACTGGCCCCAGCTGATTGGCAAAGCTGATTAATGGCGGCTCCGCCATGCTGAAAGTTCAGCACCATCTGTTCTGTGACTTCAGGGGGAAAGGCAGATACGCCGTTTAACGCCACCCCGTGGTTTCCGGCAAAAATCAAACAGGCTGGTGCATGTATCCGGGGTTTTTCTTGTCCTTGCCAGCCAGCTAGCCAGATGGCTATGTCTTCAAGCCTGCCAAGGGAACCCGGCGGCTTGGTCAGCTGTTGCTGTCGCTGATATGCCTGATCAGCCTTGATAGTGTCCATAGCAGGTAATTCTGCCATGTAGGCAAGCACTTGATTTATATCTGAATATTCAATTTTCATCACAATAATATCCTATTTAATCCGGCCTATTTAATCCGGGTTTCTATTCCGGCAACGACAAAAGTTACATCTTTGGCTTCGCTGGCAAGCCGCTGATTAATCAACCCGATATGATCACGAAACTGCCGCGCCATCGCGTTTTCAGGAACAATACCGCCGCCAACATCATCTGACACAAAAATAGCCTGATGACGCCCTGTTTTAATAGCGTCAATAGTTTGATCTAAGGGGTCTTGCCAATCTTGTTCAGCCATCATCATATTGGTAAGCCATATCCCGACACTGTCGATAAGAATAACGCTATTACTCTGTTCCAGAGATGTTATAATTGCCGCCAGATCAATGGGTTCTTCTATGGTTTTAAAACGGTCTTTCCGCAGGTCTTTATGACGTGTAATCCGTTCTTTCATTTCATCGTCAAATGCCTGTCCGGTGGCTAGATAGAAAGGCAACTGACCTGTTGGTGCGGCCAGTGTGATCGCGCAATGTTCTGCCGCCGCGCTTTTTCCGGAACGTGCACCACCTAGATATAATCTCATGTCAATTTGTGTCATGGTGACACCTTAATAAATGATGCAGTCATAAACGCTGTTTTGCCCTAATCAAATATAAGTTGCAAATATTTTTATTTTCCGTTGAGGATTAATAATATGTGTTATCTTTGATCGAAATAATATGGGCTAAGCTATTTTGGGAATATGGCCATGAAAGAACAAACAAAAACAGAAATGGGCGGGCAGGGACGGCGGTCACGAAAAGGCCGAAATACAGGAAGCAGCGGTCGTCTGGCCATTGATCAACTGGACTGGATATTACCATCCTATTCGGATCAGCCGGTTGAACCCCTAACCGAAGATCATCTTGACCGTATTCATGATACCTCCATGCGGGTGCTGGAAGAAATTGGCATTGTTTTTCTAAATGAAGAAGCCCTTGATATTCTGTCAAAAGCCGGATGTGACGTTGATGTTGCCAATCAGAATGTCCGCATGGATAGGGCATTGGTGATGGAAATGGTGCATCGGGCTCCGTCACAATTTACCATAACCCCACGAAATCCTGACCGTGCCCTGACTATTGGGGGTAACAACATGGTATATTCAACGGTGGCTTCTGCCCCGAATGTCAGTGATCTGGATCATGGTCGTCGGGTGGGAAGCCGTCCTGATTTTCAAAATATGATCAGGCTTAATCAGTATTTTAACTGTCTGCATTTTATAGCTGGATATCCGGTTGAACCGGTTGATATTCATGCATCTATCCGGCATCTGGATTGTCTTTATGATATGCTGACCTTGTCTGATAAGGTGGTTCATGCCTATTCGCTTGGCAGTGGACGGATCGAAGACGGCATGGAAATGATCCGGATTGCCGCAGGTCTTACCGAAACCGAGTTTCAGTCAAAGCCGCATATGCTGACCAATATCAATTCTACATCCCCACTCAAGCATGACTGGCCGATGCTTGACGGGGCTATGCGTTGCGCAAGACGTGGTCAGGCTGTGATTATCAGCCCGTTCACCCTGTCTGGTGCTATGGCACCGGCGACGGTCGCCGGGGCGGTGGTTCAGCAAAATGCCGAGTTTCTGGCCGGTCTTGTTCTGATGCAATTAGTGAATCCTCATGCTCCTGTGGTTTACGGGGCTTTTACCAGTAATGTTGATATGAAATCAGGCGCACCAGCATTTGGGACACCGGAATATACCCGCGCTATGCAGATATCCGGTCAATTGGCGCGGCGTTATGGGTTGCCGTGGCGCGGTTCTGTTGCTTGTGCCGCTAATTATCCTGATGGTCAGGCTGTCTGGGAAAGCATGGCGTCGCTCAATGCTATATCTTCAGGTCATTGCAATATGATTTATCATGGCGCAGGCTGGCTGGAAGGCGGGCTTTGTGCCAGTTTTGAAAAGCTGATCATGGATTGTGAGATGCTTCAACAGATGATCTATGTAAATCGGGCGATTGATCTAAGCGATGATGCGCTGGCGTTTGAGGCAATTAAGGAAGTAGGCCCCGGAAGTCATTTTTTTGGGGCAGAACATACCCAGCGGCGATTTAAAGATGCTTTTTATTCCCCGTTTCTTTCAGACTGGCGCAATTACGAAAGATGGGAAGAAGCAGGCAGTATCACCACTGAAAAAAGAGCAAATGCTATTATGAAGGATATCTTGGCAGAATTTACACCACCGCCTATGTATACGGCCATTCATGATGAATTACTGGATTTTGTTAATCGGCGAAAGGCAGAAGGCGGGGTTCCGACCGATTTCTGATAACCAGCAGATTTTTATAGGTTTTTCCTTTATCAAGATCATTGGAATCATTACTGGTCATTGATTTTTTGGTGAAAAGCGGTATAAGCAAAGCAGATTTTATGGCAGGGCAACATGCTGTCGGAAGGCACGCAATTATGGCTGTTAAACCGGATCATGAAAATATCGCATTTAAAACGGCAGCATCACCAGAGCTGGCAAATCTCTATGGCCTGACCCCCAAGGTGGTGGCGGCGGTGATTGCCTGTATTGCTGATGGGAATAAAGATCGTTTAGTTTCCCTTATTGCGCCTCTCCATCCTGCCGATCAGGCTGATATGATAGAACGGCTAAATTCCGCCCAGCTGAAACGCTTCACCCTGATGATGCGGGAAAACCTAGACCCAACCGTTTTAACCTATTTGCCGGATTTCGTACTTGAAGACGTGGTTTCCAGTTATGGTGTTAATGAACTGGCGCAAGCGTTACCTGAACTGGATAGTGATGACGCTGTTGATATCCTGGAAGACCTTGAAGATGAAGAAGTGGCAGATATTCTGGCCGCTTTGCCAGTTGGTGAGCGGCTAATCGTCGAAGAAGCCCTGTCTTATCCCGAACATTGCGCTGGCCGTTTGATGCAGCGTGAAGTGGTGGTATGTCCATCACACTGGACGGTTGGTCAGTCGATTGATCATTTTCGGGCGCAAGCCGAAGACCAGATGCCTGATGAGTTTTATGCCATCATTATAATTGATCCAGCCCGTCGGGTGCTAGGGCAGGTCCGGCTATCCAAACTGTTATCATCTGATCGTCCTGTGCGGTTATCCGATATCATGGAAACAGCCCCCCATCAAATACCGGTTACTATGGACAAAGAAGAAGTCGGGCTTCTCTTTCAGCGATATGGACTGGTTTCTGTATCCGTGGTTGATGCACAAGAAAAACTGGTCGGAATGATTACGGTTGATGATATTGTTGAGGTCATTCAGGAAGAAGCTGGCGAAGATTTAATGGCTCTTGGTGGGGTAAGTGACAGCAACTTACGGTCATCGCTGATTGCTACGGTTCAGTCCCGATTTTTATGGCTTCTGGTTAACCTGATGACGGCGGTGATAGCGTCGCTGGTTATTGGTGTTTTTGATGAAACCATCGAACGGCTTGTGGCGCTGGCCGTGTTAATGCCTATTGTTGCATCCATGGGTGGAAACGCGGGAACCCAGACTGTTACTGTTGCGGTGCGGGCATTAGCCATGCGGCAGTTAGGGGATATCCGGATTGTTAATCGCTTTATCATGCGTGAAGTTATGGTGGGGCTTGTGAATGGATTAATGTTTGCTATTGTTGCCGGCGTTGTTGCTCTCATCTGGTTTCAGAATATGGAAATCGCGCTGGTAATGGGCTTTGCCATGATTGCCAATATGCTTGCGGCTGCCCTAAGCGGGGCAGGGATACCTATTATCCTGTCTAAATTGAAAATTGATCCGGCAGTGGCATCATCGGTATTTATTACGACAGTGACAGATGTTATCGGTTTTCTGACTTTTCTTGGTCTGGCGGCACTGTATCTGGTATAATGTGATATGGTCATGCATCTCAAAAAATTATCTGTTGGTTCCGAAAATCTGAAAACGCTTGCGGCATGGCATGATCAGCTGTTGCAACGGCAAAAGCGGATTATGCATGTGACACGGTCTTTTCCTAAACAGGCCGAAGCTATCCTTGATGGCGGGTCAATGTACTGGATCATTAAAGGCTGGATGTGCGCGCGTCAGCCGATTATTGATCTGGTTGAAGTTGTGCGCGGTGATGGAAAGCCAGCATGTGGAATTGTGCTGGATAAGGGATTAATTCCGGTTGTGGAAAGACGTTTGCGTCCTTTTCAGGGGTGGCGTTACCTAAAACCTGAAGATGCACCACCAGATTTACCAGCTGGAACCGACCCGGATGATATGATGCCACGGGAAATGCAGGAAGAATTACGCGAATTAGGGTTGCTCTAGGTAACTGTGCCGGGTAACTGTGCTGGCTAGGTCAAGTTAACATTACCTGTCTTGTCATCATCTTCACGCCCATCCCATTCTGCTTCTGGTAACAGGCTGGAAGCAACGCTGGTGCCGCGAACAGCAACAAATGGCCCCTGTGCTTCCAATGGCATCGATTCCCTTGCATACATGCGATAGAAAACAAAGCCGATCATGATAATATGCATGATGATCTGAACGCTGAAAAACGCACTGACCCCAATTAAATAGATGCTATATCCCAAAACAGGTGGGCCAAATATGGCGCCTAATCCGTTAATCATAACAAGTTTTGCGCTAGTGCTAACAACCTGACGTGGGGACAGGTAATCATTCGCATGGGCAATATAAAGGGAATATAAAGGCGTACTAACTCCGCTATATAAAGCCATCATAAGCCCAAGCCATAAAAAGCTGATAGAACTGGCATAATAACTGGCAATGAGAAAACCAAGAGATAGACTATGTGCGATCAGGATAACGGTTCGCCGGTCAATCAGATCAGACAGTTTGCCAATCGGATATTGCAGAATCATAGCACCGCCGCCGATAGCAACCATGAAATAGGATACCTGAGTTAACGACATGCCGATCTTGGATGCAAATACAGCCCCCATACCAAACACAATCGCCGCATTAAATCCGGTTATGCCCATGCCGACCACACTAAGGGGGGAGTTATAATACACCCGCCGGAACGAAGCCGGTTCGGGTTCTTCAAAATCTGGTGACCTAGCGGCGGTCAACATAATGGGGATAGCGGCAAATGATACGATGATTGATACTGCCAGAAACATATCATATCCGGTTTCGCTACCAAATGTCAGCATGGACTGACCAATCATCATGCCGAGCATCTGGACAATCATGTAAACGGATAAAAGACCGCCACGGGAAGAATTAGTGGCTTTATCGTTAATCCAGCTTTCCGATACGATATACATGCCAACATAGGCAAATCCGGTGAGAATACGCATGATCATCCACATGGAGGCATATTCAACAATCGGATGCACCAGGATGGATGCTGAGGCCAATGCCGCCATGACGCCGAAAACGCGGATATGGCCAACCCTGCTGACCAGTTTCGGGATAACAAATGTCCCGCTAAGATAGCCAAGAAAATAACCGCCCATGACGAATCCGGTCATAACATCACCGAATTCAAGCTGTTCTGCTCTAACCCCTAACAACACCCCCTGCAATCCGTTTCCAACCATGAAAAGCAGAATGCCGAAAAAAAGTGTCCAGGATGAAATAATGGCTGATCTCATCGACTATTCCCATCGTTTATTATCGCAACAGGAATCAGGTGCGACTGAAAATCTGCTTACGCCTTTTTTTATTGTTTTGCAAAAGGAATTTTGCACATACCTCATAGCGCATTAAGCATATCGCTAATGCTGAAGGTTTAAATAGCGATTTATGATTGAAATAATGGTTTCGGTATGGGTTCTGACCATGTGATCCATATCTGCAATTGTTGTAATGTGAAACCGTTCTGCTATCGGTTGTGGAAGCAAGGCATCAGGTTTCTGATCATGGACACCAATAATCACCAGACGCATGATCTGATTCAGATTAAGCAATACGGACATTGCTTTTAGTAAAGCTTTACCATCATTATCTGCAATCACCCCACGTTGTGTAAGGTTTGCAATGGCATCAATGGCCTGCCCATAGCGGTGGCCATCCGGACAGGGATGAAGCAATTGCATGATCTGGGCAAAGAAGTCCATATCAATCAAGCCGCCCGGGATCAGGCGCAAATCATGATCTGATCGTGGTGGATGATGGGTGGTGATACGTTTCCGCATGTCTTTCGCATCTGCTATGACTTTATTGGCATCGCGTGGCATTTTCATCAGTCTGGCATGGCAGGATTCTATCTGTTCAGCCAGATTTTCATGCCGAAAGCCAGTAATGATGCGTGCCCGGATCAAAGCCATATGTTCCCATGTCCAGGCGTGTTCCTGCTGGTAACTGGCAAAACGGTCGAAAGCAATGGTAACAGGGCCTGATTTTCCGCTAGGCCTTAACCGCATATCTACTTCAAATCCTTTGCCTTCAGCGGTTGGTGCTGTCAGAATATTAATCAGTTCCTGACCAATGCGGGTGAAATATAGACTAGCATGGATAGGATGGTCACCATTTGTCATGACCTGATTTTGTTCATCATCGGGGGTCTGGTGAATTAATACCAAATCCAGATCAGATGATGAGGTCATCTCACGCGTGCCAAGTCGCCCCATTGCCATGATGACCAGCCCGCCTTTTTCAAGTGATCCATACCTGTGATGGATATGATCCTGTGCAACGGGTAACGCCGATATAATCGCGGCTTCAGCAATATTTGACAGGATTAATCCTGTTTCTGATGGATCAATGATACCGGTGATCAGATGCACATGTGCCCGGAAATGCCAATGCCTGAGGGTAATGCGAAGCTGATTGAGTTTATCTTCATGTGATTTTGCTGCTGCCATCTGTTCTGACAGCGTATCAGTCATGCTTTTTATATCATTTGCGATAGGTTGCCAGAATTCTTCATAAAGCAGGTCATCAACCAAGGCCGAATGGGTGGCAAGATTTTCAGCCATGCGCGGGGATGCTAATAGCAGACTTGCTATCACTTTCGTAATGTTGGGATTGCTTTCCAGCAAGGAAAAGAACTGAACCCCGATAGGCAGGTTTTCCACCAGGCGGGTAAAAGCATTAAATGCCTGATCAGGATCATCGGCTTTACTGATCTGAATAAGCATTTCAGGCAGGAAGCGGCCTAGAATGTCTTTGGAACGACTGCTCTGGGTGGCTGGAACCTGTCCTGCCATCCAGCGTCGGCATGTGGTGCTGATGCTATTGACATCATGAAAACCTAACTCTGATAAAGCATTGGCAACGGCATTGCTGTCATCATCCTGATCCAGAAGCAAAGACAGGGAAATAGGATGGGATATATCCGTTCTGGCCGGATTAATGCCCAACCGATCGGAAATAATTGCTGTATGCGTGATGACGCTATCAGTCAGGCCATGGACAGCCTGGCGAAAGGCAATGACATCCTTATACCCGCAAAACTGTGCCAGATCAGAAAGTGCCGCCACATGACGGGGAAACTGATGGCTATGGGCATCATGAATCATCTGGATACGGTGTTCTAACCGGCGCAATTGAAAATAATGCTTACTGAGCAGGCGTGCCGTTTCCGGATTGATCCAGTTTAAGTGCCCTAATGTGGCTAAAGCCTTGATGGTTGACCGTTGGCGCAATTCGCTTTCTCTGCCGCCGGCGATAATTTGCTGAACATGTACGGCAAATTCAATAGACCTGATGCCGCCATTGCCTTTTTTAACATTAAAACCAGACAAGTCCTGTGGTTTTGGTTCCCTCTGGAGCATCATTTTCATTTCATCAATGACAGTATAATCAAGATAACGCCGCCAGATAAATGGTTCGATTTCAGATAAAAACTGTTGTGCCAGATCAATGGAACCTGCAATGGGGCGTGCGCGGATAAAAGCGACCCGTTCCCACGTTCTTGCCATGGATTCATAATAACTGATGGCATTTTCAAACCGGATGGCAACAGGGGTTACGCTTGGGTTTGGCCGTAACCGGTAATCCACACGCCAGCCAATACCATCTGCGGTGGGTTTGCTCATGATATGGGCGAATTGCCGAGCCAGATCAACATAGACCCGGCCACTATCCAGATCATCATCAGCGGTATGATACAGTACAATCAGATCAATATCTGAAGAAAAATTAAGCTCTCCAGATCCCAGTTTTCCCATGGCAAGGATAGCCCATGAGGATTCTGGCTTTAAGCGATGTTTTTGTCTTGCTGTTATCTCAAGCCAGTTGGCAAGGGTTGTGCTAGCCAGATCAGCGGCATGACTGAGCCAGGCAATCTGATCTGCCACACTCACGCGATCAAGAATATCCAGAACCGTCACAATAGTGTTTATATTCTGCCTGAATACGCGAATGGCCTTCATCGCCTGATCATTGGTCGTAGCCTGACCAAAGCTGTCGATCAGTGTTGCGTTTGCGGTTTTTATTAATTCTTCGGTATCTTCATTCAGTATCTGTGGAATAAGGGTGATATTTTTCCGGTATAGCTGATCTAGATAGGGGGCAAGATGCATGGCTGTTGCCAGAATAGATGCAGAGGTGCTGTCCATATGCGAAGAAAGCAGACTAACACATTCATTTTCATGCTGGCTTAGTTCAGCCAGAGAAACTGGAGATGAAGCAATACGATTTTCCATGTTATCTTATATTAGATTAAAATGACCATCATGTTTCAATTGATTTTTTGTGTTCCAGCATCTTAGCCCTAGTATGAGTGTGGCTGCGATAAGTCCGATAGTAATTCCGGCCCATATTCCGATAGGGCCATAACCAAGTGGTGTTGCCAGAATATAGCCAGATGTTAATCCAATGCCCCAGTAACAGAATATGGAAATCAAGGCAGGTATGCGCGTATCGCTAATCCCGCGCAAAATGGCAATGAATATAGATTGCAGGCCATCAAAAAGCTGGAATATGGCAACCACAATGATCATGGCAATGGCATAAGTCATCACAGCATCAAATAAAGCGTCATCCGAATTAAGGAAAAGTTTTACAAGTTCAACCCGGAAGATATAAATGATGATACTCAGGATTAGGGTGACAGCGGTAACCAGCAGAACAGACATTATGCCTGCACGGATAGCTTCATCAGGTTTATTCGCCCCTGCCGCGTGGCCAATACGGATAGTTGTGGCTAATGATAAGGCAAGAGGAAGCATGTAGGCGACCGCCCCGATCTGATTACTGATGCCGGATGCTGCCACCGCGGCAATGCCGAATATTCCCATATATATGCCCCCCACAATAAACATTCCGGTTTCTGCTAGCAAGCTTAGCCCGATGGGAAAGCCGACAATCAATAATCGTTTCATGATAAGGGGGTTGAACCGGAAAAGCCGGCCAAATGGTCTGGTGCGGCCTATCTGTCTATTTGTGACCATGTAAAATGCCAACATGAAAACCATCAAGATGAAAGTAATTGCGGTTCCAAGCCCAATCCCGGCTAATTCCATTGCCGGTATGCCAAACAAACCCATGGCAAAAATCTGATTCAAACAGATATTTATGACAAGGCCTATACAGGTGATGATAACGGGGGGGATAGGTTTTTGATAGGCAGAGATATAATTCCGCAAAACAAAAAACACAAAAGTAAACGGCATGCCTAAACCCATTAGCCGTAAATAGATAGAAGCATGTTCGGCAATGGCCGGGTCTTGCCGCAACCATAGCAAAATGGTTTCCCCATACCACATTGGAATAATGGTGAATAAACCATAGAGAACAGCCATCCAGATACCCATCCGCAACACTTGTCTGGCAATGCGTTGTTTTTTGCCGCCAAGCGCCTGTGACGTGAGGGGACTGACCGCCAGCGTCAATCCGATAGCAATAAAATAAAGCGGTTGATACATGCGGTTAGCCTGTGTTCCGGCGGCTAGTGCATCGGTATTGATCCACCCCATCATGACAATATCTGCTGTCCAGATGCTGATAAGGGCAATCTGACCAATCATTAATGGCAGAGCAAGTTTCAGGGTTGCCCAGAAATGGAAAGACCAGGGCTTAGATGCAGACATAATAATCCTTTGTTGCCCGATGATATCCGGAATTTTGGATTTAGGAAATAATTAATCGGAAAATGCGGTTTAAACGATAATGAACATTTGCTGTATGTTGTATCTTGATTTATGAAGATGATAGCATAGTTTATAAATCAGGAATACATAACGTTAGCCCCATCGCTTTTGTTATATCATCAAATCTCATGAACTTAATTAGAAAAATCACCTCTTATTCTAGCAAAGCCATTGTTGCTCTGGGCATTCTGTTTCTTGGGGTTTCAGGATATAATTACCTTGTTGCTACAAAGCCTGAAAAACCATTACAGCCAAGGCTGGAAAAAATATGGACAGTTGAGGTAGCATCAATAGATTTTCAGGTCGCATTTCCTAAAAAATCATCTTTTGGGCAGGTGGAAGCAAGCCGGAAATCATCGTTGAATTTCAATATTACCGGTGATGTTGAACAGGTATCCGATATTTTCAAGAATGGTGGATATGTGACAAAAGGTCAGGAACTGGCCAGACTTGATCGCGAATTGCTCACCATTGCAAGGGATGAAATTGTTATTCAACTGGAAGCGAATAAAACAAATATCACCGAATTAGCCATTCAGCTGGATTTGCGCCAGAAAAATTATGAGCGAACACGCCAGATGAATGTAGCATCTGTTGCATCACAAGCAAATCTGGATGAAGCGCGGCTAGCTCTTTCTATGGCAAAAAACGCACTTGAACAGGCCAAAAGGCAACAGGCACAGCTTGAACTAAATCTTAAACGTGCCAGCAAACAGCTTTCCGATACTATTCTGACGGCACCCTTTGACGGCATTGTTTCATCTGTGAATATCGGTCGCGGGATGGTGGTTTCACCAGCAATTGCCGTGGGAACGATAACCGATTTATCCAGTCTGGAAGTATCATTTGTTGTGCCCGGTGATGTGTATGCCAATGCCAGTGAATTAATAGGTGACCCGGTTAATGTTATCTGGCGGTCTGGTGGTCAGGCGATCACATCACTTGACGCTACGATCACCCGCGCCGAAGGAAATGTCCAGTCAGGTGAAGGCGGAGGCAGATTCTATGCGGAAATCACCTTATCCGATAAAGGTGACTGGATTATTCCCGAAGGGGCTTTTGTTGAGGTGATCTATACCTCTGGTCAGGTCGATAATGTTGCCGCCATCCCGGAAGCCGCGCTTTATGATGATAATAGTGTTTTTGTTATTATTAATGGCAGAACAGTTAAGCGGCAGGTCGAGGTTGTTCAGAAAGCAGAAGGTATTGTCTTTGTCAGAGGGAATATCAACAATGGTGAACAGGTCGTGGCGACACGATTGCCAGCACTTGGGGACGGTATTCTTGTTAAGCCGGGAAGCGAATGAAGCCGTCAGGTTTTTTTGAATTTTTCATCCGGCACCGGACAGCGGCCAATTTGCTCATGATTTTGATGATAGCGATTGGCATTATGTCGCTATCAAAACTGAACCGGCAGTTTTTTCCTGATTTTAATATTGAGATTGTCGGGGTTAGCGTTCAGTGGACAGGCGCCACGGCCGAAGATGTTGATGCGAATATCGTGCAATTGCTGGAACCTGAATTGCGATCCATTTCCAATGTCAAGAAAGTGGTATCAACCAGTTACGAAGGGCTGGCGGCCATTCAGGTAGAGTTCGAGTTTGGCACAGATATGCAACAGGCCCTTGCTGATGTTGAAACTGCCGTGGGTCAGGTAGATTTTCCGGAAGAAGCCGAAACCCCCAAAGTCGTAAAGGGGGAGTTCTATGATGATATCAGTAAACTGGTTATCTCAGGCCCATTTGATCTGTTTGCTTTGCGCAGTATAGCCAAGGATATCAAAGAGGATTTGCAAAGACTTGGTGTTGATAAAATCGAATTGACTGGCCTGCCTGATGAAATCATTAAAATTGAAATCAGCCAGACGGAATTATCACGCTTGGGGCTGTCTCTAAATGATATATCAGCCGCCATATCAACAACGACCCTTGATGTTCCTGCTGGTAGTCTGGCAGATGGTGCCTTGCGCGTCCGGTCGCTTGGCCAGATCAAAACTGCAAAAGAGTTTGAAAAGGTAGAGGTGCTTGTCCGTCCGGATGGAAGCCGCATCACACTTGGTGATATTGCGGATATTTCAGAAGATGTGGAAACGCCCTCGGTAACCCTGACGCGCAATGGTATGCCTGCTGTCATGCTGTCCTTTAAACGTGGGCAAAGCAATGATTCTCTCAAAATCAATGACGTTGTTCAGAATTGGCTGTCCGATTATCGCAATCAGGCACCGGAATCACTGGTGATTGATCAATATGACGTGCGCGCAAAATTAATTAAGGAACGCATTGATCTGCTTGTCGGTAATGGCGCTGGCGGCTTATTGCTGGTAATTGGGGTATTATTTCTGTTTTTGTCTGTGCGGGTGGCATTCTGGGTTGCCATGGGAATACCTGTGGCATTTCTGGCGACCTTTGGTGTCATGCTG
Source organism: Puniceispirillales bacterium (SeqCode) (assembly GCA_049595035.1). Classification (GTDB taxonomy): domain Bacteria; phylum Pseudomonadota; class Alphaproteobacteria; order Puniceispirillales; family UBA1172; genus UBA12202. Next base: position 79,424 of record JBMYKD010000002.1, on the reverse strand, counting down.
GCTATGGATCAGACCATTAACATGATTTCACTCTTCGGGCTGATTATGGCATTGGGGATCGTTGTTGATGATGCCATTGTGATTGGTGAACATGCTGAACATTTACGCCAGAACCGTGGGCTTAGTATGCATAAAGCTGCTGCTATGTCGGTGACCCGAATGGGGCCGCCGGTGGTTAGTGCTATGCTGACCACTGTTGCCGCTTTCCTACCGTTATTCATGATTAAAGGGATCATTGGCGAAATTATTGCCGCTATTCCCATGGTGGTTGTGGCCGTTCTTATCGCTAGTCTGATTGAAGTGTTCTTTATTCTGCCAGCCCATCTGGCGCATTTTGTCAAAAGCCCGAAAGAAAAAACCTCTGGTTTCCGGTATCATTTTGACCATCAGTTCAACCGTTTCCGGAATGGCCCATTTCGTCGTTTCGTTGAGCTTGCGGTCAATTGGCGTTATGCGACGATTGCGCTGAGTGTATCTTTATTCATCATCTCGGTAGGCATGATGGCGGGCGGAAGGGTTAATTTTGTCTTCTTCTCATCACCTGAAGCCGATATTGCCTTTGGGAATATTGTCATGGCTCCCGGCACCTCGCGAAGCCAGACGGATAAGATGCTGAAAGAACTGGAAGCCGCCTTGATACGCGCTGAATCCAAGGTCACTGATGGTGAGGGTGGATTAATCGAATTTCATATGGCGACGTTGGGCCGGACACTCAGCGATAATCCTGATGAAGAAGCAACAGGCGCGAATGATACCCGTGGCGGGATTGTGGTAGAATTGCTGACGGCTGATAAACGGCAAGTGCGCATTGATGATTTCCTGACCGCATGGGAAGCTGAAGTCAACATAGTGGCAGGCCTGCAACGTCTGACTATTCGTGCTCCGCGCGGGGGGCCTCCGGGTCGTGATATGGATATTCGCCTGATGGGTGATGATTTGATTAAATTAAAAGCGGCAGCTCAGGAAGTGGAAGCGCTGGTTAAAGCTGTGCCTTCTGCTTCTGGCGTGACCGAAAATCTATCCTATGGCGCAGAAGAACGGATTGTCCGCATCACGCCTTATGGCCAGTCACTTGGTTTAACCGTATTTTCCATTGGCCAGCAATTGCGGGCATCACTGGATGGCGCGGTAGTCACACGCTTTCCCCGTGGTGATGAAGAAGTGACAGTGAAATTATCACTGCCAGAACATGAAGTGCTGACCGATAATATCGGGGATATCCGCATTATTACGCCAACAGGAAATTATGTCCTGCTTCGTGAGGTGGCGACCGTGGAAAACCGGCTTGGGTTTTCGGTGGTCAAGCGGCAGGATGGGTTTCGTGAAGTCGCTATTCAGGGTGATTTGAATGGTGCTGTCATTGCAACCCCCGAAGCATTACAAATTGTCAAAGAAGCCGGATTGGATGAAATTGCGGAAACCTACGGGCTCCGCTATCGGTATGATGGGCGGGATCAGGAACAATCAGAAGCCTTTGCCGATATGGGGACAGGGGCAATGCTTGCGCTGATCTGTATCTATATCATTCTGTCATGGGTGTTTTCATCATGGACTCAGCCATTAGCGGTGATGGTAATGATCCCGTTTGCCTTGATCGGTGCTGTGCTTGGCCATTATGTTATGGGATTAACCATGACCATATTATCTATGTTTGCGCTGATTGCCCTGGCAGGTATCGTTGTGAATAACTCCATTATTCTGGTATCGACGATTGAACGCCGGATGGAAGAATCCGATGGTAATTTTAAACTTGCCATCATATCAGGAACAACTGATCGTCTTCGTCCGGTTATATTAACCTCGGTGACAACAATATGTGGGCTATCAACATTAATGTTTGAACGGTCGTTGCAGGCGCAGTTTTTGATCCCGATGGCAACGACGATTGTTTTTGGTCTTGCCATTACCACATTACTGGTTTTGTTTGTTGTGCCATCTATGCTAGCAATTGGTCTTGATATTAACCGTGGGTTCAAATCAATAGGCAACCGCATTTTTCGCCGCCAGATCAGTGCAGAATAGGATAAGCCATGTCACATCCCTTACTGGAAGAAGTGAAATATAACGCCGATGGATTGATTGCTGCGGTGGCGCAATGTGCGGATACCCATGACGTGCTTATGCTGGCATGGATGAATGCCGATGCCTTGACGCAAACTCTGGTCACTGGTCAGGTTACCTATTTCTCCCGGTCACGGCAGGCCTTATGGCGCAAGGGCGAAACCTCTGGCCATACCCAGGAACTTGTATCAGCATATCTGGACTGTGATGTTGATGCTATTCTTCTCAAGGTTAAACAGACAGGCCCTGCCTGTCACACCGGTGCAAAGAGTTGCTTTTTCCGTGATTTGACCTAACAATATCCTGATGACAGATCGTAAAACAAGCAAAGGTTCAAGTGGGCGTTCATATCGTGGTGATGCCGGATTACATAGCAAGGTCAAAAAGAAAAGGGGACTGACCGCTTCATCTCGCCGCTGGATAGAACGTCAGATCAATGATCCCTATGTGGCAGAAGCCCGAAGCAAGGGCTACCGTTCGCGTGCTGCGTTAAAGCTGGAACAGATTGACCAGAAATATCATTTATTTAAACCCGGACAGACGGTCCTTGATCTGGGTTGTGCCCCTGGTGGTTGGCTTCAGGTCACGTCGAAACGCATTGGCCTTGATCAGGGTAAGGGCAAGCTTGCAGGCATTGATCTGCTGGATGTTGACCCCATTGCTGACGCTTTGATTCTTAAAGGCGATATCAATGATGATGAAAAACTGGCTGAACTGATCGCCTATATTGGCGGTAAGGCAGATTGGGTGATCAGTGATATGGCCGCTGATACCACCGGCCACCGGCCAACAGATCATTTGCGGACAACAGCGTTGCTTGAAATGGCACTTGATACGGCGATGCGTGTTCTGGTTCCGGGTGGCGGATTTTTATCAAAATGCTTTCAGGGCGGGGCAGAAATCGAATTGTTAACCCTGATGCGGCAAGCCTTTGAACAGGTCAGACATATAAAACCAGATGCCAGCCGGTCGGAATCGGTTGAAATTTATGTTCTCTGTACGGGGTTCAAAGGCGTGCCAGAGAATTATTTGTTTGCTGATTGAAGATATTCATCTTTTCAGATGAGCTAGCATTAGGTATAGATAAGAGCCACCGACATAACCGGAGGCACCATGCCTGATATAACCAGAAATATTTCCGAAGCCCTTACCTTTGATGATGTGTTGTTAAAGCCTGCGGCGTCGTCTGTTCTACCCTCTGATGCGGATACACGAACACAGCTTACCCGCCAGATATCCCTTCATATTCCTCTGATATCGGCGGCGATGGATACGGTAACGGAAAGCCAGCTGGCCATTACCATGGCACAGAATGGCGGGATTGGTATTATCCATAAAAATCTGGAACCCGAAGAACAAGCCGCCCATGTGGCCTCCGTGAAACGCTATGAAGCCGGCATGGTGGTCAATCCGGTAACTATCGAAGATCACAAAACGCTATCAGATGCGCTGGATTTGATGCAGCATCATAAGATTAGCGGTATTCCGGTTGTTTCGGCCAAAAATAAAACACTGGTGGGCATATTAACAAATAGGGATGTCCGATTTGCCACCGACCCCAGACAGCCCGTCAGTGATATGATGACGCATGAGGTGATTACCGTTACCGATGCGATTACCCCTGATGAAGCCAGACGTCTTCTGCATCAGCACCGGATAGAAAAACTGGTTGTGGTTGATAACAACAAACATTGTGTTGGTCTGATCACGGTCAAGGATATGGAAAAATCCCAGAATTATCCAAATGCGTCCAAGGATATGTCTGGCCGGTTGATGGCAGGAGCGGCCGTAGGAACAGGCGCGGCAGGCATTAGCCGTGCCGAAGCCCTGATTGCCGCAGGGGTTGATGTGGTCGTGGTTGATACCGCCCATGGTCATTCGGCTGGCGTGCTGGAAACAGTGGGGGCTATTCGTAATCTGTCCAATGATGTTCAGATCATTGGCGGTAACATTGCTACAGCAGAAGGTGCCGAAGCCCTGATCAAAGCCGGGGCAGATGCTGTCAAGATTGGTATTGGGCCCGGATCAATCTGTACAACCCGCATGGTGGCTGGCGTTGGTGTACCGCAACTCACCGCCGTGATGGAAGCATCAGCCGTTTGTCACCGTCATGGTGTCCCGGCCATTGCCGATGGCGGCATCAAATATTCAGGTGATCTGGCCAAGGCTATTGCCGCCGGGGCAGACGCCGTGATGATAGGAACGATGCTGGCCGGCACGGATGAAACCCCGGGGGAAGTCTATCTCTATCAGGGGCGATCTTATAAAGCCTATCGCGGGATGGGATCAATCGGTGCGATGGCACGCGGATCAGCAGACAGATATTTTCAGGCAGAGGTATCCCAGCCATTAAAACTGGTGCCCGAAGGCATAGAAGGCCAGGTTCCCTATAAAGGGTCTGCCGGTGCGGTTATCCATCAGATGATTGGCGGTTTGAGGGCAGCAATGGGTTACACGGGGTGCGCCACGATAGCAGCCATGCAATCTGACAGCCAGTTTGTCCGTATCACAGGATCCGGGTTGAAAGAAAGCCATGTCCATGATGTCACCATCACACGCGAAGCCCCTAATTATCGGCATAATATGTAATGACAGATTGTATCCTTGTTCTTGATTTTGGCTCACAGGTGACGCAGCTGATTGCGCGGCGGTTGCGGGAAGAAGGTGTCTATGCTGAAATTCTTCCCTATACTACCAGCCCTGATGTAATTGACAATATACAGCCCAAAGGGATTATTTTATCCGGCGGGCCCATGTCGGTGGTGGATGAAGATTCCCCACGCGCCCCTGATCATGTTTTTTCGATGGGGGTGCCGGTTCTTGGTATCTGTTATGGCCAGCAGACCATGTGCGAACAGCTTGGCGGCAGAGTGGCCAGAGGCACGACAAGGGAATTTGGACGGGCAGAGCTGACTATTTCCTCGGATTCTGCCCTGTTTGAAGGATTATGGCCATTGCAATCCCGCCATCAGGTCTGGATGTCACATGGTGATAAGGTTGATCACCTGCCTGACGGGTTTCAGGTTATTGCTACCAGTTCGGGGGCACCTTTTGCCGCGATTGCTGATGAAAGCCGGCGGTTCTATGGGGTGCAGTTTCATCCTGAAGTGGTACATACGCCAGATGGCAAGCGGTTGCTGGAACGGTTTGCGAAAGGCATTTGCGGCTGTGTCGGTGACTGGACCATGGCATCCTATCGGGAACAGGCGATTGCCGCTATACGCGCTCAGGTTGGTGATAATGGCAAGGTGATATGCGGGCTTTCCGGCGGGGTGGATAGCTCGGTTACCGCTGTGCTTATTCATGAAGCGATTGGCGAAAGATTAACATGTGTATTTGTTGATCATGGTCTGATGCGTCAGGGCGAAGCAGATGAAGTGATCAAATTATTTGGCGGTCAGTATAATATTCCTCTCATTCATGAAGATGCGTCTGATCTGTTTCTGTCACGGTTGGATGGGGTGACAGACCCCGAAGAAAAGCGCAAAATCATTGGGGCGGCATTTATTGAAGTCTTTGATCAGGCGGCGTCAAAAATCGACGGTGCAACGTTTCTGGCACAAGGCACGCTTTATCCGGATGTGATTGAAAGCGTGTCAGTCACCGGCGGCCCCAGTGTGACTATCAAATCCCATCATAATGTTGGCGGCTTGCCAGATGATATGGCGCTTGAGCTTGTTGAACCATTACGGGCATTATTCAAGGATGAGGTGCGGGCATTAGGGCGGACGCTTGGCATGCCTGAAAACCTGATTGGGCGGCATCCTTTCCCCGGCCCGGGGCTTGCTATCCGAATTCCGGGGGCGATCACAAAAGATAAGCTGGATTTATTGCGGGCGGCGGATGCTGTCTATCTGGATGCTATCAGGCAGGCAGGGCTTTATGATGACATCTGGCAGGCTTTTGCCGTGCTCCTGCCTGTCCGGTCAGTGGGGGTGATGGGAGATGCGCGGTCATATGATTATGCGCTGGCGATCCGGGCTGTGACCTCAACCGATGGAATGACAGCAGATGTTTATCCGTTTAGTCATGATTTTCTGACCCATGTCGCCACCCGTATCGTGAATGAAGTCAAGGGCATAAACCGCGTTACCTATGATATCACGTCCAAACCCCCCGGAACGATTGAGTGGGAATAAATCTGGGCTGAAATAAGGTCTTTACATGGATATAAATATAAGAAAAGCCGTTGGCAGAGATATCCCGCAAATAGAAACAATCACCGCCGAAGCCTATCAGAAATATATTGTGGTAATGGGCAAAACACCCGCGCCTATGGTGGCTGATTATGCGGCGCATCTGGCGAATGATATCATTTATGTGGTCGAAGATACCAAACAGAATACCATCATTGGATATGCGGTTATTGTGGTGAAAGATCAGGAATACTGGCTGGAAACCATAGCGATAGCACCGGACAGATCAAAGCAGGGTATCGGCACACGGCTGATCCGTTTTGTTGAAGATGTTATTGCGCGGTCGGCCACGGAATACCAGCTTTATACAAATGTAAAGATGCTTGAAAACATAGATTGGTATCAGCGGCTTGGCTTTACCGAGGTCAGGCGCGAGCGCGTGGATGGCTATGAAAGGGTATATTTTATAAAACGCCTTACGCAATAGATACCGACTGGTTTTCAATCTGTCGATATCACCGCCTTTTATGAATAACCGCTTGATTAAATTTATAAAATCAGGTGTGATGCCGGATAGTAGTTGCCCGATAAAGATAAGTAACAACAATTTAGGAGGGTAGATATGCTAAACTGGCATAAAAAACAGATCAAATACTGGCAAGACCTATTAAATGCTTCTGATTATGGAATGCTTTGGATTGTATTTCTTAAAGGGGTGATAATTGGATTGCTGATTTATCATTTCTTTATTTTATAGACAGGTTGGATTATCTGTCTGGCCTCATCGCATCCGCCATTGTCTGGCTCTGATGATCATCTTGGCAGGCTGTTTTATTTTATGGTATCGACCTGGCTCAATGAGGCCTATAGTAATGTTTACCACATAAAGAAAGCGCAGCCCATGTTCACCATCCGGCCATTTGATCCGGCAGATACAGATGCGGTGATTGCCATCTGGCAGGCTTGCGGGCTGACCCGGCCATGGAATAACCCGCAACAGGATATCACGCGCAAAATGCGGGTTCAGCCTGATCTGTTTCTGGTCGGGTTATCCGCCGGCACCCCCATCGCCACCGCCATGTTCGGCTATGATGGGCATCGGGGCTGGCTATATTATTTTGCGGTTCTTCCCGATTATCAGAATAATGGCTATGGCAGCCGCCTGCTTGCCCGGGGGGAGGAAGCACTGGCCGCGCTGGGATGCCCGAAAATCAACCTGCAGATCCGCCATGATAACACAGACGCCATATCCTTTTATCAGGCATCAGGTTTCACGGAAGACGCGGTGATCAGTTTTGGCAAACACTATATTGATGATGAATGACACCGGCATTATATGCCATAATGAGGTGATCAATACCGCAACACATAAGAGGATATGATGAAAACCATCGGGTTGATTGGCGGGATGAGCTGGGAGTCCAGCAAAACCTATTACAGCATCCTGAATGAAATGACGCGGGACAGGCTGGGCGGTCTGCATTCGGCGCGGCTGGTCATGGTAAGTCTGGATTTTCATGATCTGGAACCAAAATTACGGGCAGGGGACTGGGGCGGCATTACCGCGATATTGAGCGATGCGGCACAGCGATGTGTGGCGGCGGGGGCGGAATCTGTCCTGATCGGCAGCAATACCATGCACCGCGTCCATGCGGATGTTGAACGCGCGGCTGGTGTGCCGTGTTTTCATATTGCCCGTGTCACCGGGGCGGCACTGGCCAGAGATCAGCGCAAAACCGCCGGATTACTGGGCACAAAATTTACGATGCAGGCGCCCTTTTTTGCTGATGAGCTGAAAGCACATGCTGATATCGCCACCATTGTGCCCATGCCAGATGAACAGGACATCATCAATCAGATCATTTTTGATGAATTATGCATGGGTGTGATAAAATCCGATTCCCGAAAAATCTATCAGGATATTATGACCAGTCTACAAAACCGCGGGGCTGATTCCATTATTCTTGGCTGTACGGAAATTGAAATGCTGATCAAGCCTGACCATGCGGTCTTACCGCTTTATGATACCACCCGATGCCATGCAGGGGCCGCGATGGATTGGGCGCTTGATTTACCTAGCGGGACTTGCCGCTAGGGGTGCGGCAGTGTATGGATATATGATAACTGCTGAAACGGTGAATCTCATGCCGGATAACTTACCCATTCGCGTCGTTGCTCTATATCATTTTGTTCATTTTCCTGATCCGCAATCTGTGCGTGATCCCCTTTATGATTTTTGTGATATCCATGATATCAAAGGCACGATTTTACTGGCGCATGAAGGTATTAACGGCACCGTGGCAGGAACCACGGAATCCATTTCCGCTCTTGTTGATTATCTGAACAGCATAGATGGATATGACGGCATGGAAATGAAATTTTCTGCCGCGCTGGACATGCCTTTTCGCCGGTTGAAGGTGAAAATCAAGCCTGAGATTGTGACGATGGGGGTGGCAGATATTGATCCATCCCGACATGCCGGCACTTATGTGGATGCGGCTGACTGGAATACATTGATCAGCGATCCGGACACATTGGTCATTGATACGCGCAATGATTATGAAGTAGCGATAGGCAGTTTCAAGGGTGCCATAAACCCGCATACAACCAATTTCAGGGAGTTTCCGGCATGGCTGGAACAACAGAAAACCGAATGGCAGAAGCAGGGCAAAACCCCGAAACTGGCCATGTTCTGTACGGGCGGTATCCGCTGCGAAAAATCGACAGCACTAGCGAAAAAAATAGGCCTTGATGACGTCTATCACCTCAAAGGCGGCATCTTGCGCTATCTGGAAGATGTGCCAGTTGATCAAAGCATGTGGCAGGGTGATTGTTTTGTTTTTGATGATAGAGTAGCCGTTGGGCATGGGTTGAGCCTGACGGATTATGATTTATGCCATGCCTGCCGGATGCCGCTTGCCCCTGATGAAATGACAGATGCCAGATATAAGCCGGGGGTGAGCTGTCCCCATTGCGCCGATAGCATCAGTGATGAACGCAGAAGCCGGTATGAAGAACGGCATAAACAGATGCAACTAGCCAGAGAAAGAGGGGTAGAGCATCTGGGGGCTAATCCAAAAAAACCTGGCAAAGAGGCCTGAAATATAAAGGAAAAAGCCTGAATTTATGTCTTTATTCCTGTCTGGCATGACCTGATCTGGCCAGAATGTCATGTGAATGCTGTTGCAATCAGGTGTTTTTATTCAATGTCTTCAGAAAGAATGGTCATCTGAAAGTGATAGCAGGTATCACCATCTTCGGTATCTTTGAAGACAACGCCAATAAATTCACCATCCATAGATATTTCGGCAGAACTTTCAGCAACATCGTCTGAACGTGGTCGTGCGCGAATGGTGGTATTATTAAATTTTGCGCGTAGATAGCGTTCAATCTGACTGGTTTCTCCGGCTTCCATGGTATCCTCTCATTTATTGCTCTGACTAACTATGTACCAGTTTGGGCAGGTTTTTCAATGTATTTAAAATCGTATCGATACCGCCAGCGGTTTTTATCAATTTACGGCGGTCACGCAATTGGTATTGCCATCTGTCACGACCTTTCAGCTTGTGCTTTTCAATGGTAAATAGGGGCTGTTCAACGCTGCTGCGATATATAGAAAATATGGCTACGCCATCCAGATGATCAAGCGCGTAATCCCGCCATTCCCCAGAGGACACAAATCTGGCATAAATATTAAGAATCTGGTTTAATTCTATGCGCGTGAAATATCCGGTTGAGATTCTGGATTTTGTATCTGTTCCATTTCTAATCACATGCATGAAACCATAAACTCCTTTACTTTTGCGGCATTTCTTTTCGTTCTATGCTGGATTATGTTATCCAATTCTATTATGTTGCATGTCATAGTGCCATTTGGTCAAGAGATGGGATAAAAAATGAGTGATATTTTTCATGAAATTAACGAAGAACTGCGTGCTGATCGTGCCCGTCTGCTCATGCGCCGATATGGTGGTTATGTCATTGGCGGGATATTAGCCATTATTATTCTTGTTGGAGCTCGTCAGGCCTATATCTATTGGGATCAATCGCATCGGGCTGATCTGGCTAACCAGTATCAGGCGGCAGTCCTGTCTGATGATATTGTCGGTAATCTGGCAGGATTGACAGATGAAAGCAACGGCTATGGTATGCTTGCACGTTTTGCAACAGCGGCAGAATTATCAAAATCAGACCCGGCTGGTGCAGAAGCCATATATTTGAGCCTTGCCGATGATGATGGCCTTGAAACCGTTTATCGTGAAGGGGCGTTGCTATTATCGGTCATTCATGCGCCGGATACGGTAACAGGATCTGAACGCATGGCGCGTCTTGACCGAATTGATCATATGACTAGCCCATGGGCATCACTAAAACTGGAATGGCAGATTGCGATTAGCCTTGATGATGGGGATCAGGCGGCTGCTGTTGCTTATATGGAAACATGGAAATCACTATCTCTGCCATTAACTCAACGCGCCAGAGCCAGACAGCAATTACTGGAATCTGTGTTGGCTAACAAAGAATAAGATCGGAGCATGAGCATGATCATCCGTATACCATCTATCTGCTTTATGCTTTTGGTCATGCTTGGGCTGTCAGCTTGTGGTGATAAGGATATTATTCTGCCCGGTGACCGCGAAGCGATACTGGATGATATCGCCCTGCCGGAAACCGATGATGCTGCTTTTGCCGAAGGCGCAGGAATTGGTGATGCGGTGCCTAACATTATTTTTGGTCATCCCGGATTATTACCGTCGCATTCCGGCGGACATCTGGCCCTTGAATTACCCCTGAAAAAGATATGGTCGGTGAAAATTGGTGATAGTGCTGATCTGGGGACATTGATGGCACAGCCAGTGGCTAGTCAAAATATGGTCTTTGCTATTACGCCGGACGCCATGCTAAGTGCGGTTGATATCACCGATGGCCGTATGATCTGGTCACATCAGATCGAAGACCGTTTTGATCAAACCCAGCCCGGCATTTCAGGCGGTATAGGTTTCGCTGATGGTCAGATTTATGCCCATGCTGGTGGTCATGCCTTGGTAAGACTGGATGCCGCTACTGGTGATGAAATCTGGCGAAAGAATTTTGATCTTCCTATTCTTGGGGGCCCGACGGTCGCTGATAAATATCTGGCGGTAACCGATTTTGACGGACGATTGATAGTCATGGATGCGTCAGATGGACAAACCTTATGGACACGCATTGGCAATACTGAAACAACCCGTGTTCTTGGCGTTTCCTCACCAGCGATTGTAAAAAACGAACTGGTTTTTGCCGGTAATGATGCTGAGGTTTCTGCCCTTGAAACCAATCATGGGGGATTTCTGTGGGGTGATAATCTTTCCAGCCTCCTGCCGCGAACAGCTCTTGATCAGATTAATGCTATTATTGGTCATCCGGTTCATGCTGGCGGTATGGTATATGTCGGCAGTATTTCCGGTCGTTTCGCCGCATTTAATACCAAAACCGGAAGCCCTGTCTGGGAAATGATATTGCCTAGCCATCAGATGCCATGGATTGCTGGTAAATCCATATTTGTTGTCAGTACCAAAGGCCGGGTCTATGCGTTGCGCCGGACTGATGGGGCATTGCGGTGGATAACCAGCCTTCCCGGTGCTATTCCTCTTGATGTCAGTGTATCTGATGATCCTATCCGGCATTTAGGCCCTGTTGTTGCCGGCGGGAAAGTCCTTGTGCTTGATCACAATGGACGCGCTTTTTTCCTTAACCCTGATACCGGCGACATAGAAAATAATTTATCGATATCTCATCAGATATCAGCACCTCCTATTGTATCGGGCGGAACCTTAATTGTGCTAGATGATTCTGGTCGTCTTTATGCATATCGCTAAGGCGGTTTATGGTGAAGAAATTCAGTATATCCATTGTTGGTCGCCCTAATGTTGGCAAATCAACATTATTTAATCGTCTGACAGGGCGCCAACATGCCATTGTCCATGATCGGCCGGGGGTAACTCGTGACCGCCGCGAAGGTCTGGGCAAACTGGCAGGGCTGGAATTTCACCTGATTGATACCGCCGGTCTGGAAGAATCAAGCAAAGGCAGTCTGGAAGACAGAATGCGGCGGCAAACGGAATATGCTATCGCCAATAGTGATTTGACTCTGCTTATTTTTGATGCACGGTCAGGCCTTACAGAAGCAGATATCTTTTTTGCCAAAGCTATCCGGCGTTCAGGGGCGGCGGTATTAGCGGTTGGCAACAAATGCGAAGGCAAGGCTGGCCGTGATGGATTAATGGAAGCATGGCAACTGGGATTAGATCAACCGATTGGTGTATCCGCCGCCCATGGCGAAGGGCTGGGTGATCTTTATGACGCCATTGTTGAAGCAGCAAAGGATATGGGCAAATTGCATCTGCTCATGCCGGATGTATCAGACCCGGATGAACAAGACAGTGATCAGTGGGATGAGGAAACGGATGATTCTGGCAATGAACATGAGGATGAGAATACCCGGCAAAGCCTGACCGATATAGATGGTGAAGACGATATCAACTCCAGTTTTAATGCCAGTCTTGGTGCAATAGATATTGAACAGGATACAGGGCCTTTACGCATTGCTATTATAGGTCGTCCTAATATGGGGAAATCAACGCTGACCAATTATCTGCTTGGTGAAGAACGGGTGCTAACAGGGCCAGAAGCCGGTATTACCCGTGATGCGATTGAAATTCCATTTACCTATCAGGATCAGGATATCATGCTTGTTGATACTGCTGGCATGCGCCGTAAGGCACGCATCGAAGATAAGCTGGAAAAGGCCATGGTGGATAATGCCTTGCGAGCCATTCGTTTCGCCCATGTCTGTATTGTCATGATTTATGCGCGGGAAGATATCCATCGTCAGGACCTGGCTATTGCGCGGTTAGTAGCAGAAGAAGGCCGTGCCATGGTTATTGCCGCGAATATGTGGGATATCACCACAAATAAACAAGAACGTCTGAAAGAAATGCGTTATCAGCTGGATCAATCGCTGGGGCAGGTCAAAGGTGTTCCTATTGTCACGATATCAGCCCTTAAAGGCAAGGGTATCGAAAAGCTGATGGATCAAGTCTTTACCATCTATGATCGCTGGAACTGGCGGATACCGACGGCTGATCTCAACCGATGGCTGGAATTAAAGCTAGAGGCGCATCCCCCGCCACTGGTACAAGGCAGACGATTGCGTATCCGCTATGCTACGCAAATCAAAACGCGTCCTCCTAGTTTTGCGCTTTTTGTCAGCCGGCCAGCAGATTTACCCGAACATTATCTGCGCTATCTTGCGGCAGGGTTGCGCGAAGATTTCGGGCTAGATGGATTGCCATTGCGATTATTAATGCGAAAAAGCAAAAATCCGTATGTGAATTGATGCTGAAGCCCTTTTAGTGGTATTAACCAGCTTGTAAAATCTGTCCCTGATAGGGGCAGTCTGGCTGGCATAATTTAACGAAATCACTTGCGATATCGTCAGGATTTGGCAGGGTTGATTTATCAATTCCCGGAAATGCCTGACCAATCATATTGGTAGCAATGCGCCCCGGGCTAAGCATATTTACGTAATGTGGGGTATGTTTTAGTTCTGCTGCCCAGCTTTTGCCCAGAGCATCCAGTCCGGCCTTGCTGGCGGCATAGGCTGACCAGTAGGGCATCTTTCCACTTGCCGCACCTGATGTGACAAGCACGGCACGACCAGCATCGGATTGCCGGAACAACGGGTCTAGGTGATGGATCATCCGGAACACAGCGGTAAGGTTTGTTGCTATCACTTCATCCCATGTGTTTTCTTCCATATGTGAAATGGGTGTTAATGTGCCCAGAATGCCGGCATTCATGATCATGATATCCAGCTTTCCCCAGCGTTCATGAATAGCACTGGCCAGACGCGGTAGGGCAGGCCTGTCATTTAAATCCATGGTGACAAGGGTTGCCGCGCCGCCTTCGGCTTTAATGTCATCATCCAGTTCTTCAAGGCCGGCCTGTGTTCTGGCGGTGGCAATAATATGTGCCCCTTCGCGGGCCAGTGCTTTAGCTGCTGCTCTGCCAATACCGCGTGACGCCCCTGTAACTAACGCGATGCGATCTTTAAGAGAGGTCATTTGCAAATAATTCCTTTCGTTGAATGGCCATCGCTACGGCCGGGTTCTATCGGGTATTCGCCGGTAAAGCAGGCATCACAATATTGTGGAGCTTGGATATTGCGTTTGGCTTCATTCAAAGCCCGATAAAGGCCATCAATAGAAATAAAGGCCAGACTATCAACACCAATATGTTTGCCAATGGCATCAGTATCCATATGTGAAGCAATGAGTTTATCACGATCAGGGGTATCTACACCATAAAAGCATGGGTTGGTTGTCGGCGGGCTAGCAATCCGCATATGGACTTCCGATGCCCCTGCCTGACGGATCATATTAACGATCTTGATTGACGTCGTGCCGCGAACAATCGAATCATCCACCAGAATCACGCGCTTGCCTTTGATGGTCATGCTATTGGCATTATGTTTCATCTTAACGCCGGTCTGACGGCCTAAATCGGTTGGTTGGATAAAGGTTCGGCCAACATAATGATTTCTAATAATGCCAAAATCAAAAGGAATGTTCGTTTCTTCGGCATATCCTAACGCGGCGGGAACACCTGAATCCGGTACTGGAACAATAACATCGGCATCAACATGGCTTTCTCTTGCCAGTTGATGGCCAATATTTTTCCTTGCGCCGTATACATGCTGGTTTTCCATCACACTATCCGGACGGGCAAAATAGACATATTCGAATATACAGAAACGCGATGGTTTAGGGGCTAATGGTTGTGATGAAGTAACCCCTTTATCATTGATGATAATCATTTCACCGGGCTTGATATCACGAATAAAACCAGCACCGATAATATCCAGCCCACATGTTTCAGAAGCAACAACATAGGCGCCGCCTATCTGGCCAAGCACCAGCGGACGAACACCATGGGGATCACGCATAGCAATCAGCCCCTGCGGTGAAAGACTAACAAGGGAATACGCACCTTCTACCTGTTTCATGGCATCAACCAGACGCAAGGCCGGATCAGTCTGATGCGACCGCGCCACCAGATGGATGATGACCTCGGTATCTGTTGTGCTTTGCATCAGACTTCCTGTCTGAACCAGCGATTGCCGCAATCTGTCGGCATTGGTTAAATTCCCGTTATGGGCCAGGGCAAAACCACCAAATGCAAGTTCCGAAAAGAAAGGCTGAATATTTCTCAGCTCTGGCTTGCCGGTCGTAGAATAACGGTTATGCCCGATAGCGGCATGGCCAACCAGTTTATCCAGATGGCCTGAAGCCGCATCAAAGTTTTCACCTACATGACCAAAGCCGCGATGACTATGATATGTTTCGCCGTCAAAACTGACGATGCCAGTGGCTTCCTGACCACGATGCTGGAGTGCATGCAACCCAAGCGCGGTATGAACAGCCGCTTCATCAGTTCCATAAACGCCAAATACCGCACATTCTTCCTGAAACCCGTCAAATGGCACCTTACCATTATGCGGCATGATTAATCTCCATCTGTTATTGTTGGCAAATTACCTAGTTCATCCTGAAGTAAAGATCCGGTTTTTGATGGTGAAGCAGAGGATGAATTGCTTTCATCGGAGGTGGAAATAGTATCTTCCGGAAGGACATTTTCTAATGGTGCATCAGGGTCAATGATGGTTTCAGGGATTTTTTCCACAATGTCATCACGAATAGATTCCGGTGTCAGGTTAGCCATAAAGATGGTGGTGCTTCGCAGGGCGTCTATCAAGGTTGCATGTTGCACCATGTCGGGAAGCGCATCTTCCTTTTCCACGGCGAATAATGCCCCCATATAGATCAATGCCGCGATAACAATACCGCGGGCTAATCCGTAAATAAAGCCAAGAGGACGGTCAAGCATATTCAGTGTGAAACGCCGTAATGGCGGGCTTAGTATATTGGATAGAATATACCAGATGATGGAAATAATAATAAATGGTAAAGCCCAGCCTAATAATGTGCGTAAGTCGTCTGATGCGATATATTCGGCTAATTGTTCCGTTGTTACTTCGGACAGTAAATTAGCGCCAATTATGGCAAATACCCAGCCGGCAAGACCAAACACTTCCCGGATGAGTCCGCGTAAGCTAGCCATCACACCGGATATCACGGCAATAATGACTATCAGAACATCAATCAAATTAAACGGTATGCTAATATCCATGTCAGTTCGTTTTACCCTATAATCTATATGCCCTGCAATGCCTTATCATGAATTGTCTTTCAAGCCACCAAGCGCGGCGATTAATTGGCTCAAATCAGCAACATAATTTAGGGCGATGCCATCTGGTGCGGTCATATCTTTTGCTTTACTGGGCGGGAGAATCGCCTGATCAAACCCAAGTTTTGCTGCTTCTTTCAATCGTAAATCCGGATGCGCGACCCGGCGGGTTTCTGCCGCCAGCCCGACTTCACCAAATACCACGCAACTGCGTGGACAGGGCAGGCCACTCATGGAAGATATCAACGCCGCCGCCACGGCCAGATCAGCCGCCGGTTCGGTAATTTTCACCCCGCCAGCCACGTTAAGGAAAATATCCCGTCCTGATAGTGGGATGCCGGCACGGGCTTCTAACACGGCGGCAAGCATGGATAGTCGCCCCTGATCCCAGCCAACCACATTTCGGCGTGGATTTGCCATGGTGGATGGGGCCACAAGCGCCTGTATTTCAACCAGAATTGGGCGCGTTCCTTCCAGCCCTGCAAACACCACTGCGCCAGATACATTTTCCTGTCGATCTGCAAGGAATAATTCAGACGGATTAGAAACTTCGGCCAGACCATTACCCTTCATTTCAAACACGCCGATTTCATCGGTTGGGCCAAAGCGATTTTTGATACAGCGCAAGATGCGGAAATGATGGCTGCGATCGCCTTCAAAGTGAAGAACCGTATCAACCATATGTTCCAGCACTTTGGGGCCAGCAATCGCACCATCTTTCGTCACATGCCCGACAATGATAATGGCCGCGCCTTTTGCTTTGGCAGCCCTGATTAATTCAAATGCGCTGGCACGAACCTGGCTGACAGTGCCGGGGCTTGATTCGATTGATGGCAAGAACATCGTCTGAATGGAATCAATGACTGCAACGGCAATCTTTTGTGATGACTGTAATGATGCGGTAATATCCGCGGCATTGGTGCTGGTGGCCAATCCCAGTGACATATCTGTTGTGGCAAGCCCAAGCCTGCTTCCGCGCATGCGGATTTGTTCAACAGATTCTTCACCGCTAAAATAAGATGCTTCATGCCCGCTAATTGCCATTTTGCACAATGTCTGCAATAGCAATGTGGATTTTCCAATGCCGGGGTCACCACCTATCAGTGTCGCTGAACCGGGCACTAGCCCACCTCCTAACACCCTATCCATTTCTGGTATGCCGGTGCTGATACGGGGTGGTGGTGATGTATCACCAACCAGTTTATGCATATTGATCTGGCTGCCTCTGGCCCTGCCAGCGGCGCCCGGTGTTGCGGTAACGGTTTCTTCGGTTATGCTGTTCCAGCTGTTGCACTGATTACATTTGCCTGACCATTTATTATGAACAGCACCACATTCCTGACAGATAAATTGCGATTTGCTACGCGCCATTAGATGCTTTCTGCATATTTGGTCAATGGCCCAGTGGGTAGCCCATTAACAAATTGATGAACAACCGGATGGTCAACCACTTCCATATCTTTAACACTGCCTTGCCAGATGATATGCCCGTCATGGATCATGGCCACATAGTCGGCAATTTGCCTCACAGAGTTCATATCGTGGCTAATCGTCATGGCGGTGGCGCCAAGCCGGTCAACGGCATTCCTGATCAGCCTGTTAATGACGCCGCTTGTGATGGGATCAAGCCCTGATGTCGGCTCATCAAAAAACAGGATGCCGGGTTTATCCGCTATCGCTCTGGCCAGACCGACCCGTTTCTGCATCCCGCCAGAAAGTTCAGCCGGATAGAGATCAAGCACACGTTCTTCTAACAGAACATCAGCTAATGTTTCTTTGGCTATCTGCCTTAATTCAGCGGCATTCATGGCATTATTCTGGCGATAGCGAAACATGATATTTTCCCAGACGGGTAGAGAATCAAATAAGGCTCCACCCTGAAACAGCATACCGAATTTTCTTAAAACGTCTTCTCTGGTTCGGCGACTCGCCCCGACGGTTTCGATACCTTCTACCATGGCTGATCCGCTATCAGGGTTGATCAGGCCAAGAATACATTTCAGCAGAACGGATTTACCTGTCCCTGACGCACCGATAATGGCAACAGACTGGCCATTAAGCACATCAAGATCAATGCCTTGTAAAACATGCTTGCTTCCAAAACTTTTACATAAATCGCGGATTTTGATTTTTATATCGCTCATGTTATCACCGCACAAACGCAAAACCGGTTATCATGAAATCAAAGATCAGAATCAGAATGGCAGAATAGACAACGGCATTCGTGGTGGCGCGGCCAACGCCTTCGGCACCACGACCGGAATGATAGCCAAAATAGCAACCCATAATAGCAACAACAAAACCGAAAACCGCCGCCTTAATCAATCCGATGATCACATCAAAGGCTTCCAGAAACTCCATTGTTCCAGATAGATATACCGATGGCGAAAACCCGAGTTGATAGATGGCAATGACATAGCCGCCAAATACCCCGATGATATCACCAATCAGAACCAGAAAGGGCAGGCAAATGGTGCCTGCAATAACGCGCGGGGCAATCAGGTATTGCATAGGACGCGTTGATAGGGTGTCCAATGCATCAATCTGATCGGTGACCCGCATTGTTCCTATTTCTGCTGCCATAGCGGCACCTATGCGGCCTGCTACCATTAATCCTGCCAGAACAGGGCCTAATTCTCTGGTGATGATCAGCACGACTACCGTGGCGACCGAGGTTTCTCCTTCGGCTGAAAAACGTTCCGTTCCGGTATAGCTTTGCAATGCTATCACCATGCCGGAAAACATGGTTGTAAGCCCGACAACAGGCAGGGAGAAATATCCAATATCAATCATTTGCCGTAAAATTTGGCGACCATACCATGGTGGTCGCACCAGCCAGAACAGGGCTTGTCCGACAAATAAGCTCAGCCGTCCTATTTCCGCTAGCATGGATAAAGCCGCTCTGCCGGGTATTTGCAATACTTGCATGACTAGCCTTTCTTTATCAGGACGCTATTTGTGCGCATAGTTTAGCATGACTATCAGACATAAGCACGTGATGCCCGAAGCCGTAGTGATGTTAAAACATCATAGCAAATTGTATCACTTAATAAAGCCATCTCATTAGCATCATGGTCTGGTGATATGATCGTAACATAATCCAGCATTCCGAGCATACCTTCTGGCCAGTCCGTGATATCTATGACATGCGTATCCATGGATACGCGCCCTAAAATGGGGGCGGTTAAGGCGTTGTGACGAACAACACCCTGATTGCTAAGCTGACGACGGATACCATCAGCATAACCGCCTGCGATAGTGGCAAGAACACTGTCGCGGGTTAATTGATAGGTAGCATTATATCCCGTGAACTCACCTGCTCTGGCTTTTCTAACCTGAAGCACTCTTGCTTTCAACGTCAGGGCAGGGGTGAAACCATTTGCCGGAATGGGCGGATACCCATAAAGCACAATGCCTGGCCGCACCATATCACAATGAAAATCATTGCCGCGGAGAATACCACCAGATGCAGCCAGACTGGTCGCAATATCTGGCATCAGGGTGGTAGCTTCTTTGAATCGCTCAAGCTGGGTATGGCTCAAATCACTAGCCAGATCATCTGCACTGGATAAATGGGAATAGATTAGCGAAACATGCCCTTTTTGCTGTATCAGGTCAGCATTGTCAGGGGTAAGCCAGCGCCAGTCAATGCCCAAACGGTTCATGCCTGTATCTAATTGAAGCATGATATCAGGCAATGCTACCCCTTTTGAAAGTCGCGGCAACAGGTCTAATTGTTCTGGATCATTTATGCTGGGGGTAAGATTATATTCGGTTATAATATCCAGATCACCAGCAAATAAGCCATCAAAATAACCAATACGGGCATCACCGACATATGGTCTGATCGTTGCGGCTTCATCTGCGCTGGCGGTGAAAAAAACACGGCATCCGGCTTCATAGAGGGCCTCTGATACTTCTCTGGCACCATGACCATAGCCATCGGCTTTGACCACGGCGGCGGTTGTGGACTGGCCAGAAAGAACATTGCATTTCTGCCAGTTTCTAGTAATGGCATCAAGATTGATTTCTGCAATTAATCGATCAAATAAAGCCATATTCTATCAATAGCGATCTGGCAGATGGTCATCGGCAATAGCATCAACAAATTTGGTGAATTTGCCGATAAAGTTGGGGTTGATCACGCCTGTGCTACCATGCCGCTGTTTGGCAATGATAATCTCGGCCTTGCCTTGTGCTTTTTCGGATTTTTCCAGCCATCTGCTATGTCTGGTCTGAAAATGTTCGGTGGATTCATCGGCTTTCTGTTCTGGCTCGCTTTTACTAAGATAATATTCTTCGCGATAGACGAACATCACCACATCAGCATCCTGTTCAATCGAACCGGATTCGCGTAAATCAGACAGATTGGGGCGTTTATCTTCGCGCTGTTCAACGGCACGGGATAGCTGGGATAAGGCCAGAACAGGAATTTGCAATTCTTTAGCAATGTTTTTCAATGTCCGGCTAATGGCAGAAATTTCCTGCACCCGATTTTCTGACCGTGTCCCCATAGGGGCAGAAAGCAGTTGCAGATAGTCCACCACGATCAATCCCAGCCCATGGGTACGCTTAAGCCGTCTAGCCCGTGACGCTAATTGTGACACAGATAATCCCGGGGTATCATCAATAAAAAAAGGTGCATTTTCAATAGTATCACTCGTTTTAATGATATTGGTGAATTGATCTGCATTGACTTTACCAAGCCGCAATTCATCAGAAGGAATACCGGTTTCACTGGAAAGAATACGGTTGGCAAGCTGATCAGCTGACATTTCCAGTGAGAAAAAAGCAACATGTTGCGGGTTTTCATCTGTTCTATTAGTGGTTGCCGCATGAAAGGCAATATTGGTAGCAAGGGCGGTTTTCCCCATGCCTGGTCGCCCGGCCAGTATGATTAAATCAGATGGTTGCAAGCCGCCTAGCATGTTGTTCAAACCGGTTAATCCGGTGCCAACGCCGGAAATATGGCCTGAGTTTTTATAAGCAGCTTCGGCACGGTCAATTGCTGACCGTAACGCATGGGTGAGTGGGGTTAATCCAGATGATACCTTATCATTTTCCGCAAGCTCGAATAATTGCTGTTCTGTTTCTTCAATCAGACTTTCAGCACTATGATCCATATTTGCGGTGCGTGACCGGCTGATGGTTTCATCTGAAATCAGAATAAGCCGCCGCCTGAGATAACATTGATAGATATCTTCGGCATAAAATTTAGCATCGGATAGGGAGGTGACGTTTTCAATCAATTCACGCAAATAGGATTCAATATCTATTTCAGCAAATGTGGCATCACCGATAAAATAGCTTTTTAATGTGACCGGATTGGCCAGTTGCCCATTGGAATATAGTTTTCTTGTGGCGGCAAATATCCGGCCATTTAGCGGGTTGAAAAAATGTGATTCGTCCAGATTATCAGGGATTTTGTCAAAAATCTCATTATCGCTTAGTAAAGCCCCTAATAGGTCTTGCTCTGCCTCGATATTCTGGGGCAGGCCGGGGGCTGGTTTGGTGGCATCAAGGCCAGACTGTATATAACCATCAATCATGATAATTTAACATGCCTTAAAAAAAACAGGCGGGCATGGAAAACATGACCCGCCTATTCTGTGATTTATGTGGATATCGGGGATAACTTACGCGTCAGCGTTTTCATCCGTTTGATCATCCGTATTATTGGCGTCATCAGATGGGGCAGGGGCATCTTCGTCGCTGCCTGTTGTGTCCTGCTCATCTTCGGCGTCTAATTCAGCCATACGCTGTTCGGCGGCTTTCGCGGCTTCAGCTGCTTCCAGCCGTTCCCGTTCCGCTACATCATTAACAATCGCCCGACCAAGTTTGATCTGTTCTTCGGCTTCATCCTGACTGCGTGCAATATTAACAGTGACATCAATAGACACTTCCGGATGCAAGACGACACTAACCTGCACCAAACCAAGGGTTTTGATAGCAGTATTCAGGTCAACCTGATTTTTGGTGATGGAAAACCCTTTTGCTGTTACGGCTTCGCTAATATCACGGCTGGTCACCGAACCATAAAGCTGACCCATTTCACTGGCTGCTCTGATCAGATTGACGCTAAGGTCTTCCATCTGTTTGGCAATGGCTTCGGCTTCTGATTTACGGGTGAGGTTATCAGCTTCACGCTGGGCACGTTCACTTTCAAACCGTTCCATATTTGTTTTCGTTGCACGTAAGGCTTTGCCAGTAGGAAGCAGAAAGTTCCGGGCGTATCCGGGCTTTACTTTGACCAGATCACCCATCTGGCCAAGATTTTCAACACGTTCTAGAAGAATGATTTCCATGATCTTTCCCCTTAAGCTACGACAAATGGCATCAGTGCCAGATGACGGGCACGTTTGATGGCAGTGGTCAGTTCACGTTGCTTTTTCGCAGAAACCGCAGAAATACGACTGGGGACAATTTTGCCACGTTCTGTTGTGTAACGTTGCAAAAGTTTAACGTCCTTATAATCGATCTTAGGTGCGCTAGGATGCGAGAATGGGCAGGATTTCCGGCGACGCGATGATGAGCGACGAGCGGATGGTCTGGTAATTTCAAGTTGAGCCATGATCTTTTCCTCTCAATAAATATGCTCAGGAAGCAGCCGCGTCGCTGGTGTCACCACCGGAACGCTCAGATTTGTTTTGCATCATGATTGATGGTTCTGGATCAACTTCCTCAATAGCAAGGATAAGAGAACGCAGAATATCTTCATGCAAACCCATGCGACGGTCAAATTCAGCAACCGTTTCCGCATCAGCTTCAAAATTGAGCATGGTATAATGCCCTTTGCGATTTTTCTTGATTTTGTAAGCCATGGTTTTCAAGCCCCAGTATTCCTGCTTGACTACCGCGCCTTTACTATCGGTGATAATGGCACAAAATTCGTTGGTAATGTTTTCGACCTGTGCATTGGACAGATCCTGGCGTATAATGAATACGCATTCATATAATTGCATGTCATTCCCCTTCTGGATCATGCCATACCTCAAAAGGTATGTGAGCCAACAGCAAAAAATATAAGAGCCATCAGCAAGAGGTTATAAGCAAAATTGCTTGATGACAGGCTGTTTACCACATTACCGTATTTATGCAAGTCACTATTCCCTTATATCATGGGCAAAAACGAAATAATTCTCATGATAAATGGGGGTAAAATACTTGATATTATATGCTGTCCGGTGTAGCCATAATACATCAATCCGATCATTCGTTTCAGGATAGTATCATGATTAAAGGCCTTATTGCCCCTGTGCTTACCCCGCTTAATGACGATATGTCATTGGCGCCCGATCTTTTTATTGTACATTCAAAATGGCTTCTTTCCGAAGGTGGCTGTTCGGGTCTAGCTCCTTTTGGCACCACCGGGGAAGCATTATCAGTTGGCATTGATGAACGTATCGATATGCTTGAAGCCCTGATTAAAAGTGGCATTGACCCCGCTGTTATGATCCCCGGTACAGGATTAACCAATCTGCCTGATACCGCGCGCCTGACCCGGCATGCGGTTGATCAGGGTTGTCTGGGCGCAATGATCCTGCCGCCCTTTTACTATAAAGGCGTATCTGACGACGGATTATATAACTACTACAAAGACCTGATCCGCATGGTCGATCACCCTGAATTACGAATTTACCTCTATCATATTCCACAGGTGGCGCATGTCGGGTTAAGCATAGAACTCGTGAAACGGTTATATGCGGATTTTCCGGAAGTGGTGGGCATCAAGGATTCGTCCGGTGATTGGGAAAATACCGCCGCTCTTCTGGATATAGACGGGCTAATTGTTTATCCGGGAGCGGAGTTGCCGGTGATTGAGGCTATTCGTCGCGGTGCGCCGGGATGCATATCTGCAACGGCGAACCTTAACGGTGTTGGTATTGATGAAGTGATCCAGCTTTGCCATCAGGGGGATTACGACGCTGCCGAAGAAAAACATATTAAAGTCAAGGCTATACGGATGCTTTTTCAGGATTATGCACCTATCCCATCACAGAAGGCTTTGCTGGCCAGATGGTCTGGTGATGCCAGATGGGCAAATTTGCGTTCGCCATTGATTCCGGCGGCAAGTAATAGTATTGATGCCTTAGAAAAAGCATTAATAGAAGAACATGGTTTCCGTAAATGCTGATAAGCATATGATAAAACGAGGAAATGAAAACTAATGTCATCATATTTGATGGAATATCTACCAATCGTTGTTTTTCTGGCTATTGCCATCGGCCTATCTGCAGCGTTTGTTATCGGTTCGGTCATTGTCGGGGCACAGCGTCCTGATCCTGAAAAATTGAGTGCTTATGAATGTGGATTTGAAGCATTTGACGATTCCCGTAGCCGGTTTGACATTCGTTTCTATCTTGTTGCCATTCTCTTTATTATCTTTGACCTTGAAGTAGCATTCCTATTCCCGTGGGCGGTATCACTAGGTGAAATCGGGACGTTTGGTTTCTGGTCAATGTTTGTGTTTCTGGTCGTGCTAACGGTCGGTTTTATTTATGAGTGGAAAAAAGGAGCCCTTGACTGGGATTAAGCTATGGATGATCTGAGTCTTTCGCCTAATAAACCCATCCCCCCCGGTAAGGATCAAGATGCTATTCTTGGTGCTGTTGCTGATGAAATTGCAAATCGCGGTTTTGTCGTGGCACAGGCTGACAAATTGTTTAACTGGGCGCGAAGCGGCTCATTATGGCCAATGACATTCGGTCTGGCCTGTTGTGCGGTTGAAATGATACATTCTGCCGCCTCACGCTATGATACCGACCGATACGGGATGCTGTTCCGGCCTAGCCCCCGGCAATCTGATGTGATGATTGTTGCGGGAACCCTGACGAATAAAATGGCACCGGCCTTGCGCAAGGTTTATGATCAGATGGCAGAACCACGCTGGGTTCTATCCATGGGATCATGTGCTAATGGGGGCGGTTATTATCACTATTCCTATGCTGTTGTGCGTGGCTGTGACCGTATTGTGCCGGTTGATGTTTATGTTCCGGGGTGTCCCCCCACGGCCGAAGCCCTGATCTATGGATTGCTGCAATTGCAAAAGAAAATCAGAAGAACCGCTACTATTGCCCGCTAGGATTATTTCATATTATGCCTTCCATGCCTAAACATCCCATGAAACAGGCCGAAACAGTCGAAGAATGGAAAGAACATTTTGCGGTTGCTTTGCGAAAATCACCAGAGGATATCACCGTTTTCAGGGGTGAGTTATCGGTTAAGATAGAATTGGATCAACTGATAGCTGTGCTGACCAGACTGAAAGATGAATCTGGTGGTGGGTTTACACAATTATCAGATATCACGGCTGTTGATTATCCGGAACGTGGCAAGCGTTTTGATCTGATCTATCAGCTGTTAAGTGTCACCCTTAATCAACGGATACGGCTGGTTGTACCCATTGCGGAAAACGAAGTTGCGCCATCTGTGACGGCATTATTTGGATGCGCAAACTGGGCAGAGCGTGAAATTTGGGACATGTTTGGCATTTTCTTTAATGATCATGGTGACTTGAGGCGTCTTCTGACCGATTATGGTTTTGAAGGCCATCCCTTGCGTAAGGATTTTCCTCTGACGGGTACTGTTGAAGTGCGATATGATGATAGTGAACGCCGGGTTGTCTATGAACCCGTGCAATTAACACAGGAATATCGTGATTTTGATTACGAAAGTCCGTGGGAAGGGGCGCAAACTTCCATGCGGCAGATAGACCCCAGTATGTTAACACATGAACCTTCATCTGATGAGGGACAGAATGACTGATCCTACTATCAAACCATTAACAATGAATTTTGGCCCTCAGCATCCGGCGGCCCATGGCGTGCTTCGTCTGGTTCTGGAAATGGACGGTGAGGTTATTGAAAGAGCTGACCCGCATATCGGGCTTTTGCATCGTGGCACGGAAAAGCTGATTGAACATAAAACCTATCTGCAGGCGTTGCCTTATTTTGACCGGCTGGATTATGTGTCGCCGATGAATCAGGAACATGCATTCGCGCTGGCTATTGAAAAAATGCTTCAGGTTGACGTGCCGCGTCGGGGGCAATTCATCCGTGTGCTGTATTGTGAAATTGGCCGTATTCTGAATCATCTGCTCAATCTGACTACCTTTGCCATTGATGTTGGCGCAATGACACCCTTGCTATGGGGATTTGAAGAACGCGAACATTTGATGGAGTTTTATGAACGTGCTTCCGGCGCAAGGCTTCATGCGGCCTATTTCCGTCCTGGCGGGGTTCATCAGGATTTACCCGACGGGTTGCTCGAAGATATTGATGCCTGGGCAGAACGCTTTCCATCCTTTATTGATGATATGGAAGGCCTGCTTACGGAAAACCGTATTTTCAAACAGAGAACAGTTGATATCGGGGTGGTAACTCTTGATGAAGCACTTGATCTTGGCTTCACAGGGCCATGTATCCGTGCATCTGGCCTGCCATGGGATTTACGCAAAACCCAGCCATATGACGTTTATGATGAACTAGATTTTGATATTCCTACCGGGAAAACCGGTGATTGTTATGCCCGTTATCTGGTGCGGATCGAAGAAATGCGGCAATCCATCCATATCATTCGTCAATGTATTGAATTGATGCCATCAGGTGCGGTCATGTCCGAAGATCATAAAGTGTCCCCGCCTAGACGTGATGATATGAAAACCTCTATGGAAGCTCTTATTCATCACTTTAAGCTTTATACCGAAGGTTTCCATGTTCCGGCAGGGTCAAGCTATACCGCTGTCGAAGCACCAAAAGGCGAGTTTGGGGTCTTTTTAGTTGCTGATGGAAGCAATAAACCTTACCGGTGCAAATTACGCGCTCCCGGATTTTATTTTATGGCCTCAATGGATCAGTTGTCACGCGGTCATATGCTAGCAGATTCCGTGGCTATTCTGGGGTCATTGGATGTTGTATTTGGAGAGATTGATCGATGAGTATTTCCCGTCGTATCGCTGATGAACAGCCTGATCATTTTGCCTTTTCTGCGGAAAATAAAAAACAGATTAAGGCAATCATGGCTAAATATCCCAAAGACAGAAAAGCAAGTGCTGTTCTGCCTCTGCTTGATCTGGCGCAACGTCAACATGATAACTGGATACCGATGAAAGCTATCGAAGCTATTGCTGATTTATGTGAAATGCCTGAAATCCGCGTGCTAGAAGTGGCTACATTCTACACCATGTTCAATCTCAAGCCGGTGGGTAAATATTTTATTCAGGCATGTGGAACAACGCCGTGCTGGTTGCGTGGTAGCGATGACGTCATGCGATGCGTGAAAGATAAACTGGGTATTACATCAGGCCAGACCAGCGCATGTGGTAAGTTCAGCCTGCTTGAAGTCGAATGTCTGGGGGCGTGCGTAAATGCGCCAATGGTACAAATCAATGATGATTATTATGAAGACCTTGATTATATGGCTATGTCGGATTTAATTGATCGCCTGAATAAGGATGATGTGCCGCCTGCAGGTTCCTTGCGCGGCAGGCAGGGCTCGCAACCGGAACCAGCGCCAACCAGCCTGACAAATATTGTGGATTTTCCGCAAAAACCATCAAAAGCCAATGCAAAACAGAAAACAGGTAAAGGAGACGATCATGCTTAGTGATAAGGACCGTATCTTTACTAATGTCTATGGCTGGCAAGGAGCTGATCTGACCGCCGCCAAAGCGCGTGGTGACTGGGATAATACGAAAGCATTAATCAAGCTTGGTCATGAAGAAGTGATTGAACAGGTAAAGGCATCCGGATTGCGGGGGCGTGGCGGTGCTGGTTTCCCAACAGGGCTGAAATGGTCATTCATGCCGAAAGAAGTCAAAGATCGGCCTCATTATCTGGTGGTGAACGCTGATGAATCCGAACCCGGAACATGCAAGGATAGGGATATTATCCGTCATGAACCACATAAGTTAATCGAAGGCTGTCTGATTGCCGGTTTTTCTATGCGTGCTCATGTCGGATATATCTATATCAGGGGTGAATTTGTCAATGAAGCCAAGGCATTACAATCGGCAATTGATGAAGCATATGAAGCGGGATTATTAGGCAGGAATGCTGCAAAATCAGGCTGGGATTTTGACCTTTATCTGCATCGTGGTGCCGGTGCCTATATCTGCGGTGAAGAAACCGCATTGATTGAATCGCTGGAAGGAAAGAAAGGCCAGCCACGTCTAAAGCCGCCATTCCCCGCCGGTGCGGGTCTATATGGCTGTCCTACCACAGTCAATAATGTTGAAACCATTGCTGTTGTGCCGACCATATTGCGTCGTGGAGCAAGCTGGTTTTCTGGTCTTGGTCGTGATGGTAATACGGGATCAAAACTGTTCTGTATTTCAGGGCATGTTAATAATCCCTGTAACGTTGAAGAAGAAATGGGTATCCCTTTAAAAGATTTGATTGAAAAACATGCTGGCGGGGTGCGTGGCGGCTGGGACAATCTGCTTGCGGTGATCCCGGGCGGGTCGTCAACGCCCATGTTGCCTAAATCGATCTGTGACACGGTTTTGATGGATTTTGACAGTTTGAAAGCGGAACAGACAGGGCTTGGTACGGCTGGAATTATCGTGATGGATAAATCAACGGATATCATTAAGGCGATTGCCCGCATATCCTATTTTTACAAGCATGAATCCTGCGGCCAGTGTACGCCATGCCGCGAAGGAACAGGATGGATGTATCGCATGATGGAACGTCTGGTCAAAGGTGATGCCGATATAGAAGAAATTGATACGCTTCATGATGTGACCAAACAGGTTGAAGGCCATACGATTTGCGCGCTTGGTGATGCAGCGGCATGGCCAATTCAGGGATTAATTCGGCATTTCCGGCCTGAAATTGAAAAGCGAATTACAGCATGGCGTGCTGCGGCGGTGGCAGAATAAGGATGTCTGATATGATCACACTTACCGTTGATGGAAAAGAAGTCGAGGTAGAAGAAGGTTCTACCGTGCTTCAGGCATGTGAAGCTGCGGGTAAGGAAGTGCCACGGTTCTGTTATCATGAAAGGCTATCCATTGCAGGTAATTGCCGCATGTGTCTTGTGGAAATGGAACGGTCACCAAAGCCGGTTGCGTCTTGCGCCATGCCTGCGGGTAATGGCATGGTCATCAAAACTGATACGCCTCTTGTGAAAAAAGCGCGGGAAGGCGTGATGGAATTCATGTTGATCAATCATCCTCTGGATTGTCCGATTTGTGATCAGGGCGGGGAATGTGATCTTCAGGATCAGGCCATGGGCTATGGCCATGCTGATAGCCGTTATCAGGAAGAAAAGCGTGCGGTTGAAAATAAAAATATGGGGCCACTGATTTCAACCATTATGACCCGCTGTATTCATTGCACCCGATGCGTGCGTTTCGCAACAGAAGTGGCAGGTGTACCAGAATTGGGGGCTATTGGCCGGGGTGAGGGTATGGAAATCACCACCTATCTGGAAAAGTCATTAGCATCCGAATTGTCTGGTAATGTTGTTGATCTGTGTCCGGTTGGTGCGTTGACCAGTCGGCCTTACGCCTATAAAGCCCGGTCATGGGAATTAACCCATACGTCAAGCATTGATGTGATGGATGCCGTTGGCAGTCATATTCGCGTTGATACGCGCGGAAACGAAGTGATGCGTATTCTGCCGCGGATAAATGATGATATTAATGAGGAATGGATTTCTGATAAAACCCGGCATCATATTGATGGATTGATGCGGCAACGGATCGACCGCCCTTATATGCGGGGGGCGAATGGCCGTCTGGCCGAAGCAAGCTGGGATGATGTGTTTACAGCCATCCATAAAGTCGTGAAGAAAACCAAACCGCAAGAAACAGCGGCACTTGCTGGTGATCTGGCAGATGCAGAATCCATGTTTGCCTTGAAAAGCCTGATGGAAGCACTGGGCTCACCCCATATGGATTGCCGACAGGATGGTTCTGTTATTGGCCAGCAGGGGCAGGGGGGATACCTGTTTAATTCAACCATTGCCGGACTTGATGATGCTGATGTGATTTTCCTGATTGGCGCAAATCCGCGGCATGAAGCGGCAGTGCTAAATGCCCGTATTCGGCAGAACTGGTTGAATTCAAACCTGAAAATCTTTCGTCTTGGTGCGCCTGTTGATCTGACTTATCCGGTCACTGAACTTGGTGACGATGCCTCTATTCTTGAACAATTGGCAAGTAAGGGCGGGCCTGTGGTCACGGCATTGAAACGGGCCAAACGTCCGATGATAATCCTTGGTGCGTCGGCATGTAACCGAAAAGATAGTGCTGGTATACTGGCCGCCATTTCCGACATTGCTAAAACAGTCGGTCTGATATCACCAGAATGGAATGGATTTAATATTCTGCATCATGCGGCGGCGCGTGTGGCTGGCCTGATGATGGAATTCCTGCCTGCCAGTGGCGGCAAATCGACGACGGAAATTTGTTCGGCTCTGGAAAAGGGCACTATCAAACTGGTGTTTAATCTGGGCGCTGATGAAGTTGATCTGAGCCAGCGAGATAGTAAATCTACCATCATCTATATAGGTAGTCATGGTGACCGCGGGGCATCACAGGCCGATATTGTATTGCCCGGCGCGGCATGGAGTGAAAAAGACGGCATTTATGCAAATATGGAAGGCCGGGTTCAGCATGCCCAGAAAGCGGCCTTTCCCCCCGGCGATGCCCGCGAAGATTGGGCTATTTTGCGGGCTCTTTCTGCCGTATTGAATAAAACTCTGCCTTTTGATGATCTGGATGGATTGCGTGAAAAGTTATGTCAGGCCTATCCGGTCTTTGCCAATGTGGATTGCCCACAACCAGCGCGTCCGAAAAAACTTGGCCGCAAACAGATGATCACTGCCCTTCCCATGGAATGTGCCATCGGTTCTGTTTCAGGGGCGGCATTGTCTTCCCGTAATTTCTATATGACCTGTCCGATTAGCCGCGCATCTGTCACCATGGCGGAATGTGTTAAGGCTTTTGACCAGAATGACGAAACAAAGGCGGCGGAATAATGGAAACGCTAACCGGATTTTTTACCAGCCCCATCATCGTCAATCTGATGTGGACGGTGGCTCAGATTTTTGCCGTGATTGTCCCGCTATTGATCGCTGTTGCGTATCTGACACTGGCTGAACGTCGGGTGATTGGGCTGATGCAATTGCGGAAAGGCCCTAATGTGGTGGGGCCATTTGGATTGTTTCAGCCATTTGCTGACGCGTTAAAATTGTTGTCTAAAGAAACGATTCTGCCATCTGGCGCATCAAAGGCGGTATTTGTTATTGCGCCAATGCTTACTTTCATCTTGTCACTGGTCGCATGGGCGGTCATTCCTTTTGGTGAAGGAATGGTGATTGCCGATGTGAATGTTGGCATTCTTTATCTTTTTGCTATTTCATCACTTGGTGTGTATGGCGTTATCATGGCTGGCTGGGCAAGCAATTCCAAATATCCGTTTCTTGGGGCAATGCGGTCGGCGGCACAGATGATTTCCTATGAAGTGTCATTAGGTCTGGTCATCATTACCGTGATCATGGCCGCCGGATCACTTAATCTAACTGATATTGTTATGGCACAGAAGGATATGTGGTTTTTTATTCCGCTTTTCCCGATGTTTGTGATTTTCTTCATTTCCACATTGGCAGAAACCAACCGCGCACCATTTGACCTACCCGAAGGGGAATCAGAATTGGTGGCCGGATATTTTGTTGAATATTCTTCCATGTCCTTTGCGCTGTTCTTCCTTGGGGAATATGCCAATATGATCTTGATGAGTGGTATGACAACAACCCTGTTCCTTGGGGGGTGGTTACCGCCATTTGACTGGCCGATTTTATATTTGATACCGGGGCCAATCTGGTTCGCCTTAAAAGTCGCGCTAGTGTTATTTGTTTTTCTTTGGATCCGTGCCACAACGCCACGTTATCGTTATGACCAACTGATGCGTCTGGGCTGGAAGATATTCCTGCCATTCACATTAATCTTTGTTGTTCTGACTGGCGGAGTTCTGCTTGGTTTCGGACTTCTGCCACAATAGAATAGGGGGATAAAGATGTCATCATTAGTTGCCGCTGCGCGCTCTTTTCTATTGCTTGAGATTCTCAAAGGAATGGGATTAACATTAAAATATCTGTTCAAGCCTAAAGCGACGTTGAATTACCCTTATGAAAAAGGCTTTATTTCTCCACGTTTCAGGGGCGAACATGCCTTGCGCCGTTATCCGAATGGCGAAGAACGCTGTATTGCCTGTAAATTATGTGAAGCGATTTGCCCCGCCCAGGCTATCACGATTGAAGCTGAACCACGTCCTGATGGCAGTCGGCGAACAACCCGCTATGATATTGATATGACCAAATGTATCTATTGCGGATTTTGTCAGGAAGCCTGTCCGGTTGATGCCATTGTTGAAGGGCCAAATTTCGAATTTGCCGCTGAAACAAGAGAAGAGTTGTATTATGATAAAGAAAAACTGCTCTCTAACGGTGATCGCTGGGAAACGGAAATTGCCCGAAATCTTGCCGCTGATGCGCGTTACCGATAGAGAAGACTGATCATGATTGCGCCATTATTCTTTTATCTTTTTGCCTTGATGACGGTTGTATCCGGGTTGATGGTTATTGTCGCTCGTAACCCTGTCCATTCGGTGCTTTTCCTGATCCTGTCTTTTTTCAATTCGGCTGGATTATTCGTTCTGCTGGGGGCAGAGTTTCTGGCGATGCTTCTGGTTGTTGTCTATGTCGGCGCGGTGGCGGTGCTTTTCCTTTTTGTTGTGATGATGCTGGATATCAATATTGATGAAATGCGGCAGGGGTTTCGCCAGAACCTACCTCTTGGGCTTGTTGTGGGATTAATCCTGATTGTTGAGCTGTTGATGATTTTCACTCAGGATGTGAGCAGCAGCAATGTTCTGGCTACGGGCATATCAGGTGAACAAAGTAATACTGCCATGATCGGGGCCGTGCTTTATACGGAAAATCTGCTCAATTTTCAGGTGGCTGGATTGATTCTTCTGGTTGCTATGATTGGGGCAATTACCCTGACCATGCGGCATCGCGAAGGTGTCAAACGACAGGTTATATCTGTTCAGAATAGCAGATCGCGTGAGGAAACAGTGCAGATTGTATCTGTCGATAGTCATGTTGCCCCGAAAGTGCTGGAAGACAGCCGCGCGGCAAATAAGCGACTGAAATAAGGGGACGTCATGGGGGATATATCACTCATTCACTATCTGATGGTTGCGGCCATTTTATTTACCTTTGGTGCGGTTGGCATTTTCCTGAACCGTAAGAATGTTATTATCATTCTGATGTGTATTGAGCTTATGTTGTTGGCGGTAAATATTAATCTGGCAGCGTTCTCATCCTATCATGGGCATATTACCGGCCAGATTTTTGCTATGTTCATCCTGACTGTTGCCGCGGCCGAAGCGGCAATAGGGCTTGCCATTCTGGTTGTGTATTTCCGCAATCGTGGCAGCATCGCGGTTGAAGATATTAATATGATGAAAGGCTAACCTGATGATTAGTGCCATTGTCTTTTTGCCTCTGTTAGGCGCAATCGGTGCGGGTATAGCCTCGCTGATGAAAAATGATACCCTTGGTTATATATTCAGTTTGACCGGGGTTCTGTTATCGGCATTGCTTGGCTGGATTGCTTTTATCAATATGGCTATTCCCGGCATTGATCAGACCGTTTATCTGGCCAGCTGGATTAGTGTTGGCAGTTTTCAGGTCGACTGGGCTTTACGCTTTGATACCCTGACCGCTGTCATGGTCATTGTTGTGACAACGGTTTCTGCCATGGTGCATGTCTATTCTGTTGGCTATATGTCCCATGATAAATCAAAACCGCGTTTCATGGCCTATCTGGGGCTTTTTACCTTTGCCATGCTGATGCTGGTAACAGCTGATAATCTGGTGCAATTATTCTTTGGCTGGGAAGGGGTTGGTGTCGCTTCATATCTGTTGATCGGTTTCTGGTATCAACGACCATCAGCCCATGAAGCGGCGATGAAAGCCTTTGTGGTGAACCGTGTCGGTGATTTTGGCTTTGCCCTTGGTATATTTGCTTTATTCCATCTTACCGGTTCGGTTCAGCTGGATGTGATTTTCCAGTCTGTGCCGGAATTGATTGACAGCCAGATAACAATTCTGGGCTATGCCATGCCAGCACTTGAAGTCGCTGGCATTCTGCTCTTTATTGGGGCGATGGGAAAATCCGCCCAGTTAGGTCTGCATACATGGCTTCCCGATGCCATGGAAGGCCCTACTCCTGTTTCTGCATTGATCCATGCCGCCACAATGGTCACAGCCGGCGTATTTCTGGTTTGCCGTCTGTCACCGATGCTTGAATATGCACCTTTCACCAGAGATGTCATTACCGTCGTCGGGGCTTTGACAGCTATTTTTGCCGCTACCATTGGCCTGACTCAATTTGATATCAAGCGGGTGATTGCCTATTCGACCTGCTCACAATTGGGATATATGTTCTTTGCCGCAGGTGTTTCTGCATATCCGGCCGCGATGTTCCATCTTACCACCCACGCCTTTTTTAAAGCCTTATTATTCTTAGGCGCGGGTTCAGTGATCCATGCGATGTCTGACGAACAGGATATGCGGAATATGGGTGGTATCTGGCACAAGATACCCTTTACCTATGCCATGATGTGGATAGGTTCTCTGGCTCTGGCCGGAATCCCGTTCTTTGCCGGATATTATTCGAAAGATATGATACTGGAAGCGGCCTATGCCGCGCATACCCCGATTGGTAATTTAGCCTGGTATCTGGGTATTGCGGCGGCTTTTCTGACAGCATTCTATTCCTGGCGATTACTGATGATGACGTTTCATGGCAAGCCAAGGGCAAGTGCTGATGTGATGTCACATATCCATGAAAGCCCGCTTGTGATGACAGTGCCATTATTTATTCTGGCCATTGGTGCGGTGCTATCGGGCTGGTTGTTCTATGATCTTTTTGTCGGCTATCACTGGTATGAATTCTGGGGACGATCAATCTTTATTGATCCATCTAACCATATTATGGAAGACGCGCATCATGTGCCAAAATGGGTGAAACTGCTCCCACTCTTTGTCAGTCTTGGTGGTATAGGGCTTGCTATTATCATCTATGGCATGATGCCTTCGGCGGCTGGCGTTATGGCGCGGATGTTCCGGCCTATTCATCAGTTATTTTACCGGAAATGGTATTTTGATGAACTTTATCATGCCATGTTTGTCCGTCCTGCTGTTGATATTGGGCGTGTGTTATGGATACGCGGGGATAAAGACACGATTGATGGATTTGGCCCAGATGGCATTTCAAGCACGGTAAACCGGTTTTCCGCTTTTTGTAGCCGGATGCAGTCTGGTTACGTTTTCCATTATGCCTTTGCCATGCTGATAGGCGTGATTGCGCTTCTGGCATGGTATATTCGCAGCTTATAGGCCAAAGGAGTATAGAAAATGGAAACAACGACCTGGCCTGTATTAACAGTTCTAACCTTTTTGCCACTTGTTGGGGTTATCTTTTTACTGCTGATACGCGGTGATGATGAAGTGGTGAGCAGGAATGCCCGCAATGTTGCATTGTGGGTGTCTGGCTTTACATTCCTTTTATCGCTTACTCT
Organism: Puniceispirillales bacterium (SeqCode); assembly: GCA_049595035.1. Taxonomy (GTDB): domain Bacteria; phylum Pseudomonadota; class Alphaproteobacteria; order Puniceispirillales; family UBA1172; genus UBA12202. The sequence goes on along the minus strand of JBMYKD010000002.1, from coordinate 43,345 downwards.
GCTGATCAATTTTGATCCTACTTATGCCGGTTATCAGTTTGTTGATAAAGGGGACTGGCTGGTAGCAGATGGCATTGGATTTATGATGGGTGTTGATGGCATATCCATGCCCTTTATTGTGCTATCCGCTTTTCTGACCCCGCTTGCTATTCTGGCTAGCTGGCAATCGGTAAAGCATCGTGTGCGTGAATATATGATTGCTTTTCTGGCTTTGGAAACCTTGATGATTGGTACTTTTGCGGCGCTGGACCTGGTGGTTTTCTACCTGTTTTTTGAAGCTGTTCTGATCCCGATGTTTATCATCATAGGTATCTGGGGCGGGGCACGGCGGGTGTATTCTGCTTTTAAGTTTTTCCTATATACGCTGGCTGGTTCTGTATTGATGCTGGTCGCAATATTGGTGATGTATAATACCGCTGGCACAACTAATATCCCGCAACTAGCCGAGTTTGCTTTTGATCCGGATGTGCAATTCTGGCTATTCCTTGCTTTCTTTGCTTCATTCGCGGTTAAAATGCCGATGTGGCCTGTCCATACTTGGTTACCTGATGCCCATGTTGAGGCACCAACCGCCGGTTCTATGATCCTTGCTGGCGTCTTGCTGAAAATGGGTGGTTATGGATTTTTACGGTTTTCACTGCCTATGTTCCCCGATGCGTCGGTGACCTTTGCGCCATTGATCTTTGTTCTTTCTATTATCGCCATTATCTATACCTCACTGGTGGCATTAGCCCAGCAGGATATGAAGAAACTGATCGCTTATTCTTCGGTTGCCCATATGGGGTTTGTTACGGTTGGTATTTTTTCGTTTAATACGCAGGGCATTGCCGGTGCTATGTTCCAGATGATCAGCCATGGATTGATATCTGCAGCCTTATTTTTCGCGGTCGGGGTTGTTTATGATCGCCTGCATACGCGTGATATTGATGCCTATGGCGGGGTAGCGGATGCTATGCCACGTTATGCGGTGTTTTTCATGATCATGATGCTGGGGTCTGTGGGTCTGCCGGGAACAACAGGCTTTGTGGGTGAGTTTCTGGTGATGGTTGGTGCATGGCAGGCCAATATTCTGGTGGCCATATTTACCGCTACCGGGGTTATTCTGGGGGCTACCTATATGCTGTGGCTATATCGGCGGGTCGTTTTCGGGCGTGCCGAAAAGGATGAAATTATTGCTCTTGAGCCACTTAACCAGAGAGAGATATTTATCTTTGTTCCTTTGACGATACTTGTGATTTGGTACGGAATTTTTCCTGCCGGAATTTTAGAAATCATGGATGTATCCATTATGACGGTTCTTGAGCATATGGATTTAGCCAGCATGGAGCTTTCAGGCAATAACCAGATCGCTTCCATTGCCCTTGGAGAATAGATGATGGATTTACTTAATCTACAACCAGCTACGGCAGAAATTTTTATTGCACTTGCTTCGCTTGTTCTTGTGCTTGTATCTGCATTTATTGCTCCTCAGGAAAAGGCTTCAAATCTGGTGCGCCGATTGACGCTGGTCAGTTTTGTCGTTGCTATTTTTCTGACGATTTATAATGGGTATCAACCAGCATATGCTTTTAATGGCCAGTTTTTCACCTCATCTTTCATGGTTTATATGAAGGTGATCATTTTATTAGGTGCTATCGGTATTCTGCTTATGTCGAAGCGTGAGCTGAAACATGATCAGATTAATCGTCCGGAACTGCCATTGCTGATGCTATTATCGGTGCTTGGTATGATGCTAATGGTGTCAGCAAATGATATCATTCTGCTCTATATGGCGCTGGAATTGCAATCACTGCCTCTTTATGTAATTGCCGCTATCCGCCGTGAATCCTTACGTTCATCCGAAGCAGGGCTGAAATATTTTCTGCTTGGCGCCTTGTCATCCGGGCTTCTGCTTTATGGGGCTTCTCTGCTTTATGGCTTTACCGGTCATACCAGTTATGACGGTATTAAAATTGCCCTTGAAAATGACATTAGTCCCGGCGCAGTTATCGGAATGGTATTCTTGATATCCGGTCTGGCATTCAAGATTTCTGCCGCCCCTTTCCATATGTGGACGCCTGATGTCTATGAAGGATCACCAACGATTGTTACGGCATTTTTTGCGGTTGTGCCAAAACTGGCAGCAATGACGCTGTTCTTGCGCTTTACCAATGGGGTGCTTGCTGATGCCAGTTCCAGCTGGCAACAGATTGTCATGATTATTGCGGTTCTATCCATGCTGATAGGTGCAGGCGGGGCGATTATGCAAACCGATATCAAGCGTCTGATGGCTTATTCGTCCATTGCCCATATGGGCTATGCACTAGTTGGCGTTGCGGCGGCCAGTGATCTTGGTGTTGCATCGGTGATGCTGTACATGGCCATTTATGTCATTTCTTCTATTGGTGTTTTTGCTATTATTTTATCTCTGAAGCAAGAAGGCCGGCCGTTAACCCGTATTGAAGATTTATCAGGGTTTTCCCGGTCGCATCCGGTTTATGCTCTAGCCATGATGGTGCTGATGTTTTCCATGGCAGGGATACCGCCAATGGGTGGGTTTTTCGGAAAGTGGTATGTCTTTTCAGCAGCGATTGCCTCTGGTCATGTCTTATTAGCGGTTATTGGTGTTCTCGCTTCGGTCATCGGGGCTTTTTACTATATCCGTATTATCAAGGTCATGTATGTTGATGAGCAGATTATCACCATCGACAATGATATCCCCAGAAGCAATACCATGATTGCGCTTGGGGCGGCTGTGGTGATGGCTTTATTCCTGTTTGGGCTAGGCATGTTGCGTGACCAGATTATGGCATCCATGCCCTTTGTCGTCTTTGTAGCGGGCTAGTGTGTTTTTAAATCTATCAGTTTCGGTATGGGAAGAAACGACCAGCACATCTGATCTGGCAAGACAAGCTATTGATGATGGTGCGGCATCCGGATCAGTATTTCAGGCATATATCCAGACTGAAGGGCGGGGACGTCATGGTCGGGAATGGCAGTCCCCTAAAGGTAATTTGTATCTATCCGTGATTGTTCAACCATCGCGCCCCCAAATGGATTGGCCGGGGGTATCGCTTGTCACGGGTCTGGCCTTGGCAGAAACCATCTCGCCACTTATCGATCAGACCTATCTGACATTGAAATGGCCTAATGATGTGTTGGTTGACGGGAAAAAAATGGCAGGAATTTTACTGGAAGTTTATAAAGGTACTGTCATTATAGGTATAGGTGTTAATCTGTCAGAAGCACCGTCTATTGCGGCGAATGGCTGGCCAGCAACGGTTTTAGGAGATCATATAGAAACCCCGATATCTGTTGATGATTTTCGTGATCAGCTTTTTATTCACCTGCAAAGACATATTGCACAATGGGATGATAATGGGTTAGAGCCGTTTATCAGACCATGGATGAAATATGCCGCGTTTCTGGATGACAGGATTATGTTGATCCAAGATGCCGAAAAATCGATAGAGGGCTGGTTCAGGGGGATTAACCCGGATGGAACAATGCAACTGGAAACAGATACATATGGCGTGCTATCAATATCAGCAGGTGATGTGATCAGGGCGCGTCCGTTTCAACATATGGATGACCCTGTCATAAAAGGCTGACATGTTCCGATTGATCAAGATGGATGTATTATGCTTCTCGTTATAGATGGTGGAAACACTAATATCGTATTTGGATTAAGACAGGATCAAGACCAGTTTCTCAACTGGCGCAAGTCAACAGATTCGGCTTTTACAGCAGATGATTATGCCTCATGGCTGGCCTTTCATTTAGGCAATCATGATTATACCTTTGCTGATATTACGGGCGTGATCATATCAACGGTTGTGCCTGAAACCCTTCCTGCTTTGCGGCGTCTGGCTGATCGTTATCTTGATGCACCTTGTTATATTCTGGCTTCGGATCAGTTAAATCACGGGGTCAAGATTGCTATTGAAAAACCGGAACAGGCTGGTGCAGACCGGATTGCAAATGCGGCGGCTGTTAGCATGCTTTATTCCTGTCCATCCATTGTCATTGATTTTGGCACAGCAACGACTTGTGACTATATTTCAGCAATGGGTGAATATTGTGGCGGTGCTATTGCCCCCGGTGTGAATTTATCGATTGATGCCCTGTATCGGGCGGCAGCCAGATTACCGCTGATTGATCCGGCACATTGGCGCAATGATTTACCTATTATTGGAAAAACAACTATTGAAGCGATGAATAGCGGTTTATTTTTTGGTTATATCAGTCTATTTGAAGGTATTGTCTCGCGGATGAAGGCTGAAGTGAAAGAAGATAACGTGACGATTATTGCCACCGGTGGTCTGGGGGCTATCTTTTGTGATGCTAGTCCGGTTATAGATACCTACGATCCCATCCTTACCCTTAAAGGACTGGCCATCATCTTTGAAAGACAACAGGTCTGAATATGAACTGGAAATCCTCTGATATTCTTTTTGTCCCGCTAGGCGGTTCTGGTGAGATTGGCATGAACGCTAATCTCTATCATTATGATGATCAGTGGATCATGGTTGATCTGGGTATCAATTTTCCTGATGAAAGCATGCCGGGGGTTGATGTTATTCTGCCTGATCTGCGTTTTCTGGATGATAAACTGGATAAGCTGAAAGCATTAGTGGTGACCCACGGTCACGAAGATCATCTGGGGGCTATCCCGTATTTATGGGAAAAAATCAGATGTCCAATTTATGGCACGCCATTCACTCTGGCCCTGTTAAGGCAAAAATTAAAAGAACGCTGCCCTGATATGAATATTCCATTGCGGGTGCTGGATTATAATCAGAAGCAGAAAATTGGTGCATTTGAAGTTGAGATGGTGGCATTAACCCATTCTATCCCTGATCCGGCTGGATTAATCATCAATGTGGCAGGGGAGCATATTTTCCATACGGGCGACTGGAAATTTGATGATGACCCGCAACTGGGTCGCCTATCAGATATTGCGCGCCTTGACGAACTTGGTGAACGTGGTGTGCTTGCCATGATTGGCGATTCTACCAATGCCATGGTTGAAGGTTCAACAGCAAGCGAAGCGGTAGCACGCCAAGGTTTAATTGATGAGATTAAAAAACAGAAAGGCCGTGTTGCTGTGACATGCTTTGCCAGTAATGTGGCACGGCTCAATTCTCTCATAGAAGCCGCGTATGAAACAGATAGAAGCCCTATGCTGATCGGGCGCGCCCTGAACAGGGCTTATGATGCCGCACGGTCTTGTGGCTATCTGCAAGACTGGCCAGATATGATCCCCATGGAAGAATTTGGATTGATACCGCGAGAAAATATTCTGCTTATTTGTAGTGGATCACAGGGTGAACCCCGCTCGGCTATGACACGGGTCGCTAATGGTTCGCATCACATGGTATCACTAGAAGCCGGTGATACCGTGCTATTTTCTTCACGGGAAATTCCGGGGAATGAAGTGGCTATTCAGAAAGTGCAGGATAATCTGATTGCCCGTGGGATCAAGGTCGTTACCGCAGATGATGCCCCAATTCATGTATCTGGTCATCCTGCCAGAGATGACATGACATTAATGTATCAGAAAATCCGGCCTGAGATTGCTATTCCTGTTCATGGGACAAATAGGCATGTTGCCGCCCATGCTGAACTGGCACGGCAATGCCAGGTGCCTCATGTTATTATTCCTGAAAATGGTCATATTATCTGTCTTAATAGAGATGGGGCAGGGATAAAGGGGGAAGCAGAAACAGGCGCGATGACAATTGATGGCGGTGATATTATCTCTCTTTATAATGATGCCATGTCAAGCCGGCGTAAATTGCTATGGAATGGCACGGTATCGGCTACCATTGTATTAAGTGAGCGTGCGGAATTATGTACTAGTCCCATGATTAGTCAAAGCGGTGTAGTGGAAAGCAGTAAAGACAGCACTTATCTGGCTGAAGCTATGATAGTGATTGAAGATGAATTAGCTGTGATGCCAAAAAAGGATCGCATGAATGACGATAGAATAAAACAGAAGATTTCAGAGGTGTTGCGACGTCTGGCAAAACAGATGGTTGATCGTAGACCAGTCATCCATGTTCATATCATGCGTGTATCTGCCCTTGATGATGGTGAGATGTGATCATGCTGGATAAGGTAAATCATATTGCGATTGCTGTTCCTGATATGGAAAAAGCCAAGCAAGAATGGGGGCAGAAACTGGGGGCCAGCCTGTCTGACCCATTGCCGTTACCAGATCATGGGGTAACGGTAATCTTTATTGAAATGGGTGAAACAAAGATAGAATTGCTGGAACCACTAGGCGCATCAAGCCCGATCAGCCGGTTTCTTGAACATAATCCAGATGGTGGTATGCATCATATCTGTTTTGAAGTGCATGATATTATCAAGGCGCGGGATCATTTACTGACCAATGGCGCACATGTTCTTGGTGATGGTGAACCAAAGATAGGCGCGCATGGTAAACCTGTGTTGTTCATTCATCCCAAAGATGTAACCGGAACTCTTATTGAACTAGAGCAAGTCTAATGGATATCGTCTCTGGAGGTGTTGTTTATATTTTGTTGTGGTGGTGGGTATTTTTTATGACTCTGCCATTTGGCGCAAAGCCAGTGGATGATCCCGAAGAGGGTCATGCCACATCTGCACCTGAAAAACCCCGGATGCTGATGAAACTAACCATTACAACCATTGTCGCGATACTATTATGGGGCGTGGCGTGGGTGATTATTGATTCTGGTATTATTTCGTTCCGTGACTTGGCCAGAAAAGATTCGATCACAGGTTAAAAGTTAGGCTCAAAAAAGCAAAAAAAATGGTAAGAGATATCTCTTACCATACAGTTTAAAGACTTTTATGCCTTGGTTCCTCCCCAACCGCGGCTTAACATAAAAAACACTAGGATATATTATTACGCTTGTCACCATAAAAAATAACTTTTCTTGCGTTTTTTTATGCAGATAGTTTATATCATTACCCTTGAATGAGTTTGTTGCTGATTAGTTTCTTTTCTCTTTGTAAAAAAGATTTATTAATCAGGATTTTGTGATGATAAAGCAATAAAAAGGGTTTAACGCCATGACCGAAGTATATTTAGCGTCTGACCACGCTGGCATGATACTCAAAGATGTGATTATTGACCATTTGCGCGAAAATGGCATGATTCCTCATGATTTGGGTTATACTGGTGATGGTAAGGCGGATTATCCGGATTATGCGGCAAAATTAGCGCAGAACATGAAACCGGTGGCGGATAGTTTTGGTATTCTTATTTGTGGGTCAGGTATTGGTATTTCCATTGCTGCAAACCGGTTCCCATGGATAAGGGCGGCGCTGTGCCACGATGTCACAACTGCCAGACTTGCTAGACAACATAATAATGCTAATGTATTGGCATTGGGTGAAAGGCTAATTGGGGTAACAACGGCACTGGCAACGGTTGATGCTTTCTTAGCGACAGAGTTTGAAGCTGGGCGTCACGCTATTAGGGTAGATAAACTAGCTACACTACAAAAGTGATGACGTATAAATAATGATTTTTATTCCTTTCGGGAATATAGGAGAACATAATGAATAATATGAAAGATTTTTTTAGTGCATCGCTGATGCAAACAGATCACGATCTTTTCAGTGCGATTGATCATGAATTGACACGTCAGCGCGATGGTATTGAACTGATTGCATCTGAAAATATTGTTAGCCGCGCTGTCCTTGAAGCACAGGGGTCTGTTCTGACCAATAAATACGCCGAAGGATATCCGGGTCGTCGTTATTATGGCGGATGTGAGTTTGTAGACATCGTTGAACAACTTGCCATTGATAGAGCCAAGGCATTATTTAATTGTGAGTGGGTTAATGTTCAGCCCCATTCAGGCGCACAGGCCAATCAGGGGGTATTTCTAGCTCTTCTCAAGCCTGGTGATACCATTCTTGGTATGTCGCTTGCTGCTGGTGGGCATCTCACCCATGGGTCTGCCCCTAATATGTCTGGTAAGTGGTTCAATGCCGTTCAATATGGCGTGCGTGCAGATGATGGTCGCATTGATTATGATGAATTGCAGAAATTAGCAGATGAACATAAACCGAAAATGATTATTGCCGGTGGTTCTGCCTATACGCGCATTCTTGATTTTAAACGCTTCCGTGAGATCGCTGATAGCTGTGGGGCATATCTGTTGGTAGATATGGCACATATCTCCGGTTTGGTGGCTGCGGGCGCCCATCCTAGCCCGATTGAACATGCTCATGTCGTTACCTCAACAACCCACAAAACTCTCAGATGTTCTCGTGGTGGTATTATTCTCAGCAATGATGTTGATCTTGGTAAAAAAATCAATTCAGCCATGTTCCCCGGTCTGCAAGGCGGGCCATTGATGCATGCGATTGCTGGTAAGGCCGCTGGTTTTGGTGAAGCGCTCAAGCCAGAGTTCAAGACATATATCAAGAATGTGGTAGATAATGCTAAAGTGTTATCAGATACCCTGATTGATTGCGGGTTTGATATGGTGTCTGGTGGAACAGATAATCACATTGTTCTTGTGGATTTACGCCCGAAAAAACTAACAGGCGACATATCTGAAGTTGCGCTGGAACGGGCAGAAATCACCTGTAATAAGAATGGTGTTCCTTTTGATCCGGAAAAGCCAATGGTCACATCTGGTATTCGTCTGGGCACGCCTGCCGCAACAACACGCGGATTTGGCGTGGATGAATTCCGTCAGGTTGGTAATCTCATAGGTGAAGTTCTTGATGGACTTGCCAGCAACCGCAATGATAACAGCGCAATTGAAGAAGCGGTAAAGGCTAAAGTACATAAGCTTTGCCAAGCCTTCCCAATTTACTAGATTTTGTGTATAAAAAGGGCAATCATCAATAACTGGTAGGTTAAACCGATGGATTGCCCTTTTTGTCGTCATCAAGACACTCAAGTAAAAGACTCGCGCCCTTGTGAGGATGGTGCGGCTATTCGCCGTCGCCGCCAATGTGTGTCCTGTGAAGCTAGATTTACCACCTTTGAACGTGTGCAGTTGCGCGAATTGATGGTGGTGAAGCGGAACAATAAACGTTCTCCATTTGATCGGGATAAACTGGAACGGTCAATGAATATTGCGCTAAGAAAGCGGAATATTGATCCCGATATGGTTCAACAACGGATTAATAACATCGTCCGGAAGCTGGAATCCCAAGGCGATGGCGAAACAAATACTCAGGAAATTGGCCGTCTCGTAATGGAAGAATTATCCCAGATAGATCAGGTGGCCTATATCCGCTATGCCTCTGTTTATCGAAACTTTCGCGAAGCTCAGGATTTTGGGAATTTCGTCAAGGATGAACTTGATTGAGCAGGCCTCATGCATATGCCCCAGCCTAATGACGACCATAAATGGATGCGTTCTGCCTTGGTCATGGCCAGAAAAGGTGATGGATTAACCGCTCCTAATCCTTCTGTCGGTTGTGTGATCATAAAGGATAACGGTCTTATTGGTCGTGGGGTGACAGCATCCGGTGGTCGTCCTCATGCGGAAACGCTTGCCCTTGCTGATGCCGGACAAGCCGCAAAAGGGGCAACAGCCTATGTCACACTGGAACCTTGCGCCCATACAGGGAAAACACCACCATGCGCTCAGACTCTGATCGATGCTGGCATTAGCAGGGTTGTTATTGGCCTGACTGATCCGGATGAAAGGGTGGCTGGTAAGGGGCTGAATATGCTTAAAGCCGCCGGAATTGAAGTAACAACAGGGATTCTAGAAGATGAGATTAGCAAGCAATTAGCTGGCTATCTGATGGTGCGTAGACAAGGACGGCCATTTGTGACGGTCAAGATCGCTTCCTCTCAAGACGCCAGAATTGCGCTTAAAGATGGCACCTCGCAATGGATTACTGGTGCTGATGCTAGGCGATATGTCCATGAATTACGATCTCGCCATGATGTGATTATGACAGGCATGGGGACGGTTCGCGCTGATGATCCCATGCTGAATTGCCGGCTGGAAGGCGTTACCCATCACCCGATGCGGGTAGTTCTGTCAACGGAAGCCCGGCTTGACCCAGAAACAAGGATGGCACAAACCGCTAGTGATATTCCCACCCTTTGCCTGACCGGAAGCATTCCGGATACTATGGCCAATTCAGATGCTGATATAGACGGGCTTCTTATCAAGGAAGTGGGAAAAGATTTCCAAGGTCGCCCAGATGTGATGAATGCCTTGTCAGTTCTGGCAAAGCAAGGTATGACCAGTGTTCTGGTTGAAGCTGGTGGCACTTTGATCGCATCATTGATGCGTCAGGGGTTGGTTGACCGGCTGATCTGGATAAAAGCACCAATGATTATCGGCGGCGATGGTATCGCTGCGATTAATACGCTTGATTTATCTGATCTTGATGATGGCCGTGGTTTTACTCTGACCCATCATCAGATGCTAGGTGAAGATATGTTGGAAATATTTGAACGCATATGATGAATGAAACACAAAAGAAAAACTGAAAAGCCAGCCATTTAGGATAGTTATGTTTACAGGAATTATATCAGCTCTGGGTTCTATTGCGGCAATAGAAAGAAAACCGGGTAGTGGTGCCAGACTACATATTGATACGCCATGGGATTGCACCGATATTACTGTGGGCGCATCAATAGCGTGCAGTGGTATTTGCCTGACTCTGGTTGAAGCCAGCAAAAATCAGTTTGCGGTTGATGCATCTGATGAAACCATAGATGTGACGACTATGGCAGACTGGAAAAAAGGCACAAAAATAAATCTGGAAAGAGCATTGGCCTTGGGTGATGAACTGGGTGGCCATATGGTGTCCGGGCATGTTGATGGAAAGGCAGTAGTGACACGCATAGAACAGGAAGGTGATAGCTATCTGCTTGCTTTTGATGTGCCTGATCATCTGGCACCATTCATTGCGGCCAAGGGATCGGTTGCCCTTGACGGCATTTCGCTTACTGTCAACAGGGTTAACGGAACAGAGTTTGAAATTATGGTGATACCGCATACATGGGCACATACAACTCTGGCAGACGTCAAGATTGGTGATGACATTAATCTGGAAGTCGACATGCTGGCAAGGTATGTGGCACGCATGACGGAATATGGGAAAGGCCAGGCGTCATGAATGCCGAGCTAAAAGACCAACAGGCGATTTCATCTATCGACCGGTTGCTTGATCAGGCCAAAGCCGGTGAGATGTTTATTCTCATGGATGACCGCGAGGGTGAGACAACTGGTGATCTGTGTATTCTGGCCGAACATTGCGATGATAAAGCCATCAATACCATGCTCAAACATGCGCGCGGATTGATCTGTCTGGCCATGGATAAGGAAAGAGCCACAACATTAGGGCTGAATTTTAGTGAAAGAATATTTGATTCGCCGCGAAAATCCGCCATTACCATTTCCATAGAAGCAAGAGCCGGCATTACATCAGGCGTTTCTGCCCATGATAGGGCGCATAGTATCAAAATCGCCGCTGATCCGGATTATGGCGCATCTGATATTGTATCACCGGGGCATTTGTTTCCACTTATTGCGGTTGAAGGTGGCACATTAGTCAGGGCAGGCCGAACAGAAGCGGTGGTTGATCTGGCAAAAGCTGCGGGAAGCTGGCCTGCTGGTGTGATCTGCCAGATCATGAACGAAGAAGGTTCTCTCGCTGATCGTGATTTTCTAGAAGCATTTGCCAGAACGCATCATATCGGTATCGGGACAATTGCGGATTTAATCGCGTGGAAAAGACGGCGGCAAAGCATTATCAAGCGAAGTGGTGAAATTATTTTCAATTCCTCTATTGGTGGCAGCTGGCGTATGCTGGTTTATGTCAATACGGCCAGTTACGCTGAACACATTGCTTTGATAAAGGGGGATTTATCTTCACCTGAACCTGTGCTGGTGCGTATGCATGCCATTAATATCATGACAGATGTGCTGGGTGAACAATTATCCGGTCGGACAGGTAATGAAATACAGCTAGCCATGCAGATGATTGCCGATGAAGGGCGCGGATTAATTGTCATGTTGCGTGAACCTAGCCCAACCACCATATCCGACCTTGTCCAGCGAAAAGCGGCAGGTGACGGAACAAGTCGGAATGAAATACGCAATTACGGTGTCGGCGCACAGATTTTGAATGATCTTGGTGTTAATCACATGATACTTCTTTCTAATGTGCAGCGAAGCATTGTTGGTTTGGATGGATATGGGCTGACTATTGCCGGATATCGCGAATTTGATGAAGGTAAAAAAGATCATGTCTGATGCTGATATTGTTTTAAATGAAGAAGAAACCTTACGTCCGCCATCTATTCGGCGTCGGGCGGCGGCAAGAATTGCGGCTGTTCAGACTTTATACCAACACTGGGCAGGTGATCAGGATTTGACCCAGACAATCGCCAGTTTCCAAAGCCTTTATTTGCCGCGACTGCTGGAGGATTTTAAATTAAAGCATCTGAATGATCAGCATTATACCAAATTGGTATTTGGCGTTGATGCGTCACGGGAACAGATGGATGCCATGATTTCGCCCTTACTTGGTGAGGGATGGTCACTGGACAGACTTAATCAGATTGAGCGTGATATTTTGCGCGTTGCTATCTTTGAATTTGAAAGTCTTCCCGATATTCCTGCGCGGACAATTATTGCTGAATATTCGGCGATTGCCGATAGCTGGGAGATCGATACAGGCTTTATTACCGCCATACTGGATAAGTTGGCGCATCAATTAAGACAAACAGAATTGGCAGCATCCATATAAATCATATTTAAGAAACCTGTTTTCTGCGGTTTTTCATTGCACAGATTGTCTGATTTTACTATAAATCACAAAATTTTAACATCTTCTGCTGTTTGCCGGATAAATGGTCAAACAGTTGTGATTTAAAAGGATTGATAAGATTACTGATCAGTTGATGCAATTGGGGGTTCAGCTGATTCCTTTCCATCCCCATTATAAATAGGGCTAATCCATTATGTCATATGAATTCTTCGTCTACATGGCCATTGCATGCGGAGTGCTAGGCCTCGTATATGGTATCTGGGCCTCTCAAAGCATTCTTGCCGCAAGTGCTGGCAATGAACGCATGCAGGAGATTGCCGGCGCCATTCAGGAGGGTGCGCGTGCCTACCTCAATCGCCAATATACCACTATTGGTCTGGTTGGGATTGTTGTTGCCATTATTCTGGTTTTCACACTAGGTGCTTATGTTGCCATTGGCTTTGTCATTGGTGCCGTGCTATCCGGTATTGCCGGATATATTGGGATGAACGTATCTGTTCGTGCTAATGTTCGGACGACCGAAGCAGCTAGACGCTCACTAGGTGAAGCGCTTTCCATCTCATTCAAATCGGGTGCTATTACCGGAATGCTTGTGGTTAGCCTTGGGCTACTGGGTGTTGCTGGTTACTACATGTATCTGGAACAGCTTGATATTGATCTACACAAAAAGATGGAAGCGCTGGTTGCTCTATCCTTTGGTGCATCATTGATTTCCATTTTTGCCCGTCTGGGTGGTGGTATCTTTACCAAGGGTGCTGATGTTGGTGCTGATCTGGTCGGTAAGGTTGAAGCTGGTATTCCCGAAGATGATCCAAGAAACCCCGCTGTTATCGCTGATAATGTTGGTGATAACGTCGGTGATTGCGCTGGTATGGCTGCCGACCTTTTTGAAACCTATGCTGTAACCATCGTTGCAACCATGTTACTTGCTACTATTCAGTTGCAAGGTGATATGAACGCTATGCTTCTGCCACTTGGCATTGGTGCTGTTTGTATTGTTGCATCAATCATCGGAACATTCTTTGTCCGTCTTGGTGCATCCAACAATATCATGGGCGCGTTGTATAAAGGCTTTATTGCTACTGCCGTGATTTCAGCTATTGCGATCTATTTCCTGATTGATCATGTTTTTGCCGGTTCTGACGTCGGAATGAACTATTTCATCTGTGCGATGGTTGGTCTTGTTGTCACCGGTTTGATGGTATGGATCACCGAATATTATACATCTACATCATTTCGCCCGGTTAAAGTCGTTGCCAAGGCATCAGAAACCGGTCATGGCACTAACGTGATTTCAGGACTGGCTATGTCAATGGAAGCAACTGCTATCCCTGCCATTATCATTTCCGCAGGCATTATTGTGTCTTATGTCTATGCTGATATTTATGGCATTGGTATTGCGGCCACAACCATGCTTGCGCTTGCCGGAATGGTTGTTGCGCTTGATGCATATGGCCCGGTTACCGATAACGCTGGCGGTATTGCAGAAATGGCAGAACTGGATGACTCGGTTCGTGAAGTAACTGACGCGCTTGATGCTGTTGGTAACACAACCAAAGCTGTGACCAAGGGATATGCGATTGGATCAGCGGCTCTGGCAGCACTTGTGCTGTTCGCGGCCTATATTGCTGATCTGGAACGATACTTCCCAAGTCTTGACGTTGATTTCAGCCTGACTGATCCATATGTCGTTGTTGGTCTGTTGCTTGGTGGAATGTTGCCATATCTGTTTGCTTCCATGGGAATGCAGGCGGTTGGACGTGCGGGTGGCGCCGTTGTTGAAGAGGTGCGTCGCCAGTTCCGTGAAATCAAGGGTATCATGGAAGGCAAGGCAAAGCCGGATTACAGTACTGCTGTTGATCTGCTTACCCGTGCCGCTATCCGTGAGATGATTATTCCATCACTATTGCCAGTTCTGGCACCGCTGATTGTCTATTACATCATTACTGCCACAGTCGGGCAGGAAGCGGCATTTACGGCCGTGGGTGCCATGTTACTTGGTACGATTGTAACAGGTCTTTATGTTGCCATTTCCATGACTGCCGGCGGTGGTGCATGGGATAACGCCAAGAAATACATCGAAGATGGTCATCATGGCGGCAAAGGGTCTGAAGCGCATAAAGCTGCGGTAACTGGTGATACCGTTGGTGATCCTTATAAGGATACCTCAGGGCCAGCAGTTAACCCGATGATCAAGATCATCAATATCGTGGCGTTGCTGATGCTGGCTGGTCTCGCCGCTTAAGCAAAGCCTGAAAACCTGAATAAGAAATAACCCCCTTGCCATATGGTAAGGGGGTTTTTTTATGTGATCATGACATAGAGATCATGACATAGATAAAATGGAAATCTTTATTGAGCAGGAGCAGAGGTGATATTGCCCAAAATCTGATCAATGATACCAAGATTCTGCCCTGGCGTAGGTGTGGCACTGTCAAGGTAGAAAACAGTTCTGCCTTGGCTTTTATCTTGAAATTCAATAGATTGCAGGGTTTTATTATCATCAAAAGTGAAGATAACTATTGTTCGTTCCAATAATTCCACTTTCTTCCCGGGGGCATCTTCCATCTGTTGTGAGATATAATAGATGCGGCCAGAATCGAAAGCCCCAACCGTTGAAGGCTTGCCAAATAATGCTTCGACTTCAACCTGTTTGGTGGCCCCGATGCTTAGTTTATCAAGCACGACAGGATCAAGAATATTTCCATGTTGCGTAATCCGGCTTTCGCAGGCAGACAACATAGTCATCATTCCAATTGCCAATGTAAAATAAATCGGTTTTTTCATGTACGTCTTCATGATAAGAATTCTCACTACCAATAGGCCAATTAGACTTCTATTGCAAGTCTGGGAGTTTATCTTACATTAGGATTACCGATTTGGCATATATTCACCTTAAGGATGCGTATTAATGTTGCAATGGTTAAGACAAAAGGTGCTGGACTGGTCACGCCCTTCTAGTATTGAAGCAGAAACGCTTTATAGCCAACTGGCCAAGGCGGCGCGTAATCCTGATATTTATTATTCCTATCAGATAGAAGATAATATTGATGGCCGGTTTGATACCATCTGTCTGTTCGTGGCCTTGGTAGTCCGCCGGTTGAGTAAAATGGGCGAAGATGGAAAAACCAGAGCTCAGGAATTAACCGATACCATGTTTGCTGATATGGATTTGAGTCTGCATGAAATTGGCGTGAGTGAAAATAAGGTTGGTAAGAAGGTCAAGGTAATGGCAACGGCTTTTGTTGGCAGGGTACAGGCATACAGCCAGGCTCTTGATGCCAATGATAAAGAAGCTTTGGCATCAGCCTTGCGCCGTAATCTTTATCGTGATCAGGATATGGACGGGATGGAAAACAAATTATCCACGGCCGTTATAAAAGTCGCTAAAGCATTGGATAAACAGTCTGATGATACTCTGATGAGTGGTCATATCGAAATAAGGATGGATTTGGGTAAATAGCTTTATGCTTGATCTTGTTGTTTCATTTGATCGGATTGATGTGCAAAAACCGCTAACCTTGCGTGTTGAAGCAGATAGCTCCACCTGTCAGATGCTTGCTGAACGCTTTGGCTGGTTGCAAATTGACGCGATAAAAGGAGAAGTGACATTATCCCGCCTTGCTGGTCAGGCTTGCTATATGAAAGGCTTGATCAAGGCCGATATTACACAATCCTGCATCGTGACCGATGAACCTGTCCGCCAGCATCTGACCATTCCTGTTGATGAACGGTTTGCTATAATGGATGCCCCGGAAGAGGAAGAATTAATCGACCCGATGAGTGTTCAGACCGAACCCATGATCGGACGTAATGTTCCCGTAGGGGAAACGATCGCACAGCTGATTGCTCTAGAAGCACCAGAATGGCCGCGGATTGATAGTATCTCGCCTGTTGATGTCAAAGATGCCGGCTTTGAGGAAGCAGGGCCATTTGGAAAACTTGCTGAATTAAAGAAAACAAGATAAATAATAATATCGTATTATTGAGGCATTGTATTGGAACTTCCACAACAAATTACTTTAGCTATTGATGCTATGGGTGGTGATCACGCCCCTCAGGCCATTATTGCGGGGACAGAACAGGCGGTGCAGCGTGATCCGTCCATTATTCCTATTCTCGTTGGCGATGAACGTAAGATTAAGCCTCTTATCAAGAGCAATTCACCTCTGAAGGATGCGCGTATTCATCACACGGAAGATATGGTTTCTTCTGATGATGTGCCATCTCAGGCGTTGCGTTCGGGGAAGAACTCATCGATGCGACTGGCGATTGATATGGTCAAGGATGGAACTGCCGACGCTGTGGTATCTGCGGGCAACTCTGGTGCTTTAATGATCATGGCATTGATGGTGTTGCGGACAATAGAAGGCATTGACAGGCCTGCCCTTGCAGCTTTTTTTCCGACCATGCATGGGCGATGCTGTATGCTTGATCTTGGCGCAAATATTGAGTGTTCGGCGACCAATCTGGTGCAATTTGCTGTTATGGGCGATACCTTTTTCCGTGTCACCGCTGATGCGGCCACGCATCATGCGTATAAACCAAGTATCGGATTGCTCAATGTGGGGGAAGAAGAACAGAAAGGCAGTGCATCTATTCGTGATGCAGCGGCCATTTTATCTGATCCTGAAATTGGTATGAATTATTATGGCTTTGTTGAAGGAAGTGATTTTCCCATGGGCGGTGTCGATATCGTGGTGAGTGACGGATTTAGTGGTAATATTGCGCTAAAAACAGCTGAAGGCACCTCACGGCTAATCGGAACGATGATAAGACAGGCGTTTCAATCCACTATTTTTTCACGGCTCGGATATCTGTTGGCCAGCCGGTCGTTTAAGAAACTTCGTAATATGATGAATCCCCAGAATTATAATGGTGCGGTGCTGTTAGGGTTGAATGGTATTGTTGTAAAATCTCATGGTAGTGCAGATGCAAAAGGCTTTGCCAATGCCATTAAGGTTGCTAGTGATATGCATCGTAACCATTTTATGGATGATGTTAAAAAGGGGATAGCGCGGTCGCTCAAAGCTATTGAAATGTCTCAGAATCTGAAAATACCTACGGAATAGAAAGCGGAATCCTAATGACCCCTAATGCCTCAATATCACATGTTTTTCCGTCCGTGCTGCTAACCGCTTCAGGATCATATCTCCCTGAAAAAATCCTCACCAATGATGATCTTAGCAAAATGATGGATACGAATGATGAATGGATTCGTCAGCGTTCGGGGATAACTCAGCGGCATATCATTGCAGATGACGAACTAACATCGGATATGGCCGTTAAAGCGGCGCGTCAGGCGCTCGATATTGCAGGATTGTCGGTTGATGCTATTGACGGGATCATTGTGGCGACAACAACCCCCGATGATACATTCCCGTCTACGGCATCAACGGTACAGAGGAAGCTTGAGGCCTTTAATGCCTTTGCATTTGATATTCAGGCGGTTTGTGCCGGTTTTGTATATGCTCTTGATACCGCCGACGCCATGATAAAGTCAGGTAAGGCCCAAAAAATGCTGGTCATTGGGGCAGAGGCATTTAGCCGAATACTTGACTGGACAGATAGAGGCACGGCCGTTTTATTTGGTGACGGGGCAGGGGCGGTGATTCTCGAAGCAGACGACCATGCTCCGGATTGGGGCATTTTATCATCGGTTATTTTTACCGATGGCCGTTATCGTGATATTCTTTATGTTGATGGTGGCCCCGCACGCGGCCAAGTCGGGACGGTAAAGATGAGTGGCCAGGATGTGTTCAAACATGCGGTGGAAAAATTAGCCCATTGTCTGGATGCTGCCATTTCAGCGTCTGGCAAATCGGCATCTGATATTGACTGGCTAGTTCCTCATCAGGCAAATATTAGAATTATCAATATGTTACAACGAAAACTTAATATGTCAGATGAAAAAGTTATTCGCACTGTTGATCGTCACGCAAACACTTCTGCGGCATCTATTCCTTTAGCCTTTGATGAAGCTATGCGGAAAAACATGATTTCTGCGGGGGATATTGTCGCTTTTGAAGGAATTGGCGGCGGTCTTACATGGGGCGCAGCCATTGTTCGCGTGGGCAGACCGTAAATAAAAATGATATTTGCATTTGACTAGACTGAAATTGTTGATTATTTTTAATTTATGAAACGTTCTCTTATACGCGCTGATATTGCTGAAGCCATTTACCAGAAAATTGGATTATCCCGTAATGAATCCGCTGATATTGTTGGCACCATTCTTGATGAGATTTCAAATAGCCTTGAATCAGGTAAAAATGTAAAAATTACTTCATTCGGTAGTTTTACTGTCCGCAATAAAAATCAACGCATGGGACGTAATCCGAAAACTGGTCAGGAAGTTCCTATCACTCCCCGGCGTGTTCTATCTTTCCGTCCGTCACATATTTTGCGTGATAGAGTTAACGATTCTAACTAAGAATTCAGCCTGACCAATATGGGGGTATGACATGGTTAGCAAAACCCCTGAGGCGTTTCGCAATATCACCGAAGTGTCCTCTATGCTGAATGTTCCGACCCATGTATTGCGGTTCTGGGAAACGCGTTTCAGCCAGCTAAAGCCGATCAAGCGTAACGGGGGCAGGCGATATTACCGGCCTGAAGATATTATCCTGCTTAAACGCATACAGGAACTGCTTTATGATCAGGGTTATACCATTAAGGGTGCACAACAGGTTCTGAAAAGCTTTACCAAGCCCAAAGAAGACGAAGCTGTTGCCGTTTTATCTGTTGCGGGTGCTGATAAGACCACGTCATCTGATGCTGATCATACTCCCCCTATGGCAGAACATATATCTGCATCATCACGTCAGAATATTTCAAAAGCCATCACCATATTAAAAGAAGCACAGTCACGGCTAAACCGCCTTGGCTAATCTTTCGCCTTTGATCATATGATCTCTAACGTAAATGCCATCACATTTCATTAGTTTTCCCTGTCTTTTAAATCAGGGCTTCTCTTTCTGTCGTCCTTTGTCTATAAATAGCGGTGTCGGAGTGTAGCGCAGCCTGGTAGCGCACCATACTGGGGGTGTGGGGGTCGTGGGTTCAAATCCCGCCACTCCGACCATTCGTTTTCCTGTATGTTGTGTTTCTGTATATCTGCCTGAAAACATTAATGCTCTAAAGATCTATGATTACCTAATGAAACCTTTTGACTATCTACTTTATGGGCTGACCGTTTTTGCCTGGTCGACAAGCTGGTTGCCTTTGAAATGGCAATTGGGTGTTGTTGCCCCTGAAGTGTCTATTTTCTGGCGTTTTCTGATTGCCGGCATTCTGATGATGGGCTTTGCTATCTGGCGTGGTGAGAATCTACGATTGCCAATAGCGATCCATTTCCGCATTGCCATGTTGAGCCTGTTTCTGTTCAGCTGTAATTTTACCATGTTCTATTATGGCGGGCTCGGGGTTTCATCGGGTTTGCTTGCTGTTGTTTTTTCGACGGCGTCTTTGATGGTGCTTATTATTAAATCCTCTCTTGATCGGGAATGGCCACAATTTCAGCTAATCATTGCGGTTATTTTTGGCATATCCGGTGTTTCTCTGATCTTTTTGCCGGAAATCAGTTATGGCCATGCGCCATTAATCAGTTTGATGTTCTGCCTGATTGGCACATTGATTTTCAGTCTTGGCAATATTCTATCAGGTCGGCTTCAATCCCGAAAAATATCAGTTATTACGGCGAATAGCTGGGGGATGCTTTACGGGTCAGCATTTCTAGCCATGTTTAGCCTGATGCGTGGGCATAGCTTCATGGTTGAATTAACATGGAAATACATGGGGGGACTGGCATGGCTATCAACGGTTTCTTCGGTTATGGCATTTACCTGTTATTTAACACTGGTTGGCCGCATTGGCCCCGGCCGTGCCAGCTATATTACGGTTATCTTTCCGGTGGTGGCATTATTCATATCTCAAAGAACAGAATCGTATCAATGGACGCTGTTTTCCATTATTGGGCTTATTCTGGTGATTGCCGGAAATACCATTATGGCCAGATCGACCCCAAAGCAGATACCTGAACCGAAACAATAGCGACTGATCCCACGGCAATCATGGTCAATCCATGACGAAGACGGATATACCATTCCGGCATTGCTGAGTTCAGGTGAAATAACATATCCATGATCCAGCACATCACCAGAAGTCCAATCACAAGGCCAAGGCTAGGTAGTGGTTCCAGAAACATGATAAGTGTTGCCATCAAGGCAGGCATGACCGACCACATATATCTAATGGGGGCTGCATTGACGTTTCCGTTCATGGCTATTCCCCAATGAACAGCCCCTAGAAAGATAATAATAGCAAGGCCATAATGGCTGGCTAACTCTGCGCTGAACATGATAAGGGCAGGATCAGCACTAAAGCTAATGGCGGTAGCCAGAATAAAAGGGATACCGCCTAGCCAGCCTAGGGTTTTAGCCATTTTATTAGGTTTTGATAACATGAATTATCCGCCCGATGGTGAATTATCCCGCATCTGCCGTTAATCCGGCGGCGGCAATGCCAGCCAGAGCAGCGGTTTCATCATTATCTGATGTATCGCCAGAGATGCCGATAGCACCAATGATATTGCCGTTGTTATCCTTAATCAGAACACCACCCGGCACGGGAATGATATTACCATTGCCCAACCCATTTACGGCATCAACAAAATAAGCTTGCTGTTCAGCTCGGTTCATCAATGCTCTGGTACCCATGCCTAGCTGGATAGCGGCATTAGCCTTGGCTTTAGCAATATCGGAACGCATAATGCAGACACCATCTTCTGACTGGATGGAAATCGTGGCGGCGCGGTGATCCATGATAACAACACTAATGGGTTTAAGATTCATATTCCGGGCTTCTGCTAAAGCGGCCGCAGAAATAGCATTTGCGATATCGAGGGTGAGCATCTGTTTCTCCTTAATTGATGACATTGTCGATGATACCAATGAATAAGATGATATTATTATTTTAGGGGTTAACTCATACGCGGTTTCTTATCATTTAGCCATGGCAGGATAGCGGAAAAATCCATCCCTTTGCCAGAAGTTTCGACAAACTCGGTATAGATTTGTCTGGCGCATTGCCCGATGCGGGGATCAGCCCCCGCATGATGGGCGGCATCAATAGCCAATCCTAAATCTTTCAGCATAAGATCAGCGGAAAATCCGGGTTTGTAATCATGATCAGATGGGCTGTCAGGGCCAATGCCGGGGGCAGGGCAGTAGGCGTTCATAGACCAGCTATATCCGGATGATGTGCTGACAACATCAAACATTTTTTGTCGATCAAGACCAAGGCGATCAGCCATATCAAAGGCTTCACAGGTAGCGATCATGGTTGCCCCCAATATCATGTTATTGCATATTTTTGCAATCTGGCCTGTTCCCACTTCGCCGCAATGGACAGCTTTACTGCCCATGGTTTCAAATAGTGGCATGACCTGATTTATGATATCAGCCTTGCCGCCAATCATGAAGGTTAATGTCCCTGCTGTTGCCCCGATAATACCACCAGACACAGGGGCATCAAGAAAATCAATGCCCTTCTGATTTGCCTTAACCCCGATAGATTGCGCTGTCGCCACATCAATCGTGGAACAATCAATGAGAATCTGATCTTGGCTCATCACGGGCAATATATCATCTGTAACGGTTTTTACGGCAGCTCCATCTGGAAGCATGGTAATCACGATATCAGATTGATCAGCGATATGTCGGGATGATTCGGCTGTTTGTATCTGTTCGTCTGGTAACATATTCAGATCAAATCCTGTTACCTGATATCCTGCCCGAATAAGGGCTCTGGCCATAGGTGCGCCCATCTGACCTAATCCGATGAAACCTATCTGTCTGTTTTTCATGGCATTGCCTTTGCTAGGGTGTTTTCTATTTCTGTTTATAATAAATGATGTGATAACAGTGCAAAGCGATTTATTAGGGATAGTCATGGCATGAACATGCATTCAAAAGAAGAAACGGTTTTTAAAATCTGTTCGCGTGAGGAATGGCATCTTGCTATTGAAAACGGGATTTATCATGGGTCTGCCCTAGATCTGGGTGATGGATTTATCCATTTATCAACCCGTGATCAGGTGGTGGAAACCGCTCAGCTCCATTTTAGAGGGCTTGATGATCTGGTATTGGTTGCAATTGATCCAAGCGGACTTGATATCCGGTATGAAGAATCTCGAAACGGCCAGATGTTTCCCCATCTATATTCCGATTTACCGGTTGAATCAGCCTTGAATGTTCAATCTATTCTGCTAGATGAAAATGGAATACCGCTCATTACGATGAATATGCTTGCCATTGATCAATAAACATTGGAATCAGTGATCATTGGCCTTGCGTCTTAATCCAGCTTTGTATAAAAGAATCTCAACTGCGGCTGTGGTGAAATTGGTAGACACGCCAGATTTAGGTTCTGGTGGCGAGAGCCGTGGGGGTTCAAGTCCCTCCAGCCGCACCATTTATTATCTTACACCTAAATGTTTTAGATGTTGTTCTTAATGTAATTATGGGCCTTATGGTAAGGCAGAATGCAATATGATCTAATGTATCAGGGCTATACATGATCATAAATCTTTTCACCGATATTCCAAAGGCAAGACGATGAGAGATTTTTTTTCCCCCGGTCGTTCTGATGTTATGGCGAATAAGGCCATGATCACCACTTCACACCCATTGGCGACAAGTGTTGGGCTTAAATGTCTTTATGATGGGGGAAATGCGGTTGATGCAGCTATTGCGGCAGCGGCTATTCTTACATTAGCCGAACCACATATGACTTCTATTGGCGGGGATTGTTTTGCTCTTGTTGCTCCGCATGGTGATCATCATATCCATGCGATTAATGGTTCCGGCCGTGCGCCTTCGGCTATTGATGTTGACCAATTGCGTAAAGATTTCCCTGATGGCCAGATACCACGCGATTCTTGCCATGCAGTCACAATTCCGGGGGCGATTGATGCATGGTATCTGATGCATCAGAAATGGGGGCGCAAGGCTTGGAAAAGCCTGATTGAACCAGCGGCTTATTATGCGCGTGCTGGAATACCTGTTCATCAGCGGGTTGCCCTAGACTGGGCCGAGGATTTGGAAAATCTCAATGATGCGGATGGCCAGCGATTTTACCTTGATAAAGGCAGACCGTATCAATCCGGACAGCAATTTTCTATACCAGCATTAGCTGAAGCCTTTGATCTGATTGCTGAACATGGCAGAGATGGGTTTTATTTAGGGCCAGTTGGACAGGATATCCTGACAAAACTGAACCATCTTGGCGGATATCATAAAGCATCTGATTTTGCATCTATTCAGGCACAGGAAGTTATCCCGATCAATGGCTTATATCGTGGCAAGCATATCTGGGAATGCCCGCCAAATGGACAGGGAATCACAACTTTGATCATGGCACGTTTATGTGAACGCTATGATATGGCGTCTCTAAACGATGCTGATTTTGTTCATGTGCTAGCAGAAATTAGCAAGCAGGCCTATGGATTACGCGATCATTTTCTGGCTGACCCGGATCATGCCCATGTGTCGGTTGAATGGCTCTTATCCGATACTGTCATAGATCAGGCCGCAGCAAATATTGATATGGCAAAGGCAGCACAGTTTCAGGTAAGTGACTTTCCCACGCATCCCGACACTGTCTATCTTTCTGTTATTGATGAACATGGCATGGCTGTTTCATTTATTAATTCCATTTTTGATGGATTTGGTTCTGGCATCGCAACGCCTGAGTTTGGCATTATTCTGCAATCGCGCGGGCGGGCTTTCCGACTGGACGCTAAACATCCGAATGTGATTGCCCCGAATAAACGCCCTTTTCATACCATTATCCCGTCTATGTTAACCGATGGGGGAAAACTCACCGGCGTATTCGGCGTTATGGGTGGCCAGTATCAAGCTGTTGGTCAGATGGGTTTTCTCATAAACCACCTTGATGGCGGCATGTCCCCACAACAAGCTCTTGATGCGCCGCGTAGTTTTGCTATTGATGGGGCATTACAACTAGAATCAGGCATTAGTGCGGCGGTTGCTGATGATCTTTCTGGCCGTGGGCATAAGATTCATCATGCCGATAGCCCGATAGGTGGTGGACAAGCCATTATCCGTGATGCGGAAACGGGAGTTTTAATGGCAGGGTCTGACCCACGCAAAGATGGCTTTGCGGCAGGATTTTAATCAAAATATTAATAATTCGTTAAATTAAAGTGTTAAAAAATTAAATATTACGTCCTGTTTGTGGTGGACTTTTGAAAACTTAAACACATAATAATAACTATATAAATTGAGGAGATTTGTAATGAAACTATTTTCAATTAAGGCATTAACAGCGGTTGCTGCTGTTTCAACCACTCTTGCTATGGGTGGTCATGCTCTTGCCAAGGTAGAAGGCGACACCATCATTCTTGGGTCTTCTATCTCACTAACCGGAAAATATGCAACAAATGGTCTGCATACTCAGCGCGGTTATGACTTTGCCGTTAAAACAATCAACGAAAGCGGTGGCGTTACGATTGGCGGGAAGTCTTATAAGCTTGCTGTTAAATATTATGATGATGAATCAACGCCTGCTCGTGGGGCACAGTTGGCAGAAAGACTGATCCAGCAGGATGGTGTTGAATATATGCTTGGACCATATTCATCAGGTATGACAAAGGCGATTGCGCCGGTATCTGAAAAATTTGGTGTGCCAATGATTGAAGCTGAAGGCGCATCACGCTCACTCTTCACGCAAGGATATAAGTATCTTTTTGCCGTGTTGTCTACATCTGAACAATATCTGGCTACGGCTATCGATATGGCCGCGACTAAATCTGATGACCCAAGCAAGGTTCGGGTAGCAATGGCATTTGAAGGCGATCCGTTTTCCATGGATGTGCGCGCTGGTGTTGTTGATAAAATCGAAGAATATGGCATGCAGATTGTGATTGATGATCAGCTGCCCGCTGATTTATCTGATATGTCTACTACTTTGACCAAGGTAAAAGCTTTGCGTCCGGATATTCTCGTTATTTCCGGTCACTCAAAAGGGGCTGCTACTGCGGCTCGTCAGATTGATGAGATGAAGGTAAATGTTAATATGATTGCCCTCACGCATTGCGAAGCAGCAAAAGTTCAGGAAAAATTCCCGAAGGCATCAAATGGCTTCCTTTGCCCGACACAATGGGTGGAATCCTTGTCAAAGAGTGATCCTATGTTCGGAAGTGCTGCTGAATGGAATGCTGGGTTCAAAGCCGAATATCCATCTTATTCATCTGTTCCATACCAATCTGCACAGGCATCAGCGGCCGTGTATGTATGGAAAGAGGCCTTTGAAGCGGCAAATAGCTTTGATAAGGATGCCGTAAGAGATGCGATTTCAGCTGTTGAAATGGAAACATTCTACGGTGATATCAAGTTTTCCGAAAATGGTAACAATATCGCTAAGCCAATGTTTATGCGTCAGATTGATGCCAGCGGCAATTACAATCTAGTGGAAAATGCTGATCAACTCACTTATCCACGGAATGTAAAATACTAAATCATTCTAACCTTCAAGAAGGAGAGTTCACTCTCCTTCTTTTTTTAAGGATTTCCGATGTTAAGTAACCTTGAACTGCTCTTTTACTGGGCACCCATAATTAATGTTCAAATCATTCTGGAAGGTATCTTTGTTGGTGCTGTCTTTGCGTTAAGCGCATATGGTCTGGCATTAGTCTGGGGTGTGATGAATATCAAAAATCTGGCACAGGGTGATTTTGTCATCATGGGCGGATATATGGCATTTTCCTTACATGCGATGCATGTTCCATTACCATTGATTATGATAACAGTCATGGTTGCCATGTTCATGTTTGGCTGGGTTATTTACATTATTATGATCAGGCGCATTATTGATCAGGATATGTTTGTGTCGCTACTGGCGACCTTTGGTTTGTCTTTGCTAGTGCAACAGGTCATGAACATTATTTACGGGCCGGAAGTGCAAACAGTTGATATGGAACTGCCTATCTATGATGCATTTGGCGGCATGGTTACGATTCCATCATCAAAAATTATTTCGCTAGTATTTGCGGCAATCCTTGCCGTCGGTGTTATCTTATTTATGAAAAAATCCCGTCTTGGTCAGGCTATTCGTGCCACATCCCAAGACCCGCGTGCCGCGCGTGTTCTGGGGATAAATACGGATCGGGTTTATGCATTTACCTTTGCCTTTAATGCTGCGCTTTGTGGCGCGGCTGGTGTGCTTGTATCGATTATCTGGGTCATTCAACCTTTCTATGGCATTACCTATTCCGTGCGTTCATTCGCTATCGTGACTGCCGCCGGTTTGGGTAATCTTCCCGGAGTGATCAGCGCAGGTTTCGGTATTGGATTGTTTGAAAAATATGTTGGCGTGATTGTTGGTACAGCTTATGAGGTTGCTGCCCCGGTTAGCATTTTGCTATTGGTGCTGATCATTCGCCAGATTTCAATGAAAAGAAACAGACAGGTTGTGAAATGAGTTCAATACAGAAAAAAATTATTCCCTATATCCTGCTTGGGGCATTAGGAATTTTTGGACCGATACTCTTTCCTCAATACACGCTTCAGATAGCGTATTTGTGGATGATGGTGCTCATGGCCTCAACATGGGATTTGCTTGGCGGTCAGATGGGATATAATTCCCTTGGTAATATTACCTTCTTTGGCGTTGGTATGTATGTATCGGCCATTGTTCAGGTTTCCTTCTTTTATGAAGGCGGGGTAGGTGAGTATACGTCGGCTATGGGTTCTATTAAGCCCGAATTCACCGAATATGAATATTATATGGGCTTATTCTGGGGTGTTCTTGCCGCTGGCTTTGTTTCATTATTACTCTGTCTGATATTTTCGACATTCATGTTCGGATTAAGAGGGCCTTATTTCGCGATTGGTTCATTGGGATTGGCAATTGCAGCGGCAGAATTGACGATTACCATTGATTATGTTGGTGGCGCATCCGGTATTTCAATGCCACTTTTCCCCGGTGATATTGAGTTTCGTTCCACCTTTTTCTATATGATCTGTTTTGGTTTGACCATTCTGGCTCATATTCTTCTTCGCTGGATGTATTCGACGCAATTCGGGCTTGCCATTAATGCTATCCGCGACGATGAAGATAAAGCTGAAGCCATGGGTATCCCTACCTTAAAATATAAATGTATTGGCTGGTGTATTGCTGCTGTCTTTATGGGCTTTATCGGTGCCATCGCTGGCAATATGGCCGGGTTTATTGACAAAGAAGTGGCTTATCCTATCCCTACCTTTGGTATTTTCATGGTTGCTATGGCATTACTGGGGGGTAAGGGCACCTTATGGGGGCCTGTTATTGGGGCGATCCTTTTCCACGTTGTTAAGGAAACCACTTGGACATATCTATTGAACCTCCAATGGGTGGCGCTTGGACTGATCCTGATAATTAATATTGTATATTTTCAGGAAGGTATCATGGGCTGGTTACAACGGAAGTATCCGGAATTTTTTGGAATTGTTGTTGATACGTCAACACGCGACTCAAAAGAAGAGGCTTAAAACATGTCAGATAATATTATCGAAGTTAATAATGTTTCTAAGTCTTATGGTGGTGTTCACGCGAATGTTGATATCTCCATGGTTGTTAAAAGGGGTTCTATTACTGGCATCATTGGGCCTAATGGATGTGGTAAGACGACATTGTTTAATTCAATTGTCGGGTATCATCCTATTGATAATGGGTCGATCCGTTTTGATGGGCAGGAAATATCAAAATTACTGGTTGGGCCCATTGCCAGATTAGGTATGTTGCGAACATTCCAGCAAACCCGCATCTATTCAAAAATGGATTGCATGGATAATATGCAGATATCCATCTCTCATCGAAAAGATGCTAAGGATGGCATTTTCGCTAACCGAAAGGGTGAAATAAAAGACAGAGCTGAGCATCTGCTTGAGTTTGTGGGATTGTATTCCAAACGCAACCTGATTTCTGGAAACCTGTCATTTGGTCAGCAAAAACTGCTTGAGTTTGCCATGGCTTTGATGAACGAGCCAAAAGTTTTGCTTTTAGATGAACCAACAGCTGGTATCAACCCGACATTGATTAATGGATTGATTGATCGATTGCGCCGTGCCAATGAAGAACTTGGCATAACCCTATGCGTGATTGAACATAATATGCGGGTGATCATGAATCTGGCTGAGCATATTTACTGCCTATCCAATGGACGTATGCTTGCTGATGGAAAACCAGAAGATTTACAAGAAGACCAGCGCGTGATTGACGCCTATCTTGGAGGGCACTAATGGCTACCAAATCCACGGAAACAAAGGCTTCCGCCAAAAAATCAACGGCTAAAAAAACCACCAAAAGGGTTTCGGCCAAAAAGGCGGCACCAGTAAAGGCGGCGACGTCGAAAGCAGTGACCAAGAAAGCCCCCGCTAAGAAAGCCGCCCCAGCGAAAACAGCCGTTAAGAAAACAGCTGTTAAAAAAGCGCCAGTCAAAAAGGCTGCTGTCAAAAAAGCACCTGTGAAAAAGGCCAAATCAACTAGCAAAAGCGCCGTTTCAGGTTATGGAACTGGTGGTGTTGATGTTGTTATGTCTGTGGATCAGGTGGCCAAGGAAGCCGCAAATATTGCCGCAACTGGCCCCTCTAAAGCTGATCTTGATAAACTGGCTAATAATGATCCCTTTCTTGTAATCGAAGATTTGCGCGCAGGTTATGGTAAAATGGAAATTTTACATGACTTTTCTTTACGCATAGGTAAAGGACAGGCGTTGTGCTTGATTGGCCCTAATGGTGCGGGAAAATCCACCGTTCTTCATTCTATTTTCGGGTTTACCAATATCTTTTCCGGGTCAATCACCATTGGCGGCAAGAATGTTACCTCACTAAAGCCATCGGAAAAACTATCTTCCGCGGGCATTGCTTATATTTTGCAAGATAAATCCGTCTTTCCGCAAATGACCGTTGAAGAAAACCTTTTGATGGGTGGATTTTTGAAAAATAAACCATCTGAAGCCAAATTGGCGGCGGAACGGGTATTTGATAAATATAGCCGACTTGCTGATCGCCGTCATAAACCGGCTGGCGTATTATCAGGTGGCGAAAGGCGATTGCTTGAAATCTCTCGCGCTTTGGTTATGGAACCAGATGTCTTGCTTGTTGATGAACCATCTATCGGGCTAGAGCCGCGCTTCATTGATATGGTCTTTGAAATTCTAAATGACCTGCAAAAAGTTGAAGGCAAAACCATTGTCATGGTCGAACAGAACGCAAAGAAAGGGCTTGCTTTTGCTGATATTGGCTATGTTCTGGTATCGGGTGAAACAGCATTAGCCGATGATGGAAATGCGTTGCTTGAAAACCCTGATGTAGGTCGTCTATTCCTTGGTGGTTAACGCCTGTCTGGTAACCTTGATCAATGAACAGATGGGTAATACATCAGCATATTGATCAGGGTTAATACCACACCACCCATAAAAGCGAATAGGAAAGCCGTAATCAGGTTATGGCTTGAAGCCAGTTTTGTGCTTTTTACCTGATATAGTCTTGCACAAGTGATAACCGAAAGTGATGCCACGGAACTCATGGTTCCGGCACCCCAGCCAATCAGATGGCTTTGCATCAATAGTGCCGGATGTACCGCCGCCCCACCATTGCTGAATATAGCAAGCATCACCGTACTAGATATGACAGGATGGATTCCGATAATGGATGCCAGCATCATGACAACTGGCGTTGCAATTAGGGCAAGCCAGCCCGGATAGATGCTATGTGGTCCGACAAGTCCTAATTGTTCCAACCCATTTGTATTAATGGCAATATAACCTATCACCATGGCCATGCTGATAATGATAAGATCATCAGATGTTAGGGCAAGCCCGTCCCGTGTTGATGTCATGATGGTTTTGATATTTTGTGGATATCGCAAAAACTGTATGAATACCAGTATCGGCATCGCCGTTACTACCGCCGATAAGGCTGTCAGATTGAAAACCAGCGCAAAGGTTAAGACACTTGTTAAAACAATGACCACCCGCCATGCGATAGGCCGCAGACAGGATAATGATTTCTGTATGGTATGGATGCTGAACTCTGCACTGAACCAGAATGAACAGATAAAGGTAAAAATAAAAGCCGTCCCTAACCCGAATGCCATGGCTAGCCAGGCATTAGCTGTTCCAACAAAGCGTTCGCCTACGGCAAAGGCAACAAAAAATGGTGACCATACAGCAGATGTTACCATGCCACGCAAAGCGGCTTCCGCGGCCAGTTTTCTCCGATATTCGTGGCTACCTTTGGGTAAAGCCGCCGACAGGATAGCAAAGGTACCAGTATTGATAATGCCGCCAAAGACATGTCCGGCAATCTGTAACCCTGATGATGAGTTTTCGGGGCTCAGTTGAGCGAGGTTGTCTTGTGTCCTTCGCACAGATGGCATGGTGGCGGCAGTAGCTTTCGCTAATGTCATTGTTGATATCAGAGCAACAAAAATTAATATAAATCGCCCGCTAGAAAATAGTAGATCCTGACTTAATTCGCCATCAAGCAATAACCAGCCCAGTCCGGCTAACATGGAAATTATCAGCAAACTATCCCATTTCAGTGTTGGTATGATGAGAATAAAAAAGATACCTAAAGCCACCGCGGCAAAGTTACTGAAAGCAATAACATGTTCACCAAATATGATTTGCAGAATGGCAGCAAGCCACGCAAAGGATAATAGCCCAATGCGTATCATTGTTATCTGGTTTTTCATGACCCTAATAACACCATGACAATTGATAAGGTTAATAACAGAATGGCGATAGTTTCAATAATATTCGTTTTTTCTTTAAACCAGAAAAAAGATATAGCAAGCGTGATCAGTAATTCCACTTGCCCAACCGCACGAACAGATGCAACCGTTTGCATCATGAATGCCGTGAACCAGCCGATTGTTGCGATGGCGCCAAATAATCCTGCCCCGATAGACCCCCGCCAGTGAACAAAGCAGGAAATAAATTGGGGTCGGGTGAAAACAAGCATCCACGCGCCCATGACTATAACCTGTATGGTTGTTGCGATGCCACCTGTATAGACAGCGCGCATAAACAGATCATCACCAATCAGTGATACCGCCGCCGCTTTATAGCAAACGGTGGCAAGTCCAAGAAAGGTGCCGCTGGCTAAACCGATTGCAGAAGTTCGTGAAAAGCAGGATGCAATAATCTCAGTTCGAGTAAGTGCTGTTTTGGCAAAGGCGAGCATAATGACAGCAATGACACCTAAAATAATTCCTAATCCGGTTAATAGCGATACCATTACACCCAGGATGATTGTTTCCAGTATCGCGGCCTGTAATACTTCTGTTTTGGAAAATGCGGTTCCAGCCGCAAAACTCCGCTGTGAAAAAATGCGGATCAAAAGAACAGTAAATAAAATCTGTGTCAAACTGGCCAGATTTACCCATATCCAGAATTTAAGGGTTGTTCCTGGTAAGGCAATATCAGAAAAATACTGATAACCGAATACCATTAACCACGCGAAAGGCAGGGCATAGAGAAAGCGAATATAGCTAGCGCCATCATCGCCTAGAACAGCTTTCATCTGACGCTGAACAGCGCTACGAAATGTTTGCGTTAATGCGGCTATAATGGTGGCGATAACCCACCATTCAAAGATAATCATGCCATAGCTCAGACTTGAGGAAATATAATCCTATCTTATTCTAGTGGGCGAAGAATACAACCAATTTGCTTCTTTTTCATGTTGTTACAAGCGGTTCTGGCGTCAAGCGGTATCATTGGGATGGTGGATATGCGAAAATATGTGCTGCCGTTATTGATCACCGGTTCTTCAATTTGCAAAATAACCGGTGGTGTGATGTCTGAAAATGCTTCTTCAAAATGAATCATGCCTCTTTTTGCATGTTCATGATTCGTATAGCTGGCAATCTGGATGACAACTGCTTTAACCGGTTGATTTTTATCTATCTGTGATTGCTGTGATGCTTTTGCCAGACTGGTATCATTACCGGCTTTATTGCTTTTACTATTTTTAGGAGGGTCGGCCTTATCGGCGGTTACAGCACTGGCATTTCGGTCATCTATCATGCCTTGATCCCATTTGTGATTTTCCATGATGGACAGCAATGTTTTTGGAATGATAACGCCTTTTGCTTCGGCAATCTGTAAATCTATCCTGTCATAAAGAGTTGGGCAAAATGATATTACATATTGTTTTACAGAATGTTCCTGTGAAGGATTAACAACCCCCTGACCATCCTGATCAGGGAAAAAGATATGATTATTCAGCCATTGTGCATTGCTTTTGATAATGAATAACACATCTTTTTCCAAAACCGTTTGATTGGAATGGACAGCCATATGATCTTTCAGATCCTGATTTAGGGTGACGAAACGATCTCGCCATATATCACGAATGGCCAAATCCGTTATGCTGACCTGTTCCATAATCAGGGCATAAGCGGCACATGTGGCCAGTTGTTCGCCTATCTGGCCTTTATTTATCGTCGGGTGGATAGCAATAGGGCTAGAGGATTGATCCTCATGCTGGTTTGTATCAGTATGTGGTAACGTTTGTGCCTGTAAACTACCTGTTGACACAAAACATAGACTGAAACATATTGATAAAACTGGTAAAAACCGGAAAGATTTTCTCACAAATCCCACAATTAATCCTCTGGCATCTCAACGGCTTCGGCAGCTGCTCGGATGACCGCCATCGCCTTATTCACACACTCCTGATATTCATTCTCATCAATACTATCATAGACTACCCCGGCACCCGCCTGAATATAAAGCATGTTATCCTTGATCAGGGCTGTGCGTAAGACAATACAGCTATCCATATCCCCATTACCAGAGATATAGCCAGCGGCGCCGCCATAAGGGCCGCGACGTGTAGGTTCCAGTTCATCAATGATTTCCATGGCGCGGATTTTTGGTGCTCCCGTAAGGGTTCCGGCCGGAAATCCAGCTTTTAAGGCATCGACAGCATCCAGATCAGGACGAATCTGTCCTTGCACTTCTGATGCGATATGCATGACATGGCTATAACGTTCGATATTAAAATGATCGACAACCTTAACCGTGCCTGATTGTGAAACCCGCCCCACATCATTCCGCCCCAGGTCTAGAAGCATAAGATGTTCGGCGCGTTCTTTGGCATCATCTAGTAAATCAGCGGCAAGGTTTTGGTCTTCTTCAGGGCTTTTTCCCCGTGGGCGGGTGCCGGCAATGGGCCTGATCGTGACGTTACCTTCACGAAGCCGAACAAGAATTTCCGGACTTGATCCAACCAGTGAATATCCCCCCATATTAAAATAGATGAGAAAGGGGGAGGGATTCAAACGCCTTAAAGATCGATAAAGCGTAAATGGTTTTTTGAAAAAGGGCACAGAAAAGCGTTGAGAAAGCACCACCTGAAAAATATCGCCTGCTTTGATATATTCAATGGCTTTTTTCACCATGCCCAGATAGGTGGATTTAGGCATATTTGTTGACACTTCAGGCAATGGGGTATGAGGTTCCGGTTTCTGTCGTGATGAGATATTCTTATTAAGGGTGTTTACGATATTCTGTAACCGGTCATGCCCATTTTGAATAGCTGTTTCATGATTACCATCATGACAGTCAGGACGCACCGGCGTCACCACACGCAGGCTATCTTTCAGGCGATCAATAATAACGACCACAGATGGCCGCATCAGACAGGCATCAGGCGTGCCTAATTCATCAGGATTAGTGCTGGTAATATTTTCCATGTACTGGATCATTTCATAGCCAAAATAGCCAAATAATCCGGTCGACATGGGCGGCAAATCATCAGGAATTTCAACCGATGAGCTGGCCATTAAACGGCGGAGGGATTCAAAAACGGCACCATTTTCCCGACTGATCACATGGCCTTTACCATCTTCTATCGTGATATCGTCACCCCGCACCGTCCAGATCAGGTCAGGGTTAAGGGCAATAACGGAAAATCGTCCACGGACATTTCCCCCCTCAACAGATTCAAGAAGACAATGATAAGGCTGATCAATCCCCAGTTTGAGCATGATGGAAACAGGGGTTTCCAGATCAGCAACCAGTTCCGTATGCAAGAGAACGGTTTTGCCATTTTTTAGAAGTAACTCGGCTTCTTTCTGTTCTGGCTGGATACGCATTAATTTGTTGACCCGACAAGCAATCTGATAGCGGCGTTTGGATTGGCATTAACGCTATGGATAGATTGAAGCCCGTATGCTATCGCCGCTTCGCTATCAGCGGCCATATGGTCAGAAAACTCATTCAGTAACTGTTCAGTCCTCAGCGCAATGCTTTCTTCGTCACCATCAATAATGCTTTCCATTTTAAGCACGATCATTTTATCATCACCGGGTTCTACCAATGTGCGGTCACCAATATTAATGGCAAAACTGGCTGAAGCTATCAGGCTGGCGGCTTCATGATCAAGGCCACTGCCATTCTGAAGAAACTCAGGTGAGTTCATCAGATCAAGATCAAGGTCAGCAACGGCTTTCTGATAATCCGGTGCCGCCACAATAGTTTCAGCCTTGGCGCGTGTGTCTGCAATAGCCTGTTCCATTTTCCATGCGGTAATGGCGGTATTGCGGACTTCATCAAGGGTACGGCTTCTTTTGTCGGTTTCACTTTCGACCCTTAGGGCGAAAAAAGTATTATTTTCATCCGTGATCAACATGCTCGCCATACCGATATCCTGTTGCCATGCGATAGAACGGAATGCCGTGCTAGATGCTATTCCATCTAGCCATTCCCCATCAATATCACGGCCAGTTTTGGTCAGGGCTGGAATAGAAAGCAGTCTTGCCCCTGCTTCTGCTGCTGCTTCTTCTAGTGTTGCGCCGGATTCTTGGGCTGTTTCAAATAATTGGATACGGTCATAAACTGTATTGATAGCCTGTTCATTTCTGATTTCATCAGCCAGGGAGGATTTGATATCAGAAAAAAGCGGTATTTCAGCAGGGGATATATCATTAATCAGAAACACATAGATACCAAACGGGGTTTCTGCTGGTGTAGTAACCTGATTTTGGCTTGCAGCAAAAACAATATCGGCAAGGTCTTCTGGTAAATCATCCCTTGCAATGTTTGTGAAAGTAATATCTTCTTCGCTATCGCCTAGCATGTCATTGGCAATAATGGCAAAATCTTCACCAGCATTCAGTCGTGCCAAGGCTGTATTGGCCTGATCGGTATCCGAGAATACCATCTGATAAAAATTGCGGCGTTCCGGAATAGATAACGAATCTTTTCTTTCTTCATAAATACTTTCAATTTCTTCGTCTGATATATTGATTTCATTAATAAAATCGTCAGGCGATAGAATGGCGGCAACAATCTGTCTTGTTGCTGGTGCATCAAAAGTGCTGGTGTTTTCAGCATACCAAGCCGACAGCGTGTCGTTTGAAGGATCATCAATATGATCAGGATTTATGAGCAATTCTACATATGTAATGGTTCTTTTCTGGGCGAGCCATTGCGCCATATTTTTAGAAAGATCAGGTGAATATTCTGCTCCGGAAGCAATGGCGGCTATAATTTGATTCCGCCGTTCTGCATAACCGATACTAGCAACCAGATCATTTTCTGTCATACCCCGGCTGGCAAGAATATCCCTAAACAGTAATGCGTTGAATTGACCTGTTTCATCCAGAAACATAGGGTTTCTGCGGATAGCATCTTTGGCCATTTCCCGTGTGACAGTGATTCCAAGTCTTGCGGCTTCGGCATCAAATAATGCCCGTTCTGCCATTTCTGTCATGATCTGATCCATCAGACCGATAGATATCGCCTCATTATTATTGAGGCTGGGGTAATAATAGCGGCGTGTCTGATCAAAATATACAGCAACCTCTTGCGCTGAAATGGTTACGTCACCAACCGTAATGGCATCTTCGTCACTTGGGCTAGATCGGAAAATATCACCAATGCCCCACATCCCAAAACCAACAACCAGTACCATCAGGAATGCCCGCATTAAGTTGGATTTCGTGCCATCGCGAAGTGTTTGCAACATGGGTTTCACCTTAATATGAATTGATAATATTTCTGCCTAGCATGACAAACAGCCATTGTCACGGCTGAGAATCGCTTTTCAGTTGCTTCATGATAGCAAATCGGATTAGAAAATACACATCTCAAATCGTTGTTTGTGCATATATATTTGCGAATATATAAGGAATTATCATGTTATGATTATTGCTTGTAACTGGAAAATGAACATGAAAAGGGCATCAGCACATGATCTGGTGTCTGATATGGCTTCCCTGTCAGTGCCGGATAAGGTGCAGCGCATTATTTTTCCGCCTTTTCCGTTGTTAGCTGATATTGGGGCGCAGATTAGAGAAACAGATATACTGATGGGCGGGCAAGATTGTCACAGCCAAGAGAAGGGTGCTTATACAGGGGATGTATCAGCATCCATGCTTGCGGATATAGGATGCAAATGGGTGATTATCGGCCATTCTGAACGTCGCCAGCATCATAACGAAGGGAATACCATTATTGCTGAAAAAGTTTCAGCGGCTCAATCTGCTGGATTGTCTGTCATGTTATGCGTGGGCGAAACCGAACAGGACCGGTTATCGGGTACATCTGATGCTATTGTACTTGATATGCTGGCATCTTCATTGCCTGATCATGTTGATCCGATGCGTCTTGCTATCGCTTACGAACCTGTTTGGGCCATTGGCACTGGCCAGAATGCAGATGAAGCAGATATTTCGGGCATGCATAATCGGATTGCAGCATTCCTTGATGCATCAGATATGCCTGATGTACCTGTTCTTTATGGTGGATCAGTAAAACCTGATAATGTTGCGGGCATTTTGGGCATTGCATCTGTTGATGGGGTGCTGGTTGGCGGGGCTAGTCTAGTTGCTGAAAGCATAAACAGCATTACCAGTCAGGCACTGGCTGTTTAACGTATTGGTCACTATTTGGGATTGATCATATATTCTATGTATTAAAGGTAAGGGTTTTCTGATTTTTGTCTGGAAGTTTTGCCAAGCTTGCATTATAGAATATGCAAACGAAAGATTGAAAACATGCAAGTTATATTCTTAACCATACATATTCTTATTGCTCTTGCGCTTGTGTTTGTCATTTTGCTGCAACGTAGTGAAGGTGGCGGGCTTGGCATTGGCGGCGGCGGTCAGGGTGGTGGCTTCATGACCGCGCGAGGAACCGCTAATCTGCTTACCCGTGTAACGACTTTTCTTGCTATTGGTTTTTTCGCGACATCAATTACTCTTGCGATTCTCAGTGGCAGAACATCAGTGACGTCATCTATCCTTGATGAAGTCGTGAATGAGTCCGAAACTTCAACAGTAACCCCATTGATTCCAACGGTTCCAGCTGATCAGTAAATTAATGATGATCTTTGACTAGGAAGTTGGGTTTAATATTGGTATAGGTATTTTCCATGCCGCGTTTTGTATTTATAACTGGTGGTGTGGTCTCTTCACTTGGCAAGGGATTAGCTTCAGCAGCTTTAGGAGCTTTGCTGCAAGCGCGCGGCTATAAAGTCCGCCTGCGTAAACTTGACCCCTATCTTAATGTTGATCCCGGCACGATGAGCCCGACCCAGCATGGAGAGGTTTTTGTGACCGATGATGGGGCGGAAACGGACCTTGATCTAGGGCATTATGAACGCTTTACAGGCGTTGATGCCAAGCAATCCGATAATGTAACGACTGGCCGTATCTATTCAGATGTACTGGCACGCGAACGGCGTGGTGATTATTTAGGGGCAACTATTCAGGTGATCCCACATGTGACCGATGCTATCAAAACTTTTGTCACCTCTAATCTGGATGACGAAGACTTTGTGCTGGTGGAAATAGGGGGAACCGTTGGTGATATTGAATCCCTGCCATTCCTTGAAGCTATCCGCCAGCTAGGCTATGAATTGGGGCCACAGAAAACCTGCTTCCTGCATGTGACATTATTGCCTTATATTCATGTAGCGGGTGAACTGAAAACCAAGCCTACCCAGCATTCTGTTAAAGAATTACAATCTGTCGGGATACAACCTGATATTCTTCTCTGCCGGAGCAGCGAAGATATCCCTGGTGATTTGAAAAGAAAGATCAGCCGGTTTTGTAATGTCCGTGAAGAAGCGGTGATTAGCGCACTTGATGCAAGCAGCATTTATGATGTGCCGCTGGTTTATCATCGCGAAGGGCTGGATATGGAAATCTGTCGGCATTTTGATTTGCCATTGAATGAACCTGACCTGTCTGTTTGGCAGGATATCGTCCATCGTATGGATAACCCAGAAGGTGAGGTAAATATTGCGGTTGTTGGTAAATATACCAGTCTGATCGATAGCTATAAATCATTAGCAGAAGCCCTTGTCCATGGCGGGCTTCATAATAATGTCACCGTCAATCTAAACTGGGTAGATAGTGAAGTGTTTGAGGGTGATAATGCCAATATGTCTGCCTTGAATCAGGCTGATGGCATCTTGGTTCCCGGTGGATTTGGCCAGCGTGGTTCAGAAGGCAAAATCAGAGCCATTCAGTTTGCCCGTGAAAACCAGTTGCCCTTTTTGGGTATCTGTTTTGGTATGCAGATGGCAGTGATTGAAACAGCACGGAATCTGGCCGGTCAGAGTCAGGCTAGTTCAAGTGAATTTGGCCAGATTGATAATCCTGTGGTGGGATTAATGACAGAATGGACAAGCGGAAATGCTCAGGTAACCCGTGATGCCGATAGTGATCTGGGTGGTACGATGCGACTTGGTGCTTATGATTGCGTATTGGGTGAAGGCACATATGTGCGGGAGCTATATGGCGTTCAAGATATCAGTGAACGCCACCGTCACCGCTATGAAGTGAATGTGTCATGGCGGGAAATACTAGAAGAAAAAGGGTTAATCTTTTCTGGTTTATCTCCTGATGGTGAGTTACCCGAAATTGTCGAACGTCCTGATCATCCCTTTTTTATCGGGGTTCAGTTCCATCCTGAATTAAAATCCAGACCGTTTCAGCCGCATCCTTTATTTAGTGGCTTCATTAAAGCCGCGCGTGACCATTCGCGCTTGGTTTAGGGATATAGCCATGACAACTCAACATCATATTTCGATTGATGGTATACCCATCGGCAATGACCTACCTATGGTTCTGATTGCCGGGCCCTGTGCGATTGAAAGCCTTGAACATGCTATTGATATGGCTGCTACTTTGGATCGAATGGCAAAAGAATTAGGTATTGGTTTTATCTATAAATCATCTTTTGACAAAGCTAACCGTACGTCAATCCATTCGCATCGTGGCTCTGGTATTGATCAGGGTCTGGCCATTCTGGCTGAAGTGAAAAAACAAATCGGGTGTCCGGTGCTAACTGATATCCATCTGCCTGAGCAATGCGAGGATGTTGCCGCTGTTGTTGATGTGATGCAGATACCGGCCTTCCTCTGCCGTCAGACAGATTTACTGATTGCGGCGGCCAGAACAGGTAAGGCGGTTAATGTCAAAAAAGGTCAGTTCCTTGCCCCATGGGATATGGAACATGTGGTAAGCAAGATTGCTGATGCTGGAAACAATAATATTCTTATAACAGAGCGTGGCACCAGTTTTGGCTATAATACGCTGGTGACTGATATGCGTGGCTTGCCACAAATGGCCGCAACAGGTTATCCTGTTATCTTTGATGCTACCCATTCAGTTCAGCAACCTGGCGGCCTTGGCGGGGCATCTGGCGGGCAACGCCAGTTTGTGCCAACCTTATCTCGGGCGGCAGTTGCCATTGGTGTTGCGGGAGTATTTATGGAAACCCATCAACAACCGGATAAGGCACCATCAGACGGCCCTAACATGATCCCGCTGGATCACATGCCAGCATTGATAAAAACGTTACTTGATTTTGATCATCTTGCCAAAGCACATGGCGATAGTTCCATCATAGTTTAAAAGGATATAACCCAATGAGTAGCATTCTGGACATACATGCCCGTCAAATCCTTGATAGCCGTGGAAACCCGACTGTTGAAGTTGATGTTGTCCTCGAAGATGGATCAATGGGGCGTGCTGCCGTACCATCAGGGGCATCTACGGGTGCATTTGAAGCGGTGGAACGCCGCGATGGTGATAAATCACTATTTCATGGCCGTTCTGTTCAGGGTGCGGTTGATACCGTGAATGGTGAATTATCCGACGCATTGACGGGACATGATGCTTATGATCAGCACGGTATTGATCATGCTATGATCATGCTTGATGGTACGGAAAACAAATCACGTCTTGGGGCAAATGCGATATTAGGGGTTAGTCTGGCTGTCTGCCGTGCCGCTGCTATGTCTGCTGAACAGCCGCTTTGGCGTTATATTGGTGGCATGCATGCCCATATCATGCCAACGCCTATGATGAATATTCTCAATGGTGGTGCCCATGCTGATAATGGACTTGATGTGCAGGAATTCATGATTATGCCGGTATCAGCTGAAAGTTTGAGTGATGCGGTGCGCGTGGGGTCTGAAATTTTTCACAGCTTGCGAAAGATTTTGATTGAAAAAGGGCTTTCTATCGCTGTCGGGGATGAAGGCGGCTTTGCGCCAGCGATCAATACAACAGGTGAGGCCATTGACAGTATCATGATGGCTATTGAAAAGGCTGGATATATCCCGGGTGAAGACGTCATGCTGGCACTTGATGCTGCGGCGACTGAATTTTATTCTGATAATAAATATCACCTCAAGGGTGAGGGTAAGTCATTATCCAGCGAAGACATGGTGGAATATTGGCGGAATTTCATTAATGCCTATCCGATCAGTTCTATTGAAGACCCTTTTGCCGAGGAAGACTGGACAGGCTATGTTCATATGACATCTGAGTTAGGTGATCATGTTCAGATTGTCGGGGATGATCTGTTTGTGACTAATCAGGAGCGTCTGGTTAAGGGTATCGAACTTGAAGCAGCAAACGCTATCCTGATCAAAGTAAACCAGATAGGGACATTAACCGAAACCATGGATGCAATCATGATGGCGCAACGGGCCGATATGGGGGTTGTGATTTCGCATCGGTCTGGTGAAACCGAAGATCATTTTATTGCGGATTTGGCGGTTGCCACCAATGCAGGCCAGATCAAAACAGGTTCCGTATCACGATCTGACCGTACGGCTAAATATAACCAGCTAATCCGCATAGAAGAAATGCTGGGCATGAATGCTACTTATTCCGGAATGCAGTTTTTGCGGTAAAAAATAATGACACGTCATTAAACTT
Source organism: Puniceispirillales bacterium (SeqCode) (assembly GCA_049595035.1). Taxonomy (GTDB): domain Bacteria; phylum Pseudomonadota; class Alphaproteobacteria; order Puniceispirillales; family UBA1172; genus UBA12202. Next base: position 1,351 of record JBMYKD010000002.1, on the reverse strand, counting down.
GACGTGTCATCATTTTGGGCAAGCTTAAACATTGAGCTGGCCAAAGGTGATATGATCATATTTATGGTTAACGCGTTGCGATTAGTGCAAAACAGTTATCCATGCATCTGATTAATTCTGCGGGTAGGCAGGGGCATTCTGGAAATTAATAAATCCTAGCCCGCTAATTACACTGCCATTTTTGTTATCGCCAGCATCCAGATCAACATAGCTGATATCAACAATATGGCGTTTGCCGCTGCTTTTAAATCCGCGCAAACTCAGGATATGATCCAGTGATTGATTGAGTGCGGTATTGGCATAACCCTGAGCGGTAGCTACGCCCGGATTATCCGGATAAATGCCAACATATTCAGCAACATAGCCGCCAACATCATTGCCGTTACCATCAAGAACACCTAGTTCCATGCCAATACAGGCTCCTGCTGATTTGACAGAATCAGACGTTTCCATGAATTTTTCATATCCATGATGACGAAACCGGACATTGGTTTTACCAGTTCCTTCCGAATATGTAGCCCCTACCATGGCATAGATCACCTCAAGCACGGCTCCATGGAAAAAATAAGGCTGTGCCTGATCTAAGGTTATCATGTCCAAGTCCTTGGGAAGAACAGATGAATAGGGTACGATATTATAATCCGCAATTTTTGCATCATAAAGGGCAATATCGTATGAAAAGGTCTCATAGGGTTGCGGGGGTTGACCTAAACTACTTGTCCCCTTACCAGAAATGGGAAAGCCAACGGTTGGATAACGAGAACCTACTGCATTAATTGTTACATTATTGTTAGTCATAATTTCTCCTTTAACCGAGAGGTTTGTTAAGGGTTCTGCTTTTAAACAGAACCAGTTGGTTGTTGCTGCGTGCAACAATGGATCCCGCCACCGGCATAATTGATGGCGCTGGGATTGATTTGTTTGATGGTACGACCTGAATACGCCTTCGCGAGAGCCGTCGCGACAGCCTGATCTTTGGTTGTGTTGCCATATTCAGGCGCGACAACTACTCCATTTGATACAAGGTAGTTAGCGTAACTTGATGATTTAACAACATAAATAGCTGTACAATCGGTGGGAAAAGGGGGAACCCTAGCAGGGTATTTTAATGTGCTTAGCCATTTATACATGGGTTCACTTGACTGTATTTGTTGATAGGCAAGGTCAGGAACAGGGATGCAGGTGATGGTGAATGGATTGCCATCTTGATCCGTCGCCTGAGAGAGAACACGATACGCTGCTTCAAGTCTTGCATAATTGACCGCTGCAATCGGGTCTTTAGCGGCCTCGTCTTCGGTGACCTGAGTAAGAATAATCTCATTTGCAGATGCAAAGCGTATACATTCATCCA
>JBMYKD010000001.1:0-237747 GCA_049595035.1 Puniceispirillales bacterium (SeqCode) | reverse complement strand
GCTGGCTGGCTGTTGATACGATGCTGGGATGCGTAGCATACTCAAGCCATTTTTCTGACCCTATCACCCCCATAGAGCCGCCATTTGTCTGATGCGGTGCCATCATGATATCAGATTGTAAGTGCTGGTTGCGTTCTAGTAAGGCAAGATATTCTTCACGCATGTCTTCCAGTAACGCTGCTGGTAATTCCCATGTTGGAACGATCCAGCCTTTTTCATCATATTCTGCTAGTTCTGCATCTGTCAGTTTCTGATTTGTCATCACATCCCCCTTTATGCCTAACCATGATAGAAATTTTTACATAATTTTTGCTTATTACAAGTCTTTTATGGTTTTATTGATATCCCCGCTTGTTCACTATGTTGGTTTTGTTATCCTGTGCCATCATATGATGAAAAGGATAGATGAATGACGCAAAAAGCAGATTTAGCCGCTTTATTCGGGGCAACAGATGCCAGTACTTTTTTGGGGTTAGCGGCAACATCATTGACCCACCATATTGACGCATCCTCTGTGTTTCTGGGCGTTCCATGCGCAACCCCCTATGCCGCGGTCGGGGCATATGCGGCAGGCGGGCCGGATTCTATCCGTCATGGTGGGGCTTCCCTGAATGCTAATCTGGACAGATATAATTTTGATCTAGGTGGTGCCGTTTTCCCAGCTGGCACAAGACTGGCCTGTGATGCCGGTGATCTGGACTGGAGCGATAGTGATTTTGCCGCTAATCGCGCCCGGATTGCATCAGCAGTCAAACATATCATGGCATGTCAGTCTGTTCCTATTCTGATTGGCGGTGATGATTCCATTCCTATTCCCATGCTGGACGCATTAGGCGCGACAGGGAAGGATTATACGATTTTACAAATTGACGCGCATATCGATTGGCGGGATTCCCATATGGATGAAGATATGGGGCTATCTTCAACCATGCGGCGGGCATCAGAAATGCCCCATATTCATACCATCATTCAAGTAGGGGCGCGCGGCATCGGGTCTGCCCATCCGGATGATATGGCGGCGGCTTGTGCATGGGGGGTGAAGTTTTTTCCTGCCGAACAAATCATGACAGACGGGATTGCGCCTGTATTACATGCCATCCCAGCTGAACAGGATATAGTGATCTGTTTTGATATTGATGCGCTTGATCCGTCTCTTGCCCCCAATACTATCGGCCGCGCACCAGGCGGCTTGATGTATCATCATGCCCTTGGATTGATAAAAGGGGCGGCAGACAAAACCCGCATCGCCGCCATGGATTTTGCTGAAATCCTGCCCGAGGCAGATATAGATGGCATTGGTGCATTAACCGTATCACGGCTAATCACGGCCAGCATGGGGATATTAGCCAGACAGGATCAAAAGGATATGCAAAACCGCTAACACCCGGTAAATGCTTTCAGCTCTTCTAATTTTGTAATCAGTTCACGTTCGCGCTTGAGAATGCTTTCCAGTGATGCTCCTGATGCTTCCAGTGTTGCCGCAGATATCTTGACTTTCTCTCTTGCCAGAATTTGCAGCTCTGCCCTGATGGTGGAAAGGGTAGCATCAAACTGGCTTCTGGCTACGTTCCTATCCTGCTCTTTACGCAGGCAGGATTGATAGGCATCGCTTCCCTTTTCAAGCCCTAATCCTTCAGAACAGATCATGTCCGGTGCCAGAGGTGAAACCTGACAAACTGAAGCAATGGCCGGGCTGGCCAGACAGAATGACAATAAACAAATCATAAATTTTAATGGTGAGAACATGGCATCTATTCCAGAATAATTGCTTGATAAATAGATGTATCAGCAATTGAACGGCTTTCAAATGGCCAAGAGAAAGGATCATTAATAGTTTAGCAGGGGGTTGATGTTCATGCAAAAGCACGGTCTTATAATATTCTCAAATATAAGGAGATCATAATGAAACCGTTGAAACGACCTGTCAAAACCATGGTGGCTGAAGCAAGAGCTCGCATTACCGAAATCACCGCCACTGACGCCATCGCCATGCATGGACAGGATGATGTGGTCATCGTAGATATCAGGGATATTCGCGAACGCCAGAAACTGGGCTATATTTCTGGAAGCTTTCATGCTCCGCGCGGTATGCTGGAATTCTGGGTTGATCCTGAAAGCCCTTATTTCAAAGATATCTTTGGGCAAGATAAACGCTTTATTCTGCATTGCGCATCAGGATGGAGATCCGCTTTGAGTGCCGCCACATTACAGGATATGGGATTTGAAGCAGCCCATATCGATAGCGGATTTAGCGGCTGGGTAAAAGCAGGTGGCGCGGTAGAAAATGCCGAGAATACCCCAAAATAACTACCATGCCACGTTCATCACCCATTTCCTATATTGAGCGGACGACAAGCTATTATCTGGGGCTGGGATATGACAATCCCTATCAATGGGCACGATATGATGATGTGCCATTTGCCATGCCTCAACAACCATTACATCAGATGCGGGTTGCTATTGTCACCACGGCCGCTATCTATCATCCCGATAAAGGTGATCAGAGTCCGGGGGCAGCATATAATGCTGCTGCCAAGTTCTATCAGGTATATCGGAAACCAATATCCCCACCACCTGATTTGCGGATATCCCATATTGCCATTGATCGGGATCATACCACTGCCGAAGATATCGGCACATATTTTCCCCTTGATGCCCTTTCTAGTGCCGCGCATGAAAATAAGATAGGGGGCGTAGCATCATGGTTTTATGGCTTTCCAACCAATCGGTCACAACGCACACATCTGGAAATCGATGTGCCGGCCCTGATTGCCATGGTTAAAGCAGATCACATTGATGCATTGGTTGCCGTGCCCAATTGCCCCGTTTGTCATCAATCGGTCGCATTAGCCATGCGCGGGGTTGAAGCAGCAGGAATCCCAACTGTAATCATGGGGTGCGCTAAAGATATTGTTGAACATGTAGGTGTGCCGCGATTTTATTTTTCGGACTTCCCTCTTGGAAATAGTTGCGGGCGACCGAATGACCCGCAATCGCAACAACAGAGTCTTCATGCGGCTCTTGATCTGCTCATATCAGCAACAGCACCACGAACAACCCTGACGTCCCCACTGGAATGGCGGGGAAAGGCAGACTGGAAATCCGATTATTCCAATATCAGCAAGCTATCCCATGATCAAATTGTGGCACGACGAGCTGCCTTTGATAAAGCCAAGGCCATCGCCGCCCATAAGCGGATGCCAGAATCGTGATGTTTAGATGATGATCTATTTGCATAAACTGCTTCCCATGCTGATCAGCCCCCTAGGATTAAGCCTTGGGCTAATCTTGCTTTTTATTCTGACGCGACGGCGCATATATGGCATTGTCGGTTGTTTTATTCTGTTTGTTGCCGCCATGCCCATCACGGGCAATACATTGATGAAACATCTGGAATCCGGACAAACACTACAATCACCTGAACATATTCCTGATGCAGATGCGGTTGTTGTGTTGAGCGGTATGATGCGCCGTATCCCTATGGAAGATGGTATCAGGATGGAATGGGGAGAAGCCGCAGACCGGATTTTTGCCGGCATTAATGTGATGAAGACAGATAAGGCACCTGTTCTGATCCTTACAAGGGGGTTATTGCCCTGGCATAAAGGCGTAGCCGAAGGTGATATGCTGGCTGAAGAAGCGATCAAAGCCGGCATTCCCAACAGGCAAATCCTGCTGACTGATATTGTTGTAAATACCGCAGAAGAAGCAAAAGCCGTAAAATTGCTAATGCCACAACCCCAGCCTAGCATTATTCTGGTTACATCTGCTTTTCATATGCCACGAGCCATGCATATATTTGAAGCAAATGGGTTTACCGTTATCCCATATGCGGTCGATTTCAGGTCTGCCGATAATCATATCTCCATCTTAACATTCATCCCAAATGCATCCGGACTAAATGATACCTCCTTTGCTATCCGCGAGTTCATCGGGCGGATATGGTATGCGGTGAGATATTGATGATGACAAAATCTATTGCCATCCTTATTCGGAAAGGCCAGAGTAATGAGGATATGTTTTGATTACCATCAGGCCTGAATGATGACTATGACACTAGACCTTGATTTTGTCCGACAGCAATTTCCCGCTTTTTCTGAGCCCAGTTTAAAAGGACAGGCTTTTTTTGAAAATGCTGGCGGGTCTTATATGTGCCAACAGGTCATTGACAGATTCAACACTATTTTTCATGAACGCAAATTACAGCCCTATTATGCCTTTAAAGCATCGACTGATCTGGGCAAAGAAATGGACCAGGCGCATCAACGCATGGCCCGTTATCTTAATGTCCCTACAGATGAGGTCATGTTCGGGCCGTCAACATCACAGAATACCTATGTGCTGGCACAAGCGTTGCTGGCACGAATGTCGCCGGGGGATGGCATTATTGTTTCCGGTCAGGAACATGAAGCAAATGCCGGTGTCTGGCGGCGGCTGGAAGCCCATGGTATGAAGGTGCTTGTCTGGGAAGCAGACCCGACCACAGGCCGGCTTGATCTGAACAGACTAGCTGATTTGCTAGGCCCGCGCATTACCATGGTGGCCATGACGCATTGTTCTAATCTGGTTGCTGAGATAAATCCGGTTCGAACAGTCGCTGATATGGTACATGATGCCAATGCCATATTGCTTGTCGATGGTGTTTCATATTGCCCACACGGCTTGCCGGATATCGATGCGCTGGGGGCAGATATCTATCTGTTTTCCAGCTATAAAACCTATGGCCCACATCAAGGGGTCATGGTCGTTCGGCAATCCGCTCGTGACAGGCTGGAGGCGCAGAGTCATTATTTCAACCATGATATCCCTTCAAAATGGATGGTACCCGCAGGCCCTGACCATGTGCAGATTGCAGCATCCAATGGCATGCTGGATTATTTTGATGCCCTTGATCACCATCATGGTGGTCATGATGATGCCATGCGCCCCAGACGGGTAGAAAGCCTTTTCCATCAGGCCGAACACGATAATCTTCGTGTCTTGCTTGACTATCTGGGGAACCGCAATGATGTGCGTCTGCTAGGGCCGGATGATCCGGAATGCCGTGCCCCAACCGTCAGTTTTACATCATCACGATTAAGCACAGCAGATATCGGCCAGAAACTAGCAGAGCGGCACATCATGGCCGGTGTCGGTGATTTTTATGCAGTGCGCCTACTGGAAACCATGGGCATATCACCCAAAGACGGGGCGGTCAGGCTATCCTTTGTTCATTATACCAGCCCTGATGAAATTAATCAGGTGATTGCCGCGCTTGATGATATTCTATGATAGAATACACATATGATTGATCATTCTGCCGAATTGACACCGTCACGCCAGGTGACAGGCTTTGCTATTGGTGGACTGGTATTGCTTGGCCTGACATGGGGATTATTCTTCTCATTGTCGCGCATCGCTGGTGAAACGGGTGTCGAACCCATGGTGATTTTAAGCTTCACCCTTCTGGCGGAAATTCCGATCTTTGGTGTGATCTGCCTGATCAGAGGACGGTATCCACGATTATTTCGTCCAGCCAGTATCATATTTTATTTAATGGCTGGCATACTTGGTTACATGATACCAGCGGTTCTTGAATTATATTCTGCACCGGTTATTGGGGCAGGTTTGCTAACGATTATTGTTTCCACCACCCCGATTATTACGATGATGGTCGCCTTTCTGATGAAAACGGATACGTTAAACTGGCGGAAAGTGCTAGGCATTATGCTTGCCAGCATAGCAATGATCCCTATTCTTGTCGGTGAGAATCTGTCTATCCCTGTTCCTGAATTAGCCATATTCGGGCTGATTGTGGCAGGGCTGGTGCCGCTTTGCTATGGCATCTATCATAATGTGATTTCAAAATTCTGGCCAGAAAGCGAAGACGGCTGGCAGTTAGCAAGCGGTGAAGCCATAATAGGGTGTTTTACCATCTTGCCCATTACATTCATGATTTACGGATTTGATCCGTCCCCGATTATCAATACCGGATTATGGTCAGTTATGCTGGGATATATTACGCTTAGTGCTGTATCAATCTATCTGTATTTCTATCTGATTGACAAAGGTGGCCCTATCTTTGTCAGTCTGGCCGGATTTATATCTCTGATTGCGGGTGTTGGATTTGGCATGATATTTTTTGGCGAAACGCACCCATGGTGGATGCTTATTGTTTTATTACTGATGATGTTTTCTGTCTGGCTGGCCACATCAGCGCAGCAGGATCATGAAAACAAGGCTTGAATTCTGATGACAAAACCTTTCTTATCAGGGATAGAACTGTCGCCAGATAAATAAGGAAAACCACAAATGACTATGACATGTGGAGAAGCCACCATCCGGTTACTATCACGTTATGGGGTTAGCCATGTCTTTGGCATCCCCGGTGTTCATACTCTGGATATGTGTCGTGGACTGACAGGCGGGGATAATGCTGGGGCTGTTAAGCATATTCAGGCACGCAACGAACTAGGTGCCGGTTTTATGGCCGAAGGCTGGGCACGCGCCACCGGCGACGTTGGTGTTGCTATCGTTATTTCCGGCCCTGGCGTCACTAATGCGGCTACTGCTTTGGCGCAATGTTATGCCGAAAGTCTGCCCATGCTGTTGATATCGGCTGAACCACCATCAGAAACCCTTGGTAAAGGCTGGGGGGTGCTGCATGAAATTACCGAACAGAAAAAAGTCACCGAACCGATCACAGCCTTTTCCGCGACGGCTATGCGGCCATCTGATATTCCTGATCTGATGGCAAGGGCCTTTTCACATTTTGCCAGTGAACGTCCCCGCCCCTGTCATATCTCTATCCCGATTGATGTTCAGGCTATGCCAGTCGATGAGATATGGGAGCCTGTTCCATTACCGCCGCGACCAGCTTATCAGCCAGATAGCATCAGCAAAGCGGCACAGTTGCTGACCCATGCCAAGAATCCACTGATCATGGTGGGGGGCGGTGCTGTTAATGCAGCAGAAGATATTCGCGCGATTAGCGAATGCCTTGGGGCAATTGTTACCACCTCAACCGCAGGGAAGGGCATTGTGCCGGATGATCATCCGTTATCGCTATCTGCCGGTGTCGTCACTAAAGATGGTCATGATATCATTGCGTCAGCTGATGTTGTGCTTGCGGTTGGAACAGAACTGGCCGAAACAGACAGTTTTGCCGGCCCACTTCATATTCCCGGTCAGATCATCAGAGTTGATCTTGACCCACAAAAATTAAACGACCAGCATCCATCTTGTATTGGCATAGTATCTGATGCGGCTATTGCCATGACCGCTCTCAGATCAGCATTAAAAGATCATAAGGAGCAGATTAGCACAAAGAATGCCGCTATTGTTGCCACCACCAAGGCCGCTATCGCCGATAAGCTGAACCTGTCCGAAAAACAGCATGCCCGACTATTGACGCTTATGCGCGGCTGTTTATCAGATGATACCATTATATCGAATGATGCCTGCCAGATTGCCTATACAGGTACCTTTGCCATGCCGTCACGCGCCCCGCGGTCATGGTTTTTTCCAGCAGGGTATTGCGCGCTTGGCAATGCCTTGCCTAATGCTATCGGGGCTAAAATGGCCAAACCTGATTATGATGTAGTCACGGTGGTTGGGGATGGCGGGTTCATGTTTACCATGCCCGAACTAATGGTCGCCGCTGAACACAATATGCCCTTACCAGTCATTATCTGGGATAATGGAGGCTATAAACAGATCAGGGATGATATGGATGATCGCAATATCCCACGCATAGGGGTTGAAGGTATGCGGCCTGATTTTGAACTGCTGGCCAAAGCCTGTCATTGTGATTTTATTGCCCCCAAGGATGCGGATAGTTTCACAACCGGACTTAAACGCGCGTTAGCATCAGATAAACCGACATTGATCCATATCTGTGAAAACGATGATTGGTTATGCCGCTAGGTTTACGGTATTGGTCACGACCACTATGTCGTCTTTCTGAGCATATCAAGCATTTCCACTGTATCAATATCCTTAAGCACTGCATCTTCATCAACCATACAAGGATTCATGGCCGCCGCATGTGCATGGAATAATGCGCGTCCACCCATATCACCGGAAAGTGCTTTCAGGTCTTTAAAAAATGCTTTTCCCCAGATGACGGGATTGCCACTTTTGCCTTTATATTCCGGGACAGTAATATGATTATTGCTGTTTTGACATTGTAAATGATGATCAATCAATTGATTTATGAGCTTTGTGCTTACTTGCGGCATATCACCCAGAGCGATAAGCACATCTGTCATGTTTTTATTTAAGCATTCAATGCCATAGCGGATAGATTGGCTCTGCCCTTGCTGGTAATCCGGATTAAACATTAATGTAACCGGCAAATCCCTGACTGCCTTAGCCACTAATTCGGCATCATGGCCAAGAACCAGAAAAACACTGTCAAGATGACTTGCCAGTGTTGTTTCAGTCACTTTTCTAATCATTGATATGCCGTTAATATCTTCTAGCAGTTTATTTGCAGTCCCCATGCGGCGTGATTCACCAGCGGCCAAAATGATTCCTGCCATGTTTTTTCTATCCTGCCTGACGCCCATCATTTTGCCTGATAAAGGTCTGGATGCAATGTCCATGAGAACATTGCCCGAATGTTTAATGCTATATTCAATTATTTTCCCATAAAGAGTTCAGCATGTAATTTCCGTAATTCTGCTTTTTGAACCTTGCCCATGGCATTGCGGGGCAATTGATCAGCATAAATCATTTCTTTGGGTTGTTTAAACTTGGCTAATTTTTCTGTCAGATGTTCTTTGATGATCTCATCCGATAAAGAATCGCCCTTAGGGACGATAATGGCAACCACCGCTTCACCAAAATCACGATGCGGGACACCAATAACAGCAGATTCGGCCACACCATCAATGTCATCAATGACGCTTTCTATTTCCTTAGGATAGACGTTTAGTCCCCCTGAAATGATGAGGTCCTTATCACGGCCAACGATAGTGATATAACCATCTTTGTCCGCGCGACCCAGATCACCAGTGATAAAAAATCCATCATCTCTAAAGGACTCTGCCGTTTTATCTGGCATTCCCCAGTAACCAAGAAATACATTGTTACCGCGTTGTTCAATAACACCAATTTCACCAGACGGGAGTGTTTGGCCAGACATGGCATCCGTTATTCTGATTTCCACACCCGGCAGAGGTTTGCCTACTGTTCCGGGGATGCGTAACCCATCATAAGGGTTTGATATACTCATACTGGTTTCGGTCATGCCATATCGTTCCAGGATTCTTTTACCCGTTCTCTCTTCAAATTGAACATGCGTTTCTGTCAACATCGGGGCCGACCCCGAAATAAATACCCGCATATGATCGGTTAGCGTTCGCGTAAAATCCGAACAATCAAGTAATCTGGTATAGAAGGTTGGTATACCCATCATGGCAGTAGATTTAGGCATCCATGAAATAGCGTCTTCCGCATTAAACTTAGGCAGAAAGATAATACTGCCGCCAACCATCGCCAGTAAATTAATCGCCACAAATAGGCCATGCGTATGGTAGATCGGCAACATATGTAGCAGAATATCTTCAGCTGTAAATTGCCATGCCCTAGATAATACTTCAGCGTTTGATAACAGATTCCTGTGGCATAACTTGGCACCTTTTGACCGACCTGTTGTGCCAGATGTGTAAAGGATTGCCGCCAGATCTTCGTTCGCTCGCGGCACTATGTCAAAGTCAGACAACTCCCTGTCGGCCGCTTCTGCTAAGGTTCCAGTTTCGTCCTCATTAAGACTCATGATCGCACACCCGATGGCCTTTGCAGAAGATGCCATTTCATTTATTGATTTATCCCCAACAACCATCAGGCGCGGTTCCGCATCATTGATAAAATAACTGATCTCATGGGCAGTATAAGCCGTGTTCAGGGGAAGAAAGACACATCCTGCCTTAATCGTGGCTGCATATAGCGCGAGATACATGACTGATTTATCCGCCTGCACAGCCACTCTGTCACCCGGATTAAGCCCTGTTTTGACCAGAAGATTAGCCAATTGATTAGTGCGAGAGGTGAACTCTTTATAACTTATCTCACCGCCGGGAGTAATGATGAATGATTTTGGATGATTTCCATATGGAGTAAAAACCCCGTCATAAAGAACGTTGCTCATTTTATCTCTTTTGGAATAGTGATAAGAATTGTCGTAATTTTTAAAATCATAACAAATATTGATTAGCATATTAATTGAAAATAATCATAATCATTCATTTAATATCAGGTAGTTTTTTTTGAAAAGATAGGCCTAGAGTGTAAATGAATCAATTTGAAAGAACCATTATGGAGTAAGTCATGTGCGGTATTGTTGGACTTTTCTTGAAGGATGACTCGCTGAAACCCCGGCTGGGTGAAATGCTGAGTGCAATGTTGATCACCATGACTGATCGCGGGCCTGATAGTGCTGGCATTGCCATTTATGGTGATGACGTGGCTGGCCAGATGAAAATTACGGTTCAGTCGAGCCAGCCAGATAGCGATTTTCCCGTGCTGGAAAAAGATTTATCCGAACATCCGCATCTGTTTAGAGAATCGCTTCATATTCAGATACGCGACACCCATGCGGTGATATCCGTAGCTGAAAGCGATAGAGATCATATCCTTACTCTCATCAAGGATAAGCATCCGAATATCCGTGTGATGAGTCAGGGCCAGAGCATTGAAATATATAAAGAAGTCGGTCTGCCCAAAGATGTTGTGAGCCGCTTTGCTCTAACACATGCAACAGGAAGCCATGGCATTGGCCATACCCGTATGGCAACAGAATCCGCGGTAACCACGCTTGGCGCACATCCTTTTTCAACAGGCAGTGATCAATGTCTTGTCCATAATGGATCATTATCCAATCACAATATGATGCGGCGGAAACTGCGTGCGGAAGGGGTCGATATTCAAACCGAAAATGATAGTGAGGTGGCTGCTGCCTATTTGTCTGCACGGATGAGCGAGGGACAGAGTCTGGGCGAAGCGCTGACATCCGGACTCAATGATCTGGATGGATTTTTCACCTTTGTCGTTGGAACAAAAACCGGTTTTGGCGTATTGCGCGACCCGATTGCCTGTAAACCCGCGGTCATGGCAGAAACCGATGCCTATGTTGCCTTTGGTTCTGAATATCGGGCACTGGTTAATCTGCCAGCGATTGATACCGCTAAAGTGTGGGAACCTGAACCCGCAGAAGTCTATTTCTGGAGCCATTAAATGACTACTATTGATCTGACCGAACAGGGGTTACGGTATTTAAACGAAACCCTGCAACAGCAAACCGCCGGAACCAATCAGAAGGATTGGGAAATTATCAATCCCCGCGGAAGCCATGCCATCGCCGTTGGACTGGATGCACCGATCCGGGTCACAATAAATGGATCAACCGGGTATTACTGCGGCGGGATGAATAAACAGGCCAGCATCACGGTAAATGGATCTGTTGGCCCCGGCGTGGCAGAAAACATGTCTTCTGGCATGGTTGTGGTGGAAGGTGATGCTAGCCAGTATGCTGGTGCAACTGGCCGTGGCGGTACATTGGTCATTCGCGGTAATGCGGCTTCACGTTGCGGCATATCGATGAAGGGGATTGATATTATTGTTGCCGGAAATATCGGCCATATGTCGGCATTTATGGCGCAGAAAGGCAATCTGGTTGTTCTGGGCGATGCCGGAGAAGCGTTAGGCGATTCGCTTTATGAAGCGCGGCTATATGTTCGCGGGTCCGTTAAAAGCCTTGGTGCGGATTGCATAGAAAAGGATATGACCGATGCGCATATCAAACAGCTGTCCGAATTACTCGAACGTGCTGATTTGGATGCTGATCCTGCCCATTTTCGCCGTTATGGGTCTGCCCGTAAGCTCTATCATTTTGATGTTGATAATGTTTCTGCCTATTGAGGATATTTATGACAAATTCAGATAAACCCGTTTCAAAACCTCGGAAAGACACACCCATGAAAGCCCGGACAGAACCCATCCAGTCAGCCACATTTACCAAATCCGTAAATGCCGAGATCAGGCGTGCCGCCGATACAGGCATCTATGATATCAGGGGGGGCGGTGCCAAAAGAAGCGTGCCGCATTTTGATGATCTGTTATTTCTAGGGGCATCTATTTCACGCTACCCCCTTGAAGGCTATCGGGAAAAATGTGCCACTAACGTCACCCTTGGCACTCGCTTTGCCAAAACACCGATAGAACTGGATATTCCGATCACTATCGCAGGGATGAGCTTTGGGGCTTTATCCGGGCAGGCCAAAGAAGGATTAGGCCGCGGGGCAACCGCCGCGGGAACCTCAACCACCACTGGTGATGGCGGGATGACCGAAGAAGAACGGGGGCATTCCAAGATGCTGGTCTATCAGTATTTACCATCACGTTATGGAATGAATCCAGATGATCTCCGGCGCTGTGATGCGATTGAAGTCGTGGTCGGCCAGGGGGCAAAGCCCGGTGGTGGCGGCATGTTGCTTGGCCAGAAGATTAGTGATCGGGTGGCAGATATGCGTGATCTTCCTGCCGGTATAGATCAGCGATCAGCATGCCGGCATCCCGACTGGACAGGCCCAGATGATCTGGAAATCAAAATCCTTGAGCTAAGAGAGATCACTGGCTGGGAAAAACCTATCTATATCAAAGTTGGTGGGGCAAGACCGTATTTTGATACAGCGCTAGCTGTTAAAGCAGGGGCTGACGTCGTGGTGCTAGATGGGATGCAGGGCGGTACAGCCGCCACGCAGGATGTGTTTATTGAACATGTTGGTATTCCGACACTGGCCTGTATCCGGCCTGCTGTTCAGGCGCTTCAGGATTTAGGTATGCATCGGAAAGTACAACTGATTGTATCCGGCGGCATTCGTAATGGCGCTGATGTAGCCAAGGCGCTAGCTTTGGGAGCAGATGCGGCTTCCATTGGAACAGCGGCATTAATTGCCATGGGTGATAATGACCCGAAATGGGAAGATGAATATCAGAAACTTGGCACAACTGCAGGTGCCTATGATGATTGGCATGAAGGTCGCGACCCGGCTGGAATTACCACCCAGGACCCTGAACTGGCGGCACGGCTTGATCCTATTCAGGCTGGAAAACGGCTAGCCAATTATCTTAAAGTAATGACACTGGAAGCGCAGACCATTGCCCGGGCTTGCGGCAAAAGTCATGTCCATAATCTGGAACCCGAAGATTTATGCGCATTAACAATTGAAGCGGCGGCCATGGCAAGGGTGCCACTGGCCGGAACAGACTGGATACCCGGAAAAGGGATTTAGTATTATCGACCTATAAGGAGGAAAATCATGGCTATTGATCTGGCAGAATATGGAAAGAAAAATGGCATAAGGTATTTTATGATATCCTATACAGACCTGTTTGGATATCAACGCGCCAAGCTGGTGCCAACACAGGCCATTGCCGATATGCAAACCGATGGAGCCGGATTTGCCGGATTTGCTTCATGGCTTGATTTAACACCGGCACATGCTGATATGCTGGCTGTTCCCGATGCGTCTTCGGTTATCCAACTGCCCTGGAAAAAAGACGTCGCATGGGTTGCGGCTGATTGTGTCATGGAAGATGAAAAGGTCTTGCAGGCCCCGCGTAATGTTCTCCGGTCATTGATTCATCAGGCAGAAGCAAAAGGCTATCATATTAAATCTGGCGTTGAAGCTGAGTTCTTTCTTCTAACCCCCGACGGTGATCAGATTTCAGACCATTTCGATACAGCGGAAAAACCATGTTATGATCAACAGGCCGTGATGCGGCGTTATGATGTTATTGCCGAGATTTGTGATTACATGCTGGAGCTAGGCTGGAATCCATATCAGAATGACCATGAAGATGCTAATGGCCAGTTTGAAATGAATTGGGAATTTGATGATGTTTTGCGTACCGCGGATAAACATTCCTTTTTCAAATTCATGACTAAATCTGTTGCCGAAAAACATGGCTATCGCGCCACCTTTATGCCGAAACCTGTTCAGGGTCTAACCGGAAATGGCTGTCATGTTCATGTTTCTGTCTGGGATAAATCCGGCAAAACAAATATGTTTGCCGATCATCAGATGGAACTGGGATTATCACAGAATGGCCGTCATTTTCTGGGCGGGATCATGAACCATGCGTCAGCCATGGCAGCAATCACCAACCCCACCGTTAATAGCTATAAGCGGATTAATGCCCCACGCACCACATCTGGTGCTACATGGGCTCCTAATACCGTGACATGGACAGGCAATAACCGCACCCATATGGTGCGTGTTCCGGGGCCCGGCCGGTTTGAATTACGGCTTCCTGATGGGGCGGCTAATCCTTATCTTCTGCAAGCGGTGATTATTGCCGCCGGTCTTGATGGACTGGAACAGAAATCTGACCCCGGCAAGCGTTATGATATCGATATGTATGCCGAAGGATATAAAGTCCGTGGTGCCCCGAAATTACCTCTGAATCTGCTGGATGCGTTACGGGCATTTGATCGGGATAAAGGACTAAAGGCGGCCATAGGAAATGACTTTTCTGCCGCCTTTCTCAAGCTGAAGCATCAGGAATGGAATGCCTATGCTTCCCATTTTACCCAGTGGGAAAAAGACAACACTCTAGATATCTAAAAGGGGCATATCATGTCAGATAGCGTGCGCGTAGAAACCCATGGCCATGTTCTGGTGGTCACATTAAATAAACCTAAGGTCAATGCCATTGACCATGAAATGAGTCGGGCACTTGGTGCCGCTTTTGCCAGATTGCGTGATGAACATGATTTGCGCGTTGGCATCATCACCGCCGAAGGTGATCGCATTTTTTCAGCGGGTTGGGATTTAAAATCCCTTGATAGCGGTGATGCCAAGCTGGATGAATGGTGGAATGACGGTGATTATGGTGATGGTGGATTTGCCGGATTAACAGAAAACTGGTCACTAAATAAGCCAGTGATTGGTGCCCTTAATGGACTGGTGATTGGTGGCGGATTTGAAATTGCGCTAGCCTGTGACCTGCTAATTGCCAGTGATCATGTTGAGTTTGCCCTTCCAGAAATGCCGCTAGGGATTATTCCGGACGCTGGAGCGATACAACGTCTGCCGCGACGCATTCCATATAATATAGCCATGGAAATGCTTTTACTCGGTCGCCGGATGAAAGCAGATGAAGCCGCACATTATGGGCTGATTAACAAAGTTGTGCCACATGCTGATCTGATGACAGAAGCCATGGATTGGGCAGAACGACTGGCATGGGCGGCACCGCTAGCCATGCAATCGGTGAAAGAAGTTCTGCGGCATATTGAATGCCAGCCTATGCAGAATGCCTTTTCGGCCATGCGTGAAGATGATTTGCCAACATATCGTTCCATGCTGACGTCCGAAGATGCTGCCGAAGGTATCAAGGCATTTGTTGAAAAAAGAGAACCGGTGTTCAAGGGAAAATAGCCATGCGTATCGCAAGCAATCAGGTAAAGCACGTCACCAGCATAGGCGCGGGCCCCATTGGTGCCGGATGGGCAGCTCATTTTCTGGCACGCGGATATGATGTCACGGCCTATTTACATGATAAAAAAGAAGAAAGCCAATTCATGTCGGTGGTCAATACCGCCTGGCCATGCCTTATTGATCTGGGACTGGCGGATGGGGCTAGCATGGATCGGTTGACCATCACCGATGATTTGACGAAAGCCACAAAAGATGCTGACTTTATTCAGGAAAGCGCCCCCGAACGGTTGCCAATAAAGCAGGAACTGTATGAAACACTGGGACGCATCACCGCCGCCGAAGTCGTGATTGCTTCCAGCACATCCGGCCTGCCTATGACCGACATTCAGGCGAAATGTTCAACACCGGAACGATGCGTTGTTGGTCATCCTTTTAACCCACCCTATCTTTTGCCACTGGTTGAGGTGATTGGCGGTGACAAAACCACAGATGATGCTCTTGACTGGGCAATGGATTTTTACACTATTGCCGGTAAGGAACCTGTCCGGCTGAAAAAGGAAATCCCCGGATTTATAGCTACCCGACTGCAGGAAGCCCTATGGCGTGAAGCTTTGCATATGGTTGCGAATGGTGAAGCCACACCCGAAGATATTGATCGGGCATTACGTTTCGGGCCTGCCCCCCGTATGGCTGTTCAGGGTCAGTGCATGGCGTTTCATGTGGCATGTGGCGAAGGCGGAATGGCCACCAATCTGGATCAGTTCGGCCCGGCCTTAAAGTTACCATGGACACGACTGGAAGCCCCGGAACTAACGCCGGAATTGCGTAACGCTATGGTGGATGGATGCAATGCTATGGCAGCAGGCAAGCATTTTGAAGACATGGCCGCTGATCGAGACCGCCGCATTGTAGCGATATTAAAAGCAGCAAATGATCCGCTTTAATTCTGGCTGTTATCCGGTCTTGTTTTTTGCCGGATTCCTGATAAAGCTGTAAATAGTGCCATGCCAGGTCGGTTCAGGCTGATCATCTGGCCATGCCATTCGATAAAGGCTGGGTTTGCGGCCAAATGTCTTACTGAAACAATGCGAAAAATAGGACATGGAATTAAACCCGCATGCCACCGATATTTCGCGGATATTCATATTCGTGCTGACCAGTAATGTGCGGGCATATTGTAATTTTAGCTGTCGATAAAATTGCACCACCGTACATCCCAGATCTCGCCGGAATAACCGTTCCAGCTTTCGTTGTGGAATGCCTGTTCGCACACATAACTCGGGAATAGGGATATGATCCTCAATATGGCGTTCCAGAAATCGGGTAACATCTAGAATAATGGGGTTGATATTGCCGGAACTGGTCGCAACGATAGGTCTTTGCATGGTTTCCGGTGTTCTTATGTTCTGATGAAGCATCTGGCTAGATACTTCTCTTGCCAGATCCGAGCCATGTTGTTCCTGCATCAGATATAGCATCAGATCAGCAGTGGCCGTTCCCCCGGCGCAGGTCATAATCGTCTGGTCAATGGTATAGAGCTGTTCAGATGCGTCTATATCCGGAAAGGTTTCCGAAAAGCCGGCATAAAGTGACCAATGTGTTGTTGCTGGCTTATGATGTAATAATCCGGCGCGTGCCAGAATATATGCCCCGGTTTCAACCCCGATTATTGGGGTGCCGTGCCGAACAATTTGACGAAGCCAGTTCATCAGCTGATGGTCGGTGTTTCGTTCTGCCCCCCAACTACCAAATAAAACAATCTGTGATGGTTGTGATATTGATGGTAAATCAGCGCATTCCACCACCATGCCATTACTGGCCGTTACCTTGCCACCACCGGGGGTCAGGAATTGCCATTCATATAGCGGTTGGTCGGAAATATAATTAGCAATCCGCAATGGTTCGATTAGCATTGTCAGGCTAGCCATGTTGAATCTGGGCAGGATCACACAGACTAATTTTTCGGCGGAAGTGTTATTTGACGTTAATATTGACATATGTCGATGCTCTGGCCTGTTTTAATGATCGAAAAATGAAACATTATGGCGAAAAATTTATAACCGTAAAAGCACAACATGCAAATGATATTATCAGAACATTATTGGAGAATGATCATGAATATGGATGTCATCTTAACCTGTGCGGTAACCGGAGCAGGTGATACAACAGGCAGAAGCCAGCATGTACCCGTTACCCCTGATGAAATTGCAACCGCATCTATCGAAGCTGCTAAAGCAGGGGCAACAGCCGCGCATATCCATGTTCGTGATCCTGCCACGGGAAAGGGGTCACGCGACACTGAACTATTCCGGCAAGTCGTTGATAAGGTGCGTTCCAGTGATACAGATGTTGTGATCAATCTAACAGCAGGAATGGGCGGTGACTGGGTTCCGGATGAAACCAATCCCGCCATGCCGGGGCCGGGAACAGATATGATCAATGCCGAAGAACGGCTTGCACATGTTATCGCCCTCAAGCCTGAGATATGCAGCCTTGACTGTGGTACTATGAATTTTGGTAATGGTAATGAGATTTATATTTCAACGCCGGCCTATCTGCGTCAGATGGCGGGCATTGTTCAGGAACTTGGCGTCAAGCCGGAACTGGAAGTGTTTGAACTGGGGCATATCCGTTTTGCCAAGCAAATGATTGCCGAAGGTCTGATTAATGAGCCACCCATGTTCCAGATTTGTATGGGGATTCCATGGGGTGCTGATCAATCGGTTGATACCATGAAGGTCATGAAAGATGAATTGCCAGCCAATGCATCATGGGCATCATTCGGGATTTCCCGTATGCAAATGCCAATGGCCGCCGCCGCCGTGGCAATGGGCGGGAATGTGCGTGTCGGGCTCGAAGACAATATCTATCTGGATAAAGGCGTCTTGGCCACAAACGCCCAGCTGGTTGAACGCGCCCGCGAAATTATTGAACGGATGGGGGCTCGTGTCCTTACCGCCGAAGAAGCAAGACAGAAACTTGGACTGATTAAACAGTCTTGATGGAGGATAAAATGCCTGATCAACAGTATCAAGATAACCATGAAAATGAGCTTTTGATTGCCAGTGTCCGCCGCTTTATGGAGGATGAAATATTTCCCCATGAAGATCAGGTTGATCGTGAGGGTGCTGTTCCTATCGAGTTGGGGCGCCAGATTGAAGAGCGATCAAAAGAAGTGGGTTTATTTGCCGCTAATCTGCCTGTCGAAATTGGTGGCGGCGGCCTTGATTATGAACAAATGGCCATGATAGAGCAGGAATTTGGTAAAACGACCCATGCTTTGCATGCATGGATTGCCCGCCCTACCGAAATTCTGCTGGCTACCGAAGGTGAACAGAAAGAAAAATATCTGATGCCTTGTGTGACTGGCGAAAAGAGAGAATTATTCGCCTTATCCGAACCTGAAGCCGGTTCTGATATTATGTCCATGCGGAGTTTTGCCAAACGTGATGGCAGTGACTGGATTTTGAATGGTACCAAACATTTTGTTTCCGGTCCCGTCATGCCGGATTTTGCGATAGTCTTTGCCGTTACCGGATATGATGAAAGCGGTTCATCCAGACGCCCACAAATCACAGCGTTTCTGGTTGATGTTGGCATGAAAGGCTTTGATATAGATATCGGATATAATTGTGTCAGCTATCGCGGTTATCTTAATTTCAAGCTGGATTTTAATGATGTCAGATTAAGTGATGCCCATGTATTAGGCGAAGTTGGCAAAGGGCTTGAGCTTTCTGGGAAATGGCTTGGTATGGGCCGGATATGGGTTGGTGCAACCTGTTGCGGGAAGGCCGAACGGATGTATGATCTGGCTTGTGACTGGGCAGCAAACCGGAAGCAATTTGGTCAACCTATCGGCCGCTTTCAGGCAACAGGTTTCAAACTGGCCGATATGGCAGTAGAAATGCGTGCCGCCAATCTATTGGTGAAAGATGCCATCGAAAAAGCGAATAGAGGCGTCATGTCAGATGCGGATGCCGCTATGGTGAAACTCTATTGTTCGGAAATGCTGGGACGGGTAGCAGATCATACGGTTCAGATATATGGCGGCATGGGATTGATGGAAGAATTACCTATTCACCGGTTGTGGCGCGATGCCAGACTGGAACGGATCTGGGATGGTACATCAGAAATCCAGCGTCATATTATTACCCGCTCAATCTTAAGACCACTAGGTGCATGACCCCCGAACAGAAAACAAATCTCAAAAGGCTATTTCAGCCACGCCATGTGGCTGTTATTGGCGGAACAGATGCGGTAACTGTTGCTACTGAATGTCACCGTATTGGATATAGCGGCCCTTTCTGGCCAGTTAATCCAAAGCGGGAAAGCATTGGTGGTCATCGCTGTTATGCCTCTGTTGATGACCTGCCTGAACCGCCAGATGCCTGTTTTGTCGCAGTGCCAATCGATGCAGCGATTGAAAGCATGGCAAAACTTAATGCCATGGGTGCGGGTGGAGCGGTTGTCTATACCGCTGGTTTTGGTGAAATCGGGGCAGATGGCGCAAAAAAAGAAGCCCAGCTGATTGAAGCGGCTGGCCATATGGCCTTAATTGGCCCCAATTGCTATGGATTGATCAATTATGTTGACCGTGTTGCCCTATGGCCGTTTGCCCATGGCGGTAGCTTTCCCGGATACGGCGCGGCAGTTATTACCCAAAGCGGTATGCTATCCTCTGATCTGACCATGAGCATGCGATCATTACCACTAGCCTATATGATGTCGATAGGCAATCAGGCCATGATGCGGATCGAAGATTGCATCGATACGCTGGTTGATCGCAAAGAAGTCCGTGCCATTGGTATCCATATCGAAGGGCTTAAAGATGCTAAAGCATTTGAAGCCGCCGCCATGAAAGCCTTACATGCGGATAAACCTATTGTCGTTCTGAAAACCGGAACATCCGCGATTGGAGCCGAATTAACCATTAGCCATACAGGATCATTATCCGGTACAGATGACGTCTATCAGGCTTTCTTTGACAGGCTTGGTATTATCCGGGCAAAAGAGCCCGGAGATTTTCTGGAAATATTGAAATATCTAACAGTCACCAAACGGCCTTCGGGTTTTCGGGTCACTGGATTTACCTGTTCTGGTGGCGGCGCTACCATGCTGGCTGATTATGGTGAAGAATTAGGCCTTGAATACCCACGTCCGGAGGAACAGCGACAAGCTGATCTGATGCCATTATTACCGCATACCGCAACCGTATCTAATCCGCTTGATTATACAACGCCGATATGGGGAATGCCCGAAAAAACCGAACCTGTTTTTGATACCATGGTCAAATCCGATACCGATATGGCAGTTCTTATTCAGGATTACCCCGCCGAAGGGCTGGATGAAAGCCGCATATATTACTATAATGATGCGATGGCATTTGTCCGCGCTACCCAGCGCTATGATATCCCCGCCGCGGTCTGTTGTACGATTTCTGAAAATCTGGATCAGAATATTCGTGATGAACTTATTCAGGCCGGTGTTGCCCCGATGCAGGGGATTGGTGACTGCATGAAAGCCATGAAAGCTTCTGCACAATATGCCAGAACAAGGCAGGAATTACTGGCATCACCGCCAGCTGAATTGATGATTACTCCAGATAGAATATCGCCTGATACCGTCATGCTGGATGAAAAGAAAAGCAAATCTCTCCTGGCTAAGGCCGGGTTACGGATACCGCGTTCTGTCTTGATCACCAACCCGGATCAGATTTCTGATAAAACTTTTCCGGAGGATATGATATTTCCATTGGTGGCAAAAGCGGTCAGCCCTGACATGCCTCATAAAACAGAATATGGTGCCATTAAATTAGGGCTTCGTGATCTTGCCGCTGTCGCTGTTGCTTATAGAGAGATACATGATAACTGCAAACGGCTAGCCCCTGATGCCCGCATTGAGGGCATTATGATTGAAGAATATGTGGCCGATACAGTCACCGAGCTGATGATCAGTATGCGGCGGGATACGCAATTTGGCTGTATTCTTACCATCGCATCAGGCGGAATTCTGGTTGAGCTGATCAAAGATGCTGTCACAATGATCATGCCGGCTGATCACAGGCATATTCGTCATGCCATTGATCAACTGGCAGCGGCAAAACTGATCAGCGGCTATCGCGGCCATAATGGCGGAGATATAGATACGGTTATCGCTACGATTATTTCATTATCTGATCTGATGGCTGATCAGCCTGGCTTGCAGATGATTGAAATTAATCCTCTGATGGTTACGCCTAGAGAAGCTATTATTGCTGATGCAGTGATACACAGCCTTACCGCATCACAAATGGATTAGCGATAGGCGCATCAGAAATATTAATCCATGCTGTTTTCGGACGGGTATAGTCATAAATCGCCTGCATCCCGCTTTCACGACCATAACCGGAATCTTTAAACCCGCCGAATGGTGCAATTGGTGATACCATGCGATAGGTATTAACCCAGACAATGCCTGCATTAACAGACTGCATCATCCGCATGGCACGCGCCTGATTGGCGGTAAAGATACCAGCCGCAAGACCATATTTGCTATCATTAGCCAGATTCAGCACTTCCTCTTCATCATCAAAGCGCATGACACTAAGAACAGGACCGAATAGTTCCGTATCCACAATAGTCAGTTTCTGATCAGGACAGGATATAATGGTCGGCTCATAATACCAGCCCTGATTTGGTGTTGTTGGCCGCTTGCCACCGGTTAGAATATCAGCCCCTTCGGCTTTTGCTATTTTCACCTGATTCTCGATATGGTTGATCTGATCCATCGTTGCAAGAGGACCCATCTGGGTATCTTCTTCCAGAGGGTCACCAATGCGAATCTGGTTAACCTGCCCCAGCATGCGCTCCAGAAACTCATCAGCAATTTTATTATGCAGATATAACCGTGATCCCGCCACACAGCTCTGACCACTTGCCCCGAATATACCAGCAATTGACCCGTTAACAGCGCTTTCGATATTGGCATCATCAAACACGATGAATGGTGATTTACCACCAAGTTCGAGAGATACCTCAGCAAAGTTTTCTGCCGAATTGCGCACCACATGTCGTGCCGCCCCCGTACCACCAGTAAAGCTGATACGCGTAACCAGTGGATGCGATGTTAGGGCTTTACCACATGGGTCAGCATGACCGGTGATAATATTAACAACCCCCGGCGGAAACCCAGCTTCTTCGATCAGTTTACCGAACTCAAGCATGGGAGCAGAAGCATGTTCCGATGCTTTCAGCACAACCGTATTCCCCGCCGCCAAGGCAGGGCCGATTTTTACCGCCACCAGAAATAATTGTGAATTCCATGGTACAACCGCCGCCACAACGCCCAATGGTTCCCGAAATGTCATTGTCATCATATCAGGCTTATCAATGGGTAGCGTTTCTCCATGCACTTTATCAGCGCATCCGGCATAAAAATGGAAAAACTCAGCAATATATTTTGCCTGCCAGCGCGTTTCTTTGAGCATTTTACCTGTGTCAATCGTTTCTGACCGGCCTAATTCTTCAGATTTTTCCGCCAGTAATTCAGCAAGGCGACGCAGATATTTGCCACGCTCGGTTGGTGTTATTTTTGCCCATGGGCCTTGTGTGAAGGCATGATGCGCGGCTTCAACCGCCTGATTGACATCGCTTTCTGTTGCTTCCGGGATATGGCACCATGGCTGTTCTGTTGTCGGATTGATGCTGGGGAATGTTTTGCCATCGCTTGCATCAACCCACGCACCATTAATCAGCATCTGATATGTTTTCTGATCTGCCATTTTTGATTTCCTCCCATCGTGTATATTCTGATTTGTAGATATTATGGTAAAAAGAGATGAAATCCCAAGATTAAGTTTTTAGCCATGTTTTGGCGAAAAAATGAAAACCAGATTGTCTTTAGCCAGTGACGATATGCTGATACCACATTCTAAGAGGAAATTATGAAAACTGTCATTGGTGATCCTTTGGTAATTAATGGCCGGACGTTATCTTTATCCCGCGCCATTAGAGCAGGTGATTTTGTCTATTTAACTGGCCAGATTCCTATGCAGGATGGGGTTGTCATGACCGACGGCACCATAGAAGACCAGACACGCGTCGTTCTGGATGCGATCACAGATACGCTTAAACTTGCTGATTGTCACTTATCCGATGTGGTTAAAGCCATGGTTTGGTTGCGTGACCGTTCCGATTTTCCGGGTTTTGATTCGGTCTATGCGGAATATTTTCCCAAAGACCCCCCTGCCCGTTCGGCTGTTATTAGTGAACTTCTGGTTGACGTTCGGGTCGAAATAGAAGTCGTTGCCTATCACCCCTCAAACACATGACCAGTTTCACCGCAAACGGAACCTGCTATCAGTTGACGGGTAGTGGCAAGACTACGATCATCCTTATCCACGGGCTAGGGCTTAATCATCAGATGTGGCAATATCAGGTGCCTGCGCTTACTGCATATGGTCAGGTGCTATGCTATGATCTATACGGGCATGGCCAATCATCGGCGCCATCGGAAAAACCCAGTTTAGCCATGTTTTCAAGGCAATTATCTGAGGTCATGGATGCACTTGATATATCACAGGCCATCATTATGGGGTTTTCTCTGGGGGGTATGATTGTCCGGCGTTTTGCCATGGATTATCCGGATAAGGCGACAGCGATTGCGATCCTCCATTCCCCGCATCAACGCACGCAAGCAGCCCATGACCATATCCAAAATAGAGTTTATCAGGCGCGGGCAGATGGGCCTGATGCGACGGTCGAGGATGCATTAATCCGCTGGTTTTCTGATCAGTGCCGAGCGACTGAACCCCACCTAATGGATCAGATCAGGCAATGGGTCAAGGCGAATGACAAAACGATCTATCCTGATATCTATCAGGTTCTTGTTGATGGTGTAAATGAACTGATTGCGCCAGAACCGCCAATATCATGTCCGGCGTTGGTGGTGACAGGTAATGAAGATTTTGGCAACAACGCCGAAATGAGCGCTGCCATTGCTGCCGAAATACCGGATGCTAAACTCACCATTCTAAAAGGGCTTCGTCATATGGCCATGATGGAATCCCCTGAACGATTTAACCAAGTGCTAGTTGATTTTATTACCACACAAAACCGAATGTGATCATATCAAGATTGAAAGGAGATCATGTCATGGAACCAGAGATTAGAAAAATAGTAACCTATAAGGAAGTCATCACATCTGATGGGGGCCGGGAAGCAGAAAACCCATTAGTGCTTTTTGCCGCCGCCGCCGTGATAAAGAATCCATGGTCAGGTCGTGGATTTGTCGAAGATTTGATGCCAGAAATCAGGGCATTTGGCCCCAGAATAGGACAAATCCTGACAGACCAGATGCTAGAACTTGGCGGTGGAGGTGATGCAATTGAAGCCATTGGTAAAGCGTCTATGGCCGGATTGGAAGGTGAACTGGAACATGCTTCCGCGATTATCCATACGGTCAATTACGGTAACGCCCTACGCAAAGCCGTTGGCGGCACGGCTTATCTTGGCTTTACCAATTCACGCGGGCCAGCCAATACCCAGATCAATATTCCGCTGATGGATAAAAACGATACGGGCAGACGGTCACATTATCTGACTGTCCAGATGCATATTCATGATGCCCCAGCCAATCATGAGCTGATTGTTGCCTTTGGCGGATCAACAGGTGGCAGGCCACATCACCGCATTGGCGACCGTTATTCGGATTTAGCCGCGTTAGGTGCTGATCTGGATAATCCCGCCGGCGTTTAATCAGTAATATAACCTTAAGCGGGCAGGGCAAAAATATCTTTCGCTCTGCCCGTTATCTTTCAAGCAGATTGCATCAATTTTGTCAGGTCTGGTTGTGGTCGCATCGTTTCCGGATGAGAAGCCAGAACCTGTTCAATCGACAGCCCGATTTCAAGCAATTTGCGATCACCTCCCGGTGGGCCTAATAACTGGATGCCAAACGGGAGGCCATCCTGATCAACACCGCACGGCACAACAAGCGAACATGCCATAACCATTGTCGGGGCATAGCTGAGGGCAAGCCATGTCATATAAGTCGGCAATTTAACCTGATCAATCGTATCAACATATTTTTTTGTTTTAGTAAATGGCGCAACAGATGCCGCCGGACAAATCACAACGTCAACATCATCAAAAAGCGACAGCCAGGCTTTAGCCAGAATGGTCTGCGTATGAAATGCATCAGCCACATCAGAAAGTTGATATGATAAGGCGCGATCAATATTATCAATAACTAATGGGCTAACAACGTCACGATGTGTGTCTGCAAAATCTTTCAGGCCAGCGACATAACTGACCCCGCGCAACACTTCAAAACATTCATGGATATTATCAAATACCGGGTCCCTCTTCTGAGCCTCTTTGAAGGACGACGTGATATGCCCCATGCGTTGACCAAATAACTCACGGATGACATTGGCCACTGGTGCCACGCCTAAATCAGTGGAGATAGCTGCTCGCATCTGGCTTATATCAGCCGGTTGAAGCGATACCGGTATATCCGCCCGAGCTGCATGAGAAAATGGATCACGGGAATCAACCGATGATTGCGCATGAAGCAACAACACTGCATCGGCAACATGTCTGGCCATAGGACCAAGCACGGCAAAGGGCGCAAGTCCCACGGCCTTATCCACATCGGGAACACAGCCGGGGCTTGGCCGGAACCCGACAATGCCGCAAAAACTGGCAGGCGTCCGCAGACTACCACCAAAATCTGACCCTGATGCCAGTGGAACCATGCCAGCCGCCAATGCGGCGGCTGATCCGCCTGATGAACCAGATGAGGTTTTATCTGTATCAAACGGATTGGCGGTAATGCCAAACACATCATTCCATGTATTGCCGCCAGTACCATGTTCGGGTGTATTTGTTTTACCAATAACAATACCGCCACTAGCTTTTACATTGGCAACAGACAGATCATCCTGATCAGGAATATGATCCTTGAAAGGGAGCGAACCATAAGTGGTTTTCATATCAGCCGTTGCTTCCAGGTCTTTGATGCCAACAGGCAATCCGGCCAGCATGCCAATATCTTCACCTTTCAGGCGTTTTGCTTCGACGTCCTTAGCGCGATCAATAGCACGATCAAAATCACGGGTTACCATGGCATTGATAGCCATATCAACAGCTTCAATCCGCCTGATGGACGCTTCCATAACCTCAACAGGGGAAAAATCACCATTTTTGATACCGGCAACCAGTGCGGTTGCTGTCATACTGCAAAAATCTGTCATAACATCACATTAGATAATTAAGCCTAAAGGCCATCATTTAGACATAATAGGCAGGTCATGTATAGCCTAGACAGCAATAAGATTACTGCCATCGCATCCATTGTGCCATCTCACGGCTAACCAGAACCAGTCCGGAAATGAGAATAAGCCAGATAATTATACGCAAAAACTGTTCGTCATTCACCCGCCGGTATAGCGTTATCCCCAGTTTTGCGCCTATCAGGGTAAATGGTACCGCTAGCACAGCCAGAAACAGGATATGTAGCGTCACCATGCCATATAGAAGAAAAACAACGAACACACATCCCAGAATGATCATATTAAAGGGTTGGAGTACGGCGCGTCGGTCAGCTTTTTCCCAGTCATGCAGGGTCACCCACATCGTGGGTATAGCACCTGATAAACCGGCAAGACCGCCCAATATCCCGCCAATGCCGCCAATACAGATATCAATTAACCAATAAGATGACTTTATTCTAGGCATATGCCGGCGCAGAATGGAATAACCCCCAAATAATATCAATAAACAACCAATAATGATTTTCAGGATCAGCACATTTGTCAGTGCCAGTAAAGCCATTCCGAATGGCAGGCCAATCAGGGCTGGCACAACATATCTGGCTAGGCGAATTGGTTTTATGGCATGCCTGATTTCCCGCAACCCATAGATGCCGCTAATCAATGACATGATAACAACGATCAAAACCGCCTGATCTGGTGGCAGGATAGCCAGCCACCACCCCAAGGCAAATAATGCTGTGCCAAAACCAGCCAACCCATTAATGAACCCACCTGCCAACGCACCAATTGCAAGCATGATGGATACATATAAAGACATCGCTTATCCCTTATGGCTCTGCCCTTATGATATCATGTTGCAAACATCAGATAAGAGGGTCGATTATTCCTGAGTTACCTTCACTTCAGCGGCAATCATGGTACCGCCATTGGCAAGTGCTTCGTGACTATTTGCATTTAGGGTAACGCGGATGACATGTTCCCCCGGCGTTAAATCCCCCAGATGCGCCCACTCACCATAAAGCCTTGAGATTTTGACATCATCAACATAGAGATGGGCATGACCATAACCGGCTTCATGCGCGCCACCTGACTGATCAGCGGCAAAGGTAAAGTTCTGTGTCTGCACATGCAGATTCCACCCTGATACGGTATCTTTCATCGCCATTAATTTAACAGATGGCGGGTTAGACATATCTGACAGATCAATCATGTCACCATGCTTATGCGCCTGGGTTTCAGCCATATTGTGATGGTCAGTGGCGTGATCATGACCATCTAGGGTAATGCCATATCCCGCCGCCACCAGAAACCCGATCATAGCACCAAAGATTCCACCAATGATTACTAGAGATATAGACCGCATTGAGTTCTCCTTACCAGATATCCTAGTATCACCCTATATTAACTTCATATTATTGTTAACACCAATTACATGCTCTAAAGTAAAAAATATATTCTATCTCATTATAAGTGATTTCATCTGGAGACACCAATGCGGGCATTATCGGATGACCTAATTCTAAATCTGGCAGCTGAGTGGTATCAGTCAGGTCATGATCTGGCCATTGCTGTCGTTATTCAGACATGGGGATCATCGCCCAGACCCAGAGGAAGCATTATGATTATTCGCGATGATAATGAGATGGAAGGGTCGGTTTCTGGCGGCTGTGTAGAAAGCACGGTGATAGAAGCGGCTCATCACGTCATGGCAGACGCCACAGCCAAACAACTTGATTTCCATGTTGTAGATGAAGAAGCATGGGCAGTCGGGTTGTCTTGTGGCGGGTCTATTTCGGTGTGGATATGCGCCGCCTCTGCCATGGCTGATAACGCGGCTCATCTATTTACATATATCACGTCACAATGTTCCGAGCGCAACGTCATAGCCATGGATTGCCATATCAGCCAGCCTATGATGACTATCGCCAATCCTGATCAGCCAGCCAACACACTTAGCGATAATGGCAGTTGTTTTCATCTGGTTATCGAAGCCCAGCCAAGGCTATTTATTGTTGGTGCTGTTCATATCAGCCAGCATCTGGCACCAATGGCCATAGCAGCGGGATTTGATGTTACTGTGATTGACCCACGCACATATTTTATCAATGAAGCCCGTTTTCCAGAACCGGCACTTATCAAAGAATGGCCAGACGAAACCCTGATAGCCGCCACGCTTGATAAGAATTCCGCTGTTGTTACGCTAACCCATGATCCAAAACTGGATGATGCCGCCCTACAGATCGCCCTGCAAAGTCCGGTTTTCTATATTGCCAGTCTAGGCAGTCACCGCACACATAGAAAACGCTGTGAACGATTACGGCAAAATGGCTATGATGATGAACAAATAGCACGAATTCATGCCCCGGCCGGATTAGATATCAAGGCCAGAACACCAGCGGAAATTGCGGTTTCCATTATGGCAGAGCTGATTGCAACTCGTCGGGATCATTAATCCCCTATCTGCCATTATCATGGACAAATCGACTGATGCAATTTACAAATGACATGACGTTAGCGGTGAAAGATGGTTTCCTGATTTTCATCAAGCTAATGTTCAACATGATAAGAAGATGTGAGAAAATAATGACTTGAGCTTTATAATTTGTTCGTATACAAACAAATTATAGCGTTTAATATCTGCCATCCCCTTATGATGGTCCAAACCTTTTAGTTGAACAGATGAACAACCCGAAAACAGTGAGAATATGATGAGCTTCACCTGTCCTGATTCTGCCTTTTCAGAAACCGTTACCGAAGTCGAACATTTTACAGACCGGTTATTCCGGTTTCGATTAACCCGACCGGCAAGCTTTCGGTTCCGTTCCGGTGAGTTTGTCATGATCGGCATGCCGGGGGAAAAGCCGGTATGGCGTGCCTATTCCATTGCCAGCCCATCATGGGATGAAACGATTGAGTTTTATTCAATTAAGGTACCCGGCGGGCCACTAACCGAACATCTGCAAAAGATCAAGCCGGGGGATAGTGTCTGGTTTCGGAAAAAACCGACTGGCACTCTGGTGCTTGATGCGCTTCTGCCCGGCAAACGGTTATGGATGATTTCAACCGGTACCGGCTTTGCGCCTTTTGCCTCTCTTATCCGTGACCCTGAGGCTTATGAAAAGTTTGAAACACTTATCGTTACGCATACCTGCCGTGAAGCCGCCGAACTGACCTATTCTATCAACACGGTTGATGCCACCAAGGCTGATCCGCTCGTGGGTGAACTGGCTAACCGGCTGACCTTGGTGACAACAACAACCCGTGAAGACACACCATTTATGGGACGCATTACCAATTTAATCGAAAACGGCAAGCTATTCACGCATCTAGGGGTACCGCCGCTTGATCCTGAACATGACCGGGTCATGATCTGTGGTTCCATGGACATGCTGAAAGATGTCAAGGCTATCCTTGATCGCGCCGATTTTACCGAAGGATCAAACAGTATGCCCGGCCAGTATGTGGTTGAACGGGCATTCGTTGATTAAATCTGCGGTATCAAGACCAATCTTTGTCTTTTCTGGTCATTTTAAATTGTCCGGCTAGTCTAGCGAAGCCCATCCTCGCCTTTGATATCCTCTACGCCCAGTCCACCCATACGGTGATGGATACGCGGGCCTTTGGTCATGGCCAGACAGAACATGATCTCACCACGGCGGGGCGCATCTGCCAGCCGGACTTCCATGGCATCAAAATGGCTTCTGACATAGGCCGCATTAATGTGCCCAAGAGGAATATCAATAGCACATCCTGTTCCTCCCACCTTCATGGATGATGGTACAATCGCTTTGGCTTCGCCCAGTCTTTCCCGCATCGCATATCCACCCGGAACATGCCATAACGCGGTATGTTCCAGCTCCCCGTCTTCACCGGCTAGCCCTGCCTTACCATAGCCATCAATACCCTCTATCCCGCCAAGAGCGTCAATCAGCTCATCTGTCATCATCAATCCAAGCGGTTTAAGATCATCCATGGCCGATTGTAAATCATCATGATAGCCGCTAGCAAACGGATTACTAACCACCGCAACCATAGCCGCACGCATACGCGGCGTTTCCGGGATAGGGCCGCCTTCGTGAAAAATCGTTTCAAGAAAGAGCTGTGTTTTCCGGATAGGGAAGTCTGTCATGTTGTGATCTCCATTTGTTGTATACGGGGTGTGTTCATGTAATGATCCAGACCAACCACCCGAATATGATCTTTGACCCTGATTAATGCACCTGCTATGGGCTTCACCGCCATAATGGCCTTTGCTTCATCTTCACCAGCATCTAAGGCGTAGTCTATTGCTGTCGCAGATAAAGCCCCAACAGACCTGACAACAAGCTGATCACCCAGATCACTTTCTGGAAATATGGCATTAGCGGCCATCCGCGTGACCGCCTGACTATCCGGATGATCAGAAGGTAAATCAGAGGGCAGTGTAACCGCATTCGCAATCATTGTTGCCGCCGCGTCTGCATTTGCCGCGTTATCGGCAAGGACGACAACAGCATCGGCAATTCCCAGTGAAAAACTACGCCCACCATATCCGGATGTTGCTATGCCGCGACAATGGCTATCGTGGGTGATCGTACAACGTGCGGTATCCAAATTGGCCATTACCGCCGTCATATCATATCCATCAGCTAACCAGAATGCTATATCACCACCATTATTGACACTGGCTTTAGTCAAACCGGATTCAGCCGTCATAGCTGCCAATACATGATCAGCGACTGCCCCCGCCACCGCCGCCATAGGCGTGATAAACCGATTGCCATAGCCGCCGGTTGCCGCCGCCATACGACGGGCAATCGGGTGCTGGAATTGATCAGCGGCCTTGGTTTTCTGACGTAAGGATGGCAACTCCACCACTAGCCTTTCCAGCAAATATTGCGTCGCATGGATGGCTTTCCGATAGGCATGTTGGGCGGCTCTGCCCTCAGCCTTGATGATCAGGTCAATAGGCCCGTGGGATAGATGAAGCCTGTTATCGGGTGGCAACCATGCGGCTTGGATAGATGATGCGGACATGGCGACTCACGGATTAGTTGTTAATCATCCTGACCAGAAGATCGGGTTGATAGCAACTGATTGTCTTTTGCATACTCACCACCTGTTTTCATAATATCAGGCACGGAACGGATATGATCCTCATGCCCGCCAAGCGCAATATAATCTTCTTTGGTGATGGTAAACTCTAACGGGGCAACAATGGCCGGTGTAGGCACATAACCAAAGGCCTGATCAGGCATCTTTGCCACATCGACCATAATCGTGATACCGCCACCCGGCCAGACAAAGCTTTCTGCCCCGCCACAGGTGACCTTTGTATGCCTCGACTGAACCGATTCCGTAAGACGGATAGGATTTTTGGTAACCCCAGCCCTTAATGAGCCACCAGCACCACCCATAAACATGACCGTGCAAAGCGCCGGTTCGCAATTTTCGGCAATCAGATTGACACTATCCTGTAAGGCGGCCGGCATGGGATGTGGTTGTGGCACCAGATCATCATCAAGAATGAAATATCCGGAATGTTCACCAGTTGTTGATACCATCAACACTGTTAAACCTGGACGTGCGCCTTTTGCCTCACGCCATGTGCCAAGAATCTTGAGCGGGTCTTCTAGGTCTGTTCCGCCCCAACCCAGTCCGGGATTTGCTACCTGAAAATAGCGTCCGGGGGTCGAACGGCGACCATTTATGGTGATCCCTGTATCTGGCCAGTCCAATACCTTACCAGCCTGATGTTCTGATACAACACCGGTGATATGATCATCAACCACCACCACTTCATCAACAAGTCCTACCCATTGCGAGGCAAACATGCCAATCGTGGCCGACCCGCACCCAACCCGCATCCGGTGTTCGGTTTTACCATCAACAACAGGGGCTTTACCTGCTTCAACAATCACGGTTGACCCATTATCAATAGTTAATTCAACGGGCTCTTTATTACATAGCTTCATCAGCGCGTCACAAGTCACCCGCCCTTCGGCCTTACTGCCGCCAGTCAGATGATCTACTCCGCCCAGTGACAGCATCTGTGAGCCGTATTCACTGGTAATCACTAACCCTACTGCTTCGCCATTGGCACGAACAATAGCCCCTTCTTTACCAAGATGACGGTCAGTATCAATTTTGACCTTTACCCCGCAATATGAAAAAATGGCTTCCGTGACAACGGTGACAACATCGGCATCATCATGATGCTGGCCAACAATAAACGGGGCAGGTTTATAATCCGGATATGTCGTACCAGCACCTATGGCGGTGACAAATACTTCATTTTCCTGATTAAGGCTACCATCCCATTCTGCCCCCAGAAATGGTTTCACCTGATCGCCTGCTTGGATCCGCCGGTCAAGAATTGTTAATGGATCAAGCCGGATAATCTGGCCGTCCTTATTCGCATAACGATCACATGCGCCAGAATTGCCGTCAGCGATATAGCACATGACCGGACAGGCATCGCATCTGATTTTTTCTACTGTTTTGCTCATTCTGCTGCCTCACCCATGGCATGATTAGCCATGATGGCCGCTAATACACGATGCGGCACGGCAGGTGTCTGATATAGCCGTGCCCCACCGGTGGCATCAGTAATCGCATTAAGAATTGCAGGTGCGGTAGGGATTAACACATGTTCCCCTAATCCTTTTACCCCCAAAGGGCCTTCAGGGTCGGGGACTTCTATCAGATGATATTCGATTTCAGGCATATCACCAATGGAAGGGATCAGATAATCATGCAGATTTTCAGTCCGGCCGGGAATATATTCTTCCATCAATGCCATGCCCAGGCCTTGTGCTATGCCGCCGTCAATCTGGCCTTCTGCCAGCAATGGGTTAACCACCCGACCCAGATCATGCGCCGCTGAAAGATGAAGCACCTTAACCGTGCCTAAATGCATATCCACCTCGACTACCGCCGCATGTGCGCCAAATCCATAAACCGCATAGGGCTTACCCTGTCCGTATTCATCCAGTTCCTCGGTTGGCGGATTATAGGTTTCTTCTGCCATCAGAACATAACCATGCGCATTTTCAGGCATCGCATGAAGAGCAATATCATGCCGCTTATCACCGTGACTTACCCTGATCAATCCGTGTTTAATTTCAATCACGGCATCATCGCCCAGATTACTTAACCGCAAAATCTGCCCGCGCAATGCCTGTCCCGCTAGCAAAGCTGCTTTTCCCGTGATAAAAGTCTGGCGTGAAGCCGACGTCTTGCCACAATCCGGTGTCATGGCTGTATCACCACCAACAAGCGATATCCTAGCCAGTGGAATGCCAAGTCCATCAGCGCATATCTGGGCAATGACGGTGTTTGATCCCTGTCCAATATCTGCCGCGCCCTGATGCAGAACAACCTTCCCTTCGGATGTTACCCCTAGCCGAATTGTTGATGGATTAGGAAGCGCAGTATTACCACAACCATACCAGCATGATGAAACACCAATGCCCCGTTTTTTTCTACTGTTACCAGCATTAAAATCGGCAATCTGTTGCTTATGCTTTTGCCAGAATGGTTCTAACGCCGCCAGACATTCATCTATGCCAGGCGCTGATAACATTTGATTACAAACGGTTTTATCGCCATTTTTCAACGCATTCAGGCGCCGGAAAGCCAGCCTGTCCATATCACATTTTTGTGCCAGTTCATCATAGAGCGCTTCCTGAATGATAGTTGATTGCGGCACACCAAAACCACGAAACGCCCCTGATGGCGGGCCATTTGTATGAATAGCTCTGCCCTTGGCCAGATAATGCGGGGTTTTATAGGGACCTGAAGCATGAATAGGCACGCGGCTTGCTACCGTTGGCCCCCAGCTTGCATAGGCACCAGTATTAAAATCCCCAGTAAACTCCATCGCTGTGATACGGCCATCAGCATCAGCCGCAATCCGCGCGTGCATTTCACCCGGATGACGTTTCGTCGTCGACATCATGGATTCATGGCGTGAATAAACCATGCGGCATGGCTGACCCGTTTTAAGAGTAACCAGCCCAAGTAGTGGCTGAACAGACAAATCCAGTTTTGATCCAAAGCCGCCACCAGTTGCAGAAGGAATAATTCTCACTTTTTCTTCAGCCAGCCCTAGCACTTTGGCCGTTTCGTCTCGATCCATAATAGGCGCCTGTGTGCAGGCCTGAATCACAACTGTATCACCATCCATCCAAGCGGCACCAGCTTCCGGTTCTATATAGGCATGTTCAACATAACTGGTCGAAAAGGACATCTCGGCCATGTGCTGGGCATCGGCAAAACCTTTATCAATATCACCATGTTTGACGATACCAGTAATCAGGAGATTCTGATCACGGTGAGGATGGATTTGCCTTGCCTCTTCCTTTATGGCATCTCCCACATCCATCAGCGGTTGCTGTTCTGTCCATGTGATAGGAAAATCGGACATATCCTGTGATGCCAAATCCTGGGAATGACCAGCAATTAATGCGACCGCTTCGCCTTTAAATCGTGCCTCATCACTGGCCAGTGCCGGTTGATCAGCCATGGGCGGGATAACGCCAAACCGGTTATCACCGTCAATATCGCTTGCCAGAAAGACATGACTGACCAGATCGTGCTTTGCTATCCAGCTATCAATATCACCGATAGAAAAGAGGGCAGAATGATAAGGTGACCGAAGCACCCGGACATATAAAGCATCTTCTGGCCAGTAATCTGCGCCAAATATCTCAGCTCCATTAAGCTTTGGGCGACCGTCTAGCCGTTCTACTCTCGTTCCAACGGCAACATTACGTTCAGGCATGGGTGCTGATGGCCGCTGATTGGCGGCATCCATCACCGCATCTATGATTTTGGCGTAACCCGTGCAACGGCATAACACCCCACCAAGGGCATCTTCCACATCAGACCGGCTAGGGGCTTTGTTTTGACGGATTAAAGGGGTCGCCGCCATTAGCATACCGGGGGTGCAAATGCCACATTGCGCTGCCCCGTGACGGCTAAAGGCTTGCTGCAATAGCGATAGCACATCCCCATCGGAAAGACTTTCCACGGTTTCAACATGACATCCATCTGCCTTTGCCGCCGTCATCAAGCAGGAACAGACCGGCTCGCCATCTACCAGAACCGTACAGGCGCCGCAGTCACCAGCATTACATCCGATTTTTGTTCCCATCAGATGCAATTTTTCACGGAGAACTTCGCTCAGCCGCATACCAGCGGAACAAGTCACGGTTTCTGGCTTACCATTTACGGTCAGGGTAAATTGATTCTGATCACTCATGCCTAGCTCCCCAATTGCCTTGATTGTGACGTCAGACAGTTATCAATGGCTTCATGCAGAAGCGTCGTCGCCGCCTGAATACGATAATCTGCCGACCCGCGGACATCATCAATAGGATTGATCACCGCTTCCACATCTGTGGCCGCGACCAGATCAGCGGCGGTTAACCGTGACACATCATCGAGACTGGTTCCTATCAGAGCCTGTTCAACCTTATTCAGCCGCACCGCCACCGGACTGCAAGACCCCAAGGAAAGCGCCGCCCCAGTAATTTGATCATCCGTGATATCAATTCTGGCCGCCGCCATTACGATAGAAATGATCAGATATTTGCGCGTGCCCAGTTTACGGAAAGAAGAAATACCAGATTCACTTGATTTCGGGATAATGATAGCTGTCATAATTTCATCAGGCTGGCGCATGGTTTTGCGTGGGCCAAGCAGAAATTCTGATAACAGCATCTGCCGCCTACCCGCGGTTGAAGTAAGTTCGACAGACGCATCAAGGGTTAGCAGACAGGGAATACTATCAGCGGCAGGTGAAGCATTACACAAATTACCCGCAATGGTTCCCACATTCTGTATCTGAATAGAGCCGATTTCGCGCGCCGCCAGTTTCAACATGTCATAAGATGGTGGTAAGTCTGCCCTGATAATATCCGTCCAGGTTGTTGCCCCGCCAATGCGTCTAACATCACCCATATCAGTGATGCCGCGCATGTCTCTAATCCCAGTCACATCCAGCACCTGACCCGTCATTTGCGGTGCTGAGGTGAGGGGGAACAAATCCGTACATCCAGCCGCAATAATAGCTGCTGTTGATGAGGATAGCATATTGAGCGCATCTTCAATTGTTGTCGGTCTATAATATGTGTTATCTAAAGCCATATGAGGTCAACATAAACTGTTAGCGTACAAACTAATTTGCTATTTTGCTTTCACCCTGTCAATATGGTTTTATGGATATTGATATGAAGAAACCAACACTTTCCATTGTTGATATAGATCGTCATGATACCGATGATCAGAATACGAATAACATGACAGCAGGATTAGATTATAATCTTGATGATCAGGTCGGCTTTATCATGCGTTGTGTCAATCAACGGCATTTATCTATATTCAGTCGCCTCATCCCAGAATTGACGCCAACACAATTCTCGGCATTGGCCAAACTTTGTACATTCGGTCAGGCGTCCCAGAATGAACTTGGCCGCATGATTGCCATTGATGCCGCCACCATAAAAGGCGTCGTTGATCGATTAAAACAACGCGGCCTGCTATCTTCCGAAAGCCAGCCATCTGATCTAAGGCGATTAATTCTGAAGCCGACAGAAAAGGGACGCCAATTATTCCAACAAATCATAGATGCCGCCCATCAGGTAACCGAAGAAACCTTGAAACCACTTAGCGAAAAAGAAAAACAGACCTTTATGAATTTGCTGCTAAAATTACGCTAATTAGCAAGCCAGCCTGATATCTACACGCCAATATATTTTTTTAGCAAATCAGGATGTTCACGCAAATGATCAGCAGACATGGTATCGCGGCTCATCCCGTTTTCAAGGAACATGACTTTATCAGCAATCGATAGAACCGCATCAACACGCTGTTCCACCAGCAAAATACCAACCCCCTGATTTTTCAATGCTACAACCGTGTCACGGATCAGCGCGATCATTGAGGGTTGAAGCCCTTCGGTAGGCTCATCAAGCAACAACAATTGCGGCTCTAAACATAAAGCCCGTCCTGTTGCCAGCATTTGCTGCTCTCCCCCCGATAGGGTATCAGCCCGCTGGTCAAGCCGTTCGGCCAGTCGTGGAAACATATCCAGCACCTTATTCAGGGTTGGGGTGGAATTACCGCCAGCCATTAATCCGATATCCAGATTTTCAGCAACGGTAAGTTCAGCAAAAAGCCGTCTGCCTTGCGGAATATAGCCAATTCCGTATCCAGCTATTTTATGTGGTGGAATAGTCGTTAAATCTGTTCCGTTAAATATGATCTGACCCTGACTGGCTTTCAGCAATCCCATGATCGTTTTCATCATGGTGGTTTTGCCAGCCCCGTTACGGCCAAGAATACAGACAATCTCCCCCGCATTGAGGCTAAGAGAAACCTCCCTTAATACTTTTGCACCAGCATAGCCCGATGATACGGATTTCAGCTCAAGCATGAGTTTCTCCAAGATAGGCAATCTGAACCTCACGATTGGCGCGAATATCTGCCGGAGTGCCGGTGGCAAGCACCTTACCCAAATTAAGCACCGTAATCTGGTCAGCGGTATCCATGACAACATTCATATTATGTTCAATCAGCAGAATAGTCATGTTACCGCCAAGTTCACGGATCAGTTTCACAAAGCTGGCAATTTCACTATCTGCCAGACCCTGAGTCGGCTCATCAAGGATTAACAATTGCGGATGCTGGCTGATACCCATGGCAATTTCCAGCAACCGCTGATGCCCATAACTTAAATCACCAGCCATCTGATCCATGCGATCAACAAGACCAACTCTTTCCAGCGATTCAACCACCGCTTTTTGTATCGCCTGCTCATCACTGCCCCATCGCCATGATGTAGCCAGCCGGACATTATCCTTCAGGCTCAACCGGCCATAAATTGACGTAATCTGGAAGGTGTATGATATACCCTGACGGATACGTTTATGGGCGGGCAGTGTTGTGACGTCGTTACCGTCAAAAATAATGCGACCTGACGATACGGGAATGCGCCCGCATAACATACCGACAAATGTCGATTTACCTGCCCCATTAGGCCCGATGAGAGCACGAATCTCACCCCTTGGGACAGCAAAATCTACCTGATCTACCGCAACCAGCCCACCAAAATGACGGCTTAAACCTTCTGCGGAAATATGCGGCGCTATCATGTTAGCCATGGTATGAACCTCCGCCGTAATTCACCAACCAGACCTTGCGGAAGGAAAAGTGTTAATAATACCAGAGCCAGACCAGCTATGAGCATATATGCGGTTGTAAATGAACTGGACAAATCAATCAGATAGAACATAAACAATGTGCCTATGAATGGCCCTAATGCCGTTCCGGCTCCACCAAGCAAAACCCAGAGCAGAGGAAAAATAGAATATTGCACTGATGCAAAGGTCGCCCCGGCATAACCAAACAGTAAAGCATAAGCCGCCCCGGATAACGCCGCCATTGTTCCGGACATGATTACCGCCATCCATTTATGGAAATGCACGTCATATCCCAGCATGTGAGTGCGCTCTTCGTTTTCGCGAATGGCGATCATGACACGGCCAAACCGGCTATGAACAAGCCTGATTGTCAATAACAGGCAAATCGTAAACAGGATGAGGGCGGCATTATACCGGTTAGTCGGCTGGCTTAGATCAAAGCCTGCCATCACCCGTTCGGCCTGCTGGATCACAAAGCCTTCATCCCCGCGTGTCCATTCGCCGAAATATAGAATGGTGAGAAAACCCGCCTGAGCAAACATGAGCGTCACTATCATGAATGATACCCCACTCGTTCGCAAAGCAAGAAACCCGATACTAGCTGAAACCGCTACCCCTGCTACTAATCCAGCTACCAGAGCAGGTTCCGGTGTCCAGCCAAGATGCGCCATTGGCAACCCCATGCCATACATGCCTGCGGCAAAGAACATAGCATGTCCAAGGCTAAGCAATCCGGTATAACCAAACAGGATATTATAGCCCATGGCATAGCATGCCAGCACCATAATCCGTGCCAGATTGCCGTGATGATAGGCAGGCAGAATAAATTGAAGGATAAACAATAGGCCTATCAGCCCCAGATGAAAATAAAATGATTTTCTGGTATCTGTCATGTCGGTCATGGGCGATGTTTCCCCAGAAGCCCGGATGGCCGGAAAATCAGAACAAATGTTACAATCAGGGTGGCAATAATTTTTGCCAGCGTCGGTGTGAAGAAGACCGAAATCAACCCATCACTCAACCCGATAAGCACCGCCGCCACAACGGTTCCGGCAAGGCTGCCCAGACCGCCAATAATGACAACAATAAATGATAGTAATAACGGATCATGTCCCATCAGATAATGCGCTTGCTGTATAGGAACAATCAGCACGGCGGCCAGAGCGGCCAGCCCCGCACCAAGCCCGAATACCATTGCATAAACCCGATCAACATTAATGCCATAGGCCTGTGCCACATCACGATCAAGTTGTGTGGCGCGCATGATCAGGCCAATTCGTGTTCGCGTCATGAGTACCCAGATAGCTAACAGCAGAATAATTGCAAACCCAATGACCGCCAGTTTATATGTTGTTGTGCCAAGCCCCCATGGCCAGTACATGGATAAACCACTTTCTGTCCATTCAAACCAGGGAATGGCAATACGCTGATTAAAGGGGGGTTCAACCGGCCTTGCATTTGATCCATAGGTCATCAGTGTCACTTGCTGAATGATATAGAGAAGACCAATCGTCGCAACAATCGTGCGCTCGGGATCATATTCGATGCGTTTCAAAATGGTCGTATCAGCAATAACAGCCAGACTGCCAACCAGCACCGGCGCAATAAATAACGCCATAACGAATGATATGGCAGGATGGCCACCAATCATATCAGCAACGAACCATGCCAGCACGGCACCAAGCATAAAAAACTCACCATGCGCGACATTAACCACGCGCATAACGCCAAAAACAAGGCTAAGCCCAACCGCCATCAGCGCAAGCACCGCAGCGGTGACCAATCCCTCAATGCTGCCAAGTATCAAGTAAGGTGCAAGTTCCATAATTCAGATAATCTATTGATTTACAAAAACCCTCCCCCCAAGGATGGGGGGAGGTTGATATAAGATTAGAAGGATTGCTTTGTATAATCCACTTCATCCGGATAAAGCGTATCCTCAATGGATGTCGTATGCACCAGATCAAGTCTGCTATTATTGACTTTAGTGATGTATTGATGACCAAAAACCTGATGTGTTTTGCCATTGAACCGTTTTGCCCCTTGCGGATGTGCATGTGAATGCGGCATATCAGTCATTGATTCCACGGCTTCGATCAGCTTTGCCCGATCACCTGACCCGCGATAACCTGATGCTTCCATGCCAGCCTTCACAATATGAAGAGTTTCCCAGCATCCGAACATATGGGCATAGGTGGAAACGTCTTTGGAATCTGATACCGAAGCACCATTTCCATCTACCCCGACAGCCGCGCGATAGGCTTTATCATATTCAGACTGATTGGCCTGTGCATATCTCGGATTTCCTTCCCAGAAATATGTGCCTTCAAGGAATTCCAGCCCCGGGCTTGATAGATCAGTTGCTTCCAGACTATCGATAAAACCAAAAATTTCCGGACGTGAGCTACCAAAAAATTCACCCATTTCCTTAACAAAGGTAAGAACCGCTGGCCCTACCATGACATGATAGATGACTTCCGTATCACGCGGGATTTTCGGGAAATATTTGGTGAATGATGTTTCTGTCGGTGGAATAGCGATTTTTTCAACCACTTTACCGCCCTGTGCTTCAATAGCGGCAGAAAAATAATCTCTATGATCATGACCAAATGCAAAATCCGGATAGATCATGGTGACTTTCTTACCCAGATTATCGGCAACAAATGGCGCCATAGCCTGAACCTGACTTTTAACGTCGGTAATACCGGGCTGTAAGGTGTAACGGTTAAGTGCGCCACTAGCCACATGATGACCTTCTGATACAACAAAATAAGGTATCTTTAGTTCACCTGCGCGCGGGGCTGACCCATATACCACATGACTGAATAATGTGCCAAAGGCCAGGTCGGCGTTATGCTGGGTTGCAAATTTTTCCACCACTTCGGCACCACGTTTTGGATCTGTGCCATCATCTTCGGCAATAATCTCAACCGGGCGACCATTGATACCGCCTTCACTATTAATTTTTTCAACAGCAGCCATCGTTGTCCGGTCATACCATCTGCCATAGGCGGCACCGATGCCGGTACGGTGTACCTGAAAGCCAATTTTAATGGGCTCCGCGCTTTGTGTCTGAGCATAACGACCCATCAGCGGCATGGAAACAGCACCAAGCGCCAGACTGGCAGCCGCACCTTTGATAACCTGACGGCGGGGCGTCAATAACGATTTAGATGTTTTTTTCATATTTTCCTCCCAATCAAACCGTATATTCATTTTCAAAGAATATATGTGTACAAACAGTCTGCCCATAAAATTGACTGTTTGTCTAGCCCCCTTTTGGCGCGGCCAGCAACCATAAACCAAGCCAAGTATAACCGATCATAAAGATAGCTATCGGCAATTGACTGATAATGATCTCAAAACGATTTTCATAGCGTGCGGTAGCCATATGATGGGCTATCAAAACCGATATCACATGCCCCGCCACCACGATGCCGGCTTGCGTTAACCAGATCATCCGCACCCAGTCCAGATGCTTGAAAAAGCCGTCTGTAACATGAAAGCCATCCAGTCCAAGGATATGGATATTTCGCCCGAACATACCATCAATAGCCAAGGCAACATATTGCATTTCAACCAGTAATGACGGCAGATAATGCGCCACATGATAGGCAAGCGCGATAGGCAATAGCGATGCTGCATAAACACCGATCAGATCAACCAGTGCATAGCGATGCTGCGGGTTTTCAGATGCCGCCATCATCCCTAGCCATATCAGGATACCGAAAATAACAATCAGTGCCAGATTGGCCAGCACAATACCGCTAATCGTTGGCATGATAATGGCCGAGCGGCCGGGAAAATCTAGCGGATTAATATTGATCCAGTTAAGCCAGACAAAGGTTTCGTTAAACCCGTCAAATGAGCCTATTCCCAGAAGCATCAGCAAGAATATGGCCGCTGATATATGCGGGCGCAATACCCCAACCTGCCGGTTTGCCATGAGCCGCCAGCCGGGTAATCCAAACCGTAACCGCCCAGCATGGAATGAAACCATACGAAGTGACCCGAAACTGACCATAATCATGGAAAATAATTCCACATGACGCGACCATGTGCGAAAGCCGAATATCAGCATTCCAATAAGAGTAAACAGCCAGTATGCAAACATAAAACTGGCTAGTCTTGCCGGATCAGTCGGGGCAGGGTCAGCCAGCGTAAAGATAGCAAATCCCAATAGCAACAGAACGCCCGGCCAGTACGCCAGCCATGACGGCCAGTCCATGATGCGATGCCGGCCACTGATCCGGCGAATCATATGATACGCAAATACCCATGGATTTATCCAGCGCCAGATACCAAAGAACAACCCTTCAACCATCACCAGCCCCATCCAGAATACCGCCCAGAATCCTAATGTCAGCGGATTACGCAAGGGATCCGTAGTGCCATACCAGCCAGCTGATAATAACCAGAAA
Source organism: Puniceispirillales bacterium (SeqCode) (assembly GCA_049595035.1). Taxonomy (GTDB): domain Bacteria; phylum Pseudomonadota; class Alphaproteobacteria; order Puniceispirillales; family UBA1172; genus UBA12202. The sequence continues at coordinate 194,462 of JBMYKD010000001.1, read as the reverse complement.
AAATATAATAATGCCAAGCCATGAACAAACCTGATTTTCCTGCCTATCCGGAATGACCCGAACAACGCAAGATTGCGATGTAACCCTGATGTTCCCGTGACCGGAATTAATGCCAGTAATATGATGGTTAGACCGACAACAATTACACCGCCCAATGTATAGATATCAGTAGGTAAAAGCATCACAAAGCTCTGCCCCGAAGCGTGGGCAAAACTAGGCTTTACCGGCATCATAACAGATATAAGCGTGATCATGACCATGCCAAAGCATTGCCGCCATCTGTGATTTGTTTTTTCTAATGCAATCATGGTTCTTCTGATGGTAAGACGATTTTGATATCTTGACAAATATAAAGAAATCTTCAAATCATTTGTGTACAAATAAATATAGTTTGGCCATATCATGACAGAAATTACATTAGCGCAACACGTCATTGGCATTGATGTCGGTGGTACTTTTACCGATTTGGTGATGCTCGAAACCCATAGCGGAGCCGTCACCATTGCCAAAGTTCCTACTACACTGGACAATCAGGCCTATGGGGTGCTGAACGCGCTAAAGGAAGCCGATACTGATCTAAACGCTGTTGATCTGATTATTCACGGCACTACCACCACAACCAATGCGGTGCTGGAACGCAAATTATCGCGTACCGGTTTGATCACAACCCGTGGATTCCGCGATATTCTGGAATTAGGACGACGAACACGGCCACAGGCATATGGAATGAAAGGCATGTTTACGCCTATTATTCCCCGTAATTTACGGCTTGAGGTAACAGAACGGCTGGATTATGCCGGGCGCATTGTCACCCCACTGGATAAGGACGAGATGCGGCAGGCTGTTCAGCAATTGCTTGGTGCTGGCTGTGAATCGCTGGTAATCCATTTCCTACATGCCTATGCTAACCCGGAACATGAACAACAGGCGGCGGCAATAGCAGCAGAATTATGGCCAAATCGCTATATCACCATGGGTCATGCGTTACTTTCTGAAAGCCGGGAATATGAACGTGGGGTGACAGCAGCGGTAAATGCGTCTGTTCAGCCATTGCTGGAACGCTATATCCAGCGGCTGGTGACTGAACTAAAGGACAATGGCTACCAGAGCGAAATGCTGGTGATGAATGGTAATGGTGGCACCGTGTCCAGTCAGGATGTTGCGCGGGAAGCGGCAAAAACCGTCATGTCAGGCCCGGCATCAGGCGTCATTGCAGCATTGCATACAGGCAAGACGGCAGAACATTCCAATCTGATCACCTATGATATGGGCGGCACGTCAACAGATGTATCGGTCATTAAGAATGGTAAGCCATCCGTATCCAATGAAATTGAAATTGAATATGCCATGCCTATCCATGTTCCGATGATTGACGTCCGGACAGTCGGGGCAGGCGGCGGTTCCATTGCACGGGTTAACGCCGCCGGATTATTGGAAGTCGGCCCCGATAGTGCTGGTGCAGACCCCGGCCCTATCTGTTATGGTCGTGGCGGCACCGAACCAACCATTTCAGATGCAAATATGATTCTGGGACGACTTGAACTGAAAGCCGTTAAATCTGTTGAAGGCGGGATCAGTCTTGATCATATCAAGTCTGTCTTTGACGAAAAACTTGGCCAGAAACTCAATATGGATGCGGTGGCGGCGGCAGATGCTGTCATCCGTGTGGCCAATGCAAAAATGGCTGGCGCCATTCGTATGGTGCTTGTTTCACTAGGGGCAGACCCGCGTGATTTCAGTCTGTTTGCGTTTGGCGGGGCAGGGCCTTTACATGCCGCCGCTATTGCCAAGGAACTTGGTATTCCCACTGTTCTTATACCGGCACGGCCGGGGATCACTAATGCGCTGGGATGTGTTGTTGCGGATTTGCGGCAGGATTTTGTTCAGACGATCAATACTCCTCTGGCAAATATGGATGCTGATCAGTTGCATGATGTATTTATCCAGCAGGAAAATCAGGGCAGAGCCATCATTGATAAAGAACCTATCGATATTGATGAGATTGTCATTAGCCGCAGTCTGGATATGCAGTTTGTTGGCCAGACACATATTCTTAATGTCAATCTGGATCATATCCCCCTACCAGCAAGTAAGGATGCCATACAGAACGTTTTTGAAGAGGTTTATTTCAACCGGTTCCGCGTCAAGCTGGATAAAATCAATGCGAATATTGTCAATGTGAATACGTCTGTTATCGGCAAACGGAAACCATTTGATCTATCCCAACTGATCCCGCCAGATGGCCGTAAATCCAGTCTTGAAGCGGCGAAAATCGGAACACGTCAGGTTCATGTCGCCGGACAATTTGTAGATACACCAGTTTATCAACGCGAATCCCTGCCACTTGATGTGTCTTTTTCTGGCCCGGCCATGATACAGCAAATGGATACCACTATTCTGGTAGAACCCAGAGACAGGGTTTCATCAGATGATAAGGGCAATCTGTTTATTCATGTCGGCAAAATGGAAACGCAGATGACACCAGGACATGGAGCATAATTATGGCAGTTGATCCAATCACCCTCAGCGTCATTCAGTTTGGGTTACAACAAGTCTGTGATGAAATGGATTTGAGCTTTTCTCGTGCTGCTTTCTCGCCAGTCATTGCCGAAGCAAATGATCGGTCTGATGGCATTTATTCCGCCGAAGATGGTGCATTGATTGCCCAGGGGGCTGGAGGCTTACCTGTTTTTGTTGGCACCATGCAATTTTCAACAAGGGTGCTGATCGAACGGATAAGGGATGGGATCACACCGCCACCCAAGCCGGATGATATCTATATTGTTAATGATCCCTATCTGGGGGGCACCCATTTAATGGATGTCCGTTTTGCACGTCCATTTTACCGGCATGGGAAATTATTCTGCTGGCTGTCAAATACGGGTCACTGGCCAGATACAGGCGGTTCGGTGCCCGGTGGATTTTCAGCTGCCGCCACCGCCGTTGAACAGGAAGGTTTGCGCCTTCCACCGGTGCGACTGTTCAAAGAAGGCCAGCTAGATGAAGAAATCTACGCCATTATCTGCAGCAATATCCGTGTAGCCGATCAACGCATTGGTGATGTCATGGCACAAGCGGCCGCGCTTAAGGTTGGTGAAGATAGGCTGAATGCCCTGATGGACAGATATGGCGATGATGTCATGGTTGAAGCTATTGCCGAATTACGGACTCGCGCTGCCACACAAATGCGGGCATTGATTCGCGATATTCCTGATGGCACCTATCCATCCGTTGCATGGGTGGATAGTGATGGTGTTGTTAATGAGCCATTGGCTATCCGGCTGGCCATCCATAAATCAGATGATCGGCTTGTGTTTGATTTTGCCGGATCAAGCCCGCCCTGCATTGGTCCCATGAATTCGGTTCTGGCAACAACACTTAGCTCTGTCTATCTGGCCATGCGGCATATCTTTCCTGAAGTCCCTATCAGCGCCGGAGCTTTTGAACCGATAGAAGTCACTGGCGTTGAAAATACGTTTCTTGATGCCCGCTATCCCCGCCCGGTATCGGGATGCGCAGCAGAAGTCAGCCAGCGCATTGCCGAAGCGGTTTTTGCCGCATTAGTTGATGCATTGCCAGATCGCGTTACCGCCGCCCCGGCAGGCACAAGCGGCAATTTCGCCCTTGGTGGCCATAATGCGGAGAAAGGGCAGGATTTTGTTATGTATCAGTTATCGGGCGGCGGTTATGGCGGTAATATTGACCATGATGGTCTGGCCAATGGGTGCTCGACGATCGGCATTTCCAAAGCGCCACCCATTGAGATTATGGAACAGAGCTTTCCTGTTCTTTATCATCGCTATGCATTACGCGAAGGATCAGGCGGGGCAGGTCATCACCGTGGCGGCTTTGGGCTGGAATACGAAGTGGAATTACGAAAAGCAGAAGCACGCGCCAGTTTTGTCATGGATCATGGCCGTTTTGGCCCCCAGGGTGTTCGCGGCGGTAAGGATGGTGCGGTCAATATGGTTACTGTCTGGCGCAATGGGGAGTCATCGCAACCGCCCCATCTGTCAAAACAACAGGATATCCCGCTTAAATCAGGTGACCGCGTCGTTGTTGCCACACCCGGCGGTGGCGGATATGGCGATCCGATGACCCGTGACCCAGAGGCCGTAAAACAAGACGTTATTCTGGAACGGTACACCCATCAGCAGGCAAAAGAATGGTTTGGGGTTATCATTAACCCAGATGGTGAAATTGATATGACCGCCACCACAAAACAGCGCCATGATAAGGCAATGCAATAAATCCTGATATTTAGGAGTTAAGCCCTAACCGGAAAAAGGTTTTTATTGCAAATTGACTAATTCCAGTTGATTTTAGGTGGTAAAAGACCATATTCGTATGGACTTGGATGATATTGCTGAACGCATATCAGCTATAAGTGATTTGAATTTTTAAAATCATGCAGGAAAGTTTCATGACCCCCTACGATGCCAATAAACTCAATCTCGTTTCCGTTGATGCCTCACCGACGCGCGAAGAAGCAGAAGAAGCCGTTCGCACACTCATTAAATGGGCTGGCGATAATCCCGAACGCGAAGGATTACAGGATACCCCAGCTCGAGTTGTGCGTTCCTATGAAGAATTTTTTGGCGGCTATCACGAAGACCCTGAACATATGCTCAGCCGTGTCTTTGAAGAAGTCGAGGGATATGACGATATTGTCATGCTCAGAGATATCCGCATGGTTTCTCATTGCGAACATCATATGGTGCCAATTATTGGTACGGCGACCATTGCCTATCTGCCAAACCGGCGAGTTGTCGGCATATCAAAACTGGCGCGCGTCATAGATATTTTTGCCAAGCGGTTGCAAACACAAGAAACCATGACGTCACAAATTGCACAAACTATCCAGAATGTTCTGGAACCTAAAGGCGTTGCATTACTTGTTGATGCCGCGCATCAATGTATGACCACCCGAGGAGTTCAGAAACAGGGAGTTACCATGGTAACAACCCGGTTCACCGGTGCGTTTGAACAGGATAAAGATATGCGTGACCGTTTTCTGTTGCAGGCCGGCCAGCATTAATTCCGCATAGGCATAAAGATATAGGCTATATTTTCCAAATAATGGACTTTTGATAGCTTTGGCTTTATTCTTGGGCAAATAATGTCTGACGGACTGATCAATGCCTTTAAGCCCGGTCATGTATATTCTTGGGATTCTGCTTTCCTTACTGGCTATGGCCATGCTGATACCAGCTGGCCTTGATTTTTATGATGGCCACGAAAACTGGAGCGGTTTTTTCGGATCAGCGGCCATTACCATGTTTTTCGGATTTGGGTTATTGCTATCCACCCGACTGAACGATACTGGCAATATCAACCTCAGGCAGGCCTTTCTGCTGACAAATATGGCATGGGTTAGCATTGGGCTTTTTGGGGCATTACCCTTTCTGTTATGTGACACGGATATGGATGTTCATGATGCCGTGTTTGAATCCATGTCTGGCATCACCACAACCGGTTCAACCGTTATTCCTTTATTAGAAGTCATGTCACGCGGCATTTTAATGTGGCGAGCAGTCCTACAATGGCTTGGCGGAATTGGTATTATTGTGATGGCTCTGGCTGTCTTGCCAATGTTGAGCATTGGCGGCATGCAGTTATTTCGCACCGAATCCTATGAAACCCCAGATAAAGTAATCCCACGGGCAACCGAACTTGCTGGCGGTATTTTTCTGATTTATACATTGCTGACATTAATCTGGGCTTTCATGTTCAGATTGGCGGGCATGCCGGGCTTTGATGCGCTGACCCATGCCATGACCACTTTGGCGACTGGCGGATTTTCAACCCGCACGGCTTCGATTGGATCATTTAACAATAGTATCGTTGAAATACTGGTTATTGCCGGCATGATTGTTGGCAGCTTACCATTTGCCCATTATCTGGCCATGACAAGAGGCGGCTGGAAAAACCTGATTGAAGACCCACAAGTCCGCTGGTTTGCGGCAATCATTGCGACGGTTAGTCTGCTCATAACCTTTCAGCTTATGTCCAGCATTGACCTGAACTTTATTGATGCGTTGCGTCAGGCCAGCTTTAATACTGTATCACTGATGACCGGAACCGGTTATAGCAGTACAGATTACGGGCTATGGGGTGGGCAGACAACGGTCATTCTGCTGATCGCCATGTTTATTGGTGGCTGTGCCGGGTCGACCACATGCGGCATCAAAATGTTCCGGCTTCAGGTTTTGGCAGCAACTGCCAGAGTGCAGATGGCACGTCTATTGCGCCCGCATGCGGTTAATGTTGTTTATTATAACAAACGCCCTGTTCCGGAAACTGTTATGGATGCTGTGATGGGGTTTTTCTATCTCTATATCCTCAGCTTTGTTCTGATTGCCATTATGCTTGGATTATCAGGTCTGGATTTTATTACCGCCCTGTCCGGTGCTGCGACTTCTATCAGTAATGTTGGCCCCGGATTAGGAGAAATGATTGGCCCTTCAGGAAGTTTTGAATCTGTTAATGCTACCGCAAAATGGATCATGGTGGCTGGCATGATACTGGGACGGCTGGAATTATTCACCGTTCTTGTTATTTTGATGCCCGCTTTCTGGCGACGCTAGATCATAGCAGGTTCGTTAAGGGAAAACTGGCCAGCCTTCTGATGCCGATATTTCTGAAATCTGTCGGCGAAACTCCGCATCAAAACGGGCAATGGCTTCAGACATGACAAAAAAACGAATGCGATCCGAATCCGCCGGCGTAGTATAATCGGAAATCGTATTCTGATAGCTTGATTTAACAACAATGCTGGCTGTCCGGTTATTTGCTGGATGGGTAAAACTGAACACCGCTTCCAGATCAGCAATAATCAACTTTCTTTGCTCATTGGTAAATAACGCCTTGAGATCATCATCAGATGCAATGTCCACCTCCCGCAAATCTGCAAGGGATACGGTCATCAATAGATTACCATTAGCATCATTGGGGATCAGCATATCGCTACCCCATGTGATCAGCATATCTGATAGACTAGGATAATAAAGATGATCGATATATGGCTTGGTTGCTTTTGGATTATGGTCATTGAAAAAATCTATACTTGCAACCTGTATAGGTATATCTGCCCCAAGTGGAGTTGAGACCAGAACAGGTGGTTCCGGTTTCTGGCAAGACGCAAGAAACACCGACGACAAAAGGAAAATACCAGTTATGGAAAAGCGGCTTATTAATTTTATCATATGTTCCATCATATTTGCTCCTTTCGGATAAAGCCTATCCATCTGTCTGTAAAGATGCAATGCCTGTTATCAGCATGATGTTATGGCTGGCAGCCTGTCAGGCATCAGATATAGCATCCCATACCCATTCGGATTTACAAAACTCACATGACATGACGAGTTTATTATCCTCATTTGCCAAATCTTTTTTTTCTTCATCTGATAATGACAGAATGATCTGTTCTGCCCGTTCTGATGAACACCGGCATTGATCACGAAACTGCCGCCAGGGTAATGATTTGGCATCAAGTTCATGAAATAACCTATGCACCAGCGTTTCCGCCGGAATAGTATGATCCAGCATTTCACCGCGTTCCAGCGTTGACATCAATGTACATGCCGTATGCCAGATATCTTCTTCGACGTCACCCATTGGTAAAACATCATCGTGATTACCGCCGGTTTCCGGTATCCGTTGTAATAACAATCCGGTCGCACACCATGATCCATTCTGATAATCGGCGGCAAGCATCAGCGCGGTATCGATCTGTTCGGAATCCCTGAAATAACGCAATGCCACATCAGTAATATTCTGTGCTTCAATCGGAACAATGCCCTGATATCGGCCTTTCTTGCCCTGATCAACCGTAAAGGCCAGATGACCTGTCCCCATCAGTTTTATCATTGGCGCAAGGGTATTCCCGTCATCATGATCTGTGTCTATATCCTGATCCTGATCCTGATCATATCCCATATAGGCACGAACAGCGCCTTCTGTTGTCACATCTGCCAGCAGGGTTTTGACCATCCCGTCGCCTTTGGCTTGAAGCGTAAAGATACCATCATAATTCATGGTGCTGGCAAGGCATGTTGCCAATACTATCGATTCCGCGGCTAATTTACTGATAACTAGTGGATAATCATGTCGCCCCAGAATTGCATTAACCACATAATCCATTTTGGCCAGACGACCACGGATAGCGGCCTGACGACCGGGCCCTGCATCAATAACAAAGGGAAGTACACCAGATAGATTTCCGGATAGATTTGGATCAGCCATGGCCATTTATCCTCATGATCTTGCTTGCGCCAAACAAAAACACATAATGGCTTTCTGAACATGAAGCCGGTTTTCGGCTTCATCCCATATAACCGACTGTGCCCCGTCAACAACATCGGCATCGGCTTCATTACCACGATAAACCGGCAGGCAATGCATGAATATGGCATCAGGCGCTGCCTGTTCCATCAATTGCGTGGTCACCCGATATGGCTCTAGCATATCTTTATGGGCTTTCGCATCAATATGATCTGCGCCACTCATAGATATCCATGTATCTGTTACGACAACATCAGCATGTTTTATGGCATGTGCGGGATCACCGGATAAGTGAATGGTTCCGCCCTGCGCTTTTGCCCTATCTATGATATCTGCATCCGGGCGCAACGCATCCGGGGTGGATAGCGTAAGCGTAAAGCCGAACCTTGCCGCCGCTTCAATCCAGCTATGGGCAACATTATTACCATCACCAAGCCAGACAATATTCAGCCTTGAAAAATCCAGATCAGGGGCTTTCTTTTCAGCCACCGTCATCACATCTGCCATCACCTGGCAGGGGTGGCTTCGATTAGTGAGGCCATTTATCACCGGTATGCTGGCATGATGGGCTAATTCCATTACCGTGTCATGGCTTTCAGCACGGATCATGATAGCATCAACATAACGTGACATCACTTGCGCGGTATCGGCCACCGTTTCCCCGCGGCCAAGTTGCATAGACTTATGATCAAGCACTATGGGTGCGGCACCAAGCTGATTGACGCCGACTTCAAATGATATGCGGGTGCGGGTTGAAGGCTTTTCAAACAATAGCGCGATATTCTTTCCGCTAAGCCAGTTTGCCATAGTATGAGGCTTTGCTTTCATCACAAATGCGTCAGCAAGAATCTGCCGCAATTGATCTGTTGAGTAATCAGCAATATCCAGAAAATGCCTAATCATGACTCAGGCCTGCTTTTTTATCATAGTCGGCAAATACCGCATCAAGAATAGAAACCGCGTGGTGTATATCCTCAATATTGACATTAAGTGGTGGCAATAACCGAACCGTATTTGCCGCCGCTGGCACGACAAGCAGATGATGCTGGCGGCATGATGCCATGATATCAGCGGGGGTCAGATCATCTGCCAGAACGAGCCCGATTAGAAATCCATTACCACGAATATCGACAATTGCCCTATGGTTCTGTTTAAGCGTTTCCAGTTCTGCAAATAGCATTGCGCTGCGCTTTCGCATATCTGCAAGAAAGGCTTCATCCAGTACATCCATAACGGCTAATGCCGCCTGCATGGCAAGGGGATTGCCACCAAAAGTTGATCCATGACTTCCCGGTGTCATGGCTGATGCAACCTGATCAGTCGTGATCACTGCCCCAATGGGAAACCCGCCAGCCAGACCCTTGGCCATGGCAATGATATCTGGCTTGATACCGCTTGGTTCAAACGAAAATAAATGCCCTGACCGACCAACGCCAATCTGCACCTCATCTGCGATCAGCAGACATCCCACTTCATCGGTGACGGCTCTTAATTCGGCAAGAAAGCCATCTGGCAGTGGCCTAGCACCACCTTCGCCCTGAACAGATTCCACCATGACAGCCGCAATTTCAGGCGTGCCGGATTCAGCGTCTTTGATCAACTGGTCACGCAAAGCATTCATATTCCCGAAAGGAAAATGGTCAAAACCATCTGGCATGGGGCCAAATCCTTCGCGAAAGGCTGGGCGGTCTGTTGCCGCCAGCATGGCTATCGTACGACCATGAAATGACCCTTCGGCACAAAGAATTTTATGCCGGTTTTTATATCCCATATGATGCATAGCCCGGCGTGCCATTTTTACAGCTGCTTCTGTGGCTTCAGCACCCGAATTACAGAAAAAGGCTTTATCCAGCCCTGACCGTTCAGCCAAAACCTGTGCTAATTCGGCCTGTTCGGGAATATTATACAAATTAGACACATGCCATAATTTTCCCGCTTGCCGGGTCAGAGCATCAACCAGTTTCGGGTGATTATGACCAAGTGTGTTTACCGCAATACCTGTTGCAAAATCAAGATAACGGTCGCCATCCGTGCTAATCAGCCAGCTGCCTTCACCATGCGAAAACGCCAGATCAGCCCGACCATAATTACCCATCACGGCGGTGGTCATGGTCATACTGCTTCTCCACCAGCAATCGGTTTAAAATGTTTAGCCAGCTGAAGCCCTTGCGCCTGATAATGCGAACCGCTTCCCTTGGCTCCGTAAAGCGCGTCCGGCACAACCGATAGCGGTTCATAAACCAGACGACAAACCGTCTGGCCTTCTTCAATCAGGAACGGAACATCATGCGAACGCACTTCAAGGACAGCGCGGGTTTCACCCGCCCCTAATTCTGGCATACCAAAACCCGGATCAAAGAAACCGGCATAATGAGCTCTGAATTCTCCAATACGGGTATCATAGGCTGTCATTTCAGCCGCGTATTCGGCAGGGACGGTGACATATTCCTGACTGGCCAGAATATAGAATTCATCCGGATTTAGCACCAAACCACCGGCACAGAGATCCGCTGACGTGACCTTTTCCCAGAAACCGGATACCGGATATACTCCAACCTGATCTACATCAATCAAGCCTGCATGTTTTCGCGCCCGCCATCCGACAAGTCCTGGCATCAAGTGATTGGCCTGGCCTGATAGATCAACACTAAGCGGGATACCATCTTTGATTTTATGATTAACAATACCCGTCCCATGGGTAAGCCCTGCCTTATCCTGAAGTGTGGTCATATCAGCGTCGCTGATTTGCGCGACTCCTGAACGCAACCGCAATTGCGATAACCGTGATCCCTGCCTGACCAGAACAGAAAAGGTGCGTGGGCTGATTTCAGCATAAAGTGTCCCGCTATATCCTGCAGGTGCCATTTCAAACTCATCCGCGTAATCCGCAATCATCCGTGTAAACACATCTAGACGTCCGGTTGAGCTTTTCGGATTAGCAATGGCTGTTAACCCATCCGGAAGATGCACCTGTTCCATTAGCTCGGCAATATAGACACAGCCCTTTTCCAAAACTGCGCCATCTGTCAGGTCGATTTCATGCATGGCAAGGTCAGCCAGTTTATCCGTCACCTTATGATCAGCGCCGGGCAGAAAAGAGGCCTGAACGCGCCATGCTTTTGCCCCCAGACGTAAATCCAGTGATGCTGGCTGAATCTGGCCATCTGCTAATGGTGCCGCGCTGGCAAGAATACCCTTGGCAAAAGCGTCTTCTAATTGAGGCAAGGATAAAATACCAGATGGGTAAGATAACAATGTATCTGAAGATGCGTTCATGTCCGAAACCGTTCTAGCTTTTAAGTTTATATCCGGTTTTTAGTAAATAAATTCCGAACACAGATAGCATCAGCATAGACAGGAATAAAATCAACCCCCCTATTAGCGGCGATGCCGAGCTATAACCTGTCATAGCATAGCGGAATCCATCAATCATATAAAAAATCGGATTAATATATGCAATGACCGCCACATGATCCGGAAGCCGATCAATAGTATAGAATGTACCAGACAGAAAAACCAGCGGCTGTATAACAAAATTGGTGATTGTTGCCAGACTATCAAACTTATCCGCCCAGATGCCGGCAATCATACCAATCACAGCCATAATGCCAGCCCCCAGCAGAAGAAATATTATGGCTGCCCATATACTGGCCGGCATAATATTGATCCCAAGCAATGGCATAGTTATTAATGCCACAATCGCCACCATCACACCGCGTGTAATCCCGGCCGCAACCATGCCTATAAATAGCTCATATGCGCTAAGGGGCGGCATGATCAGATCGACAATGTTGCCTTGTACCTTACCAATGACCAGTGATGATGATGTATTGGCAAAAGCATTTTGTAACACTGCCATCATAATCAACCCGGGTGCAAGAAAAGTAAGTAAATCCATCTCTGCCATCAGATCAATCCGGTCACCAATAGCAACAGCAAAAACGGTTAGAAAAAGCCAAGTTGTTATCACTGGCGCGGCAACGGTCTGGCTTAAAATTTTGACAAAGCGCATCACTTCCCGCTTATAAAGCGTGGATAAACCAATCCAGTTGATAAAACCTATATGAATAGGTCTGATCACGGTTGGTGCGGCAGTATGTTCGGTTTTCATGTTGTTTCTCGACATGGGCGCAACATATTCGCTATGCTGGCATAAAGCAAGAACACGCGCGATGATAAATCGCGGCAAACCGATCGGGATATCGTCATTCATGGTAATTTCTGATGACAAGCTAAATCGACGCCTCGAAAATAAAGCACTCAGCTATCTGGCACGATTTGCATCAAGCGAAGCCAATTTGCGGCAGGTGCTGACCCGTTTTGGTCGCCGCAAATGCTGGCCGAAAGATGCAGATCCCGCTGAAGAAGATGCTTTTCTAGCCCAGCTTGATCAGGCCATTGACCGATTGGTTAGCCGCTATAACGCGCTTGGCTATATTGATGATGTGGCCTATGCCCATTCGCGCGCGCGGGGGATGCGACGCCGAGGAACATCAGGACGGCATATTAACCAGTATCTGAAAGGCAAGGGAGTTGAAAGTGCCATCATCAATCAGACTATGGATGATGAAGATATCGGCAGCATGGATGCAGAAACCGAAGCAGCGATGAAATATGCCCGAAGGCGGAAATTAGGGCAATTTGCCAGCCCTAACAGCCGCAAAAAAGCCGATTGGGAAAATCGCCATCTCGCCAGCATGGTTCGTGCTGGTTTCGGGTTTAATGTTGCAAAATCGGTGCTGTTTAGTGACCATGATGATTAATGCTGAATGTCAGGCTATTGTGAAAATAGCCAAATATGGGTAGATTTATACTGAATTATGAGGGGGAGTACCATGACAGACCATCACCAATTTCCACCATCAGCCGAACGCGCAGCATCAGCTTTAATTGATCATGATACCTATCAGGATATGTATCAACGTTCCATAGAACAGCCTGACGCTTTCTGGGATGAAATGGGACGGGCGCAAATTGACTGGATGAAACCTTATACGGTGGTCAATAACTCCACTTATGATGCCAAATCACTGGCTATCAGATGGTATGAAGACGGCACCCTTAATGCGAGTGCAAATTGTCTGGACCGTCATCTGGATACGCGTGGTGATCAGACTGCTCTCATTTTCGAAGGAGATGACCCATCAACCAGCAGACATATCAGTTATCGGGAATTGCATGGGGAAGTCTGCCGTTTCGCCAATGTTCTAAAAGCGCAAGGGGTTAAGGCTGGTGATCGGGTTACTATCTATATGCCCATGATTGTTGAAGCTGTTGTCGCTATGCTTGCTGTTGTCCGGATAGGGGCCGTGCATTCTGTTGTTTTTGGCGGATTTTCTCCTGACTCGCTTGCTGGTCGAATTCTTGATTGTGATTCCGCATTTATCATTACCGCAGATGAAGGGGTGCGCGGCGGCAAAACCATTCCACTTAAAGACAATACGGATAAAGCGCTGGAAATGTGTCCGGATTGTCAAACCGTCATCGTGGTAAAACGCACAGGCGGTGCCATTGACTGGCATGAGGGCAGGGATGTCTGGTATCATGAGGAAATGGCAAAGGTCGATGCTGATTGCCCCCCTGCCGAGGTAGGCGCAGAAGACCCGATGTTTATTTTATATACCTCCGGGTCAACCGGCAAACCCAAAGGCGTTCTGCATACAACAGGCGGATATATGGTTTATGCCAGTATGACATTCAAATATGTTTTTGATTATCAACCGGGTGATGTGTACTGGTGTACCGCCGATGTTGGCTGGGTGACTGGCCATAGCTATATTGTCTATGGACCACTGGCCAATGGCGCGACCGGCGTCATATTTGAAGGCGTGCCGACCTATCCGGATGCTGGCCGATTCTGGGAGGTAGTTGAAAAGCACAAGGTAAACACATTCTATACCGCCCCGACCGCTATCCGTGCGCTCATGCGGGAAGGAAATGATTTTGTTACCCGCTATGACCGCTCATCTCTCAAAACACTTGGATCCGTAGGGGAGCCGATTAACCCCGAAGCATGGGTCTGGTATCATGAGGTTGTAGGCGAAAGCCGTTGCCCGATTGTTGATACATGGTGGCAAACGGAAACAGGCGGGATCATGATCACCCCTCTACCGGGTGCTACCACCCTTAAGCCCGGTTCGGCAACCAGACCGTTTTTCGGCATTGAACCCATTCTGGTTGATAGCGATAATCAGCCACTAGATGGCGCAACCTCTGGCAGCTTATGTATAAACCGGTCCTGGCCAGGGCAGATGCGGACGGTTTATGGTGATCATGGTCGTTTTATCAGCACTTATTTCACCACATTCCCCGGACGATATTTTACAGGCGATGGCTGTCGGCGTGATGAAGATGGGTATTACTGGATCACCGGACGTGTTGATGATGTGATTAATGTATCTGGTCACCGCATGGGCACAGCAGAAGTAGAATCCGCCCTTGTCGCCCATCCTAAAGTTGCCGAAGCTGCCGTGGTGGGGTATCCCCATGATATCAAGGGACAGGGCATTTATGCCTATGTGACCTTGCTGGCAGGGCTTGAAGGCGATGATGCACTCTTGGCTGAACTCAGGCAATGGGTGCGTAAGGATATCGGCCCCATTGCGACACCTGATGTGTTACAATGGGCACCCGGACTACCGAAAACACGATCTGGCAAAATTATGCGGCGCATTCTGCGAAAAATTGCTTCAAATGAAATCGATAGTCTTGGTGATACATCTACCCTAGCTGATCCGGCTGTGGTAGATGATCTGATATCGAATCGCCCTATTCAGGGTTAAGTTTCGGACGCTTCCTGTGTCAAACCCAGTTCAATAGCCCTGCATACGGCATGGGTGCGATTTTTTGCACCCAGTTTGCCCCGTAAACTTTTGAGGTGATGTTTCACCCTGACCATCACCCTGCCAGTCACCTCCACCCGCAACGCGGCCATCAAGTTCTTCATGATCCCCGTCAATGCCACTATCCAGCACCCCGACAGAAATGCCAGACCCTGATATCCCTGCCGCATAAAATGGCGTTAACCCCATAGCCAGCAACGTCGGCGTATCCAGATATTCTGTTGCCGAGGCGTCAAAATCCGGCACTGTCTGATCCGGAGTAAACGGCCTTATTTCTGGTAATGTTCCCATCTGCCTATCACTAGTAATGGAAAAATGATTGCCGCCGCCACCGCCACCGCCGCCACAAGCAGTTAGTGTTGTGCTGGCTAAAAGGATAACAACACATAAAGACTTATTCGGAAAACCACTCAACATCTGCTCCACCTGACCTATCCAAAAAGGGTATTATCAGCAACAGGTGGTATCTTTCATATGATGCAAAGGAAGGAATATGACGAACAGAAAGGATCATGAATGCCCCAAGCGGATGAGGCTTATCATAAAGATCAATATAAGCATGGCTTAGGGGGGTTATCGCCTAGCTTTTAATAGCAGCATATCCTGTCATCAGATCATCAATCAGATCATCAGCATGTTCAAGCCCGACAGACAGGCGAATATGGCCATCAGTAATGCCAAGCAAAGCCCTATCTGCGGCATCAAGATTACTATGCGTCGTGGTAAAGGGGTGACAGATTAATGATTTAGAATCGCCCAGATTATTTGAGATATCGATAATGTCTAACTGATCCAGAAACCAGAAACATGCCGCTTGCCCACCCGGCAATTCCATCGCGATAATATTACCGCCATGCTGCATCTGTTTTTTAGCTAGAGCATATTGCGGATGACTTTCCAGCCATGGATAGCGGATATTTATATCCGGACAATGCTGTGCCATATGTCTAGCCACATAATCAGCATTTGCAACCATGCGTTCTACCCTTAAGGATAGGCTTTCCAGTGACTTAAGCAAAACCCATGCGTTAAAAGGGCTAATAGAAGGTCCTGTGCGGCAGAGAAATTTAAAAATCTTCTCATCAACCAGATCAGACCTGCCAAGAATAGCACCGCCAAGCACCCGTCCCTGACCGTCAATATGCTTGGTGGCTGAATACACGACCAGATCAGCACCATAGGCAATCGGTTTCTGTCCAAGAGGCGTAGCAAAGACATTATCAACAACCATGAGAGCACCTGCCTGATGCGCTAATTCTGTGACTTTTTCCAGATCAACGAGTTCAAGCAAAGGGTTTGATGGTGTTTCAATAAAAACCATATTTGCCGGACATGATAAAGCCATTTCCCAGGCATCGCTATCCGTGCCGTCAATCAATTCGGTTTCAATACCCCATTGTGGCAATATCTGCGTTAGAATAGCGTGGCATGCGCCAAATAATGCCCGACTGGCAACAACCCGATCACCTGATTTCAACAAACTTGCCATCGTGGCAAATACCGCTGCCATGCCTGATGCTGTCATTCGGCAGGATTGTGCCCCTTCTAGTAAAGCCAGACGTTCCTGCAACATAGCAACAGTAGGGTTGCCATAACGGGAATAAACAAAACGGTCTAGATCACCGCTGAACGAATCGGCGGCTTCCTGTGCCGTTTTATAAACATACCCTGATGTAAGGTACAACGCTTCAGCCGTTTCATCAAAATGAGAACGGTTTAACCCGCCTCTTACGGCCATCGTGTCGGGATGATAGTGTTTGTTTTTATTCATCTTTGTATTCTGTATGCAGTTGACAGAATACAATGCTTAGGGTCTTGGGGCGTGTTTGGCAAGGATTCTTTGTAACGTGCGACGGTGAAGCTTAAGGCGTCTGGCTGTTTCCGATACGTTCCGACCACATTGCTCATAAACCCGTTGAATATGTTCCCACCGCACGCGATCAGCTGACATGGGGTCTTCTGGTGGTGGCGGCATGGATTCCCCCTTTTGGAGCAAAGCCGCTACGATGGCATCAGGATCAGCCGGTTTGGGCAGATAATCAATTGCACCAGCTTTAACCGCAGATACCGCTGTTGCAATATTACCAAAGCCAGTGAGCATCACCACCCGGCAATCGGGCTGGTGATCTTTCAGAATCTGGACGATATCCAGACCGCTGCCTTGTTCTAACTTTAGATCAAGAATGGCATGGCTGAATTGTTCTGTCTTTATACACTCACGCGCATCATTCAGACAGGATGCCATTGTGACAATGAAGCCTTTCCGTTCCATGACCCGCGCTAATCGGCCAAGCAGAGCTTCATCATCATCAACAATCAGCAATTTATGTTCTGTTTTATGCATCATCATTATCCTATAACCTTATATAGGCAGAAAAGTCCTAAACACAAGGTAAGCTGTTTATTCCATATACTGAACATCAATTTCTGCCCGTGGCAGAATAAAGGTAATCTCAGCCCCGCCATCTTTGACATTTCTGGCTACCAACTGGCCGCCTAGTCCTTCGATCATGGTGGTAGCAATGAATAAGCCTAACCCCATATGCCCATCTTCCCCTTTGCGAGAAGAATTATATGGCTCCCCAAGCCGGTTCAGCACAGCACTCATAAATCCGGGGCCATCATCCGTGATCCGGATATAGACATGCTTTTTATCCCAGCCAAGAGCGATATTGACGGTGTTTGTGGCAAATTGCGCCGCATTATCTATCATCATTTCAAGGCTATAGATAATGTCCGGACGTCCCCCTAATTTAGGGGGTTCACCAATGACTGTTTCCATGATCTGCAACCTGATCATGTCACGAATATCAGCAAAGCGATCATCAATAAGCCCCTGTACCAAGGCCAGCACCGATACGGGATCATGGCTCATCTGATCAATCTGGTTAGCATCCTCACTTAATCCGGCAAGTATCATCCGGCACCGTTCCGTTTCCACTTTCAATGCCGTGATTTCATTTGCCAGCGTGTCATAATCTACCTTTTCATCCAGCATTTCCCCTAATTCATGGGTGATCAGGGTTATCGTATTTAATGGCGAGCCAAGTTTATGTGCCGCAACAGTGGCAAGACTGCCCAGAGATACCACCTGCTGTTCACGCGCCATATTGAAACGGGCATCAGAAAGTCCGCGCAGAATATGCCGTGCTTGATTGGTTAAGAGTCCAATGTAAATGCCAATAAACCCGACCGCAAAAACAATAGCGACCCATAGCCCTACCAGATATAGCCAAGGCCATTGCGGTGAAGCATCCGGCCATGGCAATGGAATATGGTAGACGGATAAAAGGCTGGCCAGAAAAGCCACCAGCAGGATCAGGGAAATGGTGTAACGCATGGATAATAGCGACGCTGATACAGCCACCGGTGCCAGCAGAAGTAAGGCAAAGGGATTGGTCAGACCACCGGTCAAAAATAATAATCCAGAAAGCTGAAGCGTATCAAAGCCAAGAAGGAAAAAAGCTTCGTAGTTATTGATGCGGGTGCGCACATGGCCAAACCAATGTTGCCATATACCAATGACAGCAGAAATCAGAATAATCAGCAACAGCCAGTATATGGGGATAGCAAAATCAAGTGCCAGATAAGCAATCAGTACCGTCAGCAATTGCCCACCCAGTGCAATCCAGCGCACCATAGCCAACTGGCCACTATCAATCAGATCATTGATTTGGAGAAAGGCATAATCCTGTTGCGGCATATGAGTTCCCTGCTGATGGTGATCAAATATCCAGATTGGCTACTTTAAGCGCATTTTCCTGAATAAATTGCCGCCGTTCTTCCACAGATTCGCCCATCAACATGGCAAATGCTTCTTCGGCGGCGTCTTCGTGATCAATCGTAACCTTCAGTAAAGTCCGCTGATTTGGATCAAGGGTTGTTTCCCATAACTGTTCGGGATTCATTTCCCCAAGACCTTTATATCGCGATACCTGTGCCCCTTTACGCCCTATTTCAAACACATGATCCACCATATTGATCGGGCCGTTAACAGGCAGTGATTTGCCACCAACAATCAATTGCGCTGGTTTTCCAAAATACCGTTGCAAATCACCAATCATCGGATCAAGGATGCGTGCTTCTTCCGTTGCCAGAAGTCGCGGCGTCAAACCATAACGCTCTGTAACCCCGCGCAAGGTGCGTGATATTTCCATCATAGGCTGATTATTCTTATCCATGGTGATCTGGCCCTGCCAGCCACGTTCAAGAATATCGGACAGACCTTCAAGACGTTTGGCCAGATAATCTGCTGCTTCTGCATTTGTAATGCTTTCAGGTGTAAGGATACCTGCAATGGCGGCTTGTTCGACCACATGTGCAGACCCCACAATTCTGGCCATGGCCTGAATGCTTTTGCTAGCCCCGATAGCCATCATCATCAGCGCGTTCAGATCAGCACCAGCGATTTGCTGACCATCTGCACATTCCAGCATTGCATCCTTTAATCCCTGTTCTTTCAGATATTCGTCCATCGCTGGCTGATCTTTGAGATAGACTTCCGACTGGCCACGCTTAGCGCGAAATAGCGGCGGCTGTGCAATATAGAGATAACCACGTTCAATGAGCGGTTTCATATGGCGGAAGAAAAACGTTAGTAGCAATGTCCGGATATGACTGCCATCAACATCCGCATCTGTCATGATGATAATCTTGTGATAACGGGCTTTATCGGGGTCTATATCCGCATTACCAACACCAGCACCAATTGCGGTAATCAATGTGCCCAGTTCGGCTGAGCTTAACATTTTATCAATACGCGCTCTTTCAACATTGAGGATTTTACCACGAAGTGGAAGAATGGCCTGATTAGCACGGTCACGTCCCTGTTTAGCCGAACCGCCAGCGGAATCCCCCTCAACCAGAAAGATTTCTGATTTTTCCGGGTCTTTTTCCTGACAATCTGCCAGTTTTCCCGGCAGGCTTGTGATATCTAGCACCCCTTTGCGGCGGGTTAATTCCCGCGCTTTTCGCGCCGCTTCGCGAGCGGCGGCTGCCTCATAAGCTTTTGAGACAACTTTTCTTGCTTCCGTTGGATGCTCTTCCAGCCATTGCGACAGGGCTTCTGCCACTGCCTGTTCTACCAGCGGCCGCACCTCTGAGGAAACCAGCTTATCTTTTGTTTGCGAGGAAAACTTAGGGTCAGGGACTTTTGTTGAAATAATGGCTGTCAATCCTTCGCGTGCATCATCACCGGATAGCTGGGTTTTCTCTTTTTTTGCAATGCCGCTTTCCTGTGCGTAATTATTAATCACCCGCGTCATGGCCGCCCGGAAACCCGCCAGATGAGTGCCGCCGTCACGTTGGGGAATATTATTGGTAAAACACATGGTTGTTTCATGATAGGAATCTGTCCATTCCATGGCCAGTTCGACCCCGACGCCTTCTTTTTCGGTATTGGCGGTAATCGGTTCATGAAGGGAAGAACGAGAGCGGTCTATCCATGAAACATATTCTTTCAAACCGCCGTCAAATTTAAACTCACGCTGTTTCTGTTCTGCTTGCCGGTCATCTGTCAGCATGATGCTAATCCCGCTATTCAGAAAAGCCAGTTCACGCAAACGGTGTTCCAGCGTCCCAAAATCAAAATCAACATTGGTAAATGTTTCCTGTGACGGGGTAAAGGTGATGGATGTTCCGGTTTCTCCATCAGCATCGCCGACAACACTAAGCGGTGAAACAGCATCACCATGGGCAAAACTCATCGCATGACGTTTGCCATCACGTTTAATTTCCATATCCAGCTTTGAACTTAAAGCATTAACAACAGAAACACCGACACCATGTAAGCCACCTGATACCTTATAGGTATTGCTATCAAACTTTCCTCCTGCATGAAGCTGGGTCATAATAACTTCCGCGGCGGATATGCCTTCTTCGGGATGAATCTGGGTTGGTATGCCGCGGCCATTATCCGTGACGGTCACAGACCCATCACCATTCAATGTAATGGTGACTTTGTCACAATATCCGGCCAGGGCTTCATCAATGGCGTTGTCTACCACCTCATAAATCATATGATGCAGGCCAGAGCCATCATCTGTGTCACCAATATACATACCGGGCCGCTTGCGGACAGCATCAAGGCCACGCAAGACCTTAATCTGATCAGCGCCATATTCCCCTTCTGTCTGGCTACCTTGATCTTGATCGCTCATATGCTTATCCTTTTCCCTTTAATGACGTCATCATTTTATACTAGCTGCCCTTTATCGAGATGAATGACATTGGCATTCCTGCTGATTGGGGCAAAACTCATGCTGTCGGTTCCACTAAACCAGACTTGGCCGGGCAATGCGGCTGTCAGATCAAACAACGCTAGCCGTCTTTCAGCATCCAGATGTGAAACAATATCATCAAGCAAGAGGACTGGTGGCCGCGCTAACCGCTGATTCTGTAAACGAGCATGCGCCAGTATCACTGATATGACTAGTGATTTCTGTTCACCTGTTGATGACGTTTCAGCCATTTGCCCTGTTTGTGAATGTCGGACTTCTAACAGACTGTTATGGGCACCGGGCATATGAAGCTCACCATTCTGGCGCTGGTGACGAGCGGTGGCCAGAATACGATCCTCTACATCAACTGCTGGCATCATTTTAAGCCAGTTTTCAGCTGTTCCTGTCATCAGAAGCCGTGCCGCTGGGAACCCGGCAATAGGGATGGATGCTTCATGATCCAGCGCTTCTACCATGGCTTGACGGGCAGCGATAATGGCCACTCCGGTTGCGGCAAGTTCCTGTTCAACAGCGGTTAGCCAGCGATCCTCGGCCTGATCTTCCAATAGACGGTTTCTTTGCCGCATCGCGCGTTCATACCGGCTTAAGCGACCTGCATGTGCTGGATCAAAAGCGATCACAAGACGATCTAGAAACCGCCGCCTTTCACTTGGTGATCCGGCCAGAATACCATCCATATCAGGGGTTAACCATGAAATGGCCAGACGCTCGGCCAATGCGGCCTGTGATGCTGTTTCACCATCTATGCGGATAACCCGCCGGCTGTTTTCCTGATGGCTATCTTCACCTGTACCAGCCCGAAACGCCCCCAGTTCTGTGACCGCCTCACATGATATGGTCCATCGCCAGGGCTGGCCTGTATCAGAAACAGAGGATGATTGATCACCACCATTATGCATGAATTGATCACGTTTGGCGCGGCGTAATCCCCGGCCGGGTGCCATCAGGGAAACCGCTTCCATAATATTTGTCTTGCCTGCACCATTTGGCCCAATAAGGATAACACTGCGTTCATCCAGTGTCAGTGCAAGCTGATGATAATTACGAAACCGGCTAAGGCCAAGGCGACGTATCCATGCCTGACAGGTAGCACTGGCTGAATGAGGGATGGGCTGACTAGCGATCACGCAAACATCCTGACCCTGATCAGACGCGCATCGGCATCACCACAAACAGACTGGCATCATCCTTGGGTGAGCGGATCAATGTCGGGTTTGATGGTTCGGCAAAAGCAAATTCCATGTCATCCCCTTCAATCAGGTTGGTAATATCAAGCAGATAACGTGCATTGAACCCTATCTTAAGGTCTTCATCAGCCCAGCTTGCTTCGATCACTTCTGTTGCACTGGCCTGATCTGTGCTGTTTGCAGAAACCGTCAGGCTTCCATTGCTGAAGGTTAACTGAACGGTGCGGGTTTTTTCAGCCGAAATCGTTGATACGCGATCAACCGCAGCGCTGAATTCCGACACTTTCACAATAGATTTGCGTTGATTATCTTTAGGTACCACACGATCATAATCCGGGAATGTTCCGTCAATCAGTTTTGTTGTCATCACCACCTGGCCCAGAGCAAATCGGGCACGGTTATCAGAAAGACCAACTTCGACATCACCATCAAAATCTTCCATCAGACGGAATAATTCTGTGTAAGCTTTTCGCGGAATAATGACCGAAGGCATCGTTTCCGCCCCTTGCGGTAAATCCATCTGTGTCAGCGCAAGTCTATGTCCATCTGTGGCTACAGCACGCAACAGACGATCTGGTGTCTGATGAAAATAAATGCCATTCAGATAATAACGGGATTCTTCGGTTGAGGTAGCCATGCGGGTTAATTCTATCATGGACTTCAAATCCGCCGCCGGCACATGGAAAGATACAGGCATTTCAGCGCTGCTTATCGCGGGAAAATCATCAACCGATAATGTTGGCAGACGGAATGTCGACCGTCCTGCGCTGATCTGTGCCTGACCGGACGTATCTGCGGTGATGGTAATTTCAGACCCTTCGGGTAATTTACGAACAATATCATAGAACATATGAGCTGGTGTGGTAATCACACCTTCTTCGGCAACCGCGGCATGGGTGGTTTCCACCATATCCATTTCCATATCTGTTGCGGTTAGCTTCAACTGGCCAGATTCTGCCCTGATAACCATATTGGACAAAATAGGAATCGTGTTCCGCCGTTCTACCACACCTTGGATATGACCAAGCGGCTTTATCAATGCGGCGCGATCAATGCTTAATTTCATGGCGAGGCCTTTCTTTTATCTTTATTGCGTTCATACCAGTTTGGGTTCAGAGCCATAACCAGACAGCAAACATTGAACCATTACACATCTAAATCGGCAAAATACAACCATGACCACCATGGTATCATGACTTTTACCAATAACACAATTTATAGCATGTTTTTATGAACTAATACCACAATATAATGTGGTTTTGCTTAATATTGAACATATCCGATTATGTGCTGAGTAGCGAACGGATCATAACAACATCATCGGCCATCTGCCGGTCTTCTAACATCATATCCTCAATCTTGCGAACCGCATGCATGACAGTAGTATGATCTCTGTCGCCAAAGCGGCTCCCAATTTGAGGATAGGAACAATTGGTGAGGTTTTTCGCCAGATACATAGCAATCTGTCGTGGCCTGACAATATTTCTTGACCGCCGATTGGAATGCATTTCTGTTTGCCGGATATTATAATAGCGCGCCACTTCACGCTGGATTGCATCAATAGATATCTGTACCGAGCTGGCCCGTAAAAGGTCTGTCAATACCTCATGCACCGTATCAATCGTAATGGGAACATCGAATAATGATGCATAGGCAGAAAGCCGGTTGAGAGCACCTTCCAGTTCACGCACATTGGAAGTGATCTTATGCGCCAGATATTCCATGACCTTATGCGGAAGATCAATCTGTTCCATTTCGGCCCTGGCCTGAAGAATACCAAGCCGCAATTCAAAGGTCGTTGGATGAATATCAGCAACCATGCCCCAGTTCAGGCGTGATTTGAGCCGTTCTTCCATGCCATCAAGATTTGTTGGTGATTTATCGGCGGATAAAATAATTTGCCGGTTCTGATCAATCAGAGCGTTGAAAGTATGAAAAAACTCTTCCTGAGTGCTGTCTTTGCCGCTGATAAACTGGACATCATCAACCATAAGAACATCAACTGAACGGAACTGTTCCTTGAATTGCATGGTATCACGATGCCGGATTGCCCGAATAAACCGGTACATGAATTTTTCAGCAGATAGATATACGACTTTCCGGGATGGATCACGCCGGCGGATATGCCATGCAATGGCATGCATCAGATGGGTTTTGCCAAGCCCTACACCACCATGAAGAAATAGCGGATTAAATGATGGAACGTCAGATTCTGCCGCCCGCCTTGCCGCCGCATAGGCCAGTTCATTCGGCTTACCAACAATAAAATTATCAAATGTCATACGCGGATCAAGGATGCCGCCCAATTCATCACCACTTTCAATTTTGACCAGTGGCGTTGAAACAGCACGGGCATCGGTTTCCATGACCGGCTTTTCGGGCATGACTGGAATATGTTGCTTGTGGGTGACTTTCACATCACGAACAGATGATTCTTCTGCCTGCCAGTACATGCGCAAGCGGTCAGCATATTGGCTGTTGACCCGTGCTGTCACAAAACTTGACCCCGACCCCAGCATAACTGTCCCCTGTTCAAGGCCATAAACATCAAGCCCCTTGATCCAGTTACGCCAGATATTGTCACCAAGATCAGCACGAAGTCTGTCCTGCACACGCGTCCATTTTGTTAGCAAATGAGTGTCAGCTTGATGTGGGCTGGACTGATTTGAATTATTATTGTCTTCCCAGTCCATCTATACCGCCCCTCAATCCGGTTTTGTTTATGTGGCTTCCCGAATTCACAATAATAAAATGACTGATTTCGCCGATATGGCAAAAGCAGTATTCAAAAGCAAAATTCAAGAACTGATGACATGGATTAACAGAAAAAGAATCATTTCTGCTTGTATTTTGTCACCATTATTTAGCTATATTTTCAGAACTGTTGACTGGCTTCAAGTCAATTTGTCGCGATCTTGTGGTCAAGCCCTAAAATAAAAAAAATTAAAAAAAATGCCTATGTAAAATCAACAGTTTGCAATACATACCCCGATCATAACCATTGTTTAATATAAGCTCATTTTATCCTGTTATCATGACTCTCAGGATGGCTAGAACAACATCACATTTCAGAAAAGCCAACAGAATCAGTGGCCGAATCAGTTTAAGCTAGAAAAGAGTTCAATTTAGCGGTTTAACCTTCATTTCCGAATCGCAATAAAAAAGCCTGTCATGTGACAGGCTTTATCATAACCGGTTTGTACTGCTCTATTATCAGGCTGCTAAACCCTTAATAGCGGCAGATAGCCGTGATAGTTTTCTAGAGATGGTGTTCTTGTGGAAAATTCCTCTGGTAACACCACGATGCATTTCGGGTTGTGCTTCTTTTAGGGCTTCCCGTGCGGCTGTCTGATCACCATTTGCTATCGCTGATTCGACCTTTTTGATAAAGGTACGGATACGGCTACGACGATCCCGGTTGATATCTTCGAATGCTTTATTGCGTCTAATACGCTTTTTCGCTGATTTATGGTTGGCCATGAACCAATCCTCTTATAAATATGTCACAATTTCGGCGTTAATGCCTCAAACCACTGGCATTGTCAAGGGTTTATGGAAATTTGCCCTGCATCGATAGATATCATGATGCTTATTCTGGCATGATGGCAATTTTCCAGAGATTTGCATCACCCACCTTTGCCGGTGTAATGACCAGCCGCTCGCTTTCCCGTTTCCATTCCAGCTCTGCCAGCATAGCCCATCCCAAGGGGATTAATGCCATATCATAATAATCCTGCAGGTGGGATTGATTTGACATCCCCGACACATAGATCACAACAATTCTGCCATCCGGGCTGTCAAACGCAAAACCCAGATCACTTTCAATGGTCATGCTTTCCATGATTGGCACATCACCAATCCAGCGTTGTTGCGCGGTTTCTGCCATCACTGGCGTTGCCAGCATCAAAGCCAGCCATATAAATGCAATGCGTATCATGATCATGTTTTACCCTAACGTTGGCATTGAGAGCAATAAAAACTCGCACGGCCAGACTGCCTAATCATTTTTATGGGTTTCGAACAGTGATGACATGGTTCACCTTCACGGCCATATACATGCAACTGCTGGGCAAAATATCCTATTTCGCCTCCGGGTTGTACATGATCGCGCAAGCTTGTTCCTCCTGCTGCGATGGCCTGTTCTAATATCTGCCGGACAGACCTTGTTAATGCTTCGGCTTTGTTTTTGCTGATCCGATTAGCTTGCCGGTGTGGGGTGATGCCTGCCAGATAAAGTGCTTCAGATGCATAGATATTGCCAATGCCTGCCACTACATGCTGATCCAGAAGCACCGATTTTATCGGTGCCTTCCGCGTTTTCAATATGGCATGAAAGCTATCTCCATTCCACTGATTGCCCAGAGGTTCCGGCCCCAGATGCCGGATCAGTGGGTGATCATTAACCGCATCCGCAGATATTAGAGCCACGCCACCAAACCGTCTGGGGTCATTCAATACTGCTGTCACCTGTTCATCCTTATTTTCATTCTGGCAATCCATGATCAGATGATCATGGGGTTTCTGTGGTATGTCAGATATGTTGGCAGGATAGATACGGACAGACCCGGACATTCCCAGATGAAGGATCAAACATAAATCCTTTTCCTCTGTTTTCATTTCCATAATGATATATTTAGCCCGGCGGCGCACATAGCTGATGGTGGCACCAGTTATCACCTCACCCAGATCAGATGGAATAGGCCAGCGCATGGTTTTACCGGATGTTTTTATGCTGGTGATTACCTTGCCCTTTACAGCTGTATCCAGTGCCGCTTTTACTGTTTCCACTTCTGGTAATTCTGGCATTATGCCCTTCCTTTATTTCTGGCACATGATATATGGTGACATATGACCAAATCTAGCTCACATACTCCGCATTCAGGTGATAACGCCAAGCTTGTTGATTTCGGCGATCAGCTTATTCCAGCATCCGAGAAACAGCAACGGGTTAATGATGTCTTTCACTCTGTGGCCTCATCATATGATATGATGAATGATGTGATGAGCCTTGGTATCCACCGTTTATGGAAAGACCAGCTTATGAATATGATCACGCCAGAAGCACATCATCAGCTTGTCGACCTTGCGGGGGGAACGGGGGATATATCTGCCCGGTTTTTACAGCGTGGGGGTAAATCGGCGGTTATTTGCGATATCAATACAGACATGATGCTTGCTGGTCGCGGTCGGCCTGACCTGCATCGCTATGGCAAATCCCTGCAATGGCTGGCCGGTGATGCCTCTGCACTACCTCTGATGGATGCTTCAGCGGATATTGTGACTATTTCCTTTGGGCTACGCAATGTGACAGACAGGGATGCTGCCTTGCGGGAAGCGTTACGCATCCTTAAGCCGGGAGGGCGGTTTTATTGTCTGGAGTTTAGCCATATCCGCAATCGACCTTTATCGGCTATGTATGCCATGTGGTCAGAACTTTTGCCCGTGATGGGGGCTCTTATTGCCAAAGATGCTGCATCCTATCGGTATCTAGCCGAATCCATTAAACGCTTTCCGGATCAGGAAACACTTGCCGCCATGATGGGTATGGCCGGCTTTGCACGGGTTCGCCATCGTGATCTAAGCGGCGGCATTGCGGCCATTCATTGCGGGTGGAAAGCCAGCTGATGAGCTGGCATCTGCTAAAGCTCACGGGTGTTGCTTTACGGTGCGGGGCGGCCCGAATGCTATCTGACCAGTTGCGCCATCGCCGGATTATTTCTGCTCTGTTATATGCCATTGATATCGGTTTTTCCTATCGCCGGAAAAAGTATCTTGACCATTTGCCGGAACACCTTCAGCGATTAGGTGCAGGATTTGTTAAACTTGGCCAGATTCTGGCCATGCGTGAAGATGTGATAGGGGTGGCAATGGCCGGACGGCTGGCTATCCTACATGATCATGTTGCGCCAATATCAGAAACCCGAATCTACCCGCGGCTGGCACAGATTACCGATCAAACCGGACTGACCTTTCATTCCGCCCCCATTGCTGCCGGTTCAGTCGCCGTTGTATATAAAGCGCAAACGCCAGATGGCACATCTGTTGCTGTTAAGTTATTGCGTCCAGATATCAAAACTATCCTGAATAAAGATTTATCCGTAATCAAAAAGGCATATCGGTTGCACCAATGGCTGTTTCCACGACATCAGATCATCCAGCTGGATACCATCCTTGACCAGTTAGGCCAAGTCATTGATCAGGAATGTGATTTGCGTGTCGAAGCATATCATATGGCAAGATTTGCAACATCTGCCCCAACACAACCTGATATCATCTGCCCGGTGGTGCATTGGGCATATACAGATCAAGATATGCTCACCATGTCCTATCATGACGGATACTGGATTACCGATATTGCCCGTTTAAAACAAGCCGGATATCGCCCTGATGCCTGC
Organism: Puniceispirillales bacterium (SeqCode); assembly: GCA_049595035.1. GTDB lineage: Bacteria > Pseudomonadota > Alphaproteobacteria > Puniceispirillales > UBA1172 > UBA12202. The sequence goes on along the minus strand of JBMYKD010000001.1, from coordinate 165,516 downwards.
CTGAGGACATTAACCAAACTGTATTTTCAGCATATCTTTATTGATGGCTGGTTCCATGGCGACCCTCATCCCGGCAATATTCTGGTTGATCCACAAGGACGGCTTATTTTTCTTGATTTCGGATTGACCGGACGGCTTGATTATACCGAAAGACGGTTCCTGTTATCGGTGATGGTGGCAATCAAGCTGCGCCAGCCAGCCTTATTAATCCGTCTTCATCAACAAGCAGGACTGATACCCAAAGATACCAATATTCCTGCCTTAACCACGGCCATTGATCAGGCATTAAAGGATCAATCATCAGGTGATATGCTAAGCCGGATAAAAGCCGTATTCTCAATTGCCGGCCGTTTCGGGATATCTATTGCCCCGACATGGCCAATTCTGCATAAAACTCTGCTCATGCTAGACGGGCTTATCCATAACCTTGCATCAGATAAAGACGATAAAAAAACGATTCTGGACTGGTTTACGGATTATGTGATGCAGGACATGGATATATTCCTTGCTTGCCAGATACCTCCATCTTTCATGCCTGTGGCCGTGGAACTAGATCATGCCAGTGATCATATCCTGTTAAATTTATGGCAGGATCAGGTATTTCAACAAAATAATGCCGCATAACTTTACAGATTGTGAATTGTCATTCATAATTAGTTCACAATTTGTGAAAAAAATGGATATATACCATCATGGATATGGATGCCATCATTGAAGCGCTTGGCGGCGCAAATCAGGTTCAAACCCTGTTGGGCGTTGGCCCCAGCGCGGTGAGCAATTATCGCGCCCGCGGCCAGTTTCCGGAATATGCAAGGGTTCGCATCTGGCAGGCGTTGAAAGCGCGCGGTATTACCGTTGACCCGGAAACACTTGCTTTTGAAAATAAAACGCCCCCCGATCACACCAGTACCGGCGAAAAGAACGCTGTATCCAGAACACATCTGACACCACCACAGATTCTGCTGGTGATCAGTGGGGGGATTGCTGCCTATAAATCGCTTGAATTGATCCGCCGGATGAAGGATAGGGGCTGGCAGGTGCGCTGCGTCATGACCGCATCAGCGGAACAGTTTATCACGCCATTATCCGTATCTGCATTGAGTGGGGAACATACTTATACCCAGCTTTTTTCATTAACGGATGAAGCTGAAATGGGGCATATTCGCCTTGCCAGAGAAGCAGATGCTATCGTTATTGCCCCTGCGACAGCGCATATCATGGCCAAGGCCGCATATGGATTTGCCGATGATCTGGCAAGTACTGTTTTGCTGGCTACCGATGCCCCTGTATTAATGGCACCGGCGATGAACCCTTTTATGTGGGCGCACCCCGCCACTCAGGCCAATTTGCGGCAGTTAAAAAGCCGTGGGGTACGCTTCATAGGGCCAGATAGTGGTGATATGGCTTGCGGCGAAGATGGAGCAGGAAGACTGGCACAGATTCCGGCAATACTTGATGCCATAACACATATTCTGCCCGGAAACGGGGCACTTGACGGCATGACGGCACTGGTAACATCTGGCCCCACACATGAACCGATTGACCGTGTTCGCTATATCGCCAACCGGTCATCTGGCAAGCAGGGGCATGCTATTGCCACCGCGTTAGCCCGCCAAGGCGCAAAAGTGACCCTGATATCGGGGCCTGTTGATATACCACCACCATCGGGGGTGCATGTTGTTGCAGTAGAAACCGCAAAAGAAATGCTAACGGCCAGTCTTGCCGCCCTGCCTGCTGATATCGCTATTTGTGCGGCGGCAGTTGGTGATTTTTCCGTTGCAGATGCCGCCAATCATAAAATCAAGAAAACCGAACATGATGACGCACCAAACCTAATCTTACAGCAAAATCCTGATATTCTTGCCACCATAGCCGCCCATCAGATGCGTCCTCGGCTTGTCATTGGCTTTGCTGCAGAAACAGATGATGTTATCAATTATGCCACAGCCAAAAGGCTTCGGAAAAAAGCCGACTGGATTCTGGCTAATGATGTGGGGCAAGATGACAAACCTGTTTTTGGAAGCGATCATAATATGGTGCATCTGGTTACCGAATTTGGCGTCGAACCATGGCCGGAAATGTCAAAATCCGACCTCGCTGACCAGTTGGTTGACCGAATTGCCAAAGACCTCGCACCCAAGGAGAAGTCCATATGAGCCATGATGCATCGGAACAAAAGCCCATATTAAAAATCATGACTCTGCCGCATCATGATGGCATGGCAATGCCAGCATATCAGACTGCCTCTGCCGCCGGCATGGATTTAGCCGCCGCCATTGACGCTGATATTATCCTGCCTTCAGGTGACCGCATGGTTATTCCGACAGGTCTGGCTATGGCTATTCCACATGGATATGAAGGACAAGTCCGGCCACGATCAGGTTTAGCCGCCAAGCATGGCGTCACCGTTGCCAATGCCCCGGGCACCATTGATGCGGATTACAGAGGTGAAATCAAAGTGATCCTGATCAATCTAGGCAAAGATACCGTAACCATAAACCGTGCTATGCGAATAGCGCAGTTGATTATTGCCCCTGTTTCTCAGGCCAGCATAACCCTAGTAGACCATCTTGATGAAACCATGCGTGGTTCAGGCGGGTTTGGTTCAACCGGCATAACGCCCGATTAAATCAGGAAAGATGGCGAAGGAAAAACAATGGCATTAAGTGATGATGATCTGTTTCGTTATGCGCGGCAGCTGATTTTAAAAGACATGACGGAAACCCATCAGGAACGTCTTCGATCCGCCCATATTCTGCTGGTCGGGGCAGGTGGGCTAGGCGCACCTGCCCTGTTATATATGGCGGCGGCAGGCATTGGTCATATCACTATCATGGATGGTGATAAAATAGAGGCAACAAACCTGAATCGTCAGATTTGTTTTACCACTGATGATATCGGCAAGCCGAAAGCCAGCACCGCGGCAGAAATGGCCAGAAGGCTAAATCCCGGCATTACCATTACCGCGATTGATGAATGGCTAGACAAAGATAAAGCCGCTCATGTGATCACCAAGGGCATGATTGTTGCTGATGCTACGGATCAGGCGGCAACCCGGGTTCTGATCAATCAGACATGCCATGATCAAGCTGCTGTCATGGTATTTGCCGGTGCCAGCCGGTTTGAAGGCCAAATAGCCAGTTTCCGGTCTGGCGTAGATGCAGATATGCCCTGTTTTTCATGTCTGTTTCCGGATATCAGTGGCACCAGCCAGATTCCGCGCTGTTCCGAGGTTGGAATTCTGGGGCCAGTTACCGGCATCATGGGAAGCCTGCTGGCCATGGAAGTCATGCGACAATGTCTTCTCCCTGATCAGGTTTTTGGCCGTGATTTATCCGGAAAGCTGATGCTTTATGACGGGCTTGATCATCATATGCAGACCATTGTCGTCAATAAACGTCCTGACTGTCATATTTGCAGAACCGTCTGTGAGGACTAGATCATCCCGTCAATAACCCGATCTGGTGGAGAATGGCCATCAATATAGGTTCGGATATTGATAATCACCTTATCACCCATATTAATCCGGCCTTCTATTGTGGCCGAACCAATATGCGGTAACAGCACCACATTTGGCAATGTCAGCAGGGCATCGGGAATTTGTGGTTCATTTTCATAAACATCTAGCCCAGCCCCCGCAATCTGACCCTGTGCCAGCAATTCCGTCAATGCTTCCTCATCCACCACACCACCACGCGCCGCATTTACCAGATAAGAATGTTGTGGCATTTTGCTTAACCGGTCGCGCGATAATAAATGATGCGTTTCTGGTGTATAAGGACAGTTAATCGAAATAATATCCATCCGTGAAATCATCTGATCAATATCTTGCCAGTATGTTGCTTCAAGCTCCTGTTCAATTTCCGGATGAACAGGGTGACGATTATGATAATGAATAGACATACCAAAGCCACGCGCCCGCCTAGCCACGGCCTGACCAATGCGCCCCAACCCGATAATGCCAAGTCGTTTTCCATTAATGCGGTGGCCAAGCATGCCTGTTGGTGCCCAGCCAGTCCATTTGCCACTGCGAACAAGAGCATTACCTTCCGCTAGCCTACGCGGCACCGATAAAATAAGCGACATAACAACATCTGCGGTATCTTCGGTAAGAACCCCGGGGGTATTTGTGACAATAATTCCTGCCCGACGAGCGGCTTTCAGATCAATATGATCAACACCGGTTCCAAATGATGCGATTAACTTGAGTTGAGGCCCTGCGGCCGCAATGATTTCTTCATCAATGCGATCAGTCACTGTTGGAACAAGAACATGTGCCCGCGATACAGCCTGTTTTAATTCTTCGCGCGTAAATGGAATATCGGTTGAGTTAAGTTCTGCATTGAATAGCTCGCGCATCCGCGTTTCTACACTATCCGGCAATTTGCGTGTCAATATGACAATATGATCTCGACTGGCCATTAACTCTTAACCCTGTATCATTTCCCTATTGCGCTAACATACCACTGAAGCAGATGGAAACAAGCCCTCAATCCACATTGATGTGTATCTTATGGCTTTCGTCTTGAATGAAATCCATTTTCCTATTATCACTTTAACATCGAATCCAACATAAGGGGGCTATTCTGCAGTGATATCATATCAACAGGTCATAATTGCTATGCTGGCAGGGTGGTGGATATTATTTCCAGCAGGCTCAGGATATGTTCCCGTAACCATGGCAAATGAAGCCAGAGTTACCATTCAGGGTACCGGACAGCCATTGCCGCGCTTCATGACACTAAAATCTGATAAAGTGCATATGCGAACCGGCCCCGGCATGAAATATCCCATTCTTTATGTGTATCAGAGAGATGGGATGCCGCTTCGGGTGGTGCGGGAATTTGACGTCTGGCGGGAAGTCGTTGATCTGGATGGTGAGCGTGGCTGGATGCATTCATCGACACTTTCTCTGAAACGCATGGCCATGATTACAGCAAGCGGTGTTAATGTGATGGAAACAGATGCCGCGTCTGCCCCCGTCATTGCATTAGCCGAAAAAGGTGCTGTGGTTGAATTGATGGTATGTGGGGTCGATTGGTGCCGCATTGAATCTGGCCGGATTAGGGGCTGGATTCAAAAACGCTATCTATGGGGCGTCTTTAGCGACGAAGTGTTTTAATCATATAAATAGAAATGGCGTATCCCCGTTTAAGAGATACGCCAAATAATGATATCTTGGAAATAAGCCTTAGTTCAGATCAAAACGATCTGCATTCATGACTTTGTTCCATGCGGAAATAAAGTCGGCAACAAATTTATCATTGTTATCCTGCTGAGCATATACTTCAGCAATGGCACGAAGCTCGGAATTACTTCCAAAAACCAGGTCTGTCCGGCTTGCTGTTCTGACTTTGTCGCCAGATGATCTGTCATGGGCAGCATAGCTATTATAGCCAGTTTCCTTCCATGCCACACTCATATCCAGCAACGTTTTGAACCACTGGTTATTGAGGCTGTTGCCATCACCCCATACGCCATCGCCTGTTGCGCTGATGCCAAGGGAACGAAGGCCGCCAACCAGTGCAGTCATTTCAGCAGGAGTCAGGTCAAGCAATTGTGCCTTATCCAGCATCATTTCTTCCGGGCTAACCGCAAATTCGGTTTCAACATAGTTGCGGAAACCATCAGCACGCGGTTCAAGATGCGCGAATGACCCTGCGTCGGTATGGTCTTCGGTGGCATCACCGCGTCCAGTGGTAACAGGAACACTGGCTTGAGATGCTTTTTCAATACCAGCAGCACCACCAATGACAATGACATCGGCAATGCTGGCACCAGCAGAGCTGGCGATACCAGCATAGATATCAAGCACCTTTTGCAATTGCGCCGGCTTATTCACCGCCCAGTCTTTCTGAGGAGCCAACCGAATACGCGCCCCGTTTGCCCCGCCACGTTTATCCGAAGCACGGAATGTTGATGCAGATGCCCAGGCGGTTTCCACCATTTCCTGAATGCTAAGACCAGAGGCAAGAATACTATTCTTGATTGAGGTCACATCAGCATCACTTAATGCCTTTCCTGCCGGAATAGGATCCTGCCAGATATAATCCCGATCTGGAAAATCACCTGCGGTATAGTTGGTTTTTGGCCCCATATCACGATGCAGAAGTTTAAACCATGCTTCCGCGAAAGCCTGACCAAAGGCTTCGGGGTCGTTGATAAACCGGTCACCAATTGCCCGATAGGCCGGATCCATCTTGAGAGCCATATCAGCTGTTGTCATCATTGGCATGACTTTTTTGCCGCTGCCATCAACTTCTGGTGCCATATCATCTTCGTCGATATTGACCGGATGCCATATATGTGCCCCGGCCGGACTCTTGGTCAGCTCCCAGTCGTAATTATACAGCAAATTGAGATAACCCATATCCCATGCAATAGGATTGCTTGTCCAAGGGCCTTCGATACCACTGGTGATAGCATCAACGCCCTTGCCTGATTTATGGCTACTTGCCCAGCCAAAGCCCTGTGCTTCAATAGCAGCACTTTCCGGTTCTGCACCAACCGCATCAGCAGGGCCATTACCATGGGCTTTACCAAAGGTATGCCCGCCAGCAGTCAGAGCAAATGTTTCTTCATCATTCATAGCCATACGCGCAAAGGTTTCACGAATATCCTGTGCTGATAATAGCGGATCAGGATTACCATTCGGGCCTTCGGGATTCACATAGATCAGGCCCATCTGTACAGCCGCAAGCGGATTTTCGAGGTCCTGACGGGTACCACCATAACGGTTATCACCCAGCCATTCATCTTCGGCACCCCAGTAAATATCCTTTTCCGGATGCCAGATATCAGCCCGGCCTAATGCTGTGCCCAGATTAGGACCACCCATGGATTCAATAGCCACATTACCGGCCATGATAAGCAGATCAGCCCAGGATAGGCTGTTTCCATATTTTTCTTTGATTGGCCAGAGCAACCGCCGTGCCTTATCAAGATTACCGTTATCAGGCCATGAGTTTAAAGGAGCAAAACGCTGTGCGCCGGTACCGCCACCGCCACGACCATCGCCAGTTCTGTAAGTACCGGCGGCGTGCCATGTCATACGAATAAAGAATGGGCCATAATGACCATAATCCGCTGGCCACCAGTCTTGTGAATCTGTCATCAATTTTTTCAGATCAGCTTTAACCGCATCAACTTTCAGTGATTTTACGGCTTTTTTATAATCAAAATCTGCCCCCAAGGGGTTCGATTTTGCGTCATGCTGACGGAGAATATCCAGATTTAACTGATTTGGCCACCAATCCTGATTTTTGGTGCCGGCGGAAGGGGTGGTATGGCTGCCATGCATAACAGGGCATTTGCTCATTTCATTCATAGGTAACTCCTGTAAGCGTCTCTTAAGACACGATTATTAGTTTTCAGGTTTTCTTACATATATATTAATACTACTGATCGAACATACAAGTAGTTTAGAATGATTGTAAATAAAATTATTATGTTTGATTCTATTGTTTGTCAGACAGGCGCACGATGACATCTATCCCATCAATTACCTTGCCATCAGGTGATGCTGGCAGATTAGAAATGGTGATCGAGGACGCCGGAATATCAATCAGATGATCATTGCTGATATCAAAAAAGTGATGATGCTGATCGATATTGGTATCAAACCATGTGGCATCACCAATGCCTTTAATTTCCTTTAACAGGCCAACATTGGTAAATTGATGCAGGGTATTATAAATGGTTGCAAGGGACAGTGTTATGCCCATATCTCTGACCTGATCATGCAGAATTTCCGCGGTCACATGCCGCGGCGTACCGTCAAACAATAAAGCCGCAAGGGCAACACGCTGACGTGTTGGCCGCAGATTATGTTTGCGGAGAAATTCTGTTGTCGTATTTACTGTCATAAAATCACCATTTATATATATTTTACATATAAATGAGCAGGAATAAAGTCAAGTTATGCAAATTGCATTTGTACATCCACGCCGCTTTCCTATATTGTGATGGGATATTAATTTTACGGGTGATATAATGACCGATAAACAAAACCAGTTCAGTTATGATGAATTGATACAATGTGCAAAAGGCGAAATGTTTGGTCATGGCAACCCGCAATTACCCATGCCGCCTATGCTGATGATGGATCGCATTACGAAGATCAATGATCATGGCGGCGATAAAGGGTTAGGAGAAATTGAAGCCGAGTTTGAAATTACCCCTGACCGCTGGTTTTTCGACTGCCATTTTGTTGGTGATCCTGTCATGCCGGGCTGTCTTGGCATGGATGGATTATGGCAATTAGTTGGATTTTTTCTTGGCTGGATGGGTGGTGAAGGCCGCGGCAGAGCCATATCCGTCGGTGAAGTTAAATTCACCGGACAGGTACAGCCTGATGCCAAATTGCTGACATTCAAGCTTAATATCGAACGGCTGATTATGCGAAAACTGGTCTTAGGCATCGCCAATGGTGAAGTTTTATGCGATGGCGTATCTATCTTTTCAGCAAAAGATATTCGCGTTGGCCTGTTCAAATCATAAACCCATATTTAAACTGACAGGATAGAATGAATTTTTCATTATCCATTTAAGGAGCATCATGCGGCGCGTTGTAATAACAGGAATGGGGATCACGTCATCTATCGGAACATCTGTTGATGAGGTATCTGAGTCCCTTCGCCATGGCAGGTCTGGCATTGTTGCCGCGCCTGAATATACAGAACTAGGCTTCCGGAGCCAGGTACACGGAACCGTCAAATTAAACCTTGAAGATCATGTCGACCGCAAGCAGATGCGTTTCATGGGTGAAGGTGCGGCCTATGCCGTTCTTTCCATGCAGCAAGCGGTCGAGGATGCTGGCCTGACACCAGCTGAGGTATCCCATCCACGCACTGGTCTGATTGCTGGCTCCGGTGGGCCATCGACTTATAATCTGATGCAGGCGGCCGATATCACCCGTGAAAAAGGGCCAAAACGGATTGGCCCCTATATGGTACCGCGCTGTATGTCATCGACAGTTTCGGCATGTATCGCAACCTTTTTTCAGATTAAGGGGCTGAATTATTCCATATCATCAGCCTGTTCCACCAGCGCCCATTGTATTTCAACAGGCGCGGATGCTATCCGTTTTGGCCAGCAGGATATTATCTTCGCAGGTGGCGGTGAAGAATTACACTGGACACTTTCTGTTCTGTTTGATGCCATGGGGGCCATGTCCTCAGCAAATAATGATAATCCAACAGCCGCTTCACGCCCATATGATAGCAATCGGGATGGGTTTGTGATCGCAGGCGGTGGCGGCATGGTTGTTCTGGAAAGCCTGGATCATGCTCTGGCCAGAGGCGCCAAGATTTATGGGGAAATTGTCGGAACAGGCGCAAACTCTGATGGTCATGATATGGTTGCCCCATCTGGTGAGGGCGCGGTCCGATGCATGCAACTGGCGCTTTCCGGATTTGATGGCAATGGATTGGGTCAGCCGGTTGATTATATCAATACGCATGGCACCAGCACTCCGGTTGGCGATATCAAAGAACTTGATGCTATTCGCGACGTGTTTGGTACAGCCCCTAAAATGCCTTATGTATCCTCAACAAAATCACTGACCGGACATTCGCTTGGTGCCACTGGCGTGCAGGAAGCAATATATACTTTAATTATGATGAAAGATGGGTTTATTGCCGGCAATGCTAATCTGGATGATCCAGACCCCGGTATAGGTGAGATTCCGGTAGTGGCAAAAAGCATTGATCAGCAGATTGATCTGGCTATTAGTAATTCTTTTGGTTTTGGGGGAACAAACTCAACCCTTGCCATCAAAAGATATAGTTAGGGTAAAGGGCCGAAAATTAACATAGAGGTGAAAGTAGCATGAGTTTATTAGCCGGAAAAAATGGTCTAATTATGGGGGTGGCGAATGACCATTCCATCGCTTATGGTATTGCCCAGCATTGCGCCAGAGCAGGGGCATCACTCGCATTCACCTATCAGAATGATATGCTGGCAAAACGGGTTAAACCGCTGGCCGAATCCCTTGGTTCTGATCTTACCGTGCCATGTGATGTTAGTGTTGAAGGCGGTATAGATACCGCTTTAGATACACTGGCCAAGTCATGGAACCAGATAGATTTTATTGTCCATGCCGTCGCTTTTGCTGATAAAAACGAATTGCGCGGCGCCTATCTCAACACATCGCGCGAAAACTTCACCAGTGCCATGATGGTGTCCTGTTATTCACTGACCGAACTTGCCCGTGCCGCTCTGCCATTCATGAAAGATCAGGGCGGTTCACTCATGACATTGAGCTATCTTGGGGCTAACCGGATAACGCCAAATTATAATGTGATGGGCGTGGCAAAAGCCGCACTGGAAGCATCAGTACGATATCTGGCTGTTGATCTGGGGCGGTATAATATCCGCGTGAATGCTATTTCTGCGGGGCCGGTCAAAACACTGGCCGGGGCGGCGATTAGTGGGGCTAGACATGTCTATCGCCATAGTGAACAACATGCCCTGCTTCACCGCAATCCCGATATGGATGAAGTAGGCCGTTCCGGGCTATATTTTGCATCTGATTTATCTTCGGGTGTCACCGGCGAGGTGCATTATGTCGATGGTGGTTATAATCATATCGGCGTCCCTCAACCATATGCTGATTAATACAGTCCTCCCATCATAATAACATAAAAAAACGGGGCATCATGCCCCGTTTTCTGTCATATGCTTTATTACATGATCAGGGTTTATGCTTCCAGGTCTTCGCCTGTTTCCTGATTAACACGCTTCATTGATAGTTTGATCTTTCCCCGATCATCAAAACCAATGACCTTGACCTTGACCTTGTTGCCTTCTTCAACAACATCGGTGGTTTTACCCGTGCGGCCTTCCTGAAGTTCGGAAATATGAACCAGCCCGTCACGCGCACCCATGAAATTGACAAAAGCGCCGAAATCAACAGTTTTTACAACCGTGCCATCATAGATCACATTGAGTTCAGGTTCTGCAACAATATCGTGAATGCGTTTATACGCGGCCTCACCAGATGCGGTATCTGATGCGGCGATTTTCACTGTACCATCATCTTCAATATCAATTTTGGCACCAGTAGTTTCACAAATCTCCCGGATCATCTTACCACCAGGGCCTATGATATCTCTGATTTTATCCACTGGAATCGACATAGTGGTAATCTTTGGTGCGGTATCTGCCAGCGAATCACGCGCATGACCGATTGCCTTATTCATCTCACCCAGAATGTGAAGCCGGCCGTCTTTAGCCTGTGCTAGTGCCTGTTGCATAATTTCAGGCGTGATGGATGTGATCTTGATATCCATCTGAAGGGCAGTAATGCCATCTGATGTTCCCGCTACCTTGAAATCCATATCACCAAGATGATCTTCATCACCAAGAATATCGGAAAGGACGGCAAAATCTTCACCATCTTTGATCAGTCCCATCGCAATACCGGCAACCGGACGCGGTAAAGGAACACCAGCATCCATCATGGCAAGTGATGTGCCACAAACGGTTGCCATTGAGGATGATCCGTTAGATTCCGTGACTTCTGATACAACGCGCACCGTGTAGGGAAACTCGTCTTTTGGAGGTAGCACGGGATGAATCGCACGCCAGGCAAGTTTACCATGACCAATTTCGCGGCGGCCGGGTGAACCAACACGTCCTGCTTCACCAACTGAATATGGTGGGAAATTGTAATGCAGCATGAAATTCTGACGATATTCGCCTTCTAGTGCATCAATAATTTGCTCATCCTGACCAGTGCCAAGAGTAGCAACCGCTAATGCCTGCGTTTCACCCCGCGTAAATAACGCTGAACCATGGGTGCGGGGCAGAACCCCGACTTCGGCAACAATCGGGCGAACCGTTGACAGATCACGGCCATCAATCCGCTTGCTTGTTTTCAGGATAGCGCCACGAACCGTATCTGCTTCCAGTTTTTTGAATAACCCGGATGCCAGCACCGCGTCGGTGTCTTCATCCAGTTTTTCCATTGCGCTGGACTTAATTTCACTTACTGCGCTCTGGCGGCTTACCTTATCAGCAATCTGATAGGCTTTCGCAAGGTCTTTACCAAAGCCCTTAAAGGCTTTCTTGATGCCATCTGCCTCTGCCGGCTCTTCGGGAAGAGGGCGAGGGTCTTTTGCCGCGACTTCAGCAAGAGAAATAATCGCATCAATGACTGACTGCATAGCTTCATGACCGAAATTAACAGCACCTAGCATGGTATCTTCATCCAGCTCTTTGGCTTCTGATTCTACCATCAGCACGCCTTCACGCGTACCGGCAACAACCAGATCAAGATGGCTTTCCTTAACCTGATCCATGGTCGGGTTGAGCACATAGGTACCATCAATCATACCTACTCTTGCCGCACCAATCGGGCCAAAGAACGGGATACCGGAAATCGTAAGTGCCGCTGATGCGCCAATCATGGCAACAATATCAGGATCGTTTTCCATATCAAAGGACAGCACGGTTGTAATCACCTGAGTGTCGCATTTAAAGCCTTCTGGAAATAGGGGGCGGATAGGACGGTCGATCAACCGTGATACCAGCGTTTCTTTTTCACTTGGGCGACCTTCACGCTTGAAAAAACCACCCGGAATTTTACCAGCCGCAAAGGTTTTTTCCTGATAATTGACTGTCAGGGGGAAGAAATCCTGCCCCGGTTTTGGGCTTGATGCAGCAACTGCCGTACATAATACTGTCGTTTCGCCAAGGGTAGCCATAACAGCCCCATCAGCTTGTCTGGCCACTTTGCCAGTTTCGAGGGACAATGTTCTACCGCCCCATTCAATATCTTTCTTGAATACTTCAAACATGTTGATTTATATCTCCATAGATCCAGTTATCATGGCCTTATTGCCTGAACCGGGTTACAACAAACATTCATGAAATGGGGGGATGGAGGCTTGGATAGTATAATGATCCAGTACATATCGCCACATCGTTTAGGGCATCAGCATCTTCAATGCATCACCGGGGGCATTTCCCCGTCGGCATCAGCTTATCCTAATGCCCGTTTCCTTTATTTCATCAATGTCTTTCTGTTGAATAGTGAAGACAGGGCATAATGTCAAGGAAACTCAATAAAAGAAAACACCGCCCTGAGGCGGTGCTTAAAGAAATATCTATCTGGTCGATGATAAACCCATAAAGGACATATCGAATGTTAACGACGCAAACCAAGACGTTTGATCAGATCAGCATATTCCTGATCATTTCTACGCTTGATATAATCCAGCAAATGACGACGCTTACCGACCATAGTCAAAAGACCACGGCGTGAGCCAAAATCATGCTTGTGGGTTTTCATATGTTCGGTCAGATTGACAATCCGTTCGGTCAGGATTGCTACCTGAACCGCTGGATTACCACTATCTTTTTCTGTGCCGCCGAATTCGGCAATCAGTTCAGCCTTGCGGCTTTTTGTAATCGACATCATCCATCTCCTGTGTCTGGATCGGTTTCATGTTGAAACAGATTAAACACCCTTATCGGTTGACCTTTGCCATGACTGGCTTGGATCAAAGCGACCGGAATATCCCCGAACATACCAAGGATGATCTGATCTTCCGATGCCTTAGGGACATCAATCTGCTGGCCGTGTTGCAGCCGTTCTGCTTCATTTTCGCTAAGAATCAAACCCGGGATGTCGTCCAGTGCCGATTCCAGCGGAAGCAAGCTCTTCATAAGCGCCGCACTATGCGCGATATCTTTCAAAAAATCTAGCGAAATCGCTTTATTTTCATCAAAAGGCCCTACGCGAAGCCGCCGTAATGCCGAAATATGGGCTGCGCCCCCCATTGCCCGCGCCAGATCGCGCCCAAGAGCGCGAATATAAGCTCCTTTTCCCGTGGTTGCATGAAAATGGCTCACATCACCATCATGATGGATAAGCTCAAAGCTATGAATATCAACCGGACGTGACTTTAACTCGACGTCCTGATTCTGTCTGGCCAGATCATAAGCACGTTTTCCATCAAGTTTTATCGCCGAAAACTTTGGTGGCACCTGCATGATACGGCCACGAAAACTGGCCAGATGCGTTCTGATGGATTCAGCATCTGGTCGGAATGCGGAAATCAGGGTTTGCTCACCTTCTTTATCATCTGTGGTGGTTTCCGCCCCCCATGTAATGCTAAAGGCATAATCCTTGGTTGCATCCATCAAAAAGGGAACCGTTTTTGTCGCTTCACCAAAGGCAATGGGCAAAATACCACTAGCCAGAGGGTCAAGGGTTCCCCCATGGCCAATCTTTTGCGGGTTGAACAGACGGCGCAATACGCCTACCGCTTGTGAGGACGTCATCTCAAGAGGTTTATCAAGCGCTAACCAGCCAGAAATCGGACGTTTATTTTTCCTGTTCTTCATCAGACTCAACAGGGGAAGAAGATGTGATCTGGTTTTCGGCAATCAGCTGACCAACTCTACCAGCGGTTTCAAAACTGGTATCTTGAAAAAACTTCAGCTTGGGGCAGCGTCGGGTTGTTAGTTTACGTGATAACTCATGCTGCATGATATGGGCAACTCTGGTTAGTCCGGCCTTTACCAGATCAGGGTTAGTGCCGCCTAGAGGAGTAAAATATACCCTTGCATTACTAAAATCCGGACTGATAGAAACCTCGGACAGAATAACGGAAACGCCTTCCAGATCAGGATCATGAAGATCACCGCGGATCAGAATATTTGACAGAATATGCCTGATCTCTTCACCAACTTTGAGCTGGCGTTGCGATTTACTGCCTTTTGTTGAAGATGGTGAGCGGCTCATACAGGCACTCCTCTCAATAGCTAGAGGGTTCTTGCGATCTCCTCAATCTCGAAACATTCAATCATGTCGCCTGCTTCAAGATCGCTGTAATTTTCAAATGCCATGCCGCATTCCTGACCTTCGCGCACCTCTTTGACTTCATCCTTGAAGCGTTTGAGTGTTTTCAGGCTGCCTTCATGCACCACTACGTTATCACGCAACAGCCGCACCTTACAGCCGCGCTTGATCAAGCCTTCGGTCACTTTACAACCGGCAATCTTTCCGACTTTGGTAATGTTGAATACTTCCAGAATTTCTGCATAACCAATGAAGTTTTCCTGACGATCAGGTGACAGCAAACCACTCATGGCGGCTTTCACATCATCAATCAGTTCATAAATGATGGAATGATAGCGGATTTCAACCGCGTCGCGCTTGGCCTGCATACGGGCTTGCGGATTTGCCCGAACATTAAAGGCCAGAACAATACCACTTGAAGCGGCAGCAAGACTGATATCGGATTCGCTTATCGCACCCACACCCGAAGACAGAATACGGGCTTGCACCTGATCTGTGGATAATTTGTTCAATGCGGCCTTGATCGCTTCAAGTGAGCCATGCACATCAGTCTTTATAACCAATGGCAATTCCATGGCTTCGCCGCTGGCGATAGCAGAAAGCATCTGTTCAACAGTGCCTCTGGCACCTGCTGTTGCCTCATTCTGGCGCAAGACACGTTTACGATATTCAGATACATCCCGTGCCCGTGCTTCATTTTCAACAACAGATAATCTATCCCCGGCCATCGGCGTTCCGTTAAGCCCCAGCACTTCAACCGCATCACCCGGCTTAGCCTTATCGATATTATTGCCGCGATCATCAACCATTGCCCGAACGCGGCCAGTTTCTGCACCAACGACAAAAACCTGACCAATTTCAAGCGTGCCTTTAAGAATTAAAACAGATGCCACGGACCCTCTGCCACGTTCAACCTTTGCTTCGATAACAGCAGCTTCTGCGGCGCGGTCAGGATTAGCTTTCAGTTCAAGCAATTCTGCCTGAAGCATGATGGCTTCTTCCAGTTTATCAAGGCCAGCTTTGGTATGGGCCGAAACATCAACACAAAGCACATCACCACCAAAATCTTCGGTGACGATATCATGTGACAGCAATTCGTTACGAACACGCTGTGGGTCTGCTTCGGGTTTATCACATTTATTCACTGCAATAATGACCGGACAGCCAGCGGCCTTGGCGTGGTTAATAGCTTCGATAGTCTGTTCCATGACACCATCATCAGCAGCCACCACCAGAATCACGATATCAGTAATGTTCGCCCCACGCATACGCATTTCGGTAAAGGCTTCATGCCCCGGGGTATCAATAAATGTGATGCGATTATCCGCGGCGGTTCGTACCTGATAAGCACCAATATGCTGAGTAATCCCCCCCGATTCGCCAAGGGCAACATCTGTGCTACGGATCGCATCAAGCAGTGACGTCTTACCATGATCGACATGCCCCATGATCGTGACAACCGGTGGACGCGGTTTCAGTGTGGCGGGGTCATCTTCGTCATCATCTATCGTGATATCAATATCTGCTTCTGATACACGATTCGGCTTATGGCCAAACTCAAGCACAATCAATTCCGCTGTTTCAGCATCAATTGTCTGGGTGACTGTCGCCATAATGCCAAGCTTCATCAGCTCTTTGACAACATCAGCCGCCCGTTCTGCCATCCGGTTAGACAGTTCTTGCACCGTAATAGCTTCCGGAATAGTCACTTCCCGCGTCTGTTTAACATTTGGCTGTTGCTGTGCATCACGCAATCTGGCCTTTTCCTTTTCCCGCGCGCGACGGACGGAAGCAAGGGAACGCTGGCGATTTCTGGCCTCTCCATCCAATGCTTCTGTGATGGTAATCTTACCACGACGCCTTTCCTGATCCTGCCCACGCTTAGCCATGGTGCGCTTTGGCGCTTCAGGCTGTTCTTTTTTACGCGCGGCCGGGCGTGTGAAATTAGCTGTTTTACCACTGGCATCATCAGCTGAAACATTGTCATCAGCAGATGATTTTGCAAATTTCTGTGTTTGATTCTGGTTTCTTTTGGCTTCTTCGGCACGTCGGGCTTCTTCAGCCTCTGCAATCTTTTGCAATTCCTGCATCTCACGTTCACGCCGGCTCATAGCCTCAACAGGAACATCATTACTATCAGAGGCAGAATCATCTGCATCCTGCTTAGGCTTAGCAGCAGGAGCTGGCGGCGGTGATTTCGGCTTAAAGCCTTCAATCAATGCCCGGTTTCGTGCCGCTCTTTCTTCCTGCGTCAGGCTGGATGTGTCTTCAATCGTTGATGATGACGGCGTCGCTTGCGGTTTTGCCGTTGCGGGGGCAGAACGTTTGTTAGCTGTCCGGTTGCGCACAACCTCAACCTGCACAGGACGTGCATTCCCACGCGACGTGCCTGTCCGTGCCGTCGGCGAACCGCCAGCAGCAGGTGCACTACCACCTAGAGAAAGTTTGCCACCGCCTAAGCTAAGTGTTTTCTTTTTATCTTGATCACTCATTTCCTTGTGATCCTCTCAATCTACCAGAGCAACAACCAATTGTGCATCTGCCAAGGTTTACAACGCCAGCACCCGTGATGGCAAGTGATTGCTCACCAAAAACATGCATCAGGCACCTGCTTCTTTCACTCTTATGCCTCTCAACCGGCATAATTCACTATCCAGCGATGCTTGAAAACCATCGCTTTCTTCAAGGCAGGCCACAAAAGCGAGGGATGTTCGCCCGAATACCTGACCCAATTCTTCACCAGTTAGGTATCCTTTATGAATATCCGCACCAGTAGCCGCTTTCAAACCTCTTGCTTCCCGTTCAGACGCATCTGTTGCCGCCAGTAGCATCGTCACACTATCTTTGCTTGCGCTAATTTTGCCAGCACCGCCAATAACAACACCTGCTTTGCGACCCATGCCTAGCATATGCTGAACCCTTTTCAACAATTGCTTATCAACATAACCAATAAGATCAGGAACCAGAGCGGTCGCTTTCAACACTTTTTCCAGACGCTTTGTTTTCAATGCCTGTTCAAGTGCCTGACGGCTTGCCGTTACCCACGCCCCGCGTCCATCCAGTTTATGGCCTATATCAGGAAAAATAATCCCGTCAGCACTTACCACAAATCGGATTAACTGATCAGATGGGCCTGTTTGACCTGTAACAATGCAGGTTCTGATTGGTGCAGGTTTAATCAGCAGCTCCCTCACTCTCGACCTGTTCAGTGGCTTCACCAGCTTCATTATCTTCATCATCAAACCAGTGCTTTCGCGCTTCCATAATGATTGCGCCTGCTTTTTCTTCGCTGGTAATACCATGTTCGCTTAAAAACCCGACCAGTTCTTCGGTATCCAGATCAGCCAGATCATCAAGGGTCAGGATGCTATTCTTGGCCAGCGTAAGAATCATGGCAGGATTAAGCATCTGAAACGCCTTTAGATCATCGGCAACGGTAAACTGTGCCATTTCTTCATTTATCCGGTTAGATTCACGATCAACAAAATCAATGGCACGGTTACGCAATTCAACAGCAATGCCTTCATCAAATCCCTGAATACTCATCAGTTCATCAACTTCTGATTCGGCAATATCCTCAATACCAACAAAACCTTCGGCAACCAACAGGCTGGCAATAACATCATCGATATCCAGCTGTTCCATAAACCGTTCAGACCGTTCCTGAAACCGTTCATATTCTTCTGATTGTGACAGAATATCAATGTACCAGCCGGTCAATTGTGACGCTAGACGGACATTCTGTCCACGGCGGCCGATAGCAAGGCTTAGCTGATCATTCGGGACAATCACTTCCAGCCTGCCTTCGTCCTGATGCACAACCACTTTCGCAACTTCAGCCGGTGCAAGGGCATTAATGGCGAAAGTAACGATATCTTCTGACCATGGAATAATTTCGATCTTTTCGCCATGCAGCTCGTTTACTACTGCCTGTACCCTGCTTCCGCGCATACCAACACAAGAACCAACGGGATGGATGCTAGGATCATGAGAATAGACAGACATCTTTGCGCGGCTGCCCGGTTCACGAACCACACCCTTGATTTCAATAATACCGTCATAGATTTCTGGCACTTCCTGAGTGAATAACGCAGCCATGAACTGATCACCGGCGCGCGTTAAGAAAATCTGTGGGCCTTTTAACTCTTCACGGACTTCTTTGATTTGTGCTCTGATCCGATCCCCCTGTTTGATAATTTCTTTCGGGATCATATCTTCGCGTCTGATGACAGCTTCAGCACGACCCAGATCAACGGTAATCATGTAATTTTCAGCACGTTTTACCGTACCGATCACAATTTCACCTTCACGGCCCTGATATTCTTGGAACTGGCGCGCCCGTTCTGCTTCACGAACCCGTTGAGAGATAACCTGCTTGGCGGTTTGTGCAGCGATGCGGCCAAATTCTAATGGCGGCAAGGATTCCCGGATGAAGCTGCCAATTTCTAAAGACGGATCAATTTTCTTGGCTGCATCAAGCGTAATCTGGGTGACTTCATCTTCGACGTCTTCAACCACTTCTGTAAATTGTTCCAGCGTTATCTGTCCAGATTTACGATCAATCATGGCGCGGATATCCCTATCCTGTCCATAACGCGAACGTCCGGCTTTCTGAATGGCCATTTCCATTGCTGTCAGCACTTCTTCGCGATCAATGGCTTTCTCCCTAGCAACAACATCTGCTACCTGAAGCAGTTCATTGTTTGTGAAAATTGAAGAATCCATGGTTTATCCTTTCCGTCTTGATTTAAGCCGCCGTTCCATAATTTCCGTTGGGTCCAGTTTAGCGGCTTCCACCAACCCATAATCCAGTGATACAGGCCCAAAACTTGTATCCAGTTCAATCTTGTCATCATCGGTAATTCCAATCAGGCGGCCATGAAACCGTCGACGCCCATCAATCAGAACACCTGTTGTCAATTTTACCAGCTCACCCTGAAACCGGACATAATCGTCACGTTTGATCAGCGGCCGGGATACCCCCGGTGATGTCACTTCAAGACGATATTGTGATGCTATCGGGTCTTGTTCATCAAGGATTTTAGCCGCCGCGCGTGATATGGAAGCGCAATGTTCCACTGTCATTTCAAGCGAACGGTCTTTCGGTTCAGCCATAATCTGCAATACACCATCGCGATAGCTGATGCGAATAAGCTCAAAGCCTTTTTCATCAATCATATTTTTCAGCAATGTTTCAAGCTGATGTTCAAGAGGTGATGGCGTCATGATAGCACCCTTTATCCCAACCCTTTCATCTGGTTGCCAAAAATCCAAAAATATATCCAACTTTCAGGCAAAGAAAAATGGGCCGCTTCCTTTCGGAAGGCCCATCATCAATGTCCCGATAATGTTGAACCCTTATAGCAAGCTCATGCTATGATTGCAAGTCTTTGCCACTATTGTCGGCAAAACCGAAACCATGCTGATTTCCGGCCAGCTTTTTCCGCTTTACGCATATATCGTGTTCCCGGCCAGTCCGCGGGGGGTTGACGCCAGTCAGCTGCAGATGAAGCCTGCCAGACAAAATGGTCGTGCCACAAACTATATTCCAATAGCCAGGATTTAGCTGTCGGGTCATCAGAAGCTAGTAATAATTCTCCACCCGGACAGATATGATCTGCTAACTGATCTAGCATATCAGGTTGCAGAATGCGCCTTGCCTGATGCCGTTGCTTTGGCCATGGATCAGGAAACAGAATATAAACCGCTTGCAAGGTATTCTTGGCCAGATGTGGCAACAAAAGACGGATATCATCTGGCCAGATACGAATATTTTTCAGTTCTTGTTCGGTGATATGCCGACAAAGGCTGGCAACGCCATTTATGAATGGTTCTGCCCCGATAAAGCCGGTTTTCGGTGATTGTGCCGCCCGTGCCGCCAGATGTTCACCACCACCAAAACCTATTTCAAGACATATGCGTTCGATATCAGCATCAAACCATTGTCTGGGATCAACCGGTGCATCAGCCAGCATGGATGAAGTGAGGCCATATTCTGCAAGCCCGTGATTGAGGACAGCATCTTGTACAGGCCTAAGCTTTCTGCCACGCCGTCGACCATAGAATTGTGGCCGGTTATGAGGGTCTAACATGGATCACCAAAAGGAATTACACCGCTTTAAGAATAGCATCGGTCAGATTGTTTTCTTCCCAGCTAAAGCTGCCTGGCCCTGCCTCACCCGGGATACGCCCGAAATGACCATAAGCTGATGTTGCGGCATAGATAGGCGCATTCAGCCCTAGTGTTTCACGAATACCCCGTGGCGTTAAATCCATAATTTCAGGCAAAATCGTTTCCAGACGATTATCTTCAACTCTGCCTGTACCTGCTGTATTCACATAGACAGACAATGGCTTGGATATGCCGATAGCGTAGGATAATTGGATCGTGCATTTATCTGCTAATCCGGCGGCAACAACGTTTTTGGCCAGATATCTGGCGGCATAAGCAGCTGACCGGTCGACTTTTGTCGGGTCTTTGCCACTAAATGCGCCGCCGCCATGTGGTGCCGCCCCGCCATAAGTATCAACAATGATTTTTCGGCCAGTTAGCCCGGCATCACCATCAGGCCCGCCAATAACAAATGTTCCTGTCGGATTTACATAAAAATCTTTTTCGTCGCACATCCAGCCTTCTGGCAGGATTTTCAATACATGTTCGCGCACCAGATCACGAACCATATGTTCACTGCCTTCGGTATGCTGGGTGGAAACAACAATACTAGATGCCCGGACAGGTTTACCGTTTTCATAAACACAAGTGATCTGTGACTTACTGTCTGGGCCCAGAATATCTGTCGCACCGGTATGCCGGGCTTCTGCCAGCGATTTCAGAATCTGATGCGAATATAAAATTGGTGCCGGCATCAGCACGTCGGTTTCATTACAGGCATAACCAAACATAATCCCCTGATCACCAGCGCCCTCATCTTTATCTTTGTTGGCATCAACCCCTTGCGCGATATCGCTGGATTGCTCATGCAGATAGGATTCCACAACCATATTCTGCCAGTGATAGCCGTCCTGTTCATAGCCAATATCCTTAACCGCTTTTCTGGCAAGCGCGATAATGTCTTCTTTTTCCACTTTCTGGCGGCAACGAATCTCACCCCCTATGATCGTTCGGTTTGTGGTGGTAAAGGTTTCACATGCCACGCGGCTTTCCCTATCTTTACTAATGAGCAGGTCAACCACTTCATCAGAAATACGGTCACAAACTTTATCGGGATGGCCTTCGGATACAGATTCACTTGTAAAGAGATGCGTCATAATAATTCCTTGATCAAATTTGCCCACATTCTAGCCATGGTTTTTTATGCGTCAAGATAATGAGTTTTGGCGGCGACATCCTATTCCCGCGCCTAGACAGAATATCAATAGCACCACAAAACCAAGCTCACCATATCGCGCATAAATGGTATGGGTACGGCCTGAAATCACAATATCTTGCCAATCTGAAGTATTGTAGGTGATATGGGAGGTCACTTGCCCATAGGCGTTGATAATGGCCGAAATACCGGTTGTTGCTACCCGAACCATGGGCAGACCTAATTCTGCTGAACGCATCTGGGCCATGGCTAGATGCTGGCGTGGTCCAAGGCTATCACCAAACCATGCATCATTTGTCAGATTAACAAGCATATCTGCACCGATAGCGGCGTGGCGGGTACTCACCGGAAAAATAACCTCATAGCAAATCAGCGGGGCTATATTTACTATCCGGCCATCCGGACGTTTAAGGGTAAGCATCCCCGCATTCACACCAGCGGAAAAATCAATACCACCAGCCAGATGGTCGACAAAGGAAAATGCTTCGCGAAATGGCACATATTCGCCCCAAGGCACCAGATAGCGTTTATCATAAACGCCGCTAATTTTTGCATCTGGCTGCACCAGAAAGATACTGTTGTAATAATCCATGCGATCAGATGTTTTCTGCTGCCTTAAACCGCCAAGTAAAACCCATGAAGTGCCAGCCGTCGCCTTAAGCATATCCGTTTCGATATCCTGCCAGTCATGTTCAAGAAAGCCTGCATAACTGACTTCACCCCAGACAATAAGATCCGGCTTTGACTGGTCTTCCGATAGTGCATAGCTTTGTTCCAGATGCATGGCCAGATGTTGATCTTTGAGCTCGGATTTCCATTTATCCTGTTGCGGAATGGCCGGTTGAACCATTCGCACTGTTAGCCCTGATGCCGCATGATCTATCAATGGCCGCCCCGATACTAAGATAGCCATCACCGTTAACCCGGATAGCATGGCCACCACAGTCAGCCCCAGCCGTTTATTCAGCCGGATTGCTAGCGGTAAGCTAGCCAGCATGATAGCCACCACACCACAGCCAAATACGCCAATGACCGATGCCAGATCAAAACCAAGTGGCCTGAACGCAAATACCATTCCCGGCGTCTGCCATGGAAACCCGGTAAAGAGATGCGCGCGTAACCATTCCATGATCATGAGCCAGAATATTAATGCCCCCCAGCGTAAGGT
The DNA here is from genome assembly GCA_049595035.1 of Puniceispirillales bacterium (SeqCode). Lineage (GTDB taxonomy): Bacteria > Pseudomonadota > Alphaproteobacteria > Puniceispirillales > UBA1172 > UBA12202. Next base: position 142,211 of record JBMYKD010000001.1, on the reverse strand, counting down.
AAGGGACGAACCGGATCGCCATGCCAGCGCAAAGGCCAACCCCCAGAATATCGCAAGAAAAGATGGCAATAAAAGCATCGCAAAGGGGATCATCCAGTAGAACTGTTCGCCACCGGTTAGCATGGCATTGCTGATCCAGTATAAAGAAACCAGAAACCACCCTAACCCACATCCCCAGCCAACCCAGAAAGCGGAACGCATATTCTGGCAGGCAAGCATGCGTGCTATCGGATAGGATAATGTAACCAGTAATGGCAGGATATGGATAGGCGGTAAGGCAAAACTAGCCAGAATGCCCGCCAGCGGAACGGCAAGGGCTGGCCACCATCTGATCATAATACAGGTTTCTCGGCCGGTCTGGTTAAACGACGGATCTTAACCATGGATACATAACGCGGATCACTTTCAATGATTTCAAACTCAAGCCCTGACGGATGACGCACAATTTCACCCCGCCCGGGCACCCGTCCCGCTAATGAGATAACAAGCCCGCCAACGGTATCAATTTCATCGTGATTATCTTCATCCCGTAATGATCCTGTAACCGCTTCCAGCATTTCTATTTCTAGCCGCGCATCTGCCATCGCTGTTCCATCATTAGAAATATCGAATAACGGCGTGGTGTCTTCGTCATGTTCGTCATTTATTTCACCGATGATTTCTTCAACCAGGTCTTCGATTGTTATCAAACCGTCCGTGCCACCATATTCATCAACTACTAACGCCAAATGCAGGCGGCGCAGACGCATTTCCTGCAATAAATCCAGCAGACGCATGGTAGGTGAGATAAATATAGGCTGACGCAATAACGTTGTAATGTTGACCTTTGCGTTAGTCTGCATCATGCGCAACAGGTCTTTGATATGTAAAATGCCTTCGACCCGGTCAAGATTTTCATTAACCACCGGAACTCTGGAATGGCTGGCAGCAGTCATTTTTTCAATGATCTGTTCCATGCTATCAGATTGATCCACATAAAAGATGTCCGCTCGCGGAACCATCACATCAAGCGCGGTAATATCCCGCAAACCCAGCATGTTGCGCAAAAGGGTGCTTTCATGAGTGTCAAAATGAACAGTCTCACGAATGGATTCTTCTAATAGTTCGGTAATTTCTTCACGCGCCAATGGCGATGAGCTGCCCGGCAGAAGTTTCTTAAGTCCGTATTTTATTTTTTTCCAGAAACCCATATGGGCATTATTAGTTGCAGTCATGGCTAACTCACACCCCGGCATTCATAAGGATCAGCAATGCCAATAGTAGCTAATATCAGCTTCTCTTCTGTTTCCATTATATTTGCCTCAGCATCATCAAGATGGTCAAATCCGATCAGATGCAAGATGCCATGGACAAGCAGATGAAAAAAATGGTCGGCCAGTGGCATTTGTGCCGCTTCTGCTTCTGCCACCATGATATCATATCCGATAGCGATATCACCTAGATAATGATCATCCTGTTGATCGGGAAAGGATAATACATTTGTTGATATATCCTTATCACGGAATTGACGATTGAGAATAGCCATCCGTTCATCATCAGTGAGCAATATGGTAAAACCCACGGGTGATGATAAACTATCTGCCCTCATGAAAGCCTGCTGCATTACATGGGTGAGGTCTGTGTTTTGTGTCTGTTTGAATAAATCATGCCAGCACGGGTCTTCTATGATTATTGTTGCCGTTACGTTATCTGTGACCACCAACTCGATACTATCAGCATCGTCATCATCTTTGGTAACAGATATGGGCTGCCTTTCGGCTGCATCAGTCATCACTGGTCATGCCTATTTATTTTGTTCTCTTTTATCATATGCTTTCAGAATACGTGCGACAACAGGGTGCCTCACCACATCTTCGCCTGTAAATGTCGTAATGTTAATCCCTTTTACTCCATCAAGCAGCGATACCGCATCAGCCAGCCCGGATGTTTGACCAGACGGTAGATCAATCTGACCCAGATCACCGGTGATAACCATCTTGGAATCATCCCCAAGCCGCGTCAATACCATCTTCATCTGAACGGCTGTGGTATTCTGCGCTTCATCGATAATAACAAAGGATTGTGCCAGTGTTCGTCCCCGCATAAATGCCAGTGGTGCAATTTCAATCTGTCCTGATTCCATCATGCGATCCATTTTATCCGCTGGCATCATATCATAGATAGCATCGTATAAAGGGCGTAAATAGGGATCAACTTTTTCTTTCATATCTCCCGGAAGGAACCCCAGTCTTTCGCCTGCCTCAACCGCTGGTCGCGAAAGGATAATGCGTTCAACCTGACGTGTTTTCAATGCTTCTATGGCGCGAGCAACGGCCAGATAGGTTTTTCCCGTTCCAGCAGGCCCAATGCCGAATATCACATCATTTGCGGCAATAGCATCAAGATAGTCCTGTTGCATTTTGCTTTTAGCAGTGATGGTTTTTTTCCAGGTTGAAATCACGCTTGCGTTTTCAGCATAACGGCTCATAGCTTCAACAGATTGGCTTTTTGCCCATCTTAACGCATCATCGATCATACCTTTCGGGGCCTCATCTGTCTGACCTTTGGCATTCATTATACGCTTATATATGGCTTCAAGAGCGTGTTTTGCCATGGTCGCGTTATCTTTTGTGCCAGAAATCTGAATAATATTTCCGAACGAATCCAGCCGAACATCAAGTGATTTTTCAATATGCGCCAGATTGCTATTGTGATGGCCATAAAGAAGCGGAAGCACATGATTGTCATCAAACTCAAGAGTGATGGAATTATTAGAATCTGTTTCTTGCTTCACGCTTTGCGTACCCTGCTTACTGGTGGATTATTATTATACTTAAAGAACAGCCTCTCCAGCAAGACTGTTTTGTGTTGCCGATACAATTTTAAGCGGAATAATTTCTCCGATTTGGCCAGCGGTTTCGCTAAAATGGACAGCTTGCATCCATGGTGATCGTCCCGCTTTCTGGCCAGTGCGATTAGCAGGACGTTCAATAAGCACATCCATGACCTGATCCAGCTTGGAATGATTGAAAGCCTGTTGCTGGGCTGCAAGAATCTGTTGTAATCCGGCTAGACGTTCTGATTTAACCGCCTCATCAATTTGCATATCTTCATTTGCCGCCGGTGTCCCCGGGCGTGGGCTGTATTTAAACGAATAGGCCGAGGCATAATTCACTTCATTAATCAATTTTAGTGTATCCGCAAAATCTTGGTCTGTTTCGCCAGGAAACCCTACAATAAAATCGCCACTCAATGCCATATCAGCACGGCCGTGACGCAAGCGTTCGATAATCCGGAAATAGGTATCCCTATCATGGCGGCGATTCATGGCCGCCAGTATCCGGTTTGATCCAGACTGAACAGGCAGGTGTAAATATGGCATCAGTTGCGGAATCTCCGCATGCGCTTCAAAAAGGGTGTCATGCATATCAAGGGGATGGGACGTCGTATAACGCAAGCGTTTCAGTCCATCAAGTTCTGCCAATGCGTAAAGCAAACGGCCAAAATTCCATACCGACCCGTCTTCAGCCTCACCATGCCAGGCATTAACATTCTGGCCCAGCAATGATAACTCAACCGTTCCCGATGCTATGAGGCGCTTTGCTTCATCCATAATGCTTTTCACCGGTCGTGAAAACTCTGCCCCCCGGGTATAGGGGACAACACAAAATGTGCAAAACTTATCACATCCTTCCTGAACCGACAGAAAGGCCGCAGGCCCGCGCGGAGTATGCTCTTCGGGAAGAAAATCAAACTTGTCTTCAACCGGAAAATCCGTGTTCATCACCGCATGGCGTGATGAGGGGTCAAGCTTGGTAACCAATTCTGGCAGGGTATGATAAGCTTGCGGGCCAACAATCACATCAACCCATGGCGCACGGCGGGCAATTTCTTCACCTTCAGCCTGCGCCACGCATCCGGCGACAGCAATGGACATATCCCTGTTTTGTTCGGACTGGCGGGTTTCTTTCATGCGCCGTAATCGCCCCAATTCCGAAAACACCTTTTCTGATGCTTTTTCACGAATATGGCATGTATTGATAACAACCATATCCGCATCATCCACCATATCTGTTTCCACATAGCCAAGCGGTGCAAGTGTGTCTGCCATACGCGCAGAATCATAAACATTCATCTGGCATCCATAGGTTTTAATAAATAATTTTTTGGCCATGCCTTTTCTCAATCATCCAGTGTTCCATATTGCCATTCGGATTAACCCATATCATGGCGGCGATTTCTGTCAAGATAATGGCCATATGAAAGAACAGATATCTTATCCCTGTTTACGCATCAATATGGCATCATCCACGCCTTCAGCGGTGTGATAATATGCTTTTCTTACCCCGTATTCAATAAAACCTACCGACTGATAAAGATCATGCGCTGGCGAATTTAACCGTGCCACTTCAAGATAGGTCATCTGGTTACCAAATCGATGGCAAAACTGTTCAATAAGCAAACGGGCTATCCCTTTGCGGCGATAGGCTGGCCGAACAAACAGATCAATAATCTCAGCATCCTGATCAACCGAAAATCCGACGATATAGCCCAGTATATTCTGGCTCGCCTGATCATCTGTTGGTGCATGGGCGACAAGACCGGCAAAAGCCTTCTGTTCTACCCAGTCTGCCAGCCCATCCACGCGATGGCCACCAATCTTTTCCAAATTAACCAGATCATCAGGGATAATAGGCCGGCAAATCACATCCATCTAGCGCCCCGTTTTAGCAGGGCCAAGTAGTGGAGCAGAATGATAACGCGGCGTTGGCGGAAAATCCCTATCATCCATGCCAGCCTTGATTCTGGTATAGGCAAACTGTCCAATCATACCAGCATCTACATCACTATTCTTTGCGGCTGTCACTGGTAATCCCGCAGCCATTAACCTTTGGCGGATATCCTCTGCTTCATATCCCCTGATATAAAGCCCATCAAAAGGGGTTATCTTATGATGCTTCGTGATATGATCAGCCAGCATATCAGCATCCATATCAAAGACATCACTATCTGGATTTGCCTGTCTGGAATGTTGAGTTAACGACCAATCAAATATTTGAGCAAAATAATGCCCCCGTCTGGTATCGATTAATGCCAGAATCTGAACATGCTCATCTGTTATTTCCTGAAAGGCTGAAAACCCGAGTGCATCCAATGATGAAATTCCTAGCACCGGCTTTGCCAGTGCAATGCCATAGCCCTGAGCAGCAGCAAGACCGACACGAATGCCGGTAAATGATCCGGGGCCTGCCCCGGCCGCAATATGTGTGATGGCGGGAAAATCGATCTCAGCCTTCTGTATCAAATCATCAACCATGTCGGTAATCCATGCGGCATGGCCATGGCGGTCTGTGCGGGTCACCATTGCCTGAATGCCGGATTGATCAACCAGTGCTACCGATGCCGCCATACCACTAGCTTCTATTGCCAGAATGTTGATGTGATCACTACTCATGCTTTATATTCACTTTTTATCCAGCCCTTATCATGATAAATATAGTCCATGTTTACTCATTTTCCCAAGATGCTCTTCCTGCGTGTCATGATTACCCCTTTAGTCATGGCTTTGGCAATGATGATCAGCGTGATCATTCCATCCTATGCCAGCGATGATGCCACCATCATCATGTATCACCGCTTTGGCGAAAATCGTTTGCCTTCAACGAATATTCAACTGGACGTGTTTGAAGCACATTTGCAAACCATCCGCGATGAAGGCTGGACAGTCATGCCACTGTCTGAAATTGTATCACGCCTCAAATCAGGAGAAACTTTACCAGATAAAGCCTTGGCGATCACGGTAGATGATGCCTTTACTTCTGTTTACACCGAAGCCTTTCCCCGACTGCAGGAATATGGCTATCCGTTTACGCTTTTCATTGCGACGGATTCCATTAACAGAGGGCTTCAGGGATATGCAACTTGGGATCAAATCAGAGAGATGCAGGCGGCTGGCGTTGAAATCGGCTCGCAAAGCCATACTCATCCCCATATGCACCGGCTTTCTGATGCAGATATCCGGAAAGAGATCACAACTTCAAATGCCACATTCCTTAAAGAGTTAGGCATAACCCCCCGATATTTTGCCTATCCTTATGGAGAATATAGCACTAATACACGCGATATCATCAAAGACATGGGATTTGAAGCCGCATTCGGGCAAGCATCTGGGATAGCCCATGCCAGCATTGATGCATATGAATGGCCGCGTTTTGCCTTTAATGAAAGTTATGGTGATGTCAAAAGGCTGAAACTGGCTGTTGAAGCAAAGGCCTTACCAATATCAGATATGACAGGCGGGAATATGGTGCTAGATCAAAACCCGCCTTTTTTAGGCTTTACTGTTGCTGAAGGAATTGAGCCATTGAGCCGGTTAATCTGTTTCGCGTCAGGTATGGGCAGGGTTGAAGTTATCCAGCTAGGACGCCGTGTAGAAGTTCGCTTACCCAAAGCGTTTTCCAGTTATCGTAATCGCATCAACTGTACCATGCCTGTGGTAGAAAATGGCAAGGATACAGGCCGGTTCCGATGGTATAGCCGGCAATTTGTCCGTGATTAATTTGCCCTGACCAGCACCGCGTTATTATATATCTCTAAATTATTCGTCTGAACGATATTCTGCAATTTACGGATATACATATCACCATCTTCAGCGTATCTATCCAGCGTAGGAATTAAACGCTGGGTTAGTTCATTCGGATTACCATCACGATATTTCTGTCGTTCATGACGCAGATTTTCATAGGCGGCATGGGTGTTGAGATTATGCATATAGCTTCTCACCGAATCAAATATGGTTACGAATGATCTGACAACCGCACGATCATTGCTAGCTGATAAGGGTTTAATGCCCTTGCTTTCCGACCACGCCCATTCACCAAAAAGCGCATTACCTTGTCTGGCAAAGCGGGATGTACCCCAGCCGCTTTCGACAATAGCCTGAGCCAGAGCCAGCGTGACAGGGATAGAATCAACGCGGAACATTAATTCCTGATAGAGCTGATCCATATCCTGATTGTCGGTATCATCAATCGCATAGAGTTCGGCCCATTTTCTGATGCGGTCTTCATTGCCATTAACATAATCCACACGGATCCGGCGGCGGCGTTCTTGCAGTTCCTGATTGGCACGCAGAATATGTGGTAAAACACTGCTAATAAAAATGGTTTTGCGTTCACTAACCTCAACCATGCGCAAATCAGGCAATTCACGGACATAATAGGCCGATACCTCAATCACCTGATCAGCCCGTGTTGCGATGTTGCCATTGCTGAATTCTGGCAAGACTGGTTTAGGGACACTAGATGGTGTTTCAATTAAAGCGACGCTGGGGGTGCTAATGTCATTATCACCGACGGCATCCTGTTCAACTACCGCATCCAGCTCAAGCGAACGATATTCAAGCAGAGGCGGCGGTTTATCTGACCAGACTAAAAGCGGTGGCGGTGCCAGATTGCTTTCCAGCCAGAGTAATCTTTCTCTGGCCGCATCATTTCCGCCTGTTTCAAAATCAGGCATGGGTTCATACCAACCCGCCTTGATAGGGACATATTTAACCCCATAGCCTTTCACGATAATCACCTGAATGGCAATTAAAGCCAGAATGACACCAATAAACCAGTAATAAACCGGAGGTTTAGAATGTTCCGATTTTGTGCTCAAGACAGAATTTCCTCAAAATGAATAAGGGAGGTTATCCGTTATCTGCGCATACTTCCTGAACATCAGGGATATAATGGCGCAACATATTTTCAATCCCCATTTTCAACGTTGCCGTTGCGCTAGGGCATCCCTGACACGCGCCACGCATATAGAGGGTGACAATACCTTTTTCGAATGATTTAAATACGATATCACCGCCATCCATTGCCACAGCAGGCCGGACACGGGTATCAAGGAGATGTTTGATCTGGGATACAACGTCATCATCCTCTTCGTCATTATGATCTGAAGTGATATCGCTATCACCTTCTATCACCAGCATGCCACTAGCATAATGTTCCATAATAGCGGCAAGAACCCCCGGCTTAATGGTAAACCAGTCATGGTTTTCAGCCTTTGTGACCGACACAAAATCTAAACCGAAAAATATCTGGGTAATCCCATCAACAGCAAATAGCCGCCGTGCCAGAGGTGAGGATGAAGCTTCATCAATAGACGCAAACTGAACTGTCCCTGTTTCCATGACAGTTTTGCCCGGAATAAATTTCAGCGTCGAAGGGTTTGGTGTATCTTCAGTCTGGATAAACATACTAAAAACTCCGTTTCCATTGATATAAGATCACTCATGTCAAGTTACAAGCATGATTAATGCAAAATGCGTTCAAAATAGGGGGAAGATATGGCTTAACCCATACTTTCCCCTAAAAAGCCTAACCGCTTTCTGATATCTGACATAATAGGCCGTGCAATAGCATGTGCGCGTTCGGCCCCATCATCAAGCACCTTTATAACCTCGGCCGTGTCATTCATGTAATGACGCATGGCCTGCGTAACTGGCTCCAGCTTGGCAACGGCAAGATCAGCCAAGGCAGGTTTGAACTGCCCAAACCCTTGCCCTGCATATTCTGCCAGAACGGTATCGATATCTGTGCCAGCCAGAGCGGCATAGATCGTGACCAGATTTCTGGCTTCAGGACGTTCATTCAGTGCTTCTGCTTTTTCGGGTAGTACGTCAGGGTCTGTTTTTGCTTTGCGGATTTTCTGGACAATGGTGTCAGCATCATCATTCATATTAATGCGGGAAAAATCCGAAGCGTCTGATTTGCTCATCTTGGATGTGCCATCACGCAAACTCATCACCCGTGTGGCTTCGCCCAGTATTTGTGGTTCTGGAAGGGGAAAGAAATCTTCATCCACCATAGCGTTAAAAGCACCGGCAATATCACGGGTCAATTCCAGATGTTGTTTCTGATCTTCACCAACGGGAACATGGGTGGCCTTATATGCCAGAATATCAGCAGCCATTAACGCGGGATAGGCAAACAGACCAACACTGGCATTTTCACGGTTCTTACCAGCCTTTTCCTTAAATTGTGTCATCCGGTTAAGCCAGCCAAGCCGAGCAACACAATTAAATATCCAGGCTAGTTCAGCATGTTGCGGCACACGGCTCTGATTAAATATAATGGCCTGTTTCGGGTCAATGCCAGCCGCTAATAAGCTGGCCGTAACCTCAATGGTAGCCTGATGCAGATCGGCAGGGTTTTGCGGAACCGTAATGGCATGAAGATCAACAACGCAGTAGATGGATTCAAATTGATGCTGAAGATCAACCCAGTTCCGGATAGCACCCAGATAGTTTCCTAAATGCAAATTCCCTGTTGGCTGTATCCCAGAAAATATTCTGCTCATGATGTTATCCTGTTCCTGATCACAATTCCCGTGTTCTGTTATGCCAAGCTTTCGGCATGGGTCAAGTCTTAAGGTTTTTCCAGATACCCGTTATCATCACTAATGGGGCGAAAATAATCAAACTGGCGGCTATCAGGATGAATAAGGATTGCCATGCCGGAATGGTGGGTAAAGCCTGTTTAAGGACGTAAATTCCACCTGCCATAATCATGGTGATTAGTATAATTTTCAGCATCGGGAATAAAATCGTTGCATTGATCCGTTGCCGCATTACCAATATCACCGCCAGAATAATTGTCGAACACCATAAGCTGATCGAGGTTGCCAATGCTAACCCCGCCGCCGCCAGAAACTGCATTAAAATCAGACTTAGGCCGATATTGATTATAACGGAGATAATCGTAATCCACATTGGTGTTTTGGTATCACCCGCCGCATAAAACGCTGGTTGCAGTGTTTTCACCAGAATAAAGGCCGGAATACCAACACCATAAGCCATCAATACCAATGCTGTCGGATAAACCATAGCCAGATCAAATGCGCCATAGGCAAATAATCCCCGGATCAAATGTTCGGCAATGACCAGCACCCCTGCCATAGCAGGCAGACCAGCTAGCATACCAATCAACAGACCGCGATGAATAACTGACCGCACGGCACTAACATCAACCTCATCCGCCTGTTCAAGGCGCGACAATGTTGGTAATAGGGCTACCCCGAGGGCTATCCCCACAACACCAAGCGGTAACTGGGCAATGCGATCAGCAAAATATAGCTGGGATATTGATCCAACCGCCAGTAATGATGCGAGAATAGTATCAATAAGCAAATTGATCTGGGTTCCTGCTGCCCCTAGCGCGGCTGGAAAAAACCGACGCCATAACTGGCGGCTATGTGGACTGATCCCTGATAAGGTAAAGGGCGGCATTAGTGGCGGCATCCGGCCAATGCGGATAAGCATTGCCCCGATAATAACCAGCTTGATCACACCACCAGCGGTGACAGCAATAGCAACAATCATGGCTCTGTGATAACTATCCGCTTCTTGTGATAAATCCGGCCATAACCACCATGCTAGCAATGCACCCGAAATCATCACGGCGTTCATTATGACAGGAACACTGGCACCAAGCGAAAACCGGCTATAAATATTGCCAATGCTGATCCACAACGCAAGCAAGGAAATTAATGGCAGATAAGGCATGGTAATTCGTGCCAGTTGTACCGCGGTATCCATCCGGCTTATCCCATTGCCATATGAAAACCCCGGAGCAATCAGCGTGATAACCACAGGCATAAATAGTTCAAAAATGATCACGATCAGGATCAACACAAAAATCAATAACGACTGTACTTCGCCAGCCATTCGCATGGCCTGTCTGATACCATGTTTTTGTTCAACCCCTGTATAACCGGGGATAAAAGCACTTGCCATCGCGCCTTCGGCTGTTAGCCGGCGGAATAGATTAGGTAATTTAAAGGCAACAAAAAAAGCATCTGATACCGGCCCAAGACCAAGCACTATCGCCAGAATAATATCGCGCGTAAAACCAAAAATACGGCTTAATGCTGTAAAGACGCTGACCCTGCTAAAAATGGATAATAAGCCTTTTGGTGATGATATCATGCCGCGACCTGATTGGCTGGATCACTATCTTCCAGCACCTTAAGCAGGGTTTCACGAATCTTATCTATACGGCTCTGCCGTTCAATTTTTAACCCGAAACTATCCTTGACATAAAACACATCGACAACCCTGTCACCATAGGTGGATACGCTTGCCAGCTGTATCTGTATGCCCAGTCCGGCTAACGCATGGGTGATCCGGTATAAAAGACCGGGGGCATCCTTGCCATTGATTTCCAAGATGCTATGGGTTGAACTGATATGATTATTGATCAGGACACGCGCCGGTGCCGAAATCTGCCTGATACGCTTCGGGGTTTGTTGCCACCGCGTTTCCATAGCGCTGTCGATATCCATCTGGCCTGTCATGGCCTTTTTCAGGGCTAATTTCATTTTGTTGAGCTTGGCTTTTTCGGTAATCGCCTGATTATTCTGATCCTGTACCCATAACACATCAAGTGTCAGACCATCCTTGCGGGTGGTGATCCGCGCATCGACAATATTCGCGCCACAAGCAGCAACGCCCCCAGCAATACGGGAAAACAAGCCCACATCATCCGCAGTAATAATAGCAATCTCAGTCGCATTTCTCGCTTCATCAGGGGTCATACTGATCCCTACCAGTTCTTTTGATTCATCAAACTGGCGACACATTTTGGCGTGATGAATATAGGATTTCAGCTCAAAACTCGTCCAGTAGTTCGGATAGAACATATTTATATGATGCTGGGTATTTTCCCAATTCCACCAGTCATCTTCGGCCATGAGAGCAGATGCCAGGTCTTTATGTATGCCGCCTGCCAGATTTTCAGCAATCGTGGATGCTTCGGCACCAAGCAGAACCGCCATCGTCTGGTGATAAAGATCACGCATCAAGGCCGCTTTCCAGCCATTCCAGACATTAGGCCCAACCGCGCGGATATCGGCAACCGTCAATACCAATAACAAATTCAGCCGTTCAGGTGATTGTACCGCGCTGGCAAAATGGGTGATGGTAGCCGGATCATTCAGATCATACCGAAAGGCCGTTTCACTCATCAATAGATGATGCCGAATAAGCCATGCAATCGTTTCCGTTGAAGCCTTGCCCATTCCAAGCCTTGGACAGACCTGTCTTGCGACTTCTGCCCCCAGAATGGAATGATCACCACCACGGCCTTTCGCAATATCATGTAATAGCATCGCGACATGAAGTTCATCACGACCATGAATTTCTTTTACCGCCTCGGTAGCAACTGGTGCGATATCTTTCAGATCACCTGTTTCAATCTGATGCAAAATCCCCATGGCAAAAATCGAATGCTCATCAACTGTATAACTGTGATACATATCATATTGCATCATGGCAACGATGCGGTCAAAATCAGGCAGAAACTTTCCCAGAATGCCAACTTCGTTCATCAGACGTAACACGCGTTCCGGATTTTTCTTATGCGTCAGAATGCTGAGGAAACTAGCATTATTTTTTTCATGCAGCCGAAAGCTTTCATCAACCAGATTAAGATTGCGCGTAATCAGACGTAAGGTTTGGGGGTGAATGTCATATCCGGTATCAAGCGCAACCCGAAAAATATCAATGATGGCATTCTGGTCATCGGTGAATCGTGTATGTGGTTCAAGTGCGATCCAGCCTGCCTTTATCATAAATGGTAGCGGTAATCTGATCCATTGCAAACGGTCACGAAATGTCCGTGTTGTTTTATTAAAATCATCTGCAATGGCGGCACAGAATATCCGGGTCAGACTGCCGATGGTTGTGGCTGTTAGAAAATATCGCCGCATAAACCGTTCAACCCCTTTGCTATCTGCTCTATCCCGATACCCTAGCAATGGGGCAATATCCATCTGAACATCAAAACTCAGCCTGTCATCTTCGCGTCCACTCCGGAAATGCATGTGGCATCTTAATGTCCATAAAAATCTCTGGGCAGTGGAAAATGACCGTGCTTCGCTATGGGTCAGGACTTTCAGGTTAACCAGTTCAAGCACGGTATCAACTTCAAACCCATAACGGGAAATCCAGAATAACGTATGCAAATCGCGCAATCCGCCCTTACCTTCTTTGATGTTAGGTTCAAGCATATAGCGTCTGGCATCGCTCCGGCGGTGGCGTGCATCACGTTCTTCCAGTTTTGCAGCGATAAAGCTTTTTGCCGTATCCGCGACAATATCCTGATGAAACTGTGTTAGCAATTTGTCCGTCAGGCCAGATTCCCCAGCTAAATGCCGCGCTTCCAGCAAAGCCGTCCGGATCGTTAAATCATCTTTGGCCGCATGAATAGCTTGCCGCAAGCTTCGGCTAGCATGACCGATATCAAGCCCTAAATCCCATAGCAGATAGAGAATAAACTCAATCACCTGAACATGTTCGGCATCTGGCTTGATTTCGGTCAGAAATAGTAAATCAATATCCGAATGTGGTGATAGCTCACCCCGTCCATAGCCACCCGTTGAAATGACAGCAAGCTTGGGCGGGGTCGCGGAAGACCATGTTTTCATAGCGCTGGTATGGATCAGCTGGATCATGTGATCCATCAGAATGGCATGGGCACCGACATAGGCCGCCCCGTCATTATTTGCGATAAATGCTTTTTTTAATGCTTGTCGCCCTGTTTCCAGCATGGTTTTGAGAACAGATAATAATGCCTGCCTTTGTTCAAGTGGCTGATCAAAGACAGCGTCGTGATCTGCCTTGATGCGATGAAGCGTTTCGAGAACAAGATCGATTTCACCAACATCGCGGGCATAAGTCATTGGCTGAAAGGCAAGCATCCAGCTTGGCAATGTTGTCTGCTCTACCACCATGTGACATCCATTCTGACTAATCGCTTTATATCAGATTATAACGCATCCAGATATTGTGTCTATGACATGCCATCATCAGGGTCATCATCAAGCATGGCTTTAAGCGCATAAAGATATTCAAGCGCATCTCGGGGGGACATATGATCAGGGCTGATGGTTCTTAGCTGTTCTTCTACGGCACTGGGGGTTGCCGGTTGTGATATGGGCTGGCTAGCATCAAAAAGAGGCAGGTTTTCCATTAAATGATCTGCTGATTTTTCGTTTGCCAATGTGGCCAGCACATCTTCGGCGCGGGCAATGACGACTGGTGGCACGCCGGCGATACGGGCAACATGTATTCCATAAGACCGATCTGCCGCTCCAGCGCCAACTTCATGCAGGAAAATGATATCACCCTGCCATTCACGCACTTTCATGGCGTGACAGCTTAAACTATCCAGTCTGTCTTCGAGAGCTGATAACTCATGATAATGGGTAGCAAATAACACTCTGGCACCGACCACATCATGCAGATATTCAACAACAGCCCAGGCCAGAGATAATCCATCATATGTTGCTGTTCCGCGACCGATTTCATCCAGTATGACAAGCGACTGATCCGTGGAGCGATTCAAAATTGCGGCGGTTTCAACCATTTCAACCATAAAGGTAGAACGCCCCGATGCCAGATCATCAGACGCACCAACCCGGCAAAATACTCTGTCTGCCATGCCGATCATGGCTGAACTGGCAGGGACATAAAATCCGGCCTGGGCCATAATAGTAATCAGGGCATTCTGGCGTAAAAAAGTGGATTTACCAGCCATATTGGGGCCAGTTAACAGCCAGATGCGATCATCAGGCGTAAATTGACAGGTATTGACAACAAACGGATGATCCTGTGCGGAAGCAAGCATCTGTTCAACAACCGGATGCCGTCCATCAACAATATGGGTGTTGATATCCTCACGCATGTCTGGACGGCAATATCGCCATGTTTCTGCCAGCCGTGCCATTGCTGTCGCAACATCAAGCTGGGCGGCGGCGGCAGCAACAGCAAGAATACTATCCTGTTCTGCCATCACCTGTTCAACCAGATGGTCAAACCAATTTAGTTCAAGCGCAACGGCCTGATCTGCCGCTTTTGACATAGCGGTTTCGAGTTCGGCTAGCTCAACAGTTGAAAACCGAACCGCCTGTGCTGTTGTCTGCCGATGAATAAAAATAGAATCCGGCTGTGACAGTAACTTATCCGCATGATTGCTACGCACATCAATATGATACCCCAGAACATTGTTATGTTTGATCTTAAGGCTGCTGATTCCGGTATCTTCGCAATAGCGCTGTTGCAATGCAGCAATCAGTCGCCGTGATTCATCGCGTAAGGTAAACAGCTCATCCAGTACCGTGTCATAGCCCTTGCGGATGAATCCGCCTTCACGGGCAAGTAGGGGCAATTCATCTGATAATGCCTCTGTAATGATATGAATCAGTTTCGATGAGCCTGATAAACTGGCTTTTAATGCTGCCAGCTGATCATCAGCAATGCCGCTAGTTGCCCTATGATCAATCGCATCAGCCATCATACCGGCGGCACTAATCCCATGCGCCATGGCCACCAGATCACGAGGCCCCCCATGACCAAGCCCTAGACGGCTTAATGCCCGTTCCAGATCAGGCATGGTTTTCAGAGCCTGTTTCATATGATCAGCCATTGGCGGATCAGCCAGCATGGATTCGATCAGGTCATGTCTTGCAGTGATATGCAGCTTATGTTTTAACGGTGCCGTCAGTCGTGATGCGAAGAGCCGTGCGCCAGCGGCGGTTACGGTTTTATCAATCACGGCCAGAAGTGAGCCTTTTCTTTCACCGCCCAGTGTTCGGGTTAATTCCAGTGACCGCCGTGTTGCCGGATCAATTTCCAGAAAATGATCACGGCTTATCTGTTCTACTGGCTTTAAATGCAGATGCCGGCCTTTTTGCGTGTCATCCAGATAGGCAATTAACCCACCCAGAGCGGCTAATTCCCCCCGACCAAGATGTGCCATACCATCAAGGGTTGCTACTTTATATATCGCTTCCAGTTTTTTTCGACCATTCTGGCTATCAAAAAATCGTGCTGGCCGGGTACTGATGCAGGTATCTGTATGAACCAGATTCTGTTCCAGATCAGTTTGGCCGTCACTAATGACAATTTCAGCAGGTTTCCATCTGGCCAGGGCTTCATCACATTGTGATGGGGGCATGGATTCCACCATGATATCCCCAGTGCTGAGATCAACCGCCGCTAATGATAGGGAATCGGTATGATGAAATAACGTTATCAGATAATTGTTTTCACGCGGCGGCAAAAACGTATCTTCAATCAGTGTGCCCGGTGTGACGATGCGCACAACATCCCGCCGTAAGGGGCCTTTGGCTTTTCTGGCTTTGGCTTGGTCAGGGGTTTCAGCCTGCTCACAGATAGCAACACGGAACCCCTGTTTAATTAACCGCGTCATATAGGCATCAATGGCATGAAAGGGTACCCCGCACATGGGAATATCCTGTCCATCTGCCTTGCCGCGTTTGGTTAATGTGATATCAAGTGCTGATGCCGCTATTTCGGCATCATCAAAAAACAGTTCATAAAAATCGCCCATGCGATAAAATAGTAAACTATCTTCATGATTGGCTTTTACTTCCAGAAACTGACGAATGACAGGCGTCAAGCCGGGGGTATCCGGCGATGGTCGCGGTGGTTTTCCGTGTTCTGCTGGCAATGTTTCATCCGGCATGATGTTAGCTCTTTTTCTGCTGTCGGATCATTTTCCTATCCTAAAGCAAGCGTGATAGAAAAACAGCATCATTCCGCCCAATTATCCAAAAAAATCTTTGGGCATGGCCGGATGCGCCAGTTGAATAAGGTCTGTTTGTGGTCTTGCTCCGATATGGCTAATCGCTTCCCCTGCTGTAATTGTTGCCAGCTTGATTGCCGTGTCCAGATTAGCACCATTGTGACGGGCATAAAGATAACCAGAGGCATAGAGATCACCAGCCCCGGTGGTATCAAGAACAGGCGTATCCGGATCAGGCGTAATTGTTGCCATATCTGCGCCGGCAAAAGCTATCGACCCTTTTTCGCTATCGGTGATGGCCGCCTCTGCCACCAGTTGCCGCATCTGGCGAATGGCATCATCCTTATCTGTGTTGAACATCAGCTTTGCTTCTTCGGTGTTGCAAAGCACCATATCACAATGATCTTTCACAAATTGATGCATAGCGGTTCTATGCCGGTCAACGCACCACCCATCTGATAGAGATATGGCAATTCTTGTTCCAGCCTCATGTGCTACATCTGCAATCTTATCCCAGCAAGCAGGGCCTTCGGGCGCATCATATAAATACCCCTCAATATAAACGATATCTGCGGCGGCAATGGCCTCAGCATTGATATCATCTGGTGCCAGAGTAATTGACGCCCCCAGATAGGTGTTCATTGTCCGGTTTTTATCTGGCGTGACCAGAATATAGGAACAGGCGGTTTGCAAATCTGCCTGATCCGCCAGCACAGCATTAACCCCGACCGCCTGAATATCATGGCGGAATATGCGTGCCAATAAATCCTGACCTACCTTACCTATAAAACTGGCATGGCCACCTAATAACGCAATGCCCACCGCCGTGTTTGCTGCAGACCCACCTGATATTTCCGTCGCAGGGCCAATAGCGTCATAAAGTGTGTTTGCACGATCAGCATCAATCAGATTCATGGCATTTTTCATCATGCCCTGATCTGAGATAAATTGATCTGTCGCATGAGCAATAACATCAACAATAGCATTACCAACAGTAACGATACTGGTATGATGGGTGGTGCGTTCAGACATATTTCATCCTTTAATTTCAAAAACAGTTCAGCTTAATATTGAATTATTTTCCGCGCCAATATAATTTAAACAGATGATTGCTAACATATCTATCAGGTTGAGCATAGCCGCAAGCATCATCGGATGGCTGATTTCCGCCTGCCAGCCTGTTTTAGAACAATATCCGATATCCACATCATCAAGCAATGTTACGATCCCGACCGATGAAAACCTGCCTGATATTAACGGCGCCGTACCAATATCATCAGCAAGTGATACCAGTACCAATGATCCATCCAGCATGCCAAGTCATGTGCCAGCCGAAGTGCCAGAAACATCACTGACCACTATTGAAATTGCCAGCATTGTTCCGCCGGCGGCACCAACCATACCGAAATTCTATCCTGCCAATACCATGGGCTGGCAAAAACAAGAGCTAATCAACATCCTAGGGCAGGCTGATTATATCCGCCGTGATGGTGCAGGTGAGGTGCATCAATATAAACTGGAGACATGCATTGTCGATTTTACGCTTTATCCCGTTAATGGCAGGGTTGAAATCATTGCATGGCATGGGCGCAGCCGTATCCAGAATCAAAATATCAACGCAACGGCATGTTATCAGGACCTAGCTAGTCGCAAAATCAGCCACTAAATTAATCATCCACTGCCTTGGTTTTATCCTTAAATCGGCAAAGATCACTGATGATGCAATCCGGACAACGGGGCTTGCGGGCAACGCAACAATACCGTCCATGAAGAATAAGCCAGTGATGAGCATCTTTCTTGGCCGATTCCGGAACATTTTTCAGCAATCCCTTTTCAACTTCCAATGGGGTTTTCCCCGGCGCCATTCCTGTGCGGTTTCCTAACCGGAAAATATGTGTGTCAACGGCGATGGTCGGATGGCCAAAAGCTTCGTTCAATACCACATTGGCGGTTTTGCGACCAACACCGGGCAGGGCTTCCAGCGCGTCCCTGTTTTCGGGCACAACCCCATGATGATCACGAATCAATATTTCCGCCATGGCTATCACATTTTTGGCCTTACTATTATAAAGGCCGATAGATTTGATATGACTGATTAATCCTTCCAGCCCCAAATTCAACATCTCTGCTGGCGTTGATACCTTTTCAAAAAGCGATTTTGTTGCCTTATTCACCCCGACATCTGTTGCCTGTGCCGAAAGCGCAACGGCAACCAGCAATGTGTAAGGATTGGTAAAGTGCAATTCTGTTGCCGCTTCGGGCATGGTTTTGGCAAAACGGTCAAACACTTCCGCAATCGCTTTTTTTGTCATTCTTGATGCTGGTTTTTTTTGATCTTTTGTTGCCATATCGAAAGCTCGTATCGAAGTGAAAGCGGCCATTTGCCGCGAAAAATATGAACTGACCGGATTGACCAGTCAGAATGGCAGTCTATCATAATTTACAAGAATAGGGAAAATGCAGATCATATGACATCAAAACAAAAACCCATTATACTCTGGCCATATTGCAGTCTCAGCCGGAAAGGGGCGGCTATCCTGTTTATGGTACTAGGATGTGCTGGCCTGTCTTTATCCATGGCGTTTTATCTATTGGGGGCATGGCCTGTCATAGGGTTTTTTGGTGTAGAGTTAGGATTATTATTCTTATTTTTTCATCTGCATCACCGTTCCACAGAAAAACGATTTGAACGGATCACCAAGGAAAACCCCCTGCTTCGCATTGAACGGTCAGATGGTAAAGGCCGTATCAGCACAGAAGAAATGCCACTGGCATGGCTACATGTTCGTCTAGAATCAGAAGATATGGATAATCTGCCTGACACAGACCGGCATTTCATCAACCGTCATCGGCTTTATCTGACTGGTCATGGAAAGAAAGTTGAAGTTGGTGACTTTCTGCCATATCAGGAAAAACCGGAACTGGCTGAAGCCATTACCAGTTTGATTGAAGAACCAGCCCCAGCACAGACTAATCCGCCAGAACATCATCCATAGTATATAATCCTGCTGGTTGTTCTTTTATCCAGCGGGCGGCACGCAATGCCCCTCTGGCAAAAATCACTCTATCAGTAGCGCGGTGGGACAATTCAAGACGTTCTGCTTCTCCATAGAAAATAACACTATGTTCACCCGCAACATCGCCGCCACGCATGACCGCAAAGCCAATATCACCATCTTGTCTTGCCCCAGACCGATCAAGAGATATTACCGTATCCAGATCAACCTTACGTCCTCTGGCCGCCGCTTGGCCAAGTGCCAGTGCCGTTCCCGAAGGGGCATCGACTTTATGTTTATGGTGGCTTTCAACGATTTCTATATCCCAGCCCTCAACCAGCTGTGCCGCGGCCTGTTCAACCAGACGGCTTAATAGCGTGACACCAACAGACGTATTCGCACACCATACAACAGGCATTTCTGCCGCTATCCGTGATAAATGATCACCATCCTGCGTGGTAAGACCCGTCGTGCCAACTACCATAGCCACATGATGACTAGACGCCATTCTTGCAAGGGCAAGAGTGGCCACCGGCGTAGTGAAATCAATGATGACATCCGGTTTAGCAGCAAATAAAGCCGCCGCATCATCAGACACGGTCACGCCCATTGGTGGCAAATGATTCATGGTACCAATATCCTGCCCAAGCAGGGGTGAGTCTGGCCGATCAGACGCCGCAACAATTATACATCTGTCATCCGCCGCCGCCAATGTCGTGATCATGCGTCCCATACGGCCGGCTGCTCCGGGTAGAGCAATGCGAAGTGGTGCAGTCATATAAAATCCTGTTAACTAGTCATTTCCCAATATTCTGATTATCGGGCTGGTTATGTTCTGATCATAACGTCAGGGGAAAAGCGAAAGCAATATCAAATGCGGGGCTTAGTTTTCACCAAACATCTTTTTAATCCTTTTAACAAAGGAATCGGATTCCGGATTCTGATTTTTTCCGGCGGCATCAAACTCTTTTAGAAGTTCTTTTTGACGTTTCGTCAGGTTGATAGGCGTTTCCACCTGAATATCAACATACATATCCCCGCGCCCACGTCCCTGAAGCCCCGGCATCCCCTTGCCACGAAGCCGCAAGCGGTGACCGGATTGCGTACCTTCATCAAGGGTAATCCGTGCCATTTTTCCATCAAGACTAGGGATATCAACAGACCCGCCAAGAATAGCTTTCGCCATAGGCACAGGCATCGTCATAAACAGATTGTTGCCTTCACGATTGAACAGGGAATGATCTTTGACGCTAATGAAAATATATAGATCACCTGCTGGCCCGCCACGCAGACCCGCTTCGCCTTCGCCAGATAATCTGATTCTGGTGCCCGTATCAACGCCTTTCGGGATATTCACATTCAGGCTTTTATTTTTCTGAATACGCCCCTGACCGCCGCATGATGAACACGGCTTGGAAATTGTCTCCCCTTGTCCCTGACAACTAGGGCAAGTTCTTTCAACAGAGAAAAACCCCTGCTGTGCCCTTACTTTGCCATGACCACCGCAGGCATTACATGTGACCGGCTTACTGCCCTTAGCCGCACCACTACCATCACAAGTGTCGCAAGTAGCAGGAACGGGAATACTGATTTTCTGCGTATCGCCATCAAAAGCCTGTTCCAGAGTGACTTCCAGATCATAACGCAAATCCGCACCTTTCCGGCTTTGCTGACTCCGGCGTCCACGCCGTCCGCCCATAAACTCGGAAAACATTTCATCAAAAATGTCACTAAAGCCGCCACCGCCGCCAAAACCGGAAAAGCCGCCAGCTCCACCGCCTCCACCCTGACCGTCAAAAGCAGCATGCCCAAATTGATCATAAGCCGCCCGTTTCTGATCATCTTTGAGAACGTCATAAGCTTCTGTTGCTTCACGGAATTTATCTTCGGCATCAGCATCATCAGGATTACGATCAGGATGGTATTTCATGGCTAATTTACGATAAGCAGATTTAATGGCTGAAGCGTCAGCCTCTTTTTTGACACCCAGTACATCATAAAAATCTTTTTTAGCCATGAAAAAACCTCTGTCTTAAACCAAAACCACCCTGCCTGTTTTTGGATTCACAGACGGGATGGTTATGTTGGTCAGATGCAAATTAGGATGCTGATTTCTTGTCTTCCGTGTCATCGACCTCGGTAAACTCGGCATCGACAACACCGTCATCAGATGCGGCAGTATCCGTATCATCATCAGCGCTATCATCAGCATCATTTTGTTGTGCATAGGCGATTTCACCTAGCTTCATCATCTCCGCGCTCAATGCTTGTGATTTTTCGGCTATTGCATCATTGTCTTCATCGTCATCCAGTGCTGTTCGCAATGCGGCAATGGCATCAGTTGTTGCTGTTTTCAGATCGTCATCAACTTTATCATCCAGATCGGACAAGGTTTTTTCCGCGCCGTGAATGAGTGACTCGGCCTGATTGCGTGCCTCGATTTTTTCCTTACGCAGCTTATCTTCTTCGGCATTGGCTTCAGCATCTTGAACCATTTTCTCAATATCATCATCGCTGAGACCGCCAGATGCCTGAATTTTAATTTGCTGTTCTTTTCCTGTTGCCGTGTCCTTGGCACTGACATTGACAATACCATTGGCGTCAATATCAAAGGTCACTTCAATTTGTGGAACGCCGCGCGGTGCGGCAGGAATACCAACCAGATCAAATTGCCCCAGTAATTTGTTATCAGCGGCAATTTCACGCTCACCCTGAAAGACTCGGATGGTAACAGCTGTCTGATTATCATCTGCCGTTGAAAAGGTCTGGCTTTTCTTTGTCGGAATAGTGGTATTGCGATCAATCAGGCGAGTAAACACACCGCCAAGGGTTTCAATACCAAGTGACAATGGCGTCACATCAAGCAAGAGAACGTCTTTCACGTCACCTTTCAGCACACCACCCTGAATAGCGGCACCAGCGGCAACCACTTCATCCGGATTAACGCCACGATGTGGCTCGGCGCCAAAAAACTCCGTCACTTTTTCTATAATCTTTGGCATTCTGGTCATACCACCGACAAGGATTACCTCATCAATATCACTCGCCTTGAGACCAGCATCTTTAAGTGCCGCCTTACATGGCTGAAGTGATCGTTCCACCAGATCCTGAACCAGACTTTCAAGAGTTGCCCTTGTCAATTTGACAGTAAGGTGCTTTGGGCCTGACTGATCAGCCGTGATGAAAGGCAGATTCACTTCTGTCTGGGTGCTGCTGGACAGCTCGATCTTTGCTTTTTCAGCGGCTTCTTTCATCCGTTGCAAAGCAAGTTTATCAGAACGCAGGTCAATACCGTTTTCTTTCTGAAAGGCATCAGCGATATGGTCGATAATACGCTGGTCAAAATCTTCACCACCAAGGAAGGTATCGCCATTAGTTGATTTGACTTCAAAAACGCCATCGCCTACTTCAAGGATGGATACATCAAACGTACCACCACCAAGATCATAGACAACAATGGTGCCAGATTCTTTTTTATCCAGCCCATAAGCCAGTGCTGCCGCTGTTGGCTCATTAATAATCCGCAACACATCAAGACCGGCAATTTTACCTGCATCTTTGGTCGCCTGACGCTGGGCATCGTTAAAATGCGCCGGAACGGTAATCACAGCTTCAGTTACTGATTCGCCAAGATAGGCTTCAGCATCTTCTTTCAATTTGCGCAGGATAAAACTGGATATCTGACTAGGTGAGTACGTTTCATCATTTACTTCAACCCAGCTATCGCCATTATCTGCCTTAACCGTTTTATATGGAACCAGTTTGGCAAATTTTTTCGCCGCCGCATCATTATGACGCCGTCCAATCAAGCGCTTGATAGCAAATAGTGTATTTTCTGAATTGGTAACCGCTTGCCGCTTGGCCGCCTGTCCGACTAGCCGTTCGCCATCATCAACAAATGCAACCATAGAAGGCGTTGTGCGCCCCCCTTCAGCATTTTCGATAATTTTTGCAGATTTACCATCCATAACAGCAACACATGAATTTGTTGTGCCAAGATCAATTCCGATAACTTTTCCCATGATTAGCCTCTTTCTTTCTTAAATGCGCCGACCGTTCTGGTGCTAATGGTCATTTCTTTGCCATATTAGCCATTACAATATTTACGGTTACGCTATTGCTCATATAAGAAAGGAAAATCTGATTGCAAGATTTCCCTTAATTATGTTGTTATCCTATTCATTACTTTCATTATTTTTGTCAGCTTCCTGTTCGTCGCCGCTGGTTGTTTCCATGGCTTTTGCCACGCCAACCATAGCCGGACTTAATAGCCTGTCATGTAACATCCAACCAGATTGTGCTACCTGAACAATCATGCCGGGTTCAGCATCTTTGGTGGGCACTTCAAACATGGCCTGATGCTTATTAGGGTCAAATTTTTCACCCATTGGCATAATCCGAGTAATGCCATGCCGTTCTAGCACATTGGTCATTTCCCGCGATATCATTTCCACGCCAATAACCAGATTTTTCATCGTTTCATCAAGATCATCGCGCTGTTCTGGCAATGCTTCGACGGCGCGGGATAAATTTTCCACCACCGAAAGCAGATCACGGGCAAAACTGGTATGACCATATTTACGAGCTTGCGCAACGTCGCGTTCGGCACGACGGCGCGTGTTTTCCGTTTCGGCAACGGCTCTCAACATCTGGTCTTTTAATTCGTCACGCTCTGCCTGAAGGGTGGAAAGCGGATCAAGAATATCCTCAATATTTAAATTAATGTCTTGATCTGCTTTATTATCACTGGCCGGATTTTCATCCGATGCTTTTTCGTCTGGTGTCTGGCCATCCGAATTGGCATTGCTGTCCTGTTGCGGATTTTCTTCAGGCGTATCGTTTATCATGATAGTCCTCATATTCCATTTGATTGCGTTTTTTATGTAGGGATAAGCGATACTAATTCCAAGAAAAAAATGGATTTTTCCCCATTTTATTTGAAAATATCGGTCAAAATGCCGATTTTTACGTTAAAGCCGCTCAGACAGCATTTTTGTTATCGTTACCGAGGTATGATTGACCATTGGGATAATCCGCGCATAATCCAGCCGCGTGGGGCCAATAACCCCGACCGCACCAATGATAGACTGATGGCTATCATAATAAGGCGCAATAATGGTCGAGCAATTAGTTTCTGTGAAAAACCTGTTTTCCGAGCCAATGAAAATCTGCACGCCTTCGGCTTGTTGCATCGTTGCCAGAACATCAAGCGCGTTATTTTGTTCTTCTAGTTGATAAAATAGTGATCGCACCTGTTCCAACTGATCCATGGCGGTAACATTTTCCAGCAAATTGGCTTGCCCACGGAGAATAAAATTACCCGAATGACCAGAATTTTTACCTGTCCAGATGGCAATACCACTAGCCGCTACTTTCTGGGTCAGGTCATCGATAGCAGCCTGTTTTACCTCTATCAATTCTTTCAAGAGAACAGATGCTTCAGACAGGCTTTTTCCAGCCAGATGCGCATTGATGAAATTACCAGCCTCAATTAAAACCGACGCTGGCATTCCCGTAGGCGTTTCCATGATCCGGTTTTCAACATGACCAGCAGAGGACACTAATATGACCAGAGCCTTATTTTTTTCAATCGGGACAAACTCAACCTGTTTGATGATCATATCTGTCTTTGGCATCACGACAAGTGCCGCACAATTTGTCAAACCAGATAGCATGGATGATGTTTCTGATAGAGCGTCGTCAAAACTAAGCCCCTGTGCCTGACAATTCACGTCAAGCATCATCCGTTCGCTGTCACTTATACTGCCACCGATTTCAAGCAGACCATTCACAAATAGCCTTAATCCGGATTGCGTCGGTATACGGCCTGCCGATGTATGCGGCTGATAGAGTAATCCTGCGCTTTCCAGTTCACCCATGATCGACCGGATGGATGCGCTAGACAGCATATGATCCAGATCTGTTGCAATCGCTTTCGATCCCACCGCTGACCCGGATGACAGATAGCGGTCTACAATCCGATTAAAGATCATATGCACCCGTTCATTCATCCCCAGAATGGATTTATCCGCCATTGCAGGTTTTGCATCTGATATTGGTGGTTTCTGTAATGTCATATC
Organism: Puniceispirillales bacterium (SeqCode); assembly: GCA_049595035.1. Taxonomy (GTDB): domain Bacteria; phylum Pseudomonadota; class Alphaproteobacteria; order Puniceispirillales; family UBA1172; genus UBA12202. The sequence continues at coordinate 116,555 of JBMYKD010000001.1, read as the reverse complement.
CTAAAAATAAAATTGGAAATCTCTCCGGTCAAGCCGTCGCCTTCAATAAATAGATATGATATGGTCGCCCATTGCTAAATGACAGGATGATATTATGACTTCTTCTTCACGTCCATCTGGCCGGCAGGCTGATCAGATGCGCCACATTGAATTGATAGCCGGATTTTCCCCATATGCTGAAGGCTCATGTCTTGCCAAATTTGGCAATACGCATGTTCTTGTTACTGCCAGTATAGATGAAAAGGTGCCGCCATTTCTTCGGAATACAGGCAAGGGCTGGTTAACAGCTGAATATGGGATGTTGCCACGATCAACCCATAGCCGGATGGATCGCGAAGCAGTTCGCGGAAAACAATCAGGGCGCACGCAGGAAATACAGCGGCTGATTGGCCGGTCTTTGCGTGCTGTTACCGATTTGCAATTGCTGGGTGAACGACAGATAAAAATCGACTGCGATGTCTTACAGGCTGATGGAGGCACCCGCACCGCCGCTATTACCGGATCATGGGTGGCATTACGGGCGGCAACCGAAAAATTGTTACTGGATGGTCAGATCACCCGCCAGCCAGTAACCGGACAAGTAGCGGCGATATCTTGCGGCATTTTTGAAAAATCCGTTGTCCTTGATCTGGATTATGCCGAAGACAGTCAGGCCGAAACAGATGCAAATTTTGTTCTCACAGCGGATAGTGGTATTGTTGAAGTGCAAGCCACCGCTGAAGCCGACCCATATAGAACAGATGATCTGCTAACCATGCTTGATCTGGCGAAAAAGGGGGCAAATGCATTATTTCAGCACCAGCAAAAAGCACTGGATACATGTATCTGATGGCACGGCAATTTATTGAAAACACCCTCGTCGTTGCCAGTCATAATCAGGGAAAAGTGCGTGAAATCGCTGCATTACTGGCACCATTTGACATAAATGTGACCAGCGCCAGTGCCTTGAAATTGGATGAGCCTGTTGAAGATGGTGATAGTTATATTGCTAATGCCGCTATCAAAGCCAAAGCAGCCGCCATGGCATCTGGTCTGCCTGCATTATCTGATGATTCCGGATTTGAAGTCATGGCAATCAATGGCGATCCGGGGCTATTTTCCGCCAGATGGGCAGGTGATGATAAAGATTTTTCCGTAGCCATGCAAAAAGTGCATGATGCCATTATTGCCAGTGGCAATTCCGATAATAGCTGTCAGTTTATCTGTGCCCTTGCGTTATGCTGGCCTGATGGTGATATGGTAACCACCCAAGGCGTGATCAAAGGCGACTATGTCTGGCCCCCACGTGGCAATCGTGGCTTTGGCTATGATCCTATGTTTGTCCCTGATGGATATGATCAGACCTTTGGTGAGGTTGATCCGGAATGGAAACACGCGGTCAGCCATCGTGCCATAGCATTCCAGCAATTAATTGATCTATGTTTTCAGAAAACACCGGAATAGCTATGACTGATCTGGCGAATTTTGGTGTCTATGTACATTGGCCTTTTTGCCAGAAAAAATGCCCCTATTGTGATTTTAACAGCCATGTGCGTGATATGGTTGATCATGACCGGTTCGGGGCAGCTATCATTACCGAAATTGAAACCATGGCCGATCAATTTGATTTGCGTGGCCGGCCTGTTCACAGCATCTTTTTTGGGGGCGGCACACCATCGCTAATGCCACCGGACATTGCTGGTCAAATTTGTTCGGCCATCACAACTATTTTCCAGCCTGTTGATGATATAGAAATTACTCTGGAAGCAAACCCTACCTCAGTTGAAGCTGATAAACTGGCCGGGTTTCGGGAGGTTGGTATCAATCGGCTATCTATGGGGATCCAATCCCTCAATGATGAGCATCTGTCTTTTCTGGGTCGCCAGCATTCCGCTCAGGAAGCTCTGAACGCACTGGACAAAGCCCAACATATTTTTGATCGCGTATCTGCCGATTTTATTTATGCACTACCCGACCAGACCACCGCCGAATGGTGTAAGGAATTGAAAACTATCCTTGCGCTGGCATGTGATCATCTATCGCTATATCAATTGACACTAGAAGAAGGAACCGCCTTTTACAGCATGGCTAAACGTGGCTTGATGCAGATGCCAGCCGATGAAATATCGTTAGATATGTTCACCGAAACACAGAATCATTGTCTGGCCGCCGGATTAAATGCTTATGAGATATCCAATCACGCCAAAGCTGGTCAAGAAAGTCGTCACAATCTGACATATTGGCGGGCAGGTGACTGGATTGGGGCAGGACCGGGTGCAGTTGGTCGAATTTGGCAAGGCCATGGCCGGACAGAAACCCGTTGCCGCAAGCATCCTGATGGCTGGCTTGATGATGTGATGCGAACAGGGATAGGTTTGGCCGAACAAAATCAGGAAACGCAAAAAGATTATGCCGCAGAAGCGGTCATGATGGGGTTGCGGCTGGAGGAAGGCATCAATATTGCTGCCATTGAAGAAAAAGCCGGGGCAAGGCAATCATGGCTAGATGAAGAAGCGGTTTCGTTGTATTGCGAGCAACGCCTATTGCACCGGAATGATGATATCCTTTCCCTTACCAATATTGGCAAGACGGTTATGAATACATTGATTGGACAGATACTGATATAAAACCTGATTTAGCGGGAACCCATATCAGAAGCTGGTATCAGCAGGGCGAACAACAGCTGATTGAAATTTATTGATTTGCCGGACTTCGAGAAGACGCCGGTGATTACCATCAGGATATAGTCGGAAAATACCGCTAAATCCGGCAAAGCCTGTTTCGCGCAAAAGCACCTGATATGTTGTTTCTTCATTATCCGCCTTTTTATCAGTGGCAATCAGACTGGCTACTGCTACGGCATCAAAACCGAGGGGGGCAAGATCACCCGGCGCGGCGCTAAAATATGTCTTCCACACCTGTTCAAACCGCTGGCGTCTATCTGTTGGCAAGGTTGCATAAAGACCACCCTGCAATGATGGTTCGGTGATCATATCCTTGCGATTCCATTGTGATGAACCAACAAATCGCACCTTTGCAGGATCAAGATCATGCCAGACAAGCACAGGTGCCACTGTCAGGGTAAAATCAGCATCTCCACATATGATCACCATATCAAATTCTGGTGCAGGGTCTTCCTTAGACCAGCGCGCAAATTGTCTGATGGATTGTTGCAGACGATATTCATTTTTCAACACCGTCTGATCAAGCAGAAGATGAGATAGGCGCGGCGCACCTGCCGTTTCCAGATGCTGAATACTATAATCCCGCAATGCTCTGCCATAAGCGGTATCATTTGTGACAATTGCTATTCTGGCCTGATCTGGTGGAATGTTATCTATGGCCGCCAGCGATGCCATAGCATAATTTAGCACTGCTTCCATTTCCTGTTCAGGTTGCTGTCCCAATATCCAGACACCGGGATTAGTGACCGTACTATTATTTGAAAAAGACAGAACAGGTATCTGATTTTCTATGGCAATAGGCGCAACCGCCGCCGTATGATTGGAAAATACCGGGCCAATAATAATATCAGCATCTGCTTCAACCGCGGCAAATGCGGCGGCGGCAGGGGCATCTGCCGTATCGATATAAATGACTTCAAATTGTGGCTGATCAAGAGATATCACCGCTATATCAACAGCTTTCCGCAGCTCTTCTCCCACGGATTGATAAGCACCACTTAACGGAAGCAGGATAGCCGCACGCGTCAATAGTTCCTTTTTAGGGGGAATCCGTGATGGCGGCGGGGTAATCATATCTTCAATATCTGGTTTGCTAATGATGGTAAATACGTCTTCCAGACTATTATAATCAAACCCATCATCAATCAGGTCGGTGATGGCATTTCCTGTTAACGCTGTGTCTTCGGTTATCTGATCTTGATCTGGTTCTGTTTGGGTGGTTAGTTCAGATTGTTCTACCGCTTTTCCCTGACCATTAAATATCCACTCAATCGCGGTATCAATTTCATCCTGAGTTGCAGGGTTTTTGGGTTGAAGACTGTTCAGTGCATTGCCGGTTTCAGCATCATCAGTAAAAATATCATGGTCGAGAATATTCAGATTGGGTTCTGTTTCAACAGGGTCAGATTGCTGATTAAGGAAGCTAACAGAAGGATCAATCTTGCTTTCTTCATTGTCCTTATCTTCATCATGTATTTCAGTGACTTCACTTTCAATGGCGGGTTCCGCTGCAATTTTCGTTTCTACCGGTGCCGGTGCTGTTACCACGGGGGGGGCTTGGTCAGGTTCACAGGCTGTTAATATGATCAGCGCACCACATAAACACATACCATATTTGATGAAACGAAGATAAAATGGAACAGATTCGGACATGAACAGCATGATATATCTCATAATGCCTGACACAAAATTGATTTTAAATCAGGTATCCTTAAAGGGATGATCAGTCTATTATGATTTCTATATTTCGTAAAGTGTTAGGGGGATTGGCGCATGTCTGTTCCGGGATTAACCATCACGGCAACACCTATCGGTAATCTGGATGATTTATCACCACGCGCCATAGCGTCTTTCCAGTCTGCAGATCTGATTGCCTGTGAAGACACCCGCCATACTGGTCTGATGCTAAGCCGACTTGGTATTCCACATGGACAGTTGGTGTCATATCATGATCATACTTCAGCCAAAGCAAGAGAAGGTTTACTCAAGGCATTAGCAGAGGGCAAAGCCATCACGCTAGTCAGTGATGCTGGAACACCATTGATATCTGATCCCGGGTATCGGCTGGTTAAAGCCTGTCGTGACCGGAATATTCCGGTGACCAGTATCCCGGGACCTTCAGCTGTTCTGGCCGCATTGGTGATATCAGGCCTACCAACGGATCGGTTTCATTTTGCGGGCTTTCTTCCCAATACCGCCAGCAAAAGACAGAAAACATTAGCGAAACTCTTGTCTATTGATGCCACCGTCATTTGTTATGAATCCGCAAAACGGCTTGCAGAAACATTGGCAGATATTGCCGCTATTGCCCCGCATCGCCAATGCGCCGTTGCCAGAGAACTGACAAAAACATATGAAGAAAGCTGGCTTGATGAAGCCCAGCATCTGGCCAGACATTTTGCAGAAACCGGATCACCAAAAGGGGAAATTGTGCTGATGTTTGCGCCGCCATCTGGTGATGAAAACTCTCTATCTGATGAGGATGTGACAGCAATGTTGAAGAAAAGATTGGATCAGGGGCTGAGTCGCCGTGATGCAGTAAGAGATGTCTGCCAGACAAGCGGCGTTGCCAAAACCCGCGTATATGACCTGATGCTTTCACTTGGCGATATATCATCATGACCACAAGACGTCGTCAGAACGCTGAAAGAAAGGGACGATTGGCAGAAAAACTAGTAGCGATCCGATTAAGATGCAAGGGCTGGCATTTGCTCAAATCCCGCTATCGATGTCCTTATGGAGAAATTGATCTGATCATGCAGAAACCGGAACGACTTTTATTTGTTGAGGTCAAATTCACCAGCCAGACCAATCATGATGCTATTGAACAGGTATTGCCATCACCCCGACAAAGACGCCGGATATATGATAGTGCGAATTACTTTCTGGCCGAACAGCCAGACATGCATCAATATGAAATGCGTTTCATGGTAGCACTTGTCCGTCCCTATGCCCGTATCCAGTTTATCGATGATCACTTTTTTGACATGATGTGATGCCATGATATTCTGCGATAATATATTGCCGCATGGTATCTGAACAGTGTATAGATATTTAATGGGCTTGAAAAGGATATGATGATGAACATGACCAAGCAATCTTTACATTTACGACTAGCCAGTCTTGTTTTGATTGGTATTCTGGGACTTGGATTATCAGGATGTGTAGGTGCAGTTGCTGGTGTTGGGGCGGCGGCAGTGGCGGCCGGAACAACAGAAAAGGGTCTGGGCACCAGTTTTAATGATGGCATTATCAAAACTAAAATTTCAGAAGCCTATTTTAAAGAACATGTTAATTTATATTCGAATATCAAAATTGATGTTAATATAGGTTCAGTCCTGCTGACCGGTGACGTAGAAGAACCCGAACAGGCGGTTAAGGCCGTACAGCTGGCCTGGCAAGTAAATGGCGTTATTGAGGTTATCAACGAAATTGATGTCAGTAACAAAGCTTCAATTAAAGATCGGGCAAAAGATCTGGCCAGTGAAGCACAACTTCGCGGCAAACTGATTACAGACCCGGATATATCTTCATTGAATTACAGCATTGATGTGGTTAATGGTGTTGTCTATCTAAGCGGTATTGCTGGTTCCGAAGACGAAATGAATCTGGTCATTAATCATGCTCAGGAACTTCGTTTCGGAACAACAGTGATAAATTACATTCGCATTACTGAAGATGATCGCCAGTAATATCTAATTCCTCCTATCAATTCAGGCCATCGTATCATGCTAAAAATCGCCTTTCAGATGGATGCTATCGAAACGATTGATATCCGCGGTGATAGCAGTTTTGCGCTTGCACTAGAAGCATCGGCAAGAGGATATGATATCTTTATCTATCATCCGGATCATCTTGCTTTCATTCCCGGTATCGGACTTACTGCCAAGGGGAAATGGGTGCAGGTCAAGGATGAGGTAGGGAATCATGTCCAGGTCTTATCGGAAGCCCGCATTGATCTGACAGAACTTGATGTTATTCTGATGCGGCAGGACCCACCGTTTGACATGCATTATATCACGGCAACCTATCTGCTTGAGACCATTATGGATAAGGTGCTTGTTGTAAATCACCCGACCTCAGTTCGTAATGCTCCCGAAAAACTGGTTGCAACCCTTTTTCATGAACTGATGCCGCCCACATTAATCACCAGTGATGTATCGGAAATCAGAACATTCCGCGACGAATATCAAAATATTATTGTGAAACCACTTTATGGTAATGGCGGAAGTGGTATTTTTCATCTCAAGCCAGATGATACCAATCTATCCAGCCTGATAGAAACCATGTTGTTATTAGATCGTTCACCTCTCATGATTCAGCAGTATTTACCGGCTGTTTCCAAAGGTGATAAGCGTGTTATCATGATTGACGGTGTTGCCACCGGCGCGGTAAATCGTGTGCCTGCTGCCGGGGAAGCCCGTTCAAATCTGCATGTTGGCGGCAAAGCAGAACAATCTGATCTGGATGAAAATGATTACCGTATTGCTGAAGCAATCGGAACATTTTTAAAAGAAAAAGAATTATTGTTTTGCGGGATAGACGTTATAGGCGGCTATCTGACCGAAATTAATGTCACGTCACCAACTGGCCTTCGTGAAATCAAAACATTAAGCGGGATTGATCTAGCGGTCAAAATCTGGGACAGCATTACGGCTAAACTGTAATTGCCTTACGATAATGGTGGCAATGACCGGTACTGCATCGCTTCAGCAATATGCGAGCGTTCGACAACTTCGCTTCCATCCAGATCAGCAACACTTCGTGCCACCCGCATGACCCTATGATAGCCACGCGCCGATAGACGCAATGTTTCGGCACTGTCCTGAAGAAAAGATTTATCTGCGGCGCTCATTTTCATGACCTGATCCAGTTGTATGCCATCAAGCTGGGCATTTACCACACCGTCTGATTGTTCATCACGCTGAAAGCTCCGCTTGCGTGCGTCTTCCACTCTGCGGGCAATATCCTGACTGGTTTCACCTGACCGATGATCAGACAGCGCTGAAATGGGCACTTCTGATACCTCGATCAGCATATCAAACCGATCAAGCAAAGGCCCTGATATTTTCGCCATGTAATCACGTCCACAACGTGGGGCTCTGGCACAGGCGCGGGATGGATCACCCAAATATCCACATCGACATGGATTCATGGCAGCAATCAGCTGAAACCGTGCCGGATATGTCGCATGATGATTTGCCCGACTTACCACCGCTTTACCCGTTTCAATCGTTTGCCGTAATGCATCCAGCTGATGGGCTGGCCATTCTGCCAGTTCGTCAAGAAACAGAACACCGCCATGCGCCAGACTAACCTCACCGGGTTTTGCGCGAACCCCGCCGCCAACAAGTGCTGCAACCGAAGAAGAATGATGCGGGTCGCGGAAAGGCCGGGAAACAATTAATCCGGCCTTATCCAGATATCCGGCAATGGAATGGATCATGGTAACGTCAAGTGATTCCTTGGCTAGCATAGGCGGCAGAATACCCGCCAGCCGTGATGCCAGCATTGATTTTCCTGAACCGGGCGGCCCCATCATTAACAGATTATGGCCACCAACCGCGGTGATGGCCAATGCCCTTTTAGCCATATCCTGACCAACCAGATCAGACATATCCGGAAAAGATAATTGTGCTTCCGCTACTTTTCATTCCGGGTCAGGAAGCACCTGTTCACCCCGCAAATGATTGATCAGGGTCATCAGACTGGGGGCGGCAATAATGTTCATATCTCCACCCCATGCGGCTTCGGCTCCATTAACCGCAGGACAAATTAAACCCATCTGATGTGATGCAGCACCAATAGCTGCCGCAAGAACACCATTAACGCCGGTTATGGTGCCATCTAATGCCAGTTCACCCATGACAATCATTCCATCAACACTATCTGATGGCACCGCACCCATAGCAACAAGTAGGCCAAGGGCAATAGGCAAATCAAAATGCGACCCTTCTTTTATGAGATCAGCAGGTGCCAGATTAACAGCGATGCGTTTAGGTGGTAAGGATAACCCTAAAGAAGATAAAGCCGCCCGCACTCTTTCTTTTGATTCGACCACAGCTTTATCTGCAAGCCCGACAATAGCGATATTCGGTAATCCATTTGACAGATGGACCTGCACATGGACAGGCACGGGTTCAAGACCACGAAAAGCTAAAGTTTGGATGGATGCCTGAATAAATTTATCTTACGGCATCTTATTCTTGATTAGGTTGTAGCGTTGCATAAATCAGGTATCAATTCAAGAGTAGAACAATTTATCCGGTTTTGCGCGACCGCATAGCACCAAGTGGCTCACCACCAAGCACATGGCCATGCAGATGCGGGACTTCCTGACCGCCATGATGTCCGACATTCACAATCACACGATAACCATGATCGGAAACACCTGTTTTTCTGGCCACTCGCGCCAGAGCCCGCACCCATTCTGCCAGTTCCGCATCACTGGCCTGATCAGCAAAATCGGTCAGGTCTTTATATGCCCCACGGGGAATAACGAGGTGATGCTGAGGTGCTTGCGGGTTAATATCCGTAAAGCTATAAGTATGATGATCTTCATCAACAGGTGCAGAAGGTATGCGACCATCTAGTATCTGTGCAAAGATATTATCAGGATCATAACTCATAAATATTCTCCTTATCGGTTTTCTGAAGGTTATGTCCGGCTGGCTTTTTCTTCAATACCGGATTGCTGGCGGCGGCGGGATAACTCATCCCATAATTCCTCAAGAGTGATATCAGCGGCCGCCAATACGACCAGCAGATGATAAACCACATCAGCGGCTTCTCCGATAAGGTCATCCCGCTTGCCGGACATGGCCGCGATAATAGCTTCGGTTGTTTCTTCACCAAGTTTGCGGGCAGGCAATTGGGGGGCTTCCAGCAATAGGCGTGCTGTCCAGGATATCTTCGGGTCTTCGCCACGGCGTGACAGGATAATGTCATAAAGCTCTTCGAGGATTGAAATGCTCATCTTGTCGCTCCTTTATGGTATGCGGACTTCCAGTCCGTGATCTGCCATATGTTGTTTGACGGTATTCATATCAAGTAAGCCGAAATGAAAGATGGATGCAGCTAACACGGCTGATGCATGACCCTCAGTAATCGCTTCGACCATGTGATCGGCCTTGCCAGCACCACCTGACGCAATGACCGGAATGGATACCGCATCACTAACGGCCCGCGTCAATGGAATATCATAGCCGTTTTTAGTACCATCGGCATCCATGGATGTAAGCAAAATCTCACCCGCGCCCATGGCACAGCCCTTTTCTGCCCATGCAATGGCATCGATACCGGTCGGGGTGCGGCCGCCATGGGTAACCACTTCAAACCAGCCATCAGCATGACGGCGGGCATCGATAGCCAGCACCACGCACTGGCTACCAAAACGGGATGCTGCTTCGGATAATAATTCAGGGCGTTTTACGGCTGAGGAATTGACAGATACTTTATCAGCACCTGCCAGAAGCAATTTTCTGAAATCTTCAACCTCACTAACACCGCCGCCAACGGTCAACGGCATAAAACAATGATCAGCTGTCCGGCTAATAACATTAGCCATGGCCTTTCTGCCTTCTATACTTGCGGAAATATCCAGAAAACAAAGCTCATCTGCACCAGCATCATTATATATTTTAGCCTGTTCTACCGGATCACCTGCATCAACCAGATCAACAAAATTGATCCCTTTGACTACCCGGCCTTCATGAACATCCAGACAGGGGATAACGCGCACGGCAAGCATCAGAAAGCGCCCTGATAGGCAATGGCATCTTTCAGCTTAAGCCGGCCATCATAAATAGCACGGCCAATAATCACACCGTGAACAGCTGTGCCTGCTAGGCTTTTTATATCCGTGATATCCGCAACCCCACCTGATGCAATCACCGGAATGGATACTGCTTCAGCCAGTGCTAGTGTCGCGTCATGATTAACACCTTCAAGCGCACCATCGCGGCTAATATCCGTAAAAATAACAGCCGAAACCCCGCCATCTTCAAATCGACGCACCAGATCAAGAACTGGAATATGTGATGTTTCAAGCCATCCTTCGGCAGCAATCATCCCGTCTTTTGCATCTGCCCCAACCGCGATCTGGCCAGGGAATGCTTTCGCCGCTTCAAGAACCAGCGCAGGATTTTTGAGGGCAATCGTCCCTAGAATGACACGCTCAACCCCTTGCTCTAGCCAAGCAGAGATCATCTTCATATCTCTGATTCCGCCACCAAGTTGAAGCTTCAAGCCAGATGCAAGAATAGCTTTCACGGCATCGATATTGACCGGTTTTCCGGCCACCGCGCCGTCCAGATCAACACAATGAATCCATTGCGTTCCGGCTTTCGCGAATTGATCCGCCTGATCACCGGGATCACTATTGTAAATGGTTAACTGGTCAAAATCACCATGGCGCAAACGCACACACTGGCCATCCTTGAGGTCTATGGCAGGAAAAATGATCATGACGGGGAAGGCTCTTTTTCCAGACGTTCTGTTTTTTCATTAATGTCTTTATAATAGTAATATCCTGTCGCATATTCCCCATTGATATAGGCATATTTCGGGTGTTCACCAAAACGTATATATCCTGCGGCTTCATATCGCTGAATGGCTCGCTTCTGCGTTGCGCGAACATCCAGATTAATTACCTTGAAACCTTCAGATCGTGAAAATGCCTCTGCCTCATCAAGCATCAGGGGAGCCAATCCTTGCCCACGCGCCCAAGGGGCCACAAAAAAAGTCGTTAATGAGCATGTCAGTTTCTGGGCTTCGTTATTCCGCGGCGGACGTAAAATCTGGCAACTAGCGCCAACAACCCCATCAATGCGGCCAATGATCAACTCACGTTCCGGAATAAGCATAACACCTTTCCAGTAATCTTCGAGAACATTTCGTGGTGGCGGGGTTATCCAGCCAAAACCACCGCCACTTTCAATGGTTTCGATGGCTGCATCACATAATTCGATTACATCAGCAGCATTTAGATTTTTAACTGTTTCCACAGCCGTAATTGGTTTTCTATTATCTTGTGCCATCATGACAAGCTATTCCCTTTTTGGTTAGGGGGTGTAAGACAGCCAGTTTGAAAGAATTCGCTGCCCTACTTTCTGGCTTTTTTCCGGATGAAATTGAAGCCCGGTAATATTATCTCTTTTTACTGCGGCAACAATATGACCACCGTAATCGGTTCGCGCCGCAATCTGTTTATCATTACCGCCAGTCAAATGATAGCTATGGAGAAAATAGGCACGGCTATCATTGTCCAGTCCGGCAAAGATCACATCATCAGAAAAATCCTCAGATATGATGAGATGGTTCCAACCCATATGTGGCACTTTAAGAGGGTGACCATTCATCACCGGTGACATCCGCGTGATCCCGCCAGACACCCAGCCAAGCCCGTCAATGGTTGTGCCACCTTCATCACCATATTCTGCCAGTAATTGCATACCGACACAAATTCCCAGAAAGGGGCGGCCATGGTCAATAGTTATGTGTGTTAACGCATCAACCATACCATCGATTCGGGTCAGGTTTTTTTTACAGTCAGCAAACGCACCAACGCCCGGCAAAACCAGATAATCAGCTGATGCCACCATATCGGGTTCTGAAGAAACCAGCGTCTGATGCGGCAATCCAGCATCATGAGCGGCAGTTTTCAGAGCATGTTCCACTGAGCGCAAATTGCCAGAACCATAATCCACAATAACCAATTTCATTGACGACTGCTTGTTACAGCACTCCCTTGGTCGAAGGAATACGATCTGACTGTCTGGGATCAATCGCAACCGCTATTTTACAGGCCTGTGCCAATGCTTTGAAACTACTCTCAATAATATGATGCGTGTTGCTACCATAGCAGGTTTCGATATGAAGCGTCATGCCCGATGCCTGGCTGAAGGCCCGGAAGAATTCCTCAAATACCTCGGTATCCATATCCCCAAGCCGCGGCGAAGGTAATTTGACATGCCATATCAGATAGGGCCGGCCGGAAATATCAATAGCAACTCTGGTCAGGGCTTCATCCATAGGCAGAAAAGACATCCCGTAACGGGTAATACCGCGGCGGTCACCAAGCGCACGGGAAAACGCATCACCCAATGCCCAGCCACAATCCTCAACTGTGTGATGAGCATCAATGTGCAAGTCACCCTGACAATTGAGAGTGATATCAATCAGGCTATGCCGGCCTAGTTGTTCGATCATATGATCAAAAAACCCTAAACCTGTTGAAACCTTGACTGTGCCGGTACCATCAAGATTGATATGGGCAGAAATGCTTGTTTCATTGGTTTGACGTTTAACATCTGCTTTTCTTGGTGCTGCTGTTATCGGTGCTGGGTTTTCTTTAGTCATGAAAACTCTCCTTACAGGAACTGAGTGATTCTGTATGGGCGGTTACTAACAGGAACAGCGTCATTTTGCTAGTATAATTACAAAAGCTGATCTTGTCGTGTTTTCAGCCACTCTGCCATGATTCTCGCTTCTTCTTCGCTTACTTTAGGCAGTAATTGTGCAAACAGGTTTGCCGCGATCATCGCATCCTGACTCAAGCCGGACGTGTCAATCACTACCCTTTGATTGGATAATCTGGCTAGTTCTTTCAATGCTTCGGCATCTTCCCATATCAGCCCGAACAAGCCGCATATCTGATCCATCATGATAACCCCGGGGGAAGCACGCCTGCCGTGTTCTACCTGCGATAGATATGCCGATGATACGCCAAGATGTTGAGCCATACTGGCCATGGTCATGCCATGCTGTTTTCGCAAGTCACGCAGTTTTTCTCCGAATGGTGTCATGTTTTCTGCCGTAATTTAATATACCAGGCGCCCGTGCCGCCATCTTTCGGTTTAGCGGTATGATATGCTACCACCTGTTCTGATAAAGGGGCTTCATCCAGCCAGTTGGGCAAAGCTTGCCTTATGACGCCTTTACCAGCAACCCCTTTACCAGTAATCACCAGAATATGCTGATGCTTTTCCATCTGTTTTTCTGTAATGAATCGGCGCAAGGCCATTCTGGCACTATCCATGGTCATACCATGAAGATCAAGTCGTGCCGTCGGATTGATCTGACCACTTCTAATCCGTTTGGCATCCATCCGCGAAATACCGCTGACTTTTTCTGCCGCTAGATCAGCAGGTTTTAAGTCCCGATATGATAGGGGTCTTGATATATGCCCCGGCGGGAGGGTTGACGGGTTAAAGTCATATTTCCGTGATGTATTCTGGTCTGGTGGTGTTTTCCCGGTGGTCATTGCGGCCAAAGACGGATTTTTTACCTTACGCTGGGGCGGGATCATCGAATCCTGCGGCATAGGGTTTATCGTTTTAGCCACTTCCTGCCAGAGAACATCATCATCTTTATTGCTATTCTGCTTGTCCCGCTTTTTCATCTGTCGGCTTTCATGCTCAATATACTGGCAATCCATATACTAGCCTGATTGATAGAATTAGTTTTCTGACGTCTGGGTTTCCACCAATAACCAGTTCGGGCTAGATGAGCTGACATCATGTTCAAATGTCCACTGATCGACGAATGTTTCTGCTTCTTTGGGATCGCCATCAATGATGGTTCCGTTTTCGTCTTTCAACACTCTGATTTGTGTGGACTGGTATTCCACAGTAATAGAAGCAATGCCCTCAACAACCATGGCATTTTGGATATCAACCCGACTTAAATCTGTAAGTGTAATACTCAATTCTTCGCCCGCTTTATTGCGTTCATTGATAACATCAGAAAAACTGCTTGCCATGTCATATCCCAATAAAGGTCTCAATTCATCCATATCACCACGGGCAAACGCTGTCAGAATCATTCCATATACCTGTTCTGCCCCATCGATGAAGGCCTGTTGGCTGAAATTTGGATCAGCAGCAATTATGGCCTCGATTCCCTGACCAGAAGGCAGGTTGGTGTTAGGGTCTGGTTTGGATTGCGTTTTAAATGCTGCGGTTGACCTTGTCTTTGGATCTTCTTCAAACCCCTCACGGCGCCCCAGAATAGAACGCAGCCGGAATATCAAGAAAATTGCCAGCACCGCAAAAATTAAAATATCGACAAAGGGCCCATTAAACATGGTTTTCTCCTATTGGCTTAAGCCTTTTATGCCACGCGCCAGTTTATGCTCTTGTTACATACAGATAGACGCATTAGGTTAAAACGACAAGACTCTAGTGATTATTCGATTAAAAAGAAAATGATTTTGAGTCATGTAAGCACAATCTGGATAGAGATATTATCACCTTATATAGAGATATATTGTCAGAATAAACTTAAGGAATGGTCATGAGAGGTCTGTTAATTCTTGCTTTTATTATTGCCCTGATTTGGGTTGAGGTATTGGTTTTTGGTATCGTAGCAGATGCCATAAATGTTCTACCGACCATCATCGGGGTCTTTATTACCGCTATCATTGGCTTTCAGTTGATGCGCTACCGGTTTATGCAGATTCTTGCCAATGGCGGCATAGCAAAACCCCCACATGAAATCATGCCACTAGTGTTGCCAGTTCTGTTCGGAGGATTTGCGCTGGTAATCCCCGGTTATGCCAGCGATGCTTTTGGAATATTATGCTTTATTCCGGGCATTCGGGATGCCATCGGATACGCGCTATTTCATCTGTTTCCTGCCGCCCGAAATAGACCTTTTCCTTTTCAGGCAGGTGGCTTTACAGCACATATGCACATGAATATGACAAATCAGGATCATCAAGCTGATGATACTGATCAGCCATCCCGGATGCCGACAGATCATCCGTCTGATATGATTGTTGAAGGAGAAGCAGAGCATATTGACCCTGATGACAATCATGATAGAAATGAGTCCAGATAAACAGGCTATTTATTATCCAGCCGAAAGGAAATCATTATGAGTACGGAACAATCAGCCAATATTGCCGATGGTGGGATCACTACACCAGATCAACAAATCACCTTTCATAGCCATTACGTCAAAGATTTATCTTTTGAAAACCCGCATGCGCCTCATATTTACAATAACCCTTCAGATGCGCCACAGGTATCTGTCAATTTTTCTGTTACCTCAAAACCCATTGCTGACAGAGAAAGACATTATGAGGTCGTTCTGATGATCAAGGCATCTGCTAAACAGGGTGAACAGACAATGTTTCTGGCTGAACTCAGCTATGGCGGGGAAGTATCGGTGGCAGCAGATATGGAAGAAAGAACGATTCATCCCATCGTCATGATCGAAGGCCCCCGTTTTCTGTTTCCCTTTGCCCGCGCATTGATGAGCAATATTACCCGTGATGGCGGGTTCATGCCGCTGAACATTCAACCGATAGATTTTATTCGCCTCTATCAGATGCGAATGCAGCAACAGCAACAAGCGGCCGAGCAATCTGAAGATCAGGATTGATATTTATTCCAGATAGGATTTTCCATCTGACTTACAAAATGCTGATGAGCCGCGCGCTCATCGGCATATTCAGGAAAATCGCGTGCCACTCTGGCTGTATCAGATGGTGAAGAAACTGATATATTCTGTTCATGACTAGATACGGCGCTATCTGACGATGAGAGCTGTCCTATTTCCCCCATCAGATCAGGCTGTTTGCCGCCAATGAGTTCGATATATACCAGCGCCAGCAGATCTGCATCAATAAGCGCACCATGCAGATCACGGCCAGAGTTATCAATACCGAATTTCTTACATAATGCGTCAAGACTGGCCTGACCGCCGGGATATTTTCTCCGTGCCATCATTAAGGTATCAATGACAAGATCATTGCTAATGGCCGGCTTTTGCAAGCGGCTCAATTCTGCATTAATAAATCCCATATCAAAACTGGCATTATGAATGACTAAGGTTGCATCCCTGATAAAATGCAGAAAGTCATCAGCAATATCGGCAAAAACAGGTTTATCCGCCAGCTGATCAATCGTTATGCCATGAACTTCGCTAGCCCGAACATCAATATCACGTTCGGGGTTTATATAGACATGGAAATGTTTACCAGTGGGAATATGGCTAATTAATTCCACGGCACCAATCTCGATGATCCGATGGCCAAGGTCGTGTTCAAGGCCGGTGGTTTCTGTATCAAGAACAATTTCACGCATCCGGTGCCTCCCGTAACAGAATATCTGTTATCATCTGATCAATATACCAGCCGGTAACCATTTTTCCATATGCTGTTGGCAGGACATAATCTGCCCGTTCTTGTTTTTCGGCGTCTGGTGTTTGAGCCCTTAGGATATGACTGAGTTTTTCATCTGTCATACCATCCCGGGACATGGCTCTTTTTTTCTGCACCCATAAAGGCGCCGATACGGTAGCGACATAATCACAGAAATTCTCTGACCCCGTTTCAAATAGAAGCGGGATATCAAAAACAATAATAGGCGGGTCATCATCATCAAGATAATCCGCCCAGCTTTCTCTGTCATGCCGGACAAGTGGGTGAATGATTGCTTCTAGCTTGGCGCGTTTTTCCGGATGTTTAAATACATCAGCCGCTATGGCTTTTCGGTCAATCCCGCCAATTCCATCATCAGCATGTGGGAATAACTCCAGCACTGGCTGAACTGCCTCACCATGATTTGACATCAATCGATGCACCACAGCGTCAGAATCATGGACGGGTATTCCACGTTCACGCATCATATTTGCAGCCGTCGTCTTGCCCATAGCAATTGACCCTGTCAGACCGAGGCGAATCATGTTCTTACAGGCTCCAGACCGTAACGACGTAAATATTCAAGGCATTCTAACATGGGGAAGCCCTGTATGGTGTAGGAACATCCTTCCATTTTGCTGATCATATGAACCCCCAGTTTTTCTATCATATATACACCGGGGGTGATAAATGCGTCATCGCCCATCGTATCGAGATAGGATTCTATTTCCTGATCACCAAGCTGGCGGCAGGTGATTTTCGGGGATTTCACCACATGCCAAAGCCGTTGACCACCAAGTAGAATAATACCGGCGGTAACCAGTTCATGTGTTTTACCAGCAAGTTGTTGTAATCGGATTCTGGCGTCTGTTCTGGTGATGGGTTTACTATATATATCGCCATCACAAACCAACAATTGATCAGATGCAATCACCAGTGCCGTCGGGTGAAGAGCGGATAGTTTCATCGCCTTGGCTTCGGCGAGCACGGAAGCGGTATCGGTTGGAGATAGATTTTCGTGACTTGCGGCTAGCCGAATGGCGTCTTCATCAAGATTAGCGGCAATGGGCGTAAATGCGATAGCCGCATCTGTAAACATGCGGATTCTGGCAGGACTTTCCGTTGCCAAAATGATCTGATTATTGGCTAGTTTCCATAGCCATGGCCGAGATATCAGAGACATTATGATTTTTCCTCAATCCACTGGCTATAAATATTGATAATCTCAGCCGCTGTTTCTTCGATAGATTTTCGGGATACATCAATGATCGGCCATCCCTGTTCCTTAAACAATTTAGTAGCCTGATTTAATTCATCATTGATTTTTCTGATATCGGCGTAATCTATATCATTTTCAACATTCATGCTTTCCAGACGATTACGTCTGATTTGTGATAATCGTCTGGCTTCATTGATTAGCCCTACAACAAGCACATTTTTATTCTGCATTAACTCAATAGGTGGTGCTATGCCCGGGACTAATGGATAGTTTGCCACCTTGTACCCACGATTGGCCAGATAGATAGACGTTGGCGTTTTTGAACTTCTGGATACTCCCACCAGTAATATATCGGCGTTATGTATAGATGACATGGCCTGACCATCATCATGATGAACCGCAAATTCCAGAGCTTCCATACGGTTGAAATACGCTTCATCCATGCGGTGTTGGGCGCCTATGCGTGCGATGGTTGGTTTGCCCAGCACTTTAGATAACGTCCGGACAGCTGGATCAAGGATACTAAGATAAGGGACTTTACTTTTTTGGCAAATTTGTTCTAGTTCATGTCTAATATCGCTATCTGAAATGCTATAAAATACCACACCGCCATGTTCGGTTATTTCTTCTTTTATGGTTTGAAGATGTTCCATTGTCCGGACAAGTGTCCAGACATGTTCTATGGCCTGTGCACCGGAAAACTTTCCTAATGCCGCCCGTGCCAGCATGTGGGTGGTTTCACCGGTAGCGTCAGATATTAAATGAATATGAATGTTTTGCTTTGGGCTCATCTGGTACTATCGCATTTTATTGTCATGATCATTAGAATTGAACTCGGGCCATATGGCAATCCATAAATCCTGCAGATGGTCTGACCATAGCATGACAGCAGTTATCAGGTGATGTTCATAAGCTGTGGATAAAAACAGGATAATGACTGCAATGAAATATGTTTTTCATTTCAGACATGTTTTCCCCAATTTCATACACATCGTTATGAGTTTGTGGATAGATGATGAACAGGTTTGACGATCTGTGGGGAAAAAACCGTCTGATTGCAGGATTTTAGGCTTTTGACATATATATTTTATGGTAAAACCCTGTGGATAAATGATGTCATAACTGTAAATCCTGTTTTCCAGCATTCATCATCATCAATCACCTTTATATATTTATATATATAATTATATAGGTAATATTATGAAAATAACCGATACAATAAACGGAATTGATTTTTCTCTACCGCCAATATGGTTTATGCGGCAAGCAGGACGTTATCTTCCTGAATATCGTGCGTTAAGAGAAACAACATCAGATTTTATCAGTTATTGTCTGGATAGTGATAAAGCATCTGAAGCCACATTACAGCCCATTACCCGATTTGATTTTGATGCAGCGATTATTTTTTCCGATATCTTGATGATTCCATGGGCGATGAATAGGAATGTCAGATTTATCCCTGGCGAAGGGCCAAAACTGGATCCGTTATCGCATCCGAAAGATTTAATTGTTCCTGATAGCAATGACATGATGGCTAAATTACAACCTGTTCTAGATGCTATCAAAAAAACCAGATCAGCGTTATCAGATGAAAAAGCACTAATCGGGTTTTGCGGCGCGCCATGGACAGTATCCACTTACATGATGGAAGGCGGGTCAAGTCGTGATTTTGCTTTATCCAGAAAGTGGTTATGGCAAGACCCGGCTGCATGTGACCAGCTTATGGATCATCTTGTTCTAGCATCTATCGATTTACTAGAAGGTAAAGCAAAGGCTGGCGCCAATATTCTTATGATCTTTGACAGCTGGGCAGGAGTTGTTCCTTCATATCTACGGCATCGGTTTTTGATTGATCCGGTGGCAAAAATAATAAGTGGTTTACGTGCCCGCAATATTTATTTGCCGGTTATTACCTTTCCAAAAGGGTTATCAGGTGGTTTTGACCAATATGTGAAAGCAACAGGATGTGATGTTCTGGCTGTTGATCATACCGTTGATCCTGTATGGCTACATAACCATTTACCGAAAGATATTGTTGTTCAAGGTAATCTTGACCCGATTGCTGTTGAAACAGGTGGTAAATCCATGTGTGAAGCGGCTGATACCATCATCAAAGCCTTTTCCAACCGACCGCATATATTTAATTTAGGACATGGCATAGGCCAATTTACACCTATTGAACATGTTACAGAGTTACTTGATCATTTACGAAAAACATATCAATAATTCAGCTCACATTCCGGGGAAACCAAGATGACGTATTTATGGGTTAAAGCCTTTCATGTTCTGGCTATCATTTCTTGGATGGCAGGGCTTCTCTATCTGCCAAGGCTTTATGTCTATCATGCGATGGTAGAGCGCGGTTCTGCAAGAGATTTGACGTTTCAGTTGATGGAAAGGCGGTTATTAAAAGCCATCATGAACCCGGCGATGATTGCCAGTTTCTTCTTTGGTTTCTGGATGGTCCTGATTGATCCTGATCTGTTAAGCCAGGGGTGGTTCCATGTCAAATTAGGGCTGGTTTTATTAATGGCCGGTGTTCATGGCAAGTTTGCCGTTATGCGTAAAGCTTTTGAACAGGGGCGGGCAAACCAAAGTGATAAATATTATCGCATCTGGAACGAAGTTCCGACGGTTTTGATGATTGTTATTGTCATATTAGTGATTGTTCAGCCATTTTAATATGATTTCTTGACATTTTATAAAGTTAAAGTATATATGATTATTAACACTTCTTTTTTATAAAAAAACATACCTGTTTTTTCCCTCACATGAATCTTCAAGACCTCAAGAAAAAAACTCCTGCTGAATTGCTATCTTATGCCGAAGAGCTTGAGATAGAAAATGCTTCAACCTTACGCAAACAGGATATGATGTTTGCTATTCTGAAACAATTGGCAGATGATGATGTTCCCATTTATGGCGCTGGCGTATTAGAAGTGCTGGCTGACGGGTTCGGCTTCCTTCGTTCACCAGAATCAAATTATCTGCCCGGCCCTGATGATATTTATGTTTCACCAAGCCAGATTAAACGATTTTCCTTGCGAACTGGTGACACGGTTGATGGCCAGATTAGAGCCCCTCAAGAAGGTGAGCGTTATTTCGCATTATTGAAAGTGGAACAGGTCAATTTTGAAGACCCATCCGCGGTGCGGCACCGGATAAACTTTGATAATCTGACACCGCTTTATCCACAGGAAAAACTTACTTTTGAGTTACCCTTTTCCCCTGATAATAAAGATTATACACCGCGGGTTATCGATCTGGTTTCACCAATGGGTAAAGGCCAGCGAGGTCTGATTGTAGCACCACCCCGCACGGGTAAAACCATGATGCTGCAATCGATTGCCCATGCGATTTCTTCCAACCATCCTGAGGTTTATCTGATCGTTCTTCTGATTGATGAACGCCCAGAAGAAGTCACAGATATGCAGCGTTCCGTTAATGGTGAAGTGATTTCTTCCACTTTTGATGAACCAGCGGCACGTCATGTACAGGTTACCGACATGGTGATTGAAAAAGCCAAACGGTTAGTTGAACATAAACGCGATGTTGTGATCTTGCTTGATAGTATTACCCGTCTTGCGCGTGCCTATAATACTGTGGTGCCTTCATCTGGTAAGGTTTTAACCGGTGGAGTTGATGCCAACGCATTGCAACGGCCAAAACGCTTTTTTGGTGCCGCCCGGAATATCGAGGAAGGTGGGTCATTAACTATCATTGCCACCGCCCTGATTGAAACAGGTAGCCGTATGGATGAAGTTATCTTTGAAGAGTTCAAGGGCACCGGTAATTCTGAAGTTATTCTGGATCGTAAACTTTCTGACAAGCGTATCTTCCCGTCTATTGACATTACAAGGTCAGGCACGCGTAAGGAAGAGCTACTTATTGAAAAAGATACCCTGTCGAAAATGTGGATATTGCGCCGCATTCTGATGCCAATGGGGCAAGTGGATGGCATGGAGTTTCTTATTGATAAACTGAAACAGACCAAGAGTAACGAAGATTTCTTCCAGTCTATGAATCAATAGATATCTTGACCCGTCATTCTGATAATATTCTATATCAATTTTTTCCTGCTGAACTAGCTTGAGGCAGGCTGGAATGATTTTTCATGGGTAATTAAAGCCGCCTTAATGCTTAAATTTCTTGGATCGGATGGCGGTATTGATCTGATAGCGCCAAAATTACCAAGATCACCTTCAATTCTCGTTATCCGGTGGCACGGATATATAATCGGTATGGGGTTTTTTGCACAGGCTGATCCAGCCGCCCGTACAGCATTTGGTTTACCTGCCCTTTCTGCCAGAGCCGAATAGCTTATTGTTTCTCCGTAAGCCACCTGCCGTAAGGTAGTCAGCCAATCCTGCTGGCTTTCTGTTACGTTTTCAAGGGAAACCGGTACGGTAAAGGTGTGTCGTTTTCCATCAGCATATTCCTGCAATTCGTGAAATGCCTGATCAAGAATGGCATCGCTATCGTTATCTTTGGTTTTTTCGGTCACCCATGTGAGATTTGTAATGGCTTTTCCATTAGATGCCATGCTAATCAATCCAAATGGAGTGGTTTCTGTTCTTTGAGGCATGATCTTCACCTATATGTTATGCGCATGCCCTGATGCTGACACGAATATGGGCTATATCAATAAGCCAAGTATGAAGGATGAATTGTGAATAAACAAGATGAAACTATTTTTGCACTGGCAACGCCATCTGGACGGTCAGCGGTTCAGATTATTCGTGTGTCTGGTTCAGGCGCTGCACGGGCTTTGCGGCGGCTATCTGGCCATTTGCCATCCCCGCGTGTGATGACATATCGTGCCATTACGGATATTCATGGCAATAAAATCGATTACGGCATGACTGCCTGGTTTCCTTCACCTGCCAGCCCAACCGGTGAAGATTACGCCGAGTTTCATTTACATGGTACGCCTCACATTGGCCGGATGTTTATGCTTGCTCTTGAAGAATTACCGGCTTTCCGGCTTGCTGATGCTGGGGAGTTCACTCGCCGCAGTTTTCTTAATGGAAAAATGACTCTGGATCAGACAGAAGCACTAGCAGATGTGATTGACGCTGATACAGAAGCTCAGCATCGCCAGGCTATGGCAAGACTTGATGCGCCTCTAAGCAGGTTAACCGATACATGGCGTCAACAACTGATTGCTCTGATGGCAAGGCTGGAAACCCTTATTGATTTTGCGGATGAAGATATTCCAGATAATTTAAGTGAGGATATTAACCATCGATTGAGTGAACTTATCGCTGATATCAGTACCATTCTTAAAGATGCAGATCGCGGGGTTATTATTCGTGATGGGGTAAATATTGTACTGATAGGCCGTCCTAATGCCGGTAAATCGACTCTTCTTAACACCCTGGCAGGACGTGATGATGCGATTGTATCAACCGAAGAAGGCACGACACGCGATATCATTAGGGTTTCTCTTAATATGGATGGTTATGCTGTTCATCTCAAAGATACTGCTGGTCTGCGTCATACAGATAGCCTTGCCGAAAAAGAGGGGATAAAACGGACTATTCGTGCTGCCGCTGATGCTGACATTGTTCTTTTGTTGATAGATGTGCAAGATATTGAAAACAAAGGTGATTTGGGGATACATTGGAGTTCAATCTGTGCCGAAGCGGGTATTGATAGCACGGCATCAAAGCCTGTTATCATCCCTGTTCTTACCAAAGTTGATATGATTTCTGATAAGTCACTGAAAACAGATGTATCTTCTGAAATGGACTGGCCATGTATATCTGCTGAAACCGGTATAGGGATGGATTCCTTACGTATGATGATCAAAGCCGCTATGGATCAGCTGATCGGGACAGGAGAGGCGGCTATGGTTAGCAGAGAACGCCATCGCCTTGCTTTAGTGGATTGCCGGGATAGTCTTGCCTCAGCCCAGTTGGTTGATCCTGTTGTTAACCCAGAATTGCTGGCCGAAGATTTACGGCATGCCGCACAGGCGCTAGGTCGAATATCTGGTCAGGTTGACGTAGAGGATTTGCTTGATGAAATCTTTAGCTCATTCTGCATCGGAAAATAGTAACTCATTGTAAAAAAACATAAAAATTATGTTTCACGTGAAACATATATAGAAATCGATTTTGTCCATAGCCTTGACCCGATGCGGTGTTGCGCGTATGGTCACGGCAATTCTGCAATAGATATATACAGATTTTGTGTCCTATTGGCGCAAGCATAGGGGTGTCAATGTCATCATATGATGTATTAGTTGTTGGTGGAGGCCATGCTGGCGTTGAAGCCGCCGCCGCTGCTGCGCGTATGGGTGCGCGTATTGCCTTGCTCACTATGCATAAAGATACCATAGGGGATATGTCCTGCAATCCGGCTATTGGCGGACTAGGCAAGGGGCATCTGGTTCGGGAAATTGATGCGCTTGACGGACTGATGGCAAAAGCGATTGATGCATCAGGAATTCAGTTCAGAATGTTAAACCGGTCGCGTGGGGCAGCGGTTCATGGACCCAGAGCTCAGGCTGACCGTACGCTTTATAAAGCGGCCATTCAACAATTGCTTGATGATATCCCTAATCTAACTGTGATTGAGGCTATGGTTGGTGATTTGATCCTGTCAGATGGCCGCTTTGCCGGGCTGATATCAGAAGATGGTGAGGAATACCATGCCCCAGTGGCGGTGCTGACCACAGGCACATTTCTGGGCGGTATCATCCATCTTGGTGATGAAAGGCAGGAAGCAGGGCGGTACGGGGAAAATCCATCTAATGTTTTATCTAAGCGGCTTCGTGACCCATCACTTGGTCTTGAGGTAGGGCGGCTAAAAACAGGTACGCCCGCCCGGCTTGATCGTAATACTATCGCTTGGGATCGGCTGGAATTGCAGTATGCCGATGATCCGCCTATTCCCTTTTCAACCATGACAGAACGGGTTATGGTTCCCCAAATTCCGTGCGGAATTACGCGGACTAATGCAGAAACCCACCGAATTATTTCTGAATCCATTCATCTTTCCGCTGTCTATTCCGGCCAGATCGAAGGGCAGGGGCCACGTTATTGCCCGTCTATCGAAGATAAAGTGGTGCGATTTAAGGAACGCGATGCCCATCAGATTTTTCTGGAACCAGAAGGGTTAGATGATGACACGGTTTATCCAAACGGGATATCCACCAGTCTGCCGCGGTCTGTACAAGATGCTATGATTGCATCCATTGAGGGACTGGAACATGCGCGGATAAAGCGATATGGATATGCTATCGAATATGACTATATTGACCCCAGAAGCCTGACACGCGCCTTAGAACTCAAAGCGTTGCCCGGCTTGTATCTGGCAGGACAGATCAATGGCACAACAGGCTATGAAGAAGCAGCAGCACAGGGTTTAATGGCCGGTATAAATGCTGCACTGGCCGCTGGTGGTGGGGATACGCCGTTCATACTGGATAGGGCAACAGCCTATACCGGTGTGATGATTGATGATCTGATTACCCGCGGGGCACCAGAACCTTATCGTATGTTTACTTCTAGAGCAGAATATAGGCTTTTGCTTCGCGCCGATAACGCGGATCAGCGGTTGACCGATAAAGGGTTAGATATCGGTGTTGTTGCCCATGCACGCCGTGATGCATGGCATGATAAAAAACAGATTCTGGCTAATGTTGACCAGATGCTTGATGCCTGTTCGGCTACTCCAACCAAGCTGGTCACCATAGATATTACGCCTAGCCGTGATGGTCGTGCACAAACAGCAAGAAAACTATTATCCCGTGAAGGGGTAACGTTGGCTCAACTCATCCCGCTCTGGCCTGAACTAGCCAGTATTCCACAGAAATATCATGCCCAGATCGAAACAGATTGTCGTTATGCCGCTTATCTGGATCGTCAGAAAGCTGATATTGAAGCCATGCGAAAAGACGAGGCATTAGAAATTCCAGTGGATTTGGATTACCAGCAGATTGGTGGACTTTCTTCAGAGAGTATTGATATTTTACGCCGGCATCGCCCTGAAACCATTGCCCATGCCAGCCGTTTAGCCGGTTTGACCCCAGCCGCATTATTGGTATTGATCCGCTATATTCATCGGGCAGCATAATGTTTCACGTGAAACACAACCAGTTAAAGAGAATATGATGATTGCTGAAGATGCAAGCAGAGAAGATGTTCTGGCAGAAATAGGGGTAGATGCGGATATCGCCGCTAAACTGGATCGCTATGTTGAGCTTCTAGAAGAATGGCAACAAAAATTGAGTCTGGTTGGCCCCGGAACAATGCCACATATCTGGCAACGGCATATCCTTGATTCAGCTCAATTAATGCCATTAGTAAAGCCAGAAACAGGTGCCATAATGGATATTGGTAGCGGGGCCGGTTTTCCGGGGCTGGTTTTGGCTATTCTATATGGTGAACGCATAAAGAAGCCACTGCAACTGGTCGAATCAGATGGCCGAAAATGCCAGTTTCTTAAGGAAGTCATCACAGATACTGGCATCAATGCGCGGGTGATTCATAACAGGGTTGAAGAACTGGCTTCTCACTGGCCAGCAACCATTACAGCACGCGCGGTGGCCCCACTGGATAAATTACTAAACTGGACAGCCAAACAACATCATCCCGGTCTGACTTGTGTGTTTATGAAAGGCAAGAAAGCAAAGGAAGAATTGACCAAATGTAAAAACTATCAGAAAATCAATCCTAAGATGCGTATTGATAGCATTCCTAGTGTAACCCACCCTGATGGTGTTATCTTGCGTATATCTGGTTTTCGAAAAAAAGAGAATATCGCATCTCATCCACCTGTCCGCAAACCAGCACGGAAAACAGCAAAGCCAAATAGGGTTAAAACATGAACACAAGACAAATTATTGCTGTTAGTAACCAAAAAGGTGGTGTTGGAAAAACAACAACAACGGTGAATCTAGCAACAGCATTAGCCGCAACAGGACGCTCCATTCTGGTTATAGACGCTGATCCACAAGGCAATGCTAGCACCGGACTTGGTATTGATAGAGAGCAACGCCAGGATGATCTTTATCAGCTGGTTTCCGGGACGATTACCATTGATCAGGCCATGATTTCTACTGAGATTAAGGGGGTAGATGTTATTCCGGCGTCAACCGATTTATCAGCGGTCGAACTGGAATTAGCCAGCAAATCAAACCGGAATAATCGCCTTAAGTCATTGATAAATAATATAAATAAAAATTATGACTATATTTTTATTGATTGTCCACCATCGCTAGGCTTGCTAACAGTCAATGCCCTTACGGCTGCGGATTCTATCCTGATCCCGTTACAATGCGAATATTATGCTCTGGAAGGGTTATCGCAATTGATGGATACCGTGGAAATGGTCAGGCAGGGTTTAAATCCGCGCCTAACCATAAAAGGAGTGGTGCTAACGATGTATGATAGCCGGAATAATCTATCTGCCATGGTATCAAAAGATGTGCGTGATCATTTAGGTGCATTGGTCTATCAGACGGTGATTCCGCGCAATGTCAGAGTGTCCGAAGCACCATCCTATGGCTTGCCAGTATTATTATATGATATCAATTGTGCCGGATCAGACGCTTATATCGCCTTGGCAGGTGAGTTCATCAAACAGGAAAAAAAGAATGGCAAAAACAGATAAATCCAAAAAATCTACCCTTTCCCGAAAAGCGAGTGAAAAAGGCTTAGGTCGGGGGCTGAAAGCATTGCTTGGTGATGCACCCGCATTAGAAGCATTGAGTGGCGATCAACCAGACCAGTTCACCCAAGCAAGCGGTCAGCCAAGTAAACAACAACCAGAGAGAAAAGCGGATCAGATTATTGCCATTGAAAAAATAGAACCCAATCCATGGCAACCTAGACGTCAGTTTCCTGCCGAAGAATTAAAGGAACTTGCCGCCAGCATTAATCAGCATGGTATTATACAACCGCTTCTGGTGCGTCCACATCCCGATAAAGCAGATCATGTTCAGCTTATTGCCGGTGAGAGGCGTTGGCGTGCCGCTCAACTGGCACAATTGCATCATGTTCCGGTTGTTATCAGAGAAACCAGTGAACAACAAGCCGCTGAGATGGCTCTCATCGAAAATATCCAGCGTCAGGACCTGAATATCATCGAAGAAGCAGAAGGATATCAGCGTTTAATGTCAGAGTTTGATTACACACAGGATGCTCTGGCTAATGTTGTTGGTAAATCCAGAAGTCATCTGGCAAACACCTTACGATTATTGAATTTACCAAATAAAATCAAGGATATGCTTGCATTATCTGAATTAAGCATGGGTCAGGTCAGGCCGCTGATTGGGCATGATGATGCCCTTGCATTAGCTGAAATGATCAAGGCGCGTGGACTTAATGCGCGTCAGGCCGAAAAACTGGCTGCTAAGGATAAGCAGGAACAGCCAACCCCGGTAGTGGAAAACCCTGATCTCAAAGCAACAGAAAAGCAATTAGCGGAACAGCTAGGGCTAGATATCAAACTGGCCTTTGATAGCAAAACCGAATCGGGTCGTATCATGATAACCTGTCGTTCGCTTGATCAGTTTGATGCGGTCATTGGCCGACTGACCGAATAAAACATATCAGGCCAGCATTGATAGATAACACTAGCGGCGGCGGCGTTGAGCTATCTGGCAAACAGCAAGCAGTGCCTGTGATACAGCGGTATTGGCATGGATACCTGTTCGTGACTGTTTTTCAGCTTGCCCCAGCCGATCAAGGGCAATCATGACATGATGGCTTGACCAATGGTTCAGCTGGGATGAAATCACTGGCTTTTCATTGAAAAAGATAGGTGGTTTGTACTGGTTCACTGCATCGGCGGCATTCATTCCCCGATCCATCTGGCAACATAGCCGAAACAGTCGCTGAAAATAGGTGATACTGGCGCGAATAATGGCTTCGGGGGCAATGCCTTCGGTTATGGCACGATCAAATTGCTGTCCCATGCCTAATATATCGCCAGATGCGGCGGCGCTGACAACCTGACTGGCCGCAACAGAAGCACTATCACCAAGGGCATTCATCACCATATCAAGGGTGATATGCCCGTTTGGCCCTGCCATGATGGTTAATTTTTCGATCTCAGACCGGCTCATCAGACGGTCACCACCGAGATGGCTAGTTATCCACGCCATCGCATCAGTATCGGCTTTAATATGATATTCTGCAAACATGTCACGAGCCATATGTGCAATTTGCCTTTGCTGGTCAGGATAACAGCCAATGGTGGCAGTTTGTTTGGCATTATCCAGCATTTTGACAAGTTTGGATTTGGTATTGATATCACGGCCACTTATGACAATAACGGCTTGTGATGGTGGGTTTTCCAGCACTTGTGAAACAGAAGCTGCGATAGTATCGCTGGCTTGAAATACCCGAACCAGACGTTTTTGCCCCATAGCGGGAATAGCAGCAGCACTATCATAAAGCAGCGATGGCTCTGATCCGATCTGTTCACCGGTGATATCCGTCACCGCAAAGGGGTCATTCAGATCAGGTACCAGAATGGTGGATAACGCTTTAGCCCGTTCGCTTATGAGTCCGTCATCCTGACCATAGAATAATGCTATTAGCAAATCTGCCGGTGGCGCTTTGATAAATTGGTCAATATCGCGCGGCGCAATTTTCATAACAGATTATTGTGCAGATGCTGTTTCAGCATGGTTACGATTATTGAAAAAGGCCAGAAGTTTCAGGTATACTTTATCAGATAATTGCATAGCTAGCCGTTCACTGGCAAAAGTAGCGGCTTTATCCTGTCCATAAAGTGATGATACTGCCCCGAATGTAGCACTTACCCGAATAGAATCAGAAATCAAGACTTTGCCTTCCTGCTGATCATATAGATCATATCTTACTGTCATAGACACGGCAGTATCTGATTTAGATTCTGAAATCTTGGCTGTTAGCCGATAGCGGATATCCTGTGCCGGATAGCGGTCAAGATACTGCATGATATGCTGGTGAAAAATCTGTTCCGACCGGTTTGATGATGCACTCACAGATATCTGACCAAGTTCGGAAACACTGGCAGTATCAAGGCGTTCGATAGAACTACACCCAACTAGCAAAAGCGCAAGGGAAGCCAGAATGAATGATATGAAACGATGCATCATTTGATTACACTACCACATTTATGATCCGGTTAGGCACCACAATTACCTTTTTCGGGGTCTTGCCATCCATATGTTTCTGGACAGATTCAATAGCCAGTGCTTCTTCCTTAATGATTTCGCTATCGGTATCGGGTGCAATTTCAAGCGTGCCGCGCAATTTTCCATTAACCTGAACAGGCATGGCAATCTTATCAACCTTGAGCCATCTTTCATCACATTCTGGCCATGGCTGGGTAGCTAACAGGCTATCATGGCCTAAATGGGCCCACATTTCTTCGGCGATATGTGGGGCTATCGGTGCCAGAAGCCGGGTCAGGGTTTCTGCCGCAAATCGCCGTGCCCAGTTTTGTGCCGCGGTATCTTCATCACAACTGCCAATAGCATTATTGAGTGTGTGCAGTGCTGCCACCGCCCGGTTAAACCGGAACCGACCAATATCATCGGTTATGCCATTAATGGTTTGATGGGTTAACGTGATCAATTCTTCGGCTTTGGGGTCTAGCGTTTCAGGCATGGCAGTATTGGCATCTGCAAAAGGACGGCTTTTGTCTTCGGCCAGACTCAAACGATAAAGTCGGGTCAGAAATCGACTAGCCCCTTCAACGCCTGAACTTGTCCATTCCATGTCACGTTCGGGGGGCGAATCCGACATCATGAATAAACGCGCGGTATCAGCACCATAGGTTTCAATAATATTGTCCGGGTCAATGACATTACGCTTTGATTTGCTCATCTTTTCAATACGGCCGGCCTGGATGGGCTGGCCAGTATCGCGCATCATCCATTCATCACCCTGTTTTTCCACCTGTTGCGGGAACAACCAATGGCCATCAGCATCCTGATAGGTCTGGTGACAAACCATGCCTTGTGTCATCATGCCATCAAATGGTTCGGCTAGATCAAGATAGCCGCAAGCGGCCAGAGCGCGTGTGAAAAAGCGGGAATATAGTAAATGCAGAACGGCATGTTCAACCCCGCCAATATACTGATCAACGGGTAGCCAGTATTTTATGGCTTCTTTGGAAAAAGCAATGTCGGGGTCAGGATCAGCAAAGCGGAGAAAATACCATGAGCTTTCAAAAAAGGTGTCAAAGGTATCTGTTTCGCGCGTCGCAGCGCCCCCACATTCGGGACAATGCGTATGTTTCCAGCTAGGGTGATGATCAAGCGGATTACCCGGTTTATCAAATGTCACGTCTTCGGGCAAAGTAACTGGTAAATCAGATTCCGGCACATTGACCATTCCACAAGACGGGCAATGAATAATCGGTATTGGACAGCCCCAGTAGCGCTGTCGGCTCACCCCCCAGTCACGCAGACGCCACGATATCTTTGCCGTCCCTTTATCCCGTTCTTCCAGTTTAGCAATAGCCGCATCAATGGCTGTTGGCACATCCATACCATTGAGGAAATCAGACTGATAAATCACGCCATCCCCGGTATAGGCTTCATCAGTGATGGTAAATGTATCAGGGTCAGCATCCTTTGGCAAAACCACAGGGATAACAGGAAGATCATATTTGCGGGCAAAATCAAGGTCACGCTGATCATGGGCGGCACATCCAAATAATGCGCCAGTGCCATAATCCATGAGGACAAAATTAGCAATATAGACAGGAAGCTTCCATGAAGGATCAAACGGGTGCGTGACAAAAAGCCCTGTATCAAACCCCTTTTTTTCTGCTGCTTCGATGGTAGCTTCGGATGTACCCATCCGATTGCATTCATCCACAAAATCTTTAAGGTCTGGATTGTTTTCGGATAACGCCATAGCCAATGGATGAGTGGCTGAAATAGCCATGAAGCCAGCCCCGTAAAGCGTATCCGGACGTGTGGTAAATACCTCAATCTGATGGAAACCAGAAGGCGCATCTCCGGCAAGATCAAATCTTACCATGGCGCCGGTTGACCGCCCGATCCAGTTATGTTGCATCAAGCGGACACGATCTGGCCAGCGATCAAGGGTTTCTATGGCATCAAGCAAATCCTGAGCAAAAGCAGTAATTTTAAGAAACCATTGTGATAGCAGTCGTCGTTCAACCGGTGCACCTGACCGCCAGCCGCAACCATTAACCACCTGTTCATTAGCAAGAACAGTATTTTCCACCGGATCCCAGTTTACCCAGCTTTCCTTTTTATAGGCGAGCCCGGCCTTGATAAAATCAAGAAACATTTTTTGCTCAAAACGGTAATAACTGGCATCACATGTGGCAAACTCACGCCGCCAATCATAGGAAAGCCCCATTTTTTTTAGCTGTTCGCGCATGGATTCGATATTTGCATATGTCCATTTGGCCGGATGATCCCCCCGTTCGATAGCGGCATTTTCCGCTGGCAGTCCAAACGCATCCCAGCCCATGGGGTGTAACACATTAAAGCCTTGTGCCCGTTTAAACCGCGCCACTACATCGCCAAGGGTATAATTACGGACATGCCCCATATGGATGCGTCCTGATGGGTAGGGAAACATTTCCAGCACATAATATTTAGGCTTTGAAGGGTCAATATCGGCATGAAAACAGCCGGCATCTTGCCACCTGTCCTGCCATTTCCGTTCAATTTCGATGGCGTTATAGCGAGTCATGGCTATTCCATAAATATTTTAAAATAACATAATGGTCATGGTTACTGGCTGGCTTTTACATTAGCTGACCGGATTTCCCGCGCACGGGTGAGGATGAGGTCTTCCATCTTGCGCCCGAAATCGCGATCAATACCAATATCTGTCCAGTTATTATTCTGGTTTTCCTGAAGATACACATTAACGTGGATAGCATCAGCACGAAGCTCCCTGTCCAGAATGAAGACAGCGATTTTAATGCGCTGATTTGTCTGTTCCGGGTGCGGATACC
Organism: Puniceispirillales bacterium (SeqCode); assembly: GCA_049595035.1. Classification (GTDB taxonomy): domain Bacteria; phylum Pseudomonadota; class Alphaproteobacteria; order Puniceispirillales; family UBA1172; genus UBA12202. The sequence continues at coordinate 83,578 of JBMYKD010000001.1, read as the reverse complement.
ATTCGGTCAGAATGGTGCCACCAAAGGTATCGATATCATCAATCGGAATAACCGAAACCGTATCAAGAGATGCCCGCCATAATAACGCATTAACCGGCATGCTTCCCGTGCCAGATGATCTAGGGTTAAGCAGGTCATTTAGGCTGATGCCGGATTTATCCTTGCCGGTGATAAATGAGCCCTGATCAGTACGGGACTTGGGCTCTTCATAGGGGGTGGTTTCTATATAACCACATGCGGATAGCATCATTGTCAGCCCGATGGCCGGGACTACCCACCAGAATGAAGACAGCGCAAGTTTAGAGATTTGATTTGGCATGATGAAAACCCTTTATTTGATCATAGGATCAATAAACCACAAAAAGGGGCATAGATAAAGATTTTGATCACAAAGAGAATATTTTTCCATAAAAAAAGGCCACCCAGATAGGTGGCCTTTCGTTCTGTCATACAGAAATAATTAGAATGACATCTTAACTGATGATCTAATGACTGTACCGTCGTTGTTAAGTGATGTTGAACCACCATCGGTAGCTTCAAATGACATTACACCAACGTTAAGAGTGAGGCCAGATGCAATAGTATAATTGACACCTGCACCCTGAGCTTCAAACTTGTCACCATTAGTAACATCATTTTCAGAATTCAGAGCTGAAACAGTTACCCGTACGTCATCAGAAACAGCATATCCGATACCGTAAATGGTTGTGTTTGAGTCTACAGTTGTACCAGTCTTTGTGGTACCTGTAGAAACACCAATATCGAATGCACCTGATGTGAGCGTCACACCATAAGCAGCGTTTTCAGTTGTTTTAGTTGATTCACCGGAATCTTCCATCATTGCAGTAATAGCAACACCTACACCAGACATATCAGTTGAATAGGAAAGACCAGCAGATGTATCTGCGTTGTCTGTTCCTTCATCGCTGTATGAATAGCCGAATGAAAAACCGCCCATATTTGGTGAGAAATATGAGATTTTGTTGTTATCGCTATCACGGCCATACTGTGGGAAAGGATATGCACCAGTTAAGGCAGTTCCAGATGAGTTTTTGTTGTGTGAACCAATATCATAAGAACCCATGCTGTTTGAACCATAACCTGGGAAGGTTACATAAGTTGGGCCTGCACCATCATTCTGGCCTAATTCGATTTTACCAAAGTCACCTGATAGGTACATTGATGATTCGTCATTACCTGTATTTGATGCATCACCTTCCATTTCGGTTTTAGCACCGAAGCTAAGACCTGTATCTGTGGTGCTTGAGAAAGAGATATGAATTTCATGGTCATTATACATGTCATCTACGTCAGTTGACTGGTCGTCAGAGACAGACTCATAACCGAATTCGTAATAACCGTTGATTGACACTTCTGCATGAGAAACGCCAGTTACAGCTACAAGAGCTGTAGTAGCAAGAAGAATTTTACGCATTATCTACTCCTAAATGTAAATTGATATTATGCAAAAAAGTAATTTGCATAATTTTTTATAAGAGGTAATTGTGTGTATTAGAAGAAGATAAATTAATGAATACTTAATTAAAGATTAATGTGTGGCATAAATACAACAACATGGATATTGTATGAATATCATCGATATTAAAATTTCAAAATTCAAAGAATTTTACCAAACAAAAAGAATTAATGAAGCCAACAAAGTTCTTGTTGAATTAAAAACAAAATACCCGTTTGACCCTAAATTGATAAAACTTCTCAATCATATTTCTTCTGTTGAACCAACCGAAAAAACCAAGAATAAAATTCGTGAAGAATTCCATAATAGTAAATTTATAAAAGTCATAAATATTTGTGGGGATATGCTTAATAAAACCCCATATTCGTTGTGGTTACTACATGTGATAGGTTTAACCTTCACAAAAGCAAAACAATTTCATGATGCATTTGTGGCTTTTGAACGGTTGCTTTTTCTTAACCCAACGCACGAGGGCGGATTAAAAGGTTTAGCTCATCTATATTATCAAACAAATCAGATGAAAAAAGCGGCTGAAATATTTCAGAAGATTATAAAAAATCATGGAGACGATCCAGATATACTAAACGATCTGGCGTTAGCACTAGATGGATCACAATTACCAAAAGACGCATTAGAAGTTATTGAAAAAGCAATTAAAGCTGAACCAAATAATAATACATCTAAAAAAATAAAAGCATCTATTTTAAAAAATTTAGGTAATTTAAATGAAGCAAAAGCCCTTCTTAACGACCTCATAAAACAAGACAAAAATGATATTGAAGCCACCCATATACTAGCACAAACTCTAAGAGATATCGGAGAATATGACCAAGCGGAAAAATTATTTCGTCTTTGTATATTATCTGATGCTAACAACACAATTAAAAGCAAATCCATTTACACATTATCAAGCTTTGTTAAACCTCACATCAATGATGAGATCATTATTAAGGCATTATCTTTATTAGATAGTGAAAATTTGGATGAAAGTGAAAAATCAGACATTTATTTCGGGCTTTATAATTTATATGACAAACTAAAAATGTTTGATCAGGGATTTGAATGTTTAGAGCTGGCGAATAATCTGAGAAAACAGACATCTGTTTATTCAATGCAAAATGTCATTAAAAATAGCAATGATGTAAAAAAATATTTCACATTTTACTCGGACAAGATTAAACATTACAAAGCCCCAGATGATATTAAAAATCAACCAATACCAATTTTTATTTTAGGCATGCCAAGATCGGGTACCACGCTAGTGGAAAATATTTTATCTCAGAATGTAAATGTTGAAAGTTTAGGTGAGTTAACATATCTCGATTCTGCAACCAAGGAAAACTCATCTATCAGGGAAGTAAAACAGTTTTTTGATAATGTTTCACAGATTTATTATGAAAAACTTAATTATTATCATGATGTTGGCACTCAATTTTTTATTGATAAAATGCCCAGTAATTTTAGATCCATAGGCGTTATAATTAACGCGTTTCCAGAAGCAAAAATTATTCATATGAATAGATCCCCGCAAGCAGTGTGCTGGTCGCAGTATAAAACAAGTTTTGGCTCGTCTGGTCAGGATTATAGTTATGATCTGGATACCATAGTTGATTACTATAATATGTATTGCGATATGATGCGTTTCTGGATGAACTTATATGGTGATCAAATTATTGATATAAATTATGAGGATATGGTCGATGATCCTGCAAGCATACTTAAACCAGTATGTGAAAGATTAGGATTTGAATGGAAAGATCAATTTCTTGATTATCATAAAAAAGGCAAATTAATCAAAACTGCCTCTAAAGAACAAGCTAATAAACCAATTTATAAAGGAAGCTCAGAAGAATGGCAGAATTATCAATCATATCTGGATAAGTTTAAAGATCTGAAACGATATAATGAAATTTAATTTCAGGAAATAATTTTCATATTTTGAAGCTTTTCTAGAAGATCTTTCGCCATGGCAGAATTGATATCCATTTTTTCCTCAAGCTCTTCTTGCGTAACAAAATTTTTACTCAATATAAAATTTGTTGGTTTTACAAATTCATCGGGAATTTTAACGGCATTTTTCCCATCAGTAATGTGGGGAACATTATTGATATTTGTAATTTTAACTGATTTAGATACCTTATACGATTTAGGTTGATGTAAAAGTGATGTAATATCTGCTTGATAATGATCTGATGTCCAAAAACTAGCCCATTGAATGATTGAATCAATAAATTGATCATCATTTGCCATCTGTTCAAAATAATTAGACAAATTGCTAAATACCTCTTTGACGTCTTTTTTATTATCGAGTCGGCCAAGGTCTGATCTTGTATAGCCATAGGTCATTAATTTTGACCATGCTGCATTAAGGAGATCAATCGGCTTAATTTTCGTCAGTCCAAAGGCAATATGAATAGCACCATTTGTTGCGGCAAGAGCATCATGATAATGCCCTCTTGGTAAATAGAGAAAATCTCCCGGGTTAAGAGTCACTAATTTCTCAAGTTCACCGGCGCGGCGTTTGTTTTCCTCTTTAGATAATTTAAATTGAGGAGAGTTGATGGGATGTTCTTCTCTTTTTTTATATATATTCCAGTCCTTTGATCCCTGGCAATGGATAGCGAGAACATCATGTGTATCAAAATGTGGCCCAAAAGCTTTATTGTTTCCCATGGAAAAATAAATATTAGCTTGTACTTGGGCACCAGTCTTTTTTTCTAAAAATGAAGCAACTGATCTAATTTTAGAATTGAGATATGTAACGTCATTTAAAACAACGGAACAACCCGAGTTTATAAAACTCAAAAGTTTTTTAGTATTTAATGTTGCAAAACTACCTGAGGGATGGGGATCAAAATATTCATTTGAAGGAACTTCATTTGTTTGATCCATTAAAAAAATTTTATCAGGCGTCCACACAGACCACATATTCAACATAGATGACATATCTTCATAATTAATAAGATCACTAATGTTTTTGACAGCTTGCTCTTGGTGTAACCATGTGTCACCTAAAACCGACGTGAAAAAATCAGGAGGAAAATTAATTTGCATACTAAATTCTCATAACTGTATTCATCTAATTTAACAAAATAAACTTTTCTTATCAATAAAAGTAGTAGTTTAGTTATTATAGCGGTATTTTATCAATTATTGATTAGATAATAATTTATAAATGGATTCTATCATGTCATTATCTTCAATATCAAACGCTCTTTCTATTGTTAGAGATGCAATTACTAATGGTAAACCCAACGTTAGTGATGAGGATGATGTCACACTAGTAGCGGTATCAAAACAGCAGCCAGATGAGAAAATTGATGCGGCGCTTGATGCTGGCCAGCGCGTCTTTGGAGAAAACCGTGTGCAGGAGGCCATAAGCCGCTGGGGGCATCGCCGTGCCGATTATCCTGATCTGACGTTGCATTTAATAGGTCCTTTGCAAACGAATAAAGTGGCGGAAGCCGTGGCCCTTTTTGATGTGATCGAGGTGGTGGATAGGGAAAAACTGGCCGCCGCGCTAGCAAAGGAAATGGCAAAACAGGATCGTCATCTGCCCTGTCTGGTGCAGGTTAATACCGGCGAAGAAGAACAAAAATCAGGGATTTCCCCCCAGGAAACTGTTGCATTTGTTCGCCATTGCCAGTCGCATCACGGGCTAAATATCACTGGTCTGATGTGCATTCCGCCAGCAGATGAAGAACCGGCCATGCATTTCGCCTTGCTTGCCAAACTAGCAAAAACATGCGGATTATCCGAGCTGTCCATGGGGATGAGTGGTGATTATCTGCAAGCCATTAAATTTGGTGCTACATCGGTTCGGGTCGGGTCGGCCATATTCGGAGCAAGGTTACCGCACCAATAAAGCCGCTATAAAAACAGGGCTAATCAAACATATGGCCGGTTCGCTTTGCCTTGGTTGCCAGATAATCGGCATTATGCGGGTTGTCCGGTGTGATAAGCGGTAGCCGAGTGCTGACGGTGATACCACATGCTTCAATCTGGCTGATTTTATCAGGATTATTTGTCATCAGCTGAATGTCCTTCACACCCATCTGGCGCAGCATTTCAGCGGCAGGCAGAAAAAATCGGTGATCGGTTTCGAAGCCAAGATGGTGATTGGCATCAACCGTATCAATGCCCGTATCCTGCAAGGCGTAAGCTTTCAATTTGTTGACGAGCCCGATATCCCGCCCTTCCTGTGCCAGATAGATCAGCACACCGCCGCCCATTTCCGCCATTTGCCTGATCGCCTGACGTAACTGGTCCCCACAATCACATTTCAGACTACCCAGAATATCACCGGTAATGCATTGTGAATGTATCCGCACAGGCGGGGAATCCATGGTGTCACCATTGCTGATAATGATAGCAAAATGTTCGGTGCCGCCATCGCCGGGGCGAAAAATGGCAATCTGGGCATCTTCTGCATCAGCAAGGGGTAGCCGTGCCCTTACGACTTCTTTCAGTAAGCTGGCAGAAATGGTTTCAAACCGGCGGACATCGCTGTCTTGGATAATCAGGACACCATGTTCATCTGCCCAAAGTCGCAATGCCGCATGGTCAGAACCGGGAAAATGTGTGCAAATCGCCGCTGGCAGTAATCGTGCGACCCGCATCAGAATAAGAATTGTTTCAGCTGTGCTGGATGATTTTTCCCCCAGAATGGATAGATGACTGATATCTGCCTGAAGGGGAATGTCACCAATCAGCCCACGCACCAGACCACTATCCTGTTTGTCAGATAAGGCGATAGAACAGGCTGCTGCATCGTCGCGTGGTTGAAGCCCGATAGCTTTAGCACGATTAGTGCTAATCAGCAGATAGGGGGCAGATCGGCTCAATTGTGCCATATTGGTGATAGTATCACTGTCTATCTGTTCAGCTGCACGGATCAGATAAGCACCATTATCGCCGTTCCGGATAAGCACCGCACCACCACGTCGAAGATCTGAAATGGCGCGTTGAACCGCCTGATGTCTGGCCGATATGACCATGATACTATTTCCTTACGCTGCAAATCATTCTATTGATAAAAAGGATTTTGTCTGGTCAAATCATTATCATTAAATTATGTAATAAAGAAAGTATTTTCAAAAGACTTTCCATATAGGTAGCGATTGTTGTGATTAAAATTTTTGCTGTTGATGATGACCCGCATCTTCTGGAAACAATCATTATTCAGATTGAACAGGAAGGGGGTTACGATATCGAAGGAGCATCATCACTGGCTGAAGCGAAAGCAAAGCTTGCTGATATAGACCCTGATCTGGTCATTCTTGATGTCACGCTGGGTGATGGAGATGGCCGTGATTTTTGTCGCTGGATGCGTGATATGGGCTATACTATTCCGGTGTTGATGCTGACGGCACAATCCAGCGAAATGGATACTATCGACGGGCTAGAAGCCGGAGCAAATGATTATATTGCCAAACCGGTTCGCATGGGTGAACTAATCGCACGGATGAAAACGCATCTGGCGCAGCATCAGGCGCGGGAAGATGCCAGAATTACTATCGGCGCATTTCAATTTTCCAATAGCCGCAAAACCATGATGCATATTGCCACCGGAGCCGTGATTAATCTGACCGAAAAAGAGGCGGCAATTATCAAGCATCTGCATCAAAACAGGGATAAGGTGGTCAACAAAAAAGCCTTGCTTGAAGAAGTATGGGGTTATGGCGACGGTGTGACAACGCATACGCTGGAAACCCATATTTACCGCTTGCGTCAAAAAATCCGTTATGTTGATGAAATGGATTTTTTAATTACATACGGCGGCGGTTATATGCTGGCCTGATTATCATGCCAGAATGTAAATATCTAACACATCAGTCCATTTGCATAAATGAGAAGAAGAAAAACATGATTTGGCTGGGGCGGTAGGATTCGAACCTACGATACACGGTACCAAAAACCGATGCCTTACCGCTTGGCCACGCCCCAAAATAAATCAACGGCAAATATTCACGCAACATAGCGATAACATCACATGATATCAAGATTGTTTTTTACGAAAAACTTAGCTCATATTCAAAAAAACTTATTTAGGGTAAATCGGGTTTCATTACCCCGCCTGCCCAGCACCAGATCTGATCATCTGGCATGATCGATGAAAAAGCCATTCTGGCTTGTTCGGCGTCATTGATACCGGGGAAAAGGGCAAAGCATGTTGCGCCAGACCCACTCATTGCTACACCATAACCACCATATTGATCAACACATTGATGAACGGCAGCCAATATCCTGTTAATCGCGGGAGCAAGCGATATGGCCGCCGGCGTCATATCATTACCGTGCTTCATCTGTAAGGCCAGATCCATATTTGTCAGAGAGGCATCACTGATATGCGGGACAGTCGGAATAGAGGCGGTGTCGCTGGTCATATGCATGGCATGAAATACCGCTGCCGTGGATAGGGTAACACCCGGATTTACAAGCAAAATGCCCGGCTGATGGGGAAAATCCAGAGGCGTTAAAACCTCACCAATGCCCTGCATCCGTAAGGCACTAGTCTGCCAGCTCAGCATCAATGCCGGAACATCAGCGCCAATATGCAGGGCCATTTCCATCATCACATCTTCATCAACGGTTATCCCCGACAGCATGGCCATACCGCGTAATATCGCCGCCGCATCAGCAGACCCACCCCCCAGACCAGCGGCGACAGGAATACGCTTTTCCAAATCAATCATAACAGCCTGTTCCCAGCCTGTTTTTTTTCGAAAGATATCCCGTGCCTGATGCAGAGTTGTATCTGTATTATTCAGTTCCGTTGCCATTATGCCTGTCAAACGGATCATGTCCAGATCAGCTATTGATATTGTTATATTGTCGGTCAAATCTGCGAATATGACTACCGAATCAAGCAGATGATAGCCGTCATCGCGGCGGCCGGTTATATTCAGATTCAGATTAATTTTGGCAGGTGCGCGTAACGTAACTGATTTATTCATCTGCTAGCATCCGGGCAATTTTTGTCTGGATTTCTGCTTTAAGTGTCTCATCAGGTGAAAATACCAGTGCCCGCTGCCATTCATGCAAGGCTTCAACGGGTCGATCAAGTGCCTTGTAAACATCGCCTAGATGATCCGTAATCACCGGATCATCGGGGATAAGCATGGCGGCACGTTCCATAAAAATCAGGGCATTATCATAATCGCCTAATTTATAATAGACCCAGCCCAGCGAGTCTACAAAAGCACCATTTTCAGGCTGTTTATCAACAGCCTTTTGAATAAACGCTTTTGCTTCTTCAAGATGACGGTTCTGTTCGATAAGCCAGTAACCAAAATAATTGAGGCTATAAGCATTAAATGGCGCGAGTTCGATAGATCGGCGAAAAGATGATTCCGCCATATCATTTTTCCCCTGATCAGCCTGTGTTATGGCCAGATAGTAATGAATCCGGCCATGATCCAGTCCTAATTCCATGGCTTTCATAAATGCTTTTTCTGCTTCAGCATGGCGGAAATTGCGCTGTGCGGTTAAACCCTTTTCTGCCCAGACAAGCGAATTGTCAGGATAATCATCAAGCAAATCATTTACAATTTTCAGGGCAAGTGCCTTATTACTTTCTTCTGATCTAAGGGCAGTGACCATGCTCATTCTGGCTTCGATAAACCAGGGGCTATGTTCCGGGATAAGCGATAGCATGGCGATCCCATCATCTATCAAATCAGCATCAATATAGGATTCAGCAATGAGATATTTAGCATAATCATTTTTTTGATCCAGATAGGCCGCTAGATAGAGCCGTGCCAGTGAATTGGGCTGATAGTTATTCTGTGTGGGATCAATCTGGCTGGTGACTATACCGGTTGCCATGATACTGATCACGCTAGGATAATCTAATAAGGGTGATGTTCCAGCCTCAATTTCAGTGAGTAATCTGTTGCGGGGGAAACGTAACCCCAGCCGATTGATCCATAATTTGCCTTCTTCAGCCTCATCGTTACGAAGTAAAATGCCGGCCATGTCCAGAACAATATTCTGATCCACATGATCCTGTTCCAGAATATCCAGAGCATATGCCACAGCAAGGTCAGAATGACCCATAAATTCTGCCATCAATGCCTGCTGGCTTAGTCGGGTTTGTGATACATTGCCATCCTGAAATTGGTCAATAGTATCAAGCATGACTAACCCGGCATCACCCTGACCCTGAGCGGCCAGTGCCCATGCCGCCATGATGGTACCGGTTTGATGTGACCGGCCATCTGCGGCCATATGTTTTGCCAGAACGTATAAGGCTTGCCAGTCCTGTTCAATAGCAACTAGAGCCGCTGCCGGTTCACCAGATAGCATAATATAATCATCACTACGTTCAATACGCGCCGCCAGATCGCTCGCGGCTTCTATGTCACCGCTATAATATTGTGTCTGAAAGGCCAGATTAAGCAGATAGGGATTATTCTGATCATAGGCGAGGGCAATAGTAAATGCATCTGCGGCAACCGCAAGATCACCTTTTTTCAGGGCATATTGCCCAACCATGAAAGCGGCTAATTCCGAATGCGCGTAGGAGTTATGCTGTGCTGATGTTTTAGCTGTGACGATCCCATTTAGCTGTTGAGCAGGTTTTTCCGCACAACTTGCCACAAAAAGCATCATCGCCCCGGCTATAATTATCCTGCTCAGCTTTTCCGCTATCATAGCCATTCGCCTATATCAATCATGTATGTATCCATCATGACATTATGGCGAGGTTTATGGATTATGCCAAACTATAACCATGCCGTGTTACATATTTGGATATGCCGGCCCGCCACCACCTTCAGGCGTTACCCATGTGATATTCTGGGTAGGGTCTTTGATATCGCAGGTTTTACAATGTACACAGTTTTGCGCATTGATCTGTAATCGGGGGTTATTGCCATCATCATCACGAACAATTTCATAAACACCTGCCGGACAATAACGTTGTTCCGGTGCATCATAAAGTGCCAGATTATGTTCAACAGGAACAGACGCATCCTTCAACTGAAGATGAACCGGCTGGCCATCGGCATGATTGGTACCAGATAGATAGACAGATGAATTGCGATCAAAGCTGACAACGCCATCAGGCTTGGGATATTCAATTTTAGGCATCTCAGCGGCTGGTTTCAACTGATCATGATCACTGTGATGCTTGAATGTCCACGGGGCACGTCCACGAAGGATATAAGTGTCAAGACCAGCATATGCCATGCCAAGCCACAATCCACGGTTAAAGCCAGGACGAATATTACGGACACGATGTAATTCTTTCCAGAGCCATGATTCTTTGATCTTTTCACCATAGCTAGCTGGCTCAATTCCTGCCGCATCATCAGCAATGGCATCAAATACGGCATCTGCCGCTAGCATACCGGATTTCATTGATGTATGCGTGCCCTTGATTTTTGGCACATTCAAGAAACCAGCGGTGCACCCGACCAGACAGCCTCCGGGGAAGGTCAATTTTGGAATGGACTGGAAACCCCCTTCGTTCAGGGCCCGCGCCCCATAGGAAACGCGTCTGCCACCTTCAAACACATCCCTGACCTTGGGATGGGTTTTAAAGCGTTGAAATTCCTCAAACGGTGATAGATGCGGGTTTTTATAATCAAGGCCGATCACATAACCAACAGCAACCTGATTACCATTTAAATGATACAGAAATGAACCACCATAAACATCACTTGATACAGGCCAGCCAACAGAATGCCAGACTTTACCCGGTTCGGATTTGGCCGGATCAATATCCCATAATTCCTTGATGCCGATAGCATAGGTTTGCGGGTCTTTTCCTTCGCGTAAATCATAGCGATCAAAAAGCGTTTTTGTCAGGTGTCCGCGACAGCCTTCGGCAAAAATGGTCTGTTTGCCCAACAATTCCATCCCCGCTTCAAAAGCATCTGTTGGTTCACCATCTTTATCACGGCCCATATCGCCGGTAGCAATACCCCGAACCCGGCCTTCATCATCATAAAGAACTTCAGCGGCCGGAAATCCGGGGTAAATTTCAACACCCATGGCTTCGGCTTGTTCGCCAAGCCAGCGGCAAAAATTGCCAAGACTGATGATATAATTGCCATGATTATTCATTTGTGGCGGGGTTGGCAGGCGGAATGCACCTGTTTTTGTCAGATACATGAAACGATCATTTTTGACCGGCGTATCAAGTGGAGCCCCTTTTTCCGCCCAATCAGGGATCAATTCATTAAGGGCGCGGGGTTCCAGTACGGCACCTGAAAGAATATGCGCGCCAATTTCTGCCCCTTTTTCAATCAGACAGACATTGATATCGCGGCCTTCTTCTTCGGCACGTTGTTTCAGGCGAATGGCCGCAGACAGACCAGATGGGCCGCCGCCAACAATTACCACATCAAATTCCATTGATTCCCGTTCCATCAAACCCTCATCCCTTTAGTTCTTTATATCTCGCTACACGAATTTCATTTATGTTTATTTTATACCGGATATTGTTTTTCCTGAATAACTCCATACTATTTATAACGGATAGAAAAGGAAAATAAATAATATGGTGTCGTCAGAAAATAATACATTTGCGCCATCTCAACCGGACTCGCGCCAAGAAATGGATCAGAAAATACCTGTCGATGCACCAGCAGATGATCCAAGGCATCTGTTAGAAGCCTTGCGCTGGCAGGTTGATATTGGCGCTGATGAAGCGATCATGGATACCCCTGACCCCTTAACGGCTAGTTCTGTCGTGACGGGCAAAGCAGTTATTCAAGCAGATCAGGCGTCAACCACCAATGAAATGATCACCACTACCACCACCCCATCTGATCATACAGCAGAACTGGATGTATCTTCTTGTCAGACACTGGAAGCATTGCGTCATGCGGCAGAAATGTATGATGGATCGGAGCTTAAGCGAACAGCTACGCAAATTGTTTTTGCTGATGGCAATCCTCTATCAGATATCATGTTTATTGGTGAGGCACCGGGTGCTGATGAAGACAGGCAGGGGAAGCCTTTTGTCGGGGTGAGTGGCCAGTTGCTTAACCGGATGCTTTCTTCTATTCATATGCCGCGGGAAGATGTGTATGTCACCAATACCATTTTGTGGCGGCCGCCCGGTAACCGAACCCCTACGGCACAGGAAACCGCACAATTCATGCCTATTTTGCGGCGGCATATTCAGCTTGTTGCCCCTAAACTGCTTGTCTGTCTGGGTGGTGCGGCGGCCAAGGCTTTGCTATCAACAGATACGGGCATTTTGAAATTACGCGGGCAATGGCATGAATTTGATGCTGGTGACGGCCTGTTTCTGCCCGTGATGCCAACCCTGCATCCGGCCTATTTGCTCAGATCGCCCCAACAAAAAGCACTAGCATGGAAAGATTTTCGGGCTATTGCCAAAAAGATGCAAGAAATTCGGTCATGATCTGTGTTAGAATATAAGGATGGATATCATGAACATCGTTATTAATGTGTCATTATGGCTGTTGCGGATAATGCTACCCGCTATCATGCTATTGATGGTACCAGTCATGGCAGCGGCAGATATTGTTTTGCCGCAACCGTTATCAGCAGCAGATATTGATCGGTATCAGCAGATCTTTGCGCTTCAGCAGGATAAAAAATGGAAGCAGGCCGATAAAATTATCAAAACACTTGATAATGATTTGCTCATGGGGCGTGTTTTATCGCAACGCTATTTGCACCCGACTGGCTGGCGATCAACATATACAGAATTAAAAAACTGGATGGCTGAATATCATGATCATCCATCAGCAACACGGATATATCGGTTGGCTAAAAAACGGCGGCCGGCAAATTATAAGCATCCGAAAGCCCCGAAAGAAGGATATCTTAACGGATATGGTCGTACTCATGCAGATGGTAGTTATGTTTCTATCCCGATGAGTTTTGTTAATCGGTCGTCGCCATCGAAAACCCGTGCCATTGCGCGGGATGTCCGACGTAAAATACGTTCAGGATACCCAACTGGCGGAGTCAAAATTCTTGCTGATAAAAATAATCTGCGTTATCTGACAAAACAGGAAGAAGCAGTTTTGCGCGTCGATATTGCCCATGGCTATTTTATATATGGCAAAGACGAAGAAGCCATTAAACAGGCTGAAAAAGCGTTAGAACTGGCAGGTGGTGATATTGTGCCACGCGCTTACTGGGTGGCTGGTATTTCTTCATGGCGATTAGGGCGATTGGATCAGGCTTCGGTCTATATGCATTTGCTGGCCGATCTGGATAATGTACAAAGCCATTCCTTAGCCAGTGCTGGAGCATACTGGGCTAGCCGTGCCGATTTGCGGGCAGGTAATGCCAATCAATCTATCACCTATCTGACTAAGGCGGCTCGTTATCAGGATACATTTTATGGAATGCTGGCGGCTGAAGCTCTTGGTCAGGACATTACCCTTGATTTTTCATTGCCGCGTATAGACGCAGATTATATCAACTGGCTGAATAGTCTTCCGGGTGGCCAGCGTGCTTTTGCGCTCTTGCAGGTTGGTGAGACATATCACGCCAGCCGCGAGCTTCGATATCTCTGGGATGAACATAATGACCAAGATAAAGTCAAGCTTATGGCATTGGCGGCAGAAACTCATATGGCCGGTCTGGCTTTTCGTACGGCGGGAATTCTGCGCGATGATACAGGCAAGCATTGGTATGGGGGTCTTTATCCGGTTCCCGATTTTGATACCAAATCACCAATCCGAGTTACCCAGCCGTTACTGCTTGCCATTATGCGGCAGGAATCAGGATTTAATCCCCGTGCTAAATCATGGGCCAAAGCAAGCGGTTTGATGCAACTTATGCCAGCCACGGCGGCCTACATTGCCCGTGATGGCGGGTATCGCAATGCCAAACGGCATGATTTAATGATCCCTGATATTAATATCCGGCTGGGCGAAGATTATATTCTTTACCTGCTTGAATCACCTATTGTTGATGGTGACCTGATCCGATTACTGGCGGCTTATAATGCGGGTCCCGGTAATTTGAAAAAATGGTCAGGTAAAATTAATCATGGCGGTGATGAATTGATGCTGCTGGAATCGCTCCCTGCCCGTGAAACCCGGTTCTATGTGAAAAATGTCATGACCAATTTGTGGATATATAGCAAATTGACGGGTAAGGATTCCGATATGGTCGCGGCATTAGCGGCTGGAAATGGGGCATTTATTCAAACCCTTGATCAGAATGATTGCCTGATTACCAAATTATCAGATATCTGCCCATAAGGGACATGGTGATGGGAATAGATACAGCAAAAGAATTTCAACCAGTGTCTATCGCCGTTTTGACCGTGTCGGATACACGGACAGCGGATACGGATAAATCTGGTGACATATTAGCAGAACGCATCGCCAAGGCCGGGCATCATCTGGTAGAACGCGGGATCGTTACCGATGATATTGTGGCAATAGCAAAACATATCGGGGACTGGTCACAGTTGGGGCATATTGATGCGATTATTACAACTGGTGGCACAGGGTTAACCGGTCGCGATGTAACACCCGAAGCCCTGCAACAGATCATGGATAAACCGATTGAAGGTTTTGGTGAGGCTTTTCGCTGGATGAGTTATCAGAAAATAGGAACATCTGCCATGCAAAGCCGGGCGATGGGTTGTGTTGTTAATGGTGTATATGTTTTTGCGCTACCCGGTTCACCTTCCGCCTGTCGTGATGGCTGGGACGAATTGCTGTCGCTTCAGCTTGATATTAGACACAAGCCCTGCAATTTTGTGGAAATCATGCCGCGTTTAATGGAACAGGGTATTGGTGGCCGCAGCGGATGAACCGCTACCCTGATTTTAGTCTTGAACAGGAAAAGCTATCCACATATCCGGATGCTTTTGTTATCGGTATAGATGAAGCTGGCCGTGGACCTTGGGCAGGGCCTGTTGTTGCCGGGGCGGCATGGATATCACCTGACGCGGTAAATGATCTACCCAAAGGCCTGACAGATAGCAAAAAACTAAGTGAGGCGCGTCGCCTTTCCATCTATGAAACCTTACTAGAACAAGCAAAAGACCAATCACGTCTGCGATTAGCATCCGCGGCCATTAGTGCAGCAGATATTGATGAAATGGGTATTTTACCTGCCACCTTTCAAGCGATGCAGGACGCATCGGATCAACTATATCATAGCGAAGATCATGCCAAACCATCTGATCAGGTGATATTGATGGTTGATGGGTCCATCCGGCCAGATTTGACGTCACATGCTAAAACCACACAGGTTGAAGCCATCATTAAAGGTGATCTAAAGGTTGTTTCTATCGCGGTGGCATCGATAATTGCAAAAGTGACCCGTGATCATATGATGATTGATCTTGCCAGAATTCACCCGGAATATGGCTGGGAAAAAAATAAGGGCTATGGCACGGCTGAACATCAATCTGCCTTGGCCCAATATGGCGCAACCCCATATCATCGCATGTCTTTCAAGCCTCTGGCACAATATGGTTAAGCCATTCTTGAAAATGTCGTAACATTGAATATTCAAAAAGATATTTACAATTAAATAATAAAATGATAAATATAGAAAATTATTTAATAATTATACATATTACGACATTGCAATGTTACCTTTTCAACATAAAAAGAATGATCTCTGGACCCGTGAAACGCTGCTTCAGGCATGCAACCTGTCTAATGATGAAGCAGGTTTGAAAAAACTAGAACGGCTTGTATCTGAAGCAAGATATTTTCCACCCATTATTAATGTGGCAGAACTTACAGATGAAGATGGTCATCCACTTCAAAAAAATCTGATGCAGGTGGAAATTGAGAAGATCAAATCTCGACGAGGTAAATATCTTATTCTTCAATCATGGCAACATAATCAACATCCGATGATGATCTGTGCCCATGACGGGCGTGGTGCCAGAATATGGAGCTTTGCCAAAAAAGGCCAAAGCCAGAAAGACCATTTACAGTATTTTATTGATACGCTTGCTGATCATAAAAAACAGCCATTATTATTGTTTATGCACGCGGAATTAGCGTCTCTGCGGCTGGAAATGCAAGCACCAAAATCAATTCAGATAGCGCAGATGGGATATCATGAAAAATATAATATTCCTATCGAAGGCACCCTTATTCCGTCAAAACCGACGAATCCTTTATCACATCTAGACCGGCTTGAAGCAGAAAGCATCGAAATCATGCGTGAAGTCGTGGCTGAAACGACAAATCCGG
This sequence comes from Puniceispirillales bacterium (SeqCode), assembly GCA_049595035.1. Classification (GTDB taxonomy): domain Bacteria; phylum Pseudomonadota; class Alphaproteobacteria; order Puniceispirillales; family UBA1172; genus UBA12202. The sequence continues at coordinate 66,934 of JBMYKD010000001.1, read as the reverse complement.
TGATGCTTTATTCTATTGGTAAAGATAGTGCCGTGATGCTTCATTTGGCTCGCAAAGCGTTTTGGCCGGGAGTGCCGCCATTTCCATTATTGCATGTTGATACAGGTTGGAAATTTCGGGCTATGTACGAATTCCGCGACAAGATGGCGGCAAGTACCGGCATGACGCTACTTGTTCATAAAAATCCTCAAGGTATCAAACAAGGGATAAATCCGATTGATCATGGCTCAGCCTTGCATACGGATATCATGAAAACGCAGGGATTAAAGCAAGCTCTTGATCATCATCAGTTTGATGCCGCCTTTGGTGGCGCAAGACGTGATGAGGAAAAAAGCAGAGCTAAGGAACGCGTCTTTTCATTCCGGACGGTAAATCATCATTGGAATCCCAAAGATCAGCGACCAGAATTATGGAATATCTATAATACTAAAGTAGCCAAGGGTGAATCCATTCGCGTATTTCCTCTATCAAACTGGACGGAGCTAGATATCTGGACATATATCTATCGAGAACAGATCCCTATTGTCCCATTATATTTAAGTGCACCCCGTCCAGTTGTAGAACGAGATGGCACCATGATAATGGTAGATGATGATCGTCTTGTAATAGGTAAATCAGAAAAGGTGGAAATCAAAATGGTACGGTTCCGGACACTTGGTTGCTATCCGTTAACTGGCGCGGTTGAAAGCCAGGCAAATCGTATAGAAGACATTATTCTGGAACTGCTGACTGCACGCACATCCGAACGACAGGGCCGAACAATCGATAAAGATACTCATGCAAGTATGGAAGCAAAGAAAAAAGAAGGATATTTCTAAAATGAATGACACGCTTTCTGTTTCTGCTTATCTAAAAGAACAGTCCGGGCTTGATACCCTTAGATTTATCACTTGTGGGTCAGTTGATGATGGTAAATCAACATTAATTGGCCGTATGCTATATGAAGCAAAAGCGTTATTTGATGATCAGGTTGATGCCTTACAAGTTGATTCTAAAAAACATGGGACGCAAGGCGAAGATATCGATTTTGCCCTGCTTGTTGATGGGCTATCGGCGGAACGAGAACAAGGCATAACCATTGATGTTGCTTATCGGTTTTTTACAACGGATAAGCGTCGCTTTATTGTTGCTGATACACCTGGCCATAACCAGTATACGCGAAATATGGCAACAGGGGCGTCAACTGCCTCACTAGCCATTATTCTGGTAGATGCCAGACAGGGCATTCTGGAACAAACTCGCCGCCATTCCTATATCTGTCAACTGATGGGCATTCGGCAGATTATTCTTGCCGTCAATAAAATGGATCTGGTCAATTATGATAAAGATGTCTTTGATAACATCGCCGGCGATTATGACAGCTTTTCAGCTGAGATGAACTTTGCCGATGTAACGGCCATTCCTGTTTCTGCGCTGAAAGGTGATCATATAAATAGCCGATCAGCGGCAATGAAATGGTATAGGGGGCCAACGCTGATATCAAAGCTGGAAACAGTGCCTAGTAAAATATCAGAGGAATCTAATGGCTTTGCCATGCCGGTGCAGTTAGTGAACCGTCCGAATTCGGAATTTCGTGGTTATAGTGGGGTCATCCTTAGAAAACATGTATCGGTTGGTGAACAGGTTCGCATAGCACCATCTGGTTCCATAACCAGCATTAAGCATATCTGGTTGGCTAATGCAAAACTTGATCAGGCAGAAAAAGGACTATCTGTTACACTTGAATTAGCAGATGACGTTGATATATCCCGTGGGGAAGTGATTGCATCCCACAGTCAACCTGTAGAAGTTGCTGATCAGTTTGAAGTAGATTTGGTCTGGATGGCAGAAGAACATGCCATGGCAGGGCGTGGATACCAGATGAAACTGGCCGGGCAAATGGTTTCGTCAAGTATATTATCCATAAAACACAAACTGGATATTAACACAGGTATAAATCTGGCAGCCAAAACCTTACAGTTGAATGATATTGCAAGGGTAAGCATAAATTGCCAAAAACCCATTTGTTTTGATGCTTATAAACAGACACCTGAGCTAGGGGCATTTATTCTGATAGATCCGGTAAGCAATCAAACCGTTGCGGCAGGTATGATCCATTTTGCCTTACGGCGTGCGGGCAATATTCATCATCAGAAACTAGATGTTAATAAAGAAGCTAGGCGTACCCTTAATGGTCATACATCAAAAGTGTTCTGGTTCACCGGACTCAGCGGATCAGGCAAGTCTACGATTGCCAATGCATTATGTAGTGCGCTTCATGCGCGTGGTATTCGCACCTATTTACTGGATGGCGATAATATACGTCATGGTATCAATAAAGATTTAGGCTTTAACGATGCCGATAGGGTCGAAAATATCCGGCGTGTAGCTGAAATTGCCAAACTTATGGTAGATGCGGGGTTAGTCGTGCTTACAGCATTTATTTCACCGTTTCGGGCTGAACGTGATATGGCAAGACACATGTTTGAAAAAGATGAGTTTATTGAAGTGTTCGTTAATACACCATTAGAGATGTGTGAACAACGCGATGCCAAAGGGCTTTATAAAAAAGCAAGAGCCGGAGATATCCCCAATTTTACAGGAATAGGTTCAGCGTATGAAGAACCGGAACATCCACAGATCATTCTTGATCCATCACAAGATATGGATGATATGATTGCGAAACTATCCGCATTCTTGTCTGAATAATCATATCATACATGATGCCGGTTTCTATCTCGATATCCTGACCACAAGATAGGGAATCCCTTTCCCATCTGACCACAATATGTAGATTACGAATCAATTTCTCATTATAAGTCATTGACTTATTGTATAATTATAAGATTATGCTTGTTAGGCAGACAGAATATCTGTGGCAAAAGATAATATCGTATCAACGTAAAGGGCATTTAACATGGTCAAAGCCAGACAAGATATGGTTATGCGCGGAGATTGTATTGATGCTATGCGTCAGCTTGATGATGCTTCCGTTGATATGATTTTTGCTGACCCACCATATAATATGCAACTCGGGCAGTCTGTTCTGACCAGACCAGACCATACCAGGGTTGATGGGATTGACGATGGTGATACATGGGATCAATTTGGCAGTTTTGCCGCCTATGACCGTTTCACCACTAACTGGATGACGGAAGCACGGCGTATCCTGAAGCCGGATGGTACAATCTGGGTTATTGGTTCCTACCATAATATTTTCCGTGTGGGTGCGGTGATGCAGAATCTGGGTTTCTGGACCTTGAATGATGTCATCTGGCTGAAAAGCAATCCAATGCCGAATTTTCGTGGTCGCCGCATGACCAACGCCCATGAAACCCTGATCTGGGCATCCCGCCAACGGAATTCGCGCTACACATTCAATTATCAGGCCATGAAAACATTTAACGATGACCGCCAGCTACGTTCGGACTGGTGGCTACCTATCTGTTCAGGACATGAAAGATTGAAAACCGATGGTGTAAAAGCTCATCCTACCCAAAAACCTGAAGCCCTCTTGTCGCGAGTGATTATGGCGTCAACACGTCCCGGTGATGTGGTTCTTGACCCGTTTTTTGGGACCGGCACCACAGGGGTGGTTGCCAAACGTTTGCGGCGTCACTGGATTGGTATTGAAGCTGATCCCGAATATGCGGCTCTGGCTGAACAACGGATAAAAGCAACCCATGCCGTAGGTGACCCGGAGTTGCTGGAATTACCCGAACGCCGTGATGAGGTTAAGATTCCCTTTGGTGCTTTGCTGGATCAGGGTTTAATTAAACCGGGTGATAAGCTGACTTGTGAAAAAGGCACCTATAAAGCGACTGTCCGGGTTGATGGTAGTCTTAAAGCAGGTGATGATAGTGGTTCTATTCATAGTCTTGCGGCGAAATTACAAGGCAGACAGAGCTGTAACGGGTGGACATTCTGGTACACAAAACAAAACCGGAAAACCGTTCTGATAGATGCCTTGAGACAGGAAGCCAGATCAAATCTGGGGCTATAACGGCAAACTGATCATCATCTTAGAAATCATATTGCTGGATAGCATGAACATCACCAATCAGATGCTCACGCCCTTTTAGTCCTGTTAGTTCAATGAGGACGATATTAGCAACAACTAATCCACCATGATTTGAAATGAGCTGATTGGCAGCGCTAATGGTTCCCCCTGTTGCCAGAAGATCATCTACAATAACGATGGTCTTTCCGGAAATATCACGATCTTTCTGGAGCTCAAGCGTTGCTTCACCATATTCCAGTTCATAGGATAGCTGGTTAACTGCACCTGGCAATTTACCGCTTTTCCTGATCATAATGGCACCAGCGTTAAGAATAAGTGCCATTGGTGTCACAAACAGGAAACCCCGCGCATCAAGCCCGACAATCAGGTCAGGTTTATAGGGTTCCGCCAGTCTGGTGAGTGCATCTACACATGATTTTAAAGCGTTATGATTTTCCAGAACAGGTGAGATATCATAAAAGGTGATCCCCGGCTTAGGAAAATCGTGATATCGGGCAATATGCGGATCCAGATTAAACATGAAGGCGGCTTATTTTGCTTTCAGTTCAAGCCGCCGCCGGTGCAATACTGGCTCGGTATATCCGGATGGCTGGTGACGGCCTTCCAGCACCAGATCACAAGCTGCCTTGAAAGCAATGGACTGGTCAAAATTATCAGCCATGGGATGATAGTCCGGATCACCAGCATTCTGGCGATCAACCACGCTAGCCATCCGCTTCATGGTATCCATGACCTGATCCCTGTTGGTGATGCGATGATGCAACCAGTTAGCAATATGTTGTGCAGATATCCGGAGAGTTGCCCTATCTTCCATTAGCCCGATATCATTAATATCCGGCACCTTGGAACAACCAACACCCTGATCAACCCAGCGCACCACATAACCCAGAATGCCCTGTGCATTGTTATCCAGTTCATTCTGGATATCTTCGGCAGAATAATTGCTTTTGGTATCAACGGGGATTGTTAATAAATCTTCGAGCTTTGCCCGGCGATGACCAATCAGGCTCTTTTGAATGTCAAAGACATCAACCTTATGATAATGAAGGGCATGCAACGTTGCCGCGGTAGGTGATGGCACCCATGCACAATTAGCCCCTGCTTTAACATGACCAATTTTCTGATCCAACATGGCTTCCATCAGGTCTGGCATTGCCCACATGCCTTTACCAATCTGGGCTTTGCCAGATAACCCGCAGGCAAGTCCAATATCCACATTCCAGTCTTCATAAGCAGCAATCCATGTTGTGCCTTTCATAGCTGTTTTGCGGATCATAGGCCCTGCTTCCATGGCGGTATGAATTTCATCACCGGTGCGATCAAGAAAACCTGTATTAATAAATACGACCCGCGCTGATGCGGCACGGATACATTCTTTCAGGTTAACCGATGTTCGCCGCTCTTCATCCATGATGCCAATCTTTATGGTGTTGGCAGCCAGACCAAGCACGTTTTCAACCGTTGCAAACAGCTCATCTGTAAAAGCCACTTCTTCGGGGCCATGCATTTTAGGCTTAACAATATAGATTGATCCGCTTCTGCTGTTACGATATTTGCCATGTCCTTTGAGATCATGAACAGCAATAGCTGTGGAAATGAACGCATCCATAATGCCTTCAAAAATTTCATCACCATTAGCATCAAGGATAGCGGGATTTGTCATCAGATGGCCAACGTTACGAACAAGAAGCAATGACCGGCCATGCAAAGTGAGAGGCTGGCCGTCCATACCTGTAAAGACACGGTCAGGATGAAGGGTTCGCTTCATCTCCTTGCCGCCTTTCATGAAGCTGGCTGTCAGGTCACCCATAATTAATCCTAACCAGTTGCGGTAGGCATCGCATTTATCTTCGGCATCAACAGCGGCAATGGAATCTTCCAGATCAACAATCGTTGTCAGTGCCGATTCTATGATGACATCATTAATACCTGCTTTATCATTTGTCCCGATAACACCTGTTCGATCAATAACCAGTTCCAGATGCAGACCATTCACCGCCAGAAGAATAGAATCCGGCTGGGCAGGATCACCTAACCAGCCACGCAGCTGGCTTTGATCTTTCAGGCCAGTCGACGAACCATCTTCACATGTCACATTAAGCTGATGATTCACAATAGCATAATTGGTGGTATCATGATGGCTAGCACCATCCAGCGGAAGCACCTTATCCAGATGATCGCGAACAGTGGCAATAACCTGTTCCCCGCGGGCCTGATCAAATCCGGCAGCAATAGGCGTATTCTGTGGAATAGCATCCGTTCCATAAAACGCATCATAAAGACTACCCCAGCGGGCATTTGCAGCATTGAGGGCAAAACGTGCATTAAGGACTGGCACAACCAATTGTGGGCCCGCGACCAATGCCATTTCTTCGTCAACATGATCTGTTGTGATCTGAAAATCATCACCTTCGGGAACTAGATATCCAATGTCTTTCAGGAAATGGATATATTCATCCTGATCAAACGCGTTTCCGCGTCTGTCCAAAAACCACGCATCAATTTTATCCTGCAATGTTTTGCGGGTGGCCAGTAAGGCTCTGTTTTTCGGGGTTAGTGTATTAACAGCTTCAGCAAAGCCATTCCAGAAATGATCAGTGGTTACGTCAAGTTGTTTTAACACATTCTGATTGATAAACTCATAAAGGGCTTTATCTACCTGAAGGCCGAATGAATTAATACACTCCGACATAATGATCTCCATTATTGATTAATGCATCTGTTACGACATGCTTATAACGATTAAGGTTACATGTGGCAATTCCGTTTCAGGAATGTAAATCGTTTTTTCTTGATAGCGGATCACAATGTATTTTTCCAGCCAGCAGTTTGAAGCCGGTGATAGATACTGTCTTCTAGTTTATCCCGTGCGTTGGTATCGTTACCCTCAGCGCGTGCCACCAGTTCAGCACCTGTATTAGATGCTCTGATCAGCCACCAGCCATGATCAGTAGTAACCCTTATCCCATCAATGGCATTAATATCGGTCATGCCATGATCAGGGTCTGTTTTTACCGCTTTAGTAACAGAATCAACCAAAGCAAACTTTTCGGCTTCCATGCATGGAATTCGCAATTCAGGCGTGGCAAAGACTGGCGGTAATGTATCAACAAATTGAGTGATATCCCTGCCGGTTTCAGCCATTTCTTTTAATACGGCCACCGCTGATAATAGGGCATCATCAAAACCATACCAGCTATCGGCCAAAAACAGATGGCCACTCATTTCGCCTGCCAGAAGAGCGCCTGTTTCTTTCAATCTCATTTTCATGTGGCTATGGCCTGTCTTCCATAGCAGTGGTTTGCCGCCTGATGCTTTGACATGATCAAGCGCAACAGAAGACGATTTTACATCGAATATAATTTCAGCACCTGGATGACGGCGTAACACTCCTTCTGCCAGATAGGCGGTCAGAACATCACCAGCGACTTGCCGGCCCTTGCCATCAATCAGTCCAATGCGATCACCATCACCGTCAAAACCTATTCCGATCATGGCATGATGATCTGCCACGGCTTGCCGCAACAGATGAAGGGTTTCTGGATCAACCGGATCAGGATGATGGTTGGGGAAGTTACCATCAATATCAGAAAATAGAACCTGATGTTTACCCGGCAATGCGCTGGTAAGCATTTCCACCGCCGGCCCTGTTGCACCATTGCCGCAATCCCAGACCAGAGATGGATGACCTAATGACCCAAGATCACCGGCATAGGTATTCAGGGCAGTTATATATTGATCTGATATATCTCTATGGTCATGTTGGCCACCATCAGCATAATCCACGCCTTCGGCCATCATTTGCCCAAGGCCAGTAATATCGGCATCATAAAAGGGTAAGTGGCCGATAACCATTTTGAACCCGTTATAATGTGGTGGATTATGCGAACCGGTGATCTGAATAGCACCATCAGCCTGATATATCCGGTCAGCAAAATACAACATGGGCGTTGGTGAAACACCGATATCAATCACATGCATGCCGCCAGCAACCAGACCTTTTGCCAGATGATCGGCCAGCATGGGGGATGATAGACGGCCGTCACGACCCATGACCACCTTATGCCCATTCCTTGCGCGGATATGTGCGGCAAAACCGACACCTATGGCATAGGCGTCCTTACCGGTTAGTGTTTCATCAAGAATACCGCGGATATCATAAGCTCTTAGAATAGTGGGATCAAAACGGTGCTTCATCATGTATTCAGATTTCCCAGCCATTGTTCTAGCCGGTCTGCCAGATCATCACGAGATAACGCATAAGAAATATTTGCCTGAAGGAAACCTAATTTTGAACCACAATCAAATCGGGTTCCTGAAAACTGGTGGCTGAAAAAAGGCTCTTTACCAATGCGCCGGGCGAGGGAATCCGTAATTTGAATCTCTCCTCCAGTGCCACGTTCCATTTTTTCCAGTTCATCAAATACCCCCGGTTCAAGAATATAGCGGCCTACAACAGCAAGGGTGGATGGGGCTTCATCAGGGTGCGGTTTTTCAATTAGTCCATGGACTTCGGTTAATGGACCATCTGACTTGCCGGGCGTAATGATACCGTAGGAACCTGTTTTTTCTTTTGGCACATTCATGGCTGCAACCATATTGCCGCCGGTTTTCTGCCATGCCTCAACCATTTGTTTAAGGCAACCCATGCCGCCTTTATCAGGTTGGATCAAATCATCAGCAAGTAATACGGCAACAGGTTCACCATTTGTGTAATGGCGTGCGCACCATATGGCATGACCTAGGCCGGCAGGTTCCTGCTGGCGGATATAGGCAACAGAACCGGGTGGTTTCATCATGCCGCGGGCAGCCATTAAGGCGTCGCCTTTTCCGCGTTCTTCTAATATATCTTCCATTTCGGTTGAATGATCAAAATGATCTTCTATGGCTGTCTTGCCACGTCCAGTGACAAATATGAATTCTGTAATTCCAGCTTCTTCGGCTTCCTCAACAGCATATTGGATAAGCGGTTTATCCACAATAGGAAGCATTTCTTTCGGCATGGATTTTGTTGCAGGCAAGAAACGTGTGCCAAGCCCGCCAACAGGGAAAATAGCCTTTGTGATTCTGGCTGACATTTTAAATCCTGATTAGTTTAATTGCTATCACTTCATACACTATTTATTTTGCTAGTGGCAATCACCGGAATAATAGATCATCGATTGCCATTCCATTGGCGATACCAATCGACAAATGCTGGGATGCCTGTTTCTATGCTGGTTTGTGGCGTAAAACCGGTTAGTTTATGAATAGCATCTATGTTGGCGGCGGTGCGGCGAACATCACCATCCTGCATAGGCAGATATTCTTTGATGGCTTTGATACCGATAGCATATTCGAGGATGGTGATAAAATGTTCCAATTGCGTCGGGTTATTATTGCCAATATTGAGGACGCGCCACGGGGCGGCACTAGTGGCCTGATGCTGTTTTGCACTATCCCATTCAGGGTTAGGTTCTGGTGCAAGCGGGATCAATCGGATAACGCCTTCAATAATATCATCGATATAGGTGAAATCACGGCTCATATCCCCGTCCCCATAGACATGGATAGGCTCACCTTTCATGATGCGGTCGCTAAATGTCCATAACGCCATATCAGGTCGCCCCCATGGGCCATAAACGGTGAAAAACCGCAAGCCCGTACATGGCAAGCCATAAAGATGGGCATAGGAATGTGCCATGGCTTCATTAGCTTTTTTGGTGGCAGCATAGAAGCTGACCGGATGATTGACCGGCTGATTTTCCGAAAAGGGATAATCGGTAGATGCACCATATACCGATGATGAGGACGCATAGATCAGATGTTCAATCTGATGCTGGCGACAGGCTTCAAGAATATGGAAAAACCCTGTCATATTGCTGTCCATATAGGCGGCAGGGTTATCAATGGAATATCGCACACCAGCCTGAGCAGCAAGGTGGATAACCGCTTTTGGCTTTATCGTTGCAAATAGCGTCATGATGGCATCATGATCTGTCAGATCAAGATGGTTAAACGTAAATGCGGGATGAGCTATCTGAGCCAGTCTGTCTTGTTTGAGTTGTGTGTTGTAATAACTGGTCAGGCTATCTATCCCAACAACCTTATGACCATCCCGAAGCAGTCGTCTGACCAGATGAAAGCCGATAAAACCAGCAACGCCTGTCACAAGTATTGGTGAAGAATTAGACATTCAACACCAATAGCAGAAATCACAGTTAGCGTATAGGTTCGACAACAGGGAAAGTTAAATCAACCGCGAATTTTCATTTAAATTATGATGTGGTTTATAAAAATGATATGATTACAATTGATCAGTAAGTCACTTTGGTCTTAATAATATGTGATAATAATGGTGATATCTCTTTTTATGAATAAGGTATTCATCATAACAGGCACGGGTTAATGAATATGCATATCCCATTTCCACTTATCATCGCTCTTGCCCTGAGTTTTTTTATCTCGATTATTATTCTTGCTTTTTCCCGTTTAATAAATGCACAAGATCATCACATAGGGGAAAAACGTGCGGCGCATAAAACCGCAACCCCGCGGCTAGGTGGTATAGCTATTATTCTTGCTATCTTTGCAGGTCTGTTCATGCTTGAACTACCGGTTAAGTGGGAGTTGATATTAGCTATATCCCCCATTTTTATTGCTGGCATCATGGAAGATTTCCATTATCCGATGCATCCTTATTTCCGGTTATGTCTGGGTGCTATTTCAGCTGGTATCTTCATCTATTATACCGGCATCTGGCTTCGGGAAATTAACGTTCCTTATGTTGATCCGTTGTTAGGGTATCCCGCTATTGGCATTAGTTTTACAATTATTGCTATTATTACATTAATCAATTCCATCAATATGATTGATGGAATCAATGGCTTGGCATCAGGCAAAACATTGCTTATGTCGGTAGCCATTATTGCACTGGCCAATCATTTTGCTGAACCGAATATTGTTATTCTCAATGCGTTGATATTTTCAGCAGTTTTAGGTTTTTTCATGTTGAATTATCCAACGGGACGCGTCTTTATGGGTGATGCAGGCGCGTATTCCCTTGGATTTTTAATCGCGATTTCCCTGATCATCCTAAAATCTCGGCATCCGCAAATTTCGGGCTGGGCGATGTTGCTAATCGTGTTCTGGCCAGCCATGGATATGGTACATTCTATTTTCAGGCGACTTTACAAGAAAACAGATGCAACACGTCCCGATATGATGCATTTTCATCATGTGCTGATGCGGCGGATTGAAATTTATAGCAAGGGTAGAATACCAAGATCATGGTCAAATCCATGCGCCACAGCGATCATACTTCCAATGGCGGCCATACCCATATCCATCGGGTTTTTCTTTCATATGTCCAGTTTCATCTGTGCAATCGCGGCAGCTTTTTTTCTATGTCTATATAGCCTCGCCTATTCCCTGATGTTGCGATAGGGCAAGATCGGTGGAGCTTTAATTATTTGCGTTTTCTGCCTACCCAGTCCTTAGCCCCTTCCTTGATGAACTTACCATTATTCAATTCCTGAAATGCTTCAACCAGCTCATCACGGGTATTCATAACAATGGGTCCATGCCATGCAACAGGCTCGCGCAGAGGGGCGCCAGAAATAAGCAAAAACCGGACACCCATTTCCCCTGATGTCACGACGACCTCATCACCCTCACCGAAAACAACTAATGTCCGGTTTCCAGATTGATCCCTGATCTTTAGTTCTTCCCCCATATATTCTTTTTCTACATTGACCCCGAAAGGCTGGGAGGCATCGGCAAAACTGGCACTGCCTTCAAAAATATAGGCAAAACCCTGTCGTCTGGTATCAAATGGAAACCGTTTAGTGGTATTGGCTGGCATGGCGATATCCAGATAGCTGGGATCAGTATCAATGCCATCTACCGGCCCGCGATAGCCACGATAATCACCAGCAATAACACGGATATGTGTGCCATCATCATCAGTGAGGTGAGTAATATCGGGGGATTTGATATCCTGATAACGCGGGGATGTCATTTTCTGGTGGCTAGGCAGATTAGCCCAGAGTTGAAAGCCATGCATTTCACCATTGGCATTACCGCGTGGCATTTCCTGATGGATAATGCCAGACCCGGCCGTCATCCACTGAACATCGCCATCACTAAGCACCCCCTGATTCCCCAGGCTGTCGCCATGTTCAACATTTCCCTTCAACACATAGGTAATGGTTTCAATGCCGCGATGAGGATGCCATGGAAACCCGTTGAGGTATTTTTCCGGGTCATCATTGCGAAAGTCATCCATCATCAGAAAAGGATCAAACGGTTCTGTTTCACCAAATCCGAAGACACGGTGAAGATGAACACCAGCACCTTCCATATGTGGTTTAGCCTGGCTAGACATTTTTACTGGGCGAATAGACATGATACTCTCATAAAAAACTTAACTTCCTTTTAAATGGGGGAAAGACAATCAGAAACAAGGGGGAGAATGCGGCGCCCAATCCTGACCTGATAGGCATAGAGATCAATTATGGTTGAGGCATCTTTTGCTTTTTTTCCATTCCGAGTAAGGCAAGTCCCGCGACCGCTGTCATTACCGTGATGCCGCCGATAATTTCAAGCATGGACATCTTTTCACCCAGAAACAGCCATGGCCATAACGGCCCAAGGACAGATTCGATTAATACCAAAAGACTCACTTCAGCTGCTGGAACATAAGGTGCGCCCCATGTAACCAGCGCAATACCTATCCCGATGGTAAAGGCACCCATGAATAATGCCAGCATAAGATCACTGCCACTGATACCAAGTCCATTGCCAAACCCGATAGCAGATATTCCCGCTAAAGATAACGCCATGATGCCGCCCAGAAATGTTCCACCCAGCACATCATCTTTCTGGCTTCGGCGAGCCAGCACCAGCATGACTGCAAAAAAGAATGCAGATAAAAGCGCTACAATATTGCCCTGGGTGCGACCCAGATCAAGCCCGTCACTGATCATCAGCCCGACACCAATCAATGCCGCGATCATGGCTATCCAGGTAAAGGGATGGGGTTTTTCATTGATCCATATCCAGCCAATCACGGCGGCCATAAACGGTGTTGTTGTCAGCAGGAATAATGTTGACGCAACAGACGTCATCAACATGGCGTAGACATAAGTGGTAAAGGCTATGGAAAGGGCCGCCCCCATCGCCATATCGGTTTTATCCAGTTTGCCAAGAAATCTGATAGGGTTTTCGCGGCGGCGCAAACAGCCAACTGTCATGACCATAGCGGACAGACTGATCGACCGGTAAAACAGAATGATCATGCCATCATCGGTTTCCATCAGTCGCATGACAATACCAACCAGCGACATAAAACTGCCACCCAACAATATGATAGCAACGGCTTTATTATGTGACATGAATAAATTATAATCTGTTAAGTAAAAGAAGAGTTGATGGTAATTTATTTTTTTTGAAAATAGAAACCATTTATTCATATCTCATCCGGATTAGATGATTGATTTCAGTTCTCTAATAAGAGTAGTCTGAACAGATAATGAAAGTTAAGCCAGCATAAAAGGAAGATGGATAGGTAACTATGGATTTCTGTATTCAACTATCTGCTGATTATCCGGATAAATCCTATGGCGGGGGTCGTGTTTATGCCGATATGCTTGCACAGGCCAAACTGGCTGACCAGTTAGGGTTTGATGCGGTATCTGTCACAGAACACCATCTGGTCAATTGTCTGATGATGCCTGCCCCGCTTACCTTTGCCGTTAAAATTGCCAGCATGACCACACGGGTTAAGATTTTAACCTCAGTCGTGGTGTTGCCTCTCCATGATATGCGCGTCTATGCAGGTGAAGTCGTTGTGGCAGATATTTTTTGCGAAGGGCGATTGATGCTGGGCGTTGGTCGCGGTGCTTTTGCCTATGAAATGGAACGGATGGGTGTTCCGATGGCAGAAACCCGTGAACGATTTGATGAATCTCTGGATGTGTTGCAGACATTATTAAATGAAGAAGAGGTATCATGGGATGGTAAATGGTACCAATTCGACCCGTTGACCATTATGCCGCGACCAATCAGGGCAGGAGGGCCACCGATTATGATGGCGGTGCTGAACCCTGACGGTATTTATGAATGTACAAAAAAGGGGTTTCATATTCAGACCACACCATTATCAGGAAATCATCAATTGCTATTTGATCAGGTCAATGCATTTAATCGCGGGAAAGCAGAATGCAAGAAAGCAGATGATGTGCCAACTCTGACATTATCCCGTGTTGCGCATATGGCAAAAACTGATGCAGAAAAGCAGCGCAAGATTGCTGCTGCCCATCATTATTATGGCCGGTTTGATAATATTTTTCTTGGGCCTGGTCATGTTGATCGCGGTATGATTACCCCTATGCCATCCCGAACACCTATTGATGAGCTTGGCGAAAGTCTATTAATCGGTACGGCGCAGGAAGTGGTTGATAAATTGGCACCATATGCGGAACTTGGTATTGATCGGGTTATTATCAATCCGAATTTTGGACTGGATGCCAATGAAACATGTGATGCGATACAAGCTTTTGCCGAGGAAGTGATGCCGCATTTTACCAATAAAACAAAAGATCAATATATAGCCATGTAAAGGAGAACAGATATTATGCCGATTATTCGTGTGGAAATGTTCAAAGGCCGTGATCGCGATACCCGTCGTGCCATTATCAAGGAGTTGACCGACGGCTTTTGCCGCGCCACAGGAGCAAAGCCAGATGTGGTAGATGTTGTTCTGGTTGATGTTGATAAAGCTGATTGGGGCAAGGGCGGTGTCGCCTTTGTTGACAAACCATCTGATTGAATATGACAACAGATCATTCTTCCATCCCGAATCTAGCCCGAATGGAAGCGGTGTCCTGTGCCTGGTCAAAAGAAGGAAAGGGCCCGCCATTATTATTGATTCATGGCATTGGTGCAGCGCGTAACACATGGGCAAAATTAATGCCGCAACTGACGGCGACTTTTACTGTTGTCACCTATGATTTGCGTGGGCATGGTGCATCCCCATCTGGTGAAGGCATATTCAATCTTGATCATCTGGTGCTTGATGTGGAAGCTGTTCGTCAGGCGGCTGGTATAGATACCATGCATCTGGCCGGTCATTCGCTGGGCGGGATGATAGGGCCAGCCTATGCGCGTGCCTTTCCGCAGAGGGTTAAATCACTGGGATTGTTATCGACAGCGGCCTTCCGCACCGAACAGGATAGCCAGAATGTCTGGGCGGTGGTCAGAGCCATGGAAGAAAAAGGTATTCCACAAGTGCTGGAAAGGTTATCAGATCGCTGGTTTACAGATGCCTTTATTCAGTCAAATCCGGATATGGTCAAAGCGCGTCTGAAACAGGTCGTTGAAACAGACCCTGATGTTTTTCTTAACGTGTTTCGCATCTATGCAGGAACGGAAATGGCACCATGGCTGGATGAAATTGCTGTTCCATCGCTGGTTCTTACCGGTGAAAATGATGGCGGTTGTCCCCCACGCCTCAATAAGCAGATGGCAGATGCTATGACCGATGCAGAGCTGGTTATTCTGCCAGAATTCAAACATTCTCTTTTGCTTGAAGCCGGCGAACAGGTAGCAAAACATATCATTCGGTTTATCAATCATCTTTCGTAATAATATCAGTTAGTAGAGGGTCGTTATGAAAACTTACAAAATCGCCGCAATTCCGGCAGATGGTATTGGCCCGGAAGTCATAGATGCTGGTCTTGAGGTGCTGGAAGCGGTGGCACGTCGGGATGGTCATTTCAAAGTTGCGGTGACGTCGTTTGACTGGGGGTCAGATTATTATAAATCCCACGGTCAGATGATGCCGGCAGATGGCCTTGAACAGCTTAAATCATTTGATGCCATCTTTTTTGGTGCGGTTGGCGCACCGGATGTGCCTGATCACATAACATTATGGGGATTACGATTGCCCATATGTCAGGGGTTTGACCAATATGCCAATATCCGTCCGACACGGGTATTGCCCGGAATAAAATCACCATTGCGACATGTTGAGCATGGTGATCTGGACTGGATGATTATCCGCGAAAATTCCGAAGGTGAATATTCAGGTAGTGGTGGCCGCGTACATCAGGGCTACCCTGAAGAAGTAGCAACTGAAATATCTGTTTTTACCCGTAACGGGGTTGCGCGAATTATGCGTTATGCTTTTGCTATGGCGGCCTCACGCCCGCGTAAACAGTTAACGGTTGTCACCAAATCTAATGCCCAGCGGCATGGCATGGTTATGTGGGATGATATCGCGGCTGAAATAGCAACGGAGTTTCCCGATGTGACATGGGATAAGATGCTGGTTGATGCCATGACGGTTCGCATGACACTTGACCCCGGCAGCCTTGATACGATTGTCGCCACCAATCTGCATGCTGATATTCTGTCTGATCTGGCAGGTGCATTGGCAGGTAGTATAGGGGTAGCACCCACCGCAAATATTGATCCGCAAGGCAGGTTTCCGTCTATGTTCGAACCTATCCATGGCTCAGCGTTTGATATCACGGGAAAGGGCATTGCCAATCCGGTAGCAACATTCTGGACAGCGGCATTAATGCTGGATCATCTTGGACATGGGCAAGCGGCAAATATGATAATGACCGCAGTAGAACAGGTATGCGCCGAAGGGATACTAACCCCGGATGTCGGTGGTAATGCCACTACCCGCATTGTCACCGATGCCGTAATCAGCGTGATAAACGGGCTTAATGACGGGTTCGCTGAATCAACAAAGATATGATAACACTTTGGATATGGCTATCTGGTATGGCTTGGGATAGGATAGCCCGATTGAAGTATAGGTTTTAGTGGATACGTTAAATATGATTGCCAGTGATCTAGATGGAATTACGGTTGTAACAATTGAACAGGCTGTTGCGGCACCTTACGCGTCTGGCAAGCTAGCCGATGCCGGTGCAAGAGTGATTAAAATTGAACGCCCCGAAGGTGATTTTGGCCGGGGCTATGATAAGGATGCAAAGGGTTCCAGTTCCTATTTTGTCTGGCTTAATCGCGGCAAAGAATCGGTTGCGCTTAATCTCAAAGACCCAGATGATCTGGCATTGGTTAAAGCCATGATCGGTCAGGCGGATATTTTTATTCAGAATCTGATGCCGGGGGCGGTAGCACGGCTTGGTCTGGATGTTCATGATTTGCTGGCAGAATTTCCATCATTGATCACCTGTTCTATCAGTGGCTATGGCGAAACCGGCCCCTTCAGCCAGATGAAAGCCTATGATCTGTTGGTGCAGGCAGAAGTCGGGCTGGCCAATTTGACCGGATCAGCAGAAGCCGCCGGACGTGTCGGGGTTTCTATTTGTGATATCGGGGCCGGTATGACAGCATATCAGGCTATCCTTCAAGCCCTGATTGGGCGTGCCAAAACAGGCAAGGGCAGACATATCGAAGTGTCATTATTTCACGCGCTTGCTGACTGGATGAATGTTCCTTATATCCAATCCAGACATGGTGGCCGTGATCTGAAACGGCCGGGGCTTCACCACCCCACTATCGCACCTTATGGCGTCTATCCTTGCGGCGATGGTGGCATGATTTTATTTTCTATCCAAAATGAACGGGAATGGGCGCGTTTCTGCACAGATGTGCTGGATGATGCGGATATGGCAAAAGAAGATCAATTCGCTGGAAACACTAATCGTGTCGCCAACCGGTCACAACTGGATGCCCGTATCATTGCCGCTTTTGCAAAACATAGCCGTGATGAAATAGCCAATATCATGACAGATGCTGATATTGCGTTTGGCCGGTTGAGCAATATGGATGATTTGATCAATCATCCCCAAATCCGGCTGATGACCATAAGAACATCCGAAGGGGAAATGGATATTATGACCCCCGGTGCTTTGGTAAATGGCCAGACATATGCAGCAACGGACGTTCCTGATCTGGGTCAGCATACGGCCGCTATCCGGGATGAGTTTGGTCAGGACTAGCCCATGACATCAAGGGTGGGAAAATCATGGTCTGGTGAAATCTGGGGCGGGTTATATATTCTGTTGGCCATGATAATTATTGGCCCCAATGATACCCTGGTTGTGGTGATGGAAGATGATATTGGCGTTGGCCAGTTTCACTTTCTGAGGAGCCTGATCGCGGTACCTATTGTTTTGCTATTTGCATGGGTTCTTGGTTCTGACCTGACCATTTATCGTCCATGGGCCATGATTATCCGTAATCTGTGTTTTATGTTTGCGATGCTGATCTATTTTTCGTCACTATCGTTTCTGCCGATGGCGGTAACAGGGGCGGGGATATTTACCTGCCCTATATTTGTGTTGATATTTTCACGGGTATTCTTTGGCCAGCATATTGGCTGGCGCAGAATTAGTGCCGTGGTGGTGGGGTCTATCGGGGTGCTGGTAATTCTAAACCCTAATGGCACAACATTTTCATGGATGAATATCCTGCCGGTTTGTGGCGGGGCATTTCTGGCTTTAAGCAATATCATGACAAAACGCTATTGTGATAAGGAAAGCCCCATTCTGTTGTCAGGGATGGGATTTGCTTTTCTGGGAATAGGCGGTGCCATAGCTGCCACGCTATTGACAACCTATCCGATAGAACCGGATGGGCATATGACGGCATTTATTACCACCGGATGGGCACCTATTACATGGGCAGTGTTTGGACTGGTTTTTTTACAAGCCTTTTTTTCTTCGATAGCCATGTGGTTTATGACCCGTGCGTATCAGATTGGTGATCCAACATATATTAATGTTTATGAATATTCATTCCTGATCTTTGCTGGTTTTGCGGCATGGGTATTTCTGGAACAGCATTTATGGATGCGTGATATTTTCGGAATCATTCTGATTGTTGTTGCTGGCATTATCGCCACCCGGGCAGGGGCGAAACACGAAACCGTATAACTGTCTGAAACAGCTTCTGTTCAATCAGGGTGATGGGATTCAATCAACCCGTAAAGGCATAGTTCGGCTCAAGAGTCCGGCAAATATCAGCATAACGCCCAGCACCAGAAATAAGCCGCTTATATCAGTGAACATCAAAATCAGGGCGGAAAGGCCGGGTGTGACCACAAATGACATTTCCCGCCATGTAGAAAATACACTGGTCATTTCAACCCGGACTTTTGGTGTTACCATCCGCATGAACGGAATATTTCCAATGATATCCAGCATATCAAAACCAAGTGAGGCCAGCAGCAAAAGCAATAATCCCCATAATGTTGGCTCTGGCAGTAGTCCAAGTGCGATCATACTGATACCAGCCATGGAAAAGCTTAATAAAATGGTTTTGCGAATGCCGATATACTGAGCCAATGCAGCAAACCGGCTAGAAAATAGAAGCACCGCCATTATGCCACCCATGAACAAACCGATCCATTGTGTGGATACACCAGCATCACGCAAATATATTGGGCCATAGGTAAAAAACACTACCCAGGACGAAGATCGTGCCACCGCAATCAGGTAAGCGACGCGCATATGTGGATTACCGAAATAGGTGCGCACATTTCGGATGAAATCAAGGTTACTTGATTTTGGCGGTTTGATATTCTGGGCTTCCGAAATGCGGAGCCACCAAAACAGGACAATAAGAATTGAGATCAATGTAATGGATAGTATAAAGGGTGCGCGGGTATCAATATTGACCCACATCCATGTTCCGACAAATGGAAAAATCAGCCATGAGATCCCGGCAAAAACAAATTTCCGGCTTTCGGCTTTGGCAAGTTGTTTCCGGGGGATGAAATCCATTGTATATAGCGATATACACATGATCATCAATCCGGCACCAGCCATCCGGCATGCATTTGCGAGCACAAATGCAATCGGCCAATCCAGCATAAACAGAACATTGCCTAACAGCGCGATCATGACGCCAATAGTGAACACATATTTTCTGGTGAGCAGATTGATCAGACTTCCGGTGTAAAGCACAATGGGAAGTGAAATTAATGCGGCCAGAAACAAACTGAAGGACAGGGCAACGGTATTATCATTGAGAATATTGAGCCCAACCAGCGATATCAATGATCCCAGAACAGCCATAGATGAGCTGTTCATACCATAAATGATCCCTAATGTATTACCACTAGGGCTTCCGCCTGAAGCGATGCGGATAGGTGGACGAAACGCCATTTTAGTTTGCTTCTTTTAGACCTTAATTATTTAACCATACGCTTATTTCTGCATTAGGCAATGGTCAATATGTGCTATATTCATGATATCTATTTTAACGGTGCATGGACGGAGCAATGTGATGACTAATATTTTTCTTCAGTCGGTGGAAGATGTTTATGACAAGGCTGCCAGTCTGGTTGAGATGGCACCGGGGCTTGCAGAAAAAATCAAGGTAACCAATTCATCCTATATTGTTCGTTTCGGGGTAAGATTGCGTGGTGCCATGCATACATTTACCGGATATCGCTGTGTGCATAGTGAACATTTCGAACCCGTGAAGGGTGGCATCAGATATAGCCTTGATGTGTCGCTTGAAGAAGTGGAAGCTCTGGCCACGCTGATGACATTCAAATGTGCTCTGGTTGAAGTGCCTTTTGGCGGTTCTAAAGGTGGGCTTTATATCAATCCGCGTGACTGGACAGAACAGGAACTGGAACGCATCACCAGACGCTTTACGCAAGAACTGGCTAAACGTGATCTGATCAGCCCATCACAGAATGTACCCGCACCGGATATGGGAACAGGGGAACGCGAAATGGCGTGGATGGCGGATGAATATCGCCGGTTGAATTCCGTAGAAATTAACGCCTGGGCATGTGTGACAGGCAAACCTGTTGGCAAGGGCGGCATTCAGGGCCGCGTTGAGGCCACCGGACGCGGGGTTCAATATGCTTTGCGGGCGTTTTTTGATTATCCGGAAGATGTGAAGAAAACAGGACTTGCCCCGGGGTTGAAAGATAAACGTGTGATTGTACAGGGGCTTGGCAATGTCGGTTATCATGCCGCGTTATTTTTATCAGAAGAAGATGGGGCAATCATTACTCATGTGCTGGAACGTGGAGGTGCTGTTATCAATCCTGATGGGATAAATATTCGTGCGCTTAAAGATCATATGAACACCCATGGCTCATTAGAATCCTATGAAGGATTTGTGGCTAGCGGATTTGAAATGCTGGAAGAGGATGCAGATATCCTGATACCGGCGGCGATGGAAATGGTTATCACAAAAGATAATGCCAGCCGGATAAAAACCCCGCTTATCATCGAAGCGGCTAACGGGCCTGTCACCGCAGATGCTGATGCGATCCTGAATAAGAAAAATGTCGTCATTATACCTGATCTTTATGCAAATGCTGGCGGCGTCACGGTTAGTTATTTTGAATGGATCAAAAATCTAAGCCATATCCGTTTTGGCCGGATGCAAAGACGCGAAAGTTTTGATCATTTCAGTGCTATTATCAATGGTGTTGAAATGCTAACAGGAAAACCGTTTCCCGAAAAATTGCGTGAACAGGCTTTGACCGGTTCCACGGAACTGACACTGGTGCGATCAGGTCTGGAAGATACGATGCGCGAAGCCTATAAACATATCAGTCATGAATGGAATACTAATCCAGATGTCAAGGATATGCGTGTGGCGGCTATGAAAATCGCTGTTGAACGTGTGGTAAAAAGCTATGGCTCATTGGGGATATAAACCTGATGAATTTAAGGCCGGACAGCCTGACCAAGGGCCATTATGCTGAACAACGCCCCCTGATCTGTCTCTAGTCCGATCACCATGCCAGCCTCGCTTGCATCTGGCCCGAACAGGGTTCCGGTGACAAACTGATGTTCCAGTTGCTGTATCTCACCTTGAAATATGAGCTGCATATCCCCAAGAATATGAAAGTTAATCTGATCATCCAGTCGCATCGCTGCATCCAATGATAAGCCATCCCCGGCCAGATTAAATGATGTCTGTTTGTTGTCTGGCGTCACATGTAATGCCCCGTTTGCCTGTCCCTTGCGTGTTTCAAATGCACCATCACAGGCAACGCCATTCCATAAAGAGTGTATGTGATAGGTGATATCATGGTCAGGTAAAGCCGATGCCTGATATCCCCAGACCACAATCCGGGCGGCAATATCCGCCTGATGATCCAGCGGGGATGATATCGTGCCAAATCGTGAAAATATATTGGTAACGTTATCGGAAGCATAATCTGAAATCGGCGGCAGTTTTCGCAATCTGGCACCAATGGCGGCATCATCTGTCCTGCCTTCCAATTTTAAATTCAGGCTATCGCTATCGATGATAGTTATCCATTTGTCGCCGTCACCATTTAATTTGGCAAAAAGGTGATCAACCTGACGCTGGGTCGCTTGACTGAGATCGGTTAAATTAACCCCTGTCGGAGGTGGGGCGGAAACAAATACATCATTCCCGCCCCCGCACCCAACCAGCAGGGGTAAACATACTGCAAGGATAAACTGAATCATCCGCCTTGCCGGATATAGGCTGGTAAGATGCATTAGAGTTTTCTAATTTATTTTTTCTTTCTAGTCTTGCTCCTCTGGCATCATGTTTTAAAGAAAAAGGCAGAGTCATTAGCTCATCAGGATTACGATATAAAAGCATAGGCTATTGATATTTTGTATGAATATACATATATAGAAAGCATCCAAACATGGTCGCAGGATTGAGGTATAAACCCTCTCCGGGCTGAAACATTATTGATGGAGTTGTTGAATGTCCCTTTCCGCGCTTGCAGGAAAAACCGCCGCCATACTTGTAACACATGGATTTAATGAAAGCGTTCTGATCAATCTGCAAAAACAGTTAAATGATGCAGGTATCAAAGCTAAGATGGTGTCTAAAGAAAATGGTCTGATCAATGGCTGGGCTGGTGAACAATGGGGGCTATCTTATCCGGTTGATACGGTATGGCGTGAAACATTAGCCGTGGATTACGATATCATGATCATTCCAGATGGTGATCAGCATCTGAAAGCATTAGAAGCGGATAGTCATGCTAAACGGATTATGTCAGCATTCCTGCGTGAAAAAGCACCATCCCTATTAATTGGTGGTGGCGTAGACCTTGCTAAGTCACTTGATCTATTGGGCGATATTGCACCAGAATATGACACCAGTGTTTTAATGGAAGGTCATGTTGTCGTGGCTGGAAAATCAGCCGAAGTATCAGAAATGATTGACAATCTGGCACATGCTGTATCAAATACAACGAATAATGAGGTTAATGCCGCTTAATGCAGTAGCCTTTTCTGATTATAATATTTCTCGTATATATGTTATCACGCTTATTTTGCTGGATGAGCTATGAATAGCGTCTGGAACGAATTGAGTATGGCATGACAACGGATCATCTTCCTTCTCCGTGTATTAGTATTTGTCAGATAGATCCGACCAGCGGGTTATGTACAGGTTGCTATCGTACCCGTAACGAAATTGCGTCTTGGCGAAGCATGAGTACTGATGAGCAGAGATCACTTATTAGTACTCTGCATGATCGCCAAACTAAAATGACTGGCAGAAGTCGCCGCACAAGACGACGGAGCCGTGCCTAAAATAGGAGGGCAGGCATGTTTATTCTAGATCGTATCTTGCAAAAGCAAGGGTTTATTCTTGCTGATGGTGCTACCGGGACAAATTACTTTCAACTTGGTCTGGAAACAGGTTACCCCCCCGAATTATGGTCACTGGAAAAACCGGAACATGTGTCAGGTTTGCACAACCGGTTTATTGAAGCAGGATCAGACGTCATCCTGACCAACACGTTTGGCGGCACAAGGTACAGGTTAAAGCTTCATCAGGCAGAAGATCAGGTCAGAGAATTAAATATTGCGGCGGCCAGACTGGCGCGCGCATGTGCAGATCATCATCATGAAGCTACCGGAAGGGATATTGCCGTTGCCGGATCAATGGGGCCAACAGGTGAGCTATTTACGCCGTTAGGAACCCTAACCCATGAGGACGCTGTCGCGGCATTTACCGAACAGGCTGAAGCATTAGCCGAGGGCGGCGTTGATATGCTGTGGATTGAAACGATTTCTTCTTTTGATGAAGTTTATGCCGCGCTGGAAGCCGCCCAGAAAACAGGATTACCGGTGGCCGCAACAATGACTTTTGATACGGCAGGTAAATCCATGATGGGGGTTGATCCATCTGATTTTGCCAGCCAGATCAGTGAAAAAGGCGTTGTTGCCGTTGGTGCAAATTGTGGAATTGGCCCGGCTGAACTTATGCATTCGATGATGGCTATGAACCCGGCCAATGGGGTCATGCGTATTGCCAAAGGCAATTGCGGAATTCCTGAGTATGTCGAAGGCAAAATCCATTATCATGGTACACCGGAATTAATGGCTAAATATGCCGTTCTAGCGCGTGATGCGGGTATTCAGATTATTGGTGGTTGTTGCGGCACAAGCCCTGATCATATCCGTGCCATGCGGCAGGCTCTGGATAAAGATTGTGATAGTGATAAAGCCATTGTTGATGCCGCCAGACTGGAAGCGGAGCTTGGCAAGCCATGGAAAAATATCCCTGATCAACCATCGACGGATGCCTCACCACGCCGTCGTCGCCGCAAATGATGTGACCAAATCATCCCATATCTGGCCATATCTGGGTGCTAGCGCTAGAGTTCCAGAATGCGTTAATACATATTTTCGTGCAAAATCACTTGCATGACTTGCCATCCTCACGATAGATAAGGGGCGAAATGCCTAACTGCTGCTAGCGGAGATTTGAGATGAACGCCTACCGCACACATACCTGTCAAGCTTTAACCAGTGCTGATGTTGGATCAACTGTCATGCTATCTGGCTGGATTAACCGTAAGCGTGATCATGGTCAGCTATTATTTGTTGATCTGCGTGACCATTATGGCATCACCCAATGTGTGGCGGATAGCTCTGATAGCAGTTTTTCCCAAGTCGAAGACACGCGGGTCGAATCGGTGGTACGCATCAAAGGCAAGGTTGTTAAGCGGGAAGAAGAAACCATCAATCCCAATCTGCCAACAGGTGAAATTGAAGTGCGGATTGAACAGTTTGAAGTATTATCCCATGCGGATGTTCTTCCGCTTCAGGTAAACTCCGATGAAGATGCGGGTGAAGAAACACGCCTGCGATATCGTTATCTGGATTTGCGACGCCAGCGCCCGCACCAGAATATCATGTTGCGTGCCCAGATTATCCAATCTATCCGCCAGCGTATGGTAGATCAGGGTTTCATGGAATTTCAAACACCTATCCTGACCGCATCATCACCAGAAGGTGCGCGTGATTTTCTTGTGCCATCACGGTTACATCCGGGGAAGTTCTATGCCTTGCCGCAAGCACCGCAACAATTCAAACAGCTGATTATGGTATCTGGCTTTGACCGGTATTTTCAAATTGCGCCATGTTTCCGTGATGAAGATAGCCGGGCTGACCGAAGCCCCGGTGAGTTCTATCAACTTGATCTTGAAATGAGCTTTGTTGAACAGGATGACGTCTTTGCCGCGGTTGAGCCCGTGATTGCCGGAGTCTTTGATGAGTTTACGGATAAGGATATTAAAGCCCCGTTTACCCGCATCAGCTTTGCTGAATCCATGTTGAAATATGGCACGGATAAGCCTGATCTGCGTATTCCGCTTGAAATACAGGATGTGACCGATCATTTCCGTGATTCTGGGTTCAGCATTTTTGCCAAGGCTGTTGCAGGCGGATCAGTTGTTCGTGCCATTCCGGGCCCAGATTGTGGAAGTCGTGCTTTCGCTGATAAAATGAACAGCTGGGCACAAGGCGAAGGTGCGCCGGGGATGGGTTATATTATTTATGCCGAAGGTGAGGCACGAGGCCCTGTCGCCAAAGCACTAGGTGATGATGCCGCTTTTGCGTTGCGTGACCAGATGGGGCTTAAGGATGGAGATGCTCTGTTCTTTGCCTGTTCCGCCGAAGACGATGCTGCTGCTCTTGCTGGTAAAGCACGGGTTCGCATTGGTCAGGAAAAAGACCTTATTGCTGATGGCTATCATTTCTGCTGGATTGTCGATTTCCCGATGTTTGAAAAAGACAAACTAACTGGTGAAATTGCGTTTTCGCATAACCCGTTTTCCATGCCGCAAGGTGGTCTTGAAGCATTGAACACTATGGATCCGCTAGATATCAAGGCATGGCAATATGATCTGGTGTGTAACGGGATTGAACTTTCATCCGGGGCTATCCGTAATCATCTGCCCGAAGTCATGTACCGCGCTTTTGAAATTGCTGGCTATGGCCCAGAAGTCGTTGATAACAAGTTTCCGGGCATGATCAACGCATTCCGCTTTGGTGCACCGCCACATGGCGGTATAGCACCGGGGATTGACCGGATTGTGATGCTGATTGCCAATGAGCCAAATATCCGTGAAATTATTCTGTTCCCGATGAATGGCAAAGCCGAAGACTTAATGATGGGTGCCCCATCAGAGGTAGATGATAAGCAGTTAACGGAACTGCATATCAGAAAGCAATTGCCGATTAAACCTGCTAGCTAGATATCTCTGCTGCTATATCGCATCAGTCCATGCGATACCCATATGACAAAGATCAGGAGAAAAGCGGCGCCTGCCTGATGCAGGGTGCCTAGCGTCACAGGCACCTGATATAGCAAAGTCATGATGCCAAGCAGAAACTGGGAAAATAATGCCAACATCATGATGACTGGCGATAGCCCCAGTTGATATCCGTTCCGTTCAGCCTTTCGCGCACGGAACCAGAGGCTAAACACACCCAATACGGCAATTGCCGCAATCCAGCGGTGATTAAACTGTGCCGATGCCGGATTTTCAAACGGATCCATGACACCATAATATCCATATTCGATGGGCACAAATTGGCCGCCCATAAACGGATATTCGTTATAAATCAGCCCGGCATTCATTCCGGCCACAAAAGCACCGGCAATGATAGTCAGTGCCAGAATTCCAATAACCCCAGCCACATGCCCACGCGGTAACAAAGCTCGTCCATGTTTTAAATCAGCAATCGTCCAGATCAGAACACCAAGAATGGTCAGTGCAATCCCCAGATGAGTGGCTAGCCGATAAGCTGATACATAAGGATCATCCACTAATCCGGATTTTACCATCCACCAGCCAATCAGACCCTGTGTGCCACCCAGAAGCAGCAGGATCATAAACCGGCGTCCGAATCCATGTGGAATTTGCCGCCGTAAAGCAAGCCACAAAAGTGGCAAGATAAACATGATCCCGATAAGTCGCCCAAATAACCGATGCAGATATTCCCAGAAAAATATCCATTTGAAGGCTGATAAATCCATACCCGCATTAATTTTCTGGTATTCGGGTGATTGCTGATAAAGCGTGAATACACGCAACCATTCATGATCTGTAAGGGGGGGCAGAGTGCCAATAATAGGCCGCCATTCAACCATGGACAGACCGCTATCGGTCAATCTGGTGATGCCGCCAATAACAATCATGGCAAAGACCATTAATGCGATGCCCATTAACCATATGACAACGGAAGTATTGGCTGTTCTTTCCATTTATGTACTTACCCCTGATGGAATTCAATCACTCTGATAAAGAAATCGTTAACGGTTTCCCCAAGCATTGACAATAGGATGAGGCGTGGCAGATCAACGCGCACCCCGACCAGATATAAAAAAATATCACGGAGTTTCTTACATCTAATGAATAATTCTTCTAAATATCTTGACAGTGATGGTATCTATGCCCATATGTCTCACTACAAGAATTGGCACTGTCCGGTTGGGAGTGCTAATTCTAGCATAACGCTTATTTGATATGAAATAATGAGGAGATACTGGCATGAAATTCAGGCCACTTCATGATCGCGTTCTTGTCGAGCGCGTAGAGCAAGAAACCAAAACGGCTAGCGGCATTATTATTCCGGATACCGCAAAGGAAAAACCGATGCAGGGTGTCATCAAAGCCGTAGGTTCTGGTAACCGTGATGAAACCGGCAAGCTGGTTCCGCTGGATGTGAAAGCAGGCGATTCTGTCCTGTTCGGCAAATATTCCGGCACCGAAGTTAAGATCGATGGTACCGAATATCTGATCATGCGTGAATCAGACATTCTGGGTGTCATGGGTTAATCCCCACGATATTGGTCTTGATGACCTCACTTAATATTGAAGATGAAATGCAGAAACACATGAAAGGTTTTAAACATGGCTGCTAAAGACGTAAAATTTGGCTCAGATGCGCGCCAGAAAATGATGAAAGGCGTTGATATTCTTGCTAACGCCGTAAAGGTAACACTTGGCCCTAAAGGTCGTAATGTTGTTCTTGATAAATCATTTGGTGCTCCTCGCATCACCAAGGACGGTGTAACCGTTGCTAAGGATATCGAGCTTAAGGATAAATTTGAAAACATGGGTGCACAGATGGTGCGTGAAGTGGCATCAAAAGCTAATGATATGGCTGGCGATGGCACGACCACAGCAACTGTTCTGGCGCAGGCTATTGCACAGGAAGGTGCAAAAGCAGTTGCCGCTGGCATGAACCCGATGGATCTCAAGCGTGGTATTGATCTTGCGGTTGAACACATTGTTCAGAATCTGCAGAAGCAATCCAAGAAAATCTCAAAATCTGACGAAGTTGCTCAGGTGGGAACGATTTCTGCCAATGGCGAAAGCGAAATTGGTGAAATGATTGCAAAGGCAATGGAACGTGTCGGCAACGAAGGTGTCATCACTGTTGAAGAAGCCAAAAGCCTAGAAACGGAACTCGAAGTCGTTGAAGGCATGCAGTTTGATCGTGGTTACCTGTCACCATACTTCATCACAGATAGTGAAAAGATGCGTGCTGAAATGGAAAGCCCGTATATTCTGATCCATGAAAAGAAGCTGACAAATCTGCAGGACATGTTGCCTATTCTTGAAAAGGTTGTTCAGTCCGGCAAGCCGCTTCTGATTATTGCCGAAGATATCGAAGGCGAAGCATTGGCTACTCTTGTTGTTAACCGTCTGCGTGCCGGTCTTAAAGTTGCGGCTGTTAAAGCACCTGGTTTTGGTGATCGCCGTAAGGCCATGCTGGAAGATATCGCTATCCTGACAAACGGAACAGTGATTTCTGAAGATGTTGGTATTTCTCTAGATGCGGTTACACTTGATATGCTTGGAACAGCCAAGCGCGTTGAGATTACCAAAGAAAACACCACTATTGTTGATGGTGCTGGTAAGCGCAAGGATATCGAAGCTCGTTGCAACCAGATCAGAGCGCAAGCTGATGAAACCACATCTGATTATGACCGCGAAAAGCTACAAGAACGTCTAGCCAAACTGGCAGGTGGTGTCGCCGTGATCAAGGTCGGTGGCGCAACAGAAGTTGAAGTGAAAGAGCGTAAGGACCGTGTTGATGATGCGATGCATGCAACGCGTGCTGCTGTTGAAGAAGGCATTGTTCCCGGTGGTGGTGCTGCTCTTGTTAAATCGATGCGTGTTCTTGAAAAGCTGGAAGGCGATAATGATGACCAGAATGTCGGCATCAACATTGTCCGCCGTGCTATTCAGGCACCTGCTCGCCAGATCGCAGACAATGCCGGTGCTGATGGTGCGGTGATTGTTG
Source organism: Puniceispirillales bacterium (SeqCode) (assembly GCA_049595035.1). GTDB lineage: Bacteria > Pseudomonadota > Alphaproteobacteria > Puniceispirillales > UBA1172 > UBA12202. Next base: position 37,396 of record JBMYKD010000001.1, on the reverse strand, counting down.
GCAAGCTTGTCGAAGATAAGTCCACAACAAATGGTTATAACGCCCAGTCAGGTAAGTTCGAAGACCTGATCAAAGCTGGTGTTATTGATCCAACAAAAGTCGTTCGCTCTGCTATGCAGAACGCGGCATCTGTTGCTGGTCTGCTGATTACAACCGAAGCCATGGTCAGTGAATTACCTGAACCTAAGGCACCTGCGGCTCCTGCTCCTGATATGGGCGGCATGGGCGGTATGGGTGGCATGGGCTTCTAATTCAGCCATCATTACCTGAATGTATAAAAAGCCGGGGTTTTTCCCCGGCTTTTTTTATTCTTTATGACCCTGTGCAAGGAAGGCGCGGGTTTCTTTTATGGCATCGGCCAACCCACAACGGATAATCGGTGTCCCGGCCGGAAAAGCACTGGTCAGGCGGGTGGGCAGGCGACTATCCAGCATGACAAAAACACCTTTATCCGTTTCACGCCGTATCAAACGTCCAAAGGCCTGGCGCAATTTCATGCGGGTCAGGCGGTCTGTCCATGCTTCCCGGCCAAAGGCTTTGGCGCGTGCCTTGAACAGCATATCCGGCCTTGGCCAAGGCACACGATCAAAAAGGATCAGCCGAAGCGCTTCCCCCGGAACATCAACTCCATCACGAACCGCATCTGTTCCTAACAGACAGGATTTTGGCTCTACTCTGAAAATTTGAATGAGTGTATTCAGGTTCATCGCGTCAATATGCTGGGCATATAGTGGTAGACCCGCCTCCCCCAATTCTCTTGCCAGATCAGGATATACCGCTTTCAGCCGATTAATTGCGGTAAATAACCCCAATGCCCCGCCACCAGATGCCAGCATTAATGTTGACATAGCGGCAATGGTTTGCCGGATATCATTGCGGTCACAATCATTAACGACAAACACTCTGGCCTGATCAGCATAATGAAATGGTGACGAAACAGAAATGATATGTGGCGGTTGATCCAGATATCCGGCACCAGTTAGCCGTTTTGCCATATCCCATGCCGCTTCATCAGGTTGTTCGCTATCTGGCTCGGTGCGATCTGTCAGAGTGGCCGATGTTATGATTGCCCCCTTGGCAGGGGTCAGCACATGATCATGAAATGGTCGGGACGGGTCTATCCAGTGGCGATGGATGCCGATATCTGTATCTTCACCCATCCGGCGGGTAGCCTCCATCCAGTCAACAAATCCATCAGTGCCAGTATTACCAATGCCATTTAGCAGATCAATCCATGCCGCTAAAGGGCCAGAAGCTCGGCTGACCAGTCCCCTCACAGCACCCTCTAGTCTTTGTCGGGATGCGGTGTCTAAAATGTCACTTTCATCTGCCAGCTTGGTTTTCAGTTTTTCGGCAAGGCGCATTAATGGGGATGCCAAACTGGTCAGGGCTTGCCGAAGTGGTGCGATAAGTGGGGCTAGTCTTGGGTCAATCGGATGCAATGGTGCCTCAAGGCTATATATGCTTTCCGGTTGATCAATACGGTCATAAATCACTTGCCGGACATGAAAGAAAAACTCTTCACATATGCCATGTGGTTCCCCGTCGGTTAGCCGTTTTCGCCAGCCTGTTGCCGGTAGAATCTGTGCGGCTTTAAAGGCATCTTCCAGATCCTGCATGGCCGGGCTTCCCTGTTCAAGCAAATCACTCAATCTCTGGCGGATGCCACGACCGCGCCGGTTTCCCTGACGTTGTTCTGCGCCTCTGATCCAGCGACGCATGTCAGCGGTTTCCGCACCAGTGAATGCGGCGGCAAAGGCACTATCAGCAGCATCAAAAATATGATGACCTTCATCAAAAACATACCGGCTGATGCGTCTGGCATCTGGATGGGGTGCCAATTGATTCATGACAGCTGTGATCATAACCAGCGCATGATTGGCAATAACGATATCACTCATGGCGGCACGGGCGCGATTTTTTTCCACAAAACATTTCTGATAATGCATACAGGCAGAATGGATACATTCGCCGCGCCTATCAGAAAGCCCTAGCGTCAATCCGTAACCAAATAAATCCGTAAGCCATGCCGGAAACTTTGACCCGGTCAGATCACCATCGCCACTGGCCTCTGCCCATCTGGCCATAAGCCCTAACCCGATGGTATTACGGGGTGAGGCCGTGGCGGCAGTCAACGCATCTTCAAGATTAAGCAAGCAAAGATAGTTTTCACGACCTTTCCGGATAACGATTCGCTTTTCTCTTTCGGTCTGATCAGTATATAGTCGCCCCATTTCTGTTTCTATCTGATGTTGCAGGCTGCGGGTATAGGTTGATACCCATACCGGTGCCATATTATTTTCAGCCCACACCGACGAAGGTGCCAGATAACCAAGCGTTTTTCCTGTACCGGTGCCGGCCTCTGCCATGATGACATGCGGGGTATCATTTTCCTTTGGCGGATCAAATGCGGGCAACAGGCTCTCTGCATAGGCCATCTGGCCGTCTCGCACCCGTCTGCCGCTCAACATATGTTTTAGCCTGTCATGCATCGCGCCTGCTGTTACTGGTATAACACCAGCTGGGGGCGGGGTTCCATAGTCCGGGATATCATCCAGTCTTGTCCAGATAGCTCCATCACGGCTATTTGGTGGTGCTGCGGCTGGCATATCTTCGCCGCAGGCATGAAGTACCATAGGTGCCCAGCCCCAGCCGCCCGATGCCATAAACCGTGCCATCTGGCTGGCGATCTGCTGTTGTTTTTCTGGCCATGAGGTCATCTGTTCCAGCAAGGTATTGGCTATCACAGGCATAAGGATAGTCTGGTCTTCGGCATCATGATGACTGTTCAGCCCAAGGGCTGTTGCAAGCCCGCCAGCAGTAGGCACAGCAAATCTGGCCGGATGAACAAAAGCATATAATTCCAGCACATCCAGTCCGGATAAACTGTCCGGATTATGTTTCAATCGGCTCATAGTCCACCGCCGATGACAGAATAGAACAGGTTCATGATCCAGCCGATCCCCTGCTTCTCTATGGCTAAGCTGGTCTATGCTTCCATCTGATCCAACCCAGATGACATGATCTGGCATGGGCATGATTGCGGCCAGTTGCATGGATGGAAATGCTGTCATGATAGTGATGATTGCTCCGGAGGTGGAATAAGGGTTATCATAGCAAAGTTTTTCCTAACGGGCAGTATCCCTATTGACGCTGGGGCTACTTCCCCTTAACTATCGCTTTCAGTATCAAATTCAAACCCGATTGTGACATATTATGGTATCCCTTTCTTCCTCTTCTCTTGTTTCTCTGGCTCGTGATGCAAAATCATGGCCCTTTGCCCAAGCACGCCTGCTGATTGACCGGCTGGATAAAATGAAGGTGGCAGATGATTATGAAGTCATTTTCGAAACAGGATACGGGCCATCCGGTTTGCCGCATATCGGCACATTTGGTGAAGTGGTTCGTACATCCATGGTGCGCCACGCATTTGAAACACTGACAGGACGGCCAACGCGACTCATCTGTTTTTCCGATGATATGGATGGTCTTCGTAAAGTGCCAGATAATGTTCCTAATAAAGATTTGCTTAGCGAACATCTGGGTAAGCCCTTAACGCAAGTTCCTGACCCATTTGGCACCTATGACAGTTTTGGTGCGCATAATAATGCCCGATTATGCGCCTTTCTTGATGGTTTCGGTTTTGAGTATGAGTTTTATTCGGCAACCGAATGTTATCAATCCGGCCAGTTTGACGCCGCGCTTCAGCGTATTCTGGAAAAATATGACAGTATTATTAATGTTGTTCTGCCAACACTTGGTGAGGAAAGAAAGGCTACATACAGCCCGTTTCTACCTATTTGCCAGCGAACCGGACAGGTGCTTCAGGTACCTATAACCCATACTGATCCGGATAAGGGAACCATTCAATACACAGACCCGGATACAGGCGATGCAATCACATCTGGCATTGATAAGGGCAAGGTCAAGTTACAGTGGAAATGTGACTGGGCCATGCGCTGGTATGCTCTGGGTGTCGATTATGAAATGAGTGGCAAGGATTTGAGTGAGTCGGTTAAACTATCCTCGAAAATCACTAATATCATGGGGGGTACGCCGCCATCCGGATTTTCTTATGAGCTGTTTCTTGACCAGAATGGTGAGAAAATATCCAAATCCCGCGGTAATGGATTAAGCGTTGAAGAATGGCTTACCTATGGGACAGCGGAATCGCTATCGCTTTTCATGTATAATCAGCCGAAACGGGCTAAACGGCTTTATTTTGATGTTGTCCCAAAAATGGTTGATGAATATTACAGTCATCTGTCTGCCTATGCCAGACAAGATCAGGCGGCGCAAATCGATAACCCTATCTGGCATATTCATAAAGGTGAAGCACCAGCAACCGATATTCCGGTCAGTTTTTCGCTATTGCTTAATCTGGCTGGTGTCTGTCAGGCAGAAACAGCAGAGGTCATCTGGGGATATCTGGCACAATATGCATCAGATGTCAGCCCGGATACGCATCCTGAACTGGCCAGATTAGTTGATTATGCCGTGACATATTATCAGGACATGGTGCGGCCATCCAAACATTACCGTCAGCCAACCGAAGATGAAATCGGCCATCTGCGTGCGCTTGCCAGTAAGCTGGCTGAATTGCCTGATGATGCCGCCGCCGAAGATATTCAGTCGGTCGTATTCGCTATCGGCAAGGATGCCGGATATGAGCCGTTGCGCGACTGGTTTTCCTGCCTGTATCAGGTTTTGCTTGGGCAGGATGAAGGCCCTCGCATGGGATCGTTCATAAAATTATATGGAAGGGACGCCATGCAGGAATTGATCATGAAAGCAGTAAATGGTGATCTGGCAGGAGAAGCCGGGTGATCAGCAGGCTTGCGACTTCACTTGCTCATTGTCTGCCGGCGGAAAAAGCACATAATCTGGCCATCTGGGCTATGTCACATGGTCTGGTTCCTGCTATGGGTCGGTCACAGGATTTTCCCCGGCTCCAACAGGAATGTTTCGGGCTAGATTTTGCCAATCCTATCGGTCTGGCCGCTGGGTTCGATAAAAATGCCGAAGCGATGTCAGGATCATTCCGTCTTGGATTCGGTTTTGTCGAAGTCGGTACAATCACCCCTAAACCACAAGACGGAAATGCTAAACCCAGAGTGTTTCGCCTGTCATCGGATCAGGCGGTCATTAATCGCTATGGATTTAATAACGAGGGGGCAGAGCAGGCGAAAAAACGATTATCGGCATGGCGTCAGTCAGCATCATCCCGACAGGGAGTTCTCGGTATAAATATTGGCGCAAATAAGGATAGCATTGACCGCATTGCCGATTATGCCGAAACAAGTGCAATATTATCGCCTTATGCAGATTATATGACGGTTAACGTGTCATCACCCAATACACCGGGATTACGTGATATGCAGACGCCTTCTATTCTTGCTGATATCATGACAGCGGTAAAAACCGGATGTAATCGGCCTGATCTGCCTATCCTGATCAAACTATCACCTGATATGAATGAATCTGATTTTCTTGCCGTTCTGGAAAGACTTCCTGATATGGGTGCGGCGGGTGTGATTTTGACAAATACAACTATTCGCCGTCCGGATAGTTTACGTTCTTCTGATAAGGATGAAGCAGGGGGATTATCTGGTGCGCCGTTACTGTTATCTTCAACAGAATGGCTAGCCCTTGCCAGATCACGGCTGCCGCAGGATATCCCCATTATCGGGGTTGGCGGTGTTGATAATGCAGAGGCAGCTTATGCAAAGATTCTCGCTGGTGCCCATCTGGTACAGTTTTATACGGCGCTTGCCCTTAAAGGCCCGCATATTGTGCCAAAAATGATACAAGGTCTGGATGAATTGCTGGCAAAAGATGGCATTGCCCATATCACGGATGCGATTGGTCAGGTGAGTAATGCAAAGGAAGCGTTAAGAATTAGTGGCCGGATGACGGATTAAGACGGTTTAATGCCTGATGCAGGCGGGATGGAAACATCATCTGGGTTTGATTAAAGCCGTGATCATGCGTTGATATATTGGTATTAACACGGCAAGCGAGAACAGCCACAACTCTCAAAACAGAACTTATGCTTTCTTCTCCATGGTGAGAATAATGGATTTTGTGGCAAAGCTCATCTAGAGTTAAGCCCTCTTCGCGGGCCAATTCATCAAGGATTGTCCATATTTCCTGTTCAAGCATTAATGTCGTGCGTTTTTTGTTAATGATAACGTTGCGCTTGATTCTTGCCAGCGGATTAACCGGATCATTTATCATTTCTTCCGGATTATGCGTTTTCATTTTCTATACCCAGAGTGGCAATGCTACTTTTTAATGCAATTCCTATCTTTAGGTTTAACATACTATCTTAATTCATAGAATCAAATAAACACTTTTGTATGATACGGCAAAAGCATGATATGATCGTAAAAACGCAATAACTTACCTTGACGATTGTCGCTGGATGCGCTAATTACCCCCTTTGTAACGATTAAGACTGCTTAAAGCATATATGTGAGGAGTTTAAGATGTCCCGTCGCTGTGAATTGACTGGTAAAGGCGTAATGACTGGCAATAATGTCAGCCATGCTAAAAATCGGACTCGTCGTCGCTTTCTTCCAAACCTGCAGAACTCATCAATGATCAGTGATGCATTGGGTAAGTCTGTTTCATTCCGGGTATCAACAAATGCTATCCGTACGGTGGAAAAGACAGGTGGTATTGATGCTTTTCTGCTATCCGCTAAAGATGAGAATTTGAGCAGTAATGCCGTTCACGTCAAACGCGCCATCAAGGCTGCTCTGGCTAGCGAATAATTCCTGATTATTGGTTTCGAGTGATTTCGGTTTAGGCTATCTGTCTTTTCCGTGCCCGTTTGCGAGGAAGTTTCGCATCTTCGTCAAACAGATCAGCCAGTTGTGTCGTCACGGCACCACCAAGTTGATCAACATCGGTAATGGTTACCGCACGTTCATAATATCTGGTGACATCATGACCAATGCCAATAGCCACCAGTTGAACTGGTGATCGCGTTTCGATATAGGCAATGACTTGCCGCAAATGCCGTTCCAGATAGTTTCCAGGGTTAACCGACAGGGTCGAATCATCAACAGGGGCGCCATCGGAAATTACCATGAGGATACGCCGTTCTTCCGGACGTGCGATCAGCCGGTTATGCGCCCATAGTAATGCTTCACCATCTATATTTTCTTTTAACAGACCTTCACGAAGCATCAGCCCCAATGATTTTCTGGCACGCCGCATCGGGGCATCAGCTGATTTATAAATAATATGGCGTAAATCATTCAGCCGTCCGGGATAGGCAGGCTTGCCAGCTAACTGCCACGCTTCCCTTGCCTGTCCACCTTTCCATGCTCTTGTGGTAAAGCCAAGGATTTCCACTTTCACGCCACATCGTTCCAATGTTCGTGCCAGTATATCGGCCGCGGCCGCAGCAATAGTGATGGGTCGCCCACGCATAGACCCGGAATTATCAATCAGAAGACTAACAACAGTATCACGGAAGGTAATATCACTTTCCATTTTATAGGAAAGAGGATGGGTAGGCTGAGTGACAACACGGGATAATTTTCCTGCATCCAGAATGCCTTCTTCCAGATCAAAATGCCAGCTTCTGTTCTGATGAGCCATCAATTTACGCTGAAGCCTATTGGCCAGTTTTCCAATCACGCCATTAAGATGATCCAGTTGTTTATCCAATAGTTGCCGCAATCGGGTCAGCTCATCCGGATCACATAAATCAACGGCATCAACCACTTCATCAAAGCTTTCGGTAAAGATGCGATAATATTCGGCTGTACCCTTGTTATTCTGACCATCATTATTCTGTTCACCAGATGGTTGTTCGCCATCGGTTAGGGCAGTATCACCATCTTCTTCTGACCCGTCGCCTTCTCCTTCGGATGCTTCCATGCTTGACGCTTCGCCTTGCTGATCCATGCTTTCAGCCGCGTCGCCATCATCGCTTTCACCCTGAGGATTGGCACTATCATCCTGCCCCTGATCGCTTTCTGTGTCAGCTTCATCATCGTCATTATTATCATCATCCGGATCAATCGGATCACCTAAATCTGTTTCCAGTGCCCCGATCAGCTTACGGCTTAGTTCAGCATAACTGGCCTGATCATCTATATTATGGCCAAGCTGGTCAATCAGATCACCGGCGCGGTTTTCAATCCAAGGACGCCATAAATCAACTGACATGGCGACACTTTTCGGGGGTTTTTCACCGGTCAGGGCTTCTCTGATCAGTAAATTGGTCACATGAGCAATTGTCTGGGATTGATCATCTGTGTCAGCAGGCCCCGGCGGTGGTAATGTTGTCTGGGCAAATTTTGCTTCGGTGCTGGTACGAAGGTTACTGGCAACACCCGGCATGTTGTTGGCACCAATAGCTTCTACACGGGCGCGTTCCACGGCATCAAAAATGGTGCGCGCCTGTTGTGCCATAGGGGCTTTATTCTGATGAATATCTTCACTGTGATGGGCTAACCATAAAGCGGCACTATCAGCAGCCCCACGGATATTTGCATCAGCCTGATAGAGGTTTGTTTTTGATACATGCCCTTCCGAATGAATGCGGGTTTCATCCTTGCTGGGTGCCGGAAGCCGTATTTCTGTTGGTGAAATAACCGTCTGATTACCACTGAAGCGGACAGCATGCTGGGTTCCACCAGCCATCGCACGCAAGCAGGCAGACGTGGATTTAAGAAATGGATTATCAGAATCGTTTGCCATTACCTACCCTAAGATCAGCTAGCTGCGCGTTGCTGATCAGTTAGTAATTCTTCAGCAAAGCAACGCTGATAATATTCAGCCACGATAGCCCGTTCCATCTCATCACATTTATTCAGGAATGACAGCCGGAAAGCGAGCTTAATATCACCAAGGATATGAGTATTCTCAGCCCAGGTAATTACTGTCCGAGGTGACATGACCGTTGAGATATCACCAGCGATAAACCCCTTTCTGGTCAAGTCGGCCAGTCGCACCATTCTGGTCGCTATATCCTTATCAATGGCATTGCTGGCAGCTTTGGTTTTTTCCATAACAATCTGGCATTCCACATCATGAGGCAGATAATTAAGGGTAGATACAATTGACCAGCGATCCATTTGTCCCTGATTGATTTGCTGTGTTCCGTGATAAAGCCCGGTCGTATCACCCAGACCAATAGTGTTAGCGGTGGCAAATAGCCGGAATGCCTGATGCGGGCGGATCACGCGGTTTGTATCAAGCAGAGTCAATTTGCCCTCTATTTCAAGAATACGCTGGATCACAAACATGACATCAGCCCGGCCTGCATCATATTCATCAAAAACTAATGCCACTGGATTTTGCAATGCCCATGGCAGAATGCCTTCACGAAACTCTGTCACCTGCTTACCATCGCGCAGAACAATGCTGTCTTTGCCAATCAGATCAATCCGGCTGATATGGCTATCCAGATTGACACGAATACAAGGCCAGTTCAGTCTGGCGGCAATCTGTTCGATATGGGTGGATTTACCCGTCCCATGATATCCCTGCACCATAACGCGGCGGTTATAGGCAAAGCCTGCCAGAATAGCCAGAGTGGTGTCATGATCAAAAATATAACTGTCATCGCGGTCTGGCACATATTCAGAACCAGAAGAAAACGCAGGCACCTCCATATCAATATCAAGGTTGAAAACCTCCCGCGCGGATATGGTGGTATCCGGAGCATCCAGTTGGTGTGCAGGTTTACGGTTTGGGGTATCGGTGACATTTGGCGTTGAAGACATGGGTAATCCTTGTTGTTTATCGGGCGTTTTTAACTGAACTGATGCTATAAATCAAATGGCTGAATACATGTACTACCTGATTACATAGCTTTGCTATAGGCCTTTTCCAGAATAGAAAAGGCTAGATTGATAGATTTTAACTTTTCTTCGGCTTCTTTTGCCCCGTCATTGGCATCAGGATGATGTATTTTCACCAGTTTTTTATATTGCTGTTTGACGTCTGGCCAATCGGTGCCGGGCGTTAGCTCCATATCTTTCCATGCCTGTCTTTCTTCTTTTGGCAAGGATTTTTCTTTTTGCATGCGGGTATTATCCTGTCCGAATATTCCAAGCGGGTCGTCAAACTGGTTAGCAAAATCGCGTGTCTTTGAATTGGTGCCAAAATGCCATGATGGGCGTTCCCATGTGGTCGCGCGTCTGATGCATTGATCAATATCGCCTTCATCCATATCGGCAAAGTAGTTCCACTGTTTATTGTATTCGCGCACATGATCCAGACAAAACCAGATATAATCCCTCAGATTTTCGCGTGTACGGGGCGCGGGATACATGCCATCTTCATGACAGCCATCATGTTCACATTGCCGTGGCAAGTCTTCTTTGCCACGCATGGATGGAATATCAGAGGTTGAAACATGAGCTTTTTTCATTTTTATATACTATAATCCGTGGTGTAGACATGCAACCATGCTGTATTAGAATCTAACATAAATCAGGAATTCCGGATGACTAGAGCCGAACGTATAAAAAACCAGTTAGAAACCCATTTTCAACCTACTCAACTGGAAGTGATTGATGAATCCGATGCCCATCATGGCCATGCAGGATGGCGTGAAGGCGGAGGGACACATATTGCTGTAACCATTGCGGCGGCAGAATTGAAACCTCTTAGCCGAGTGGCGGCACATCGTGCGATCTATGCCGCTATAGGGCAGGAGCTTGCTGATGGATTACATGCGCTTCGTATAACTATTGTCTAATCTGATCAATGTATACCGGTTGGAAAGATCTTTTGTACAACCGGCCCATCTTCGTCATATCCGACGCAGGTATTGATTAAACCTTTATAAGCATCGCTATCTGACATATTCAGCTGCCCGGTTTTGGTATCTCTTGCGCGGCGGGATTCTTCTCCATAATAGGTCTGCATGATAACCGTAGCAACCGGCCCCATCAATTCGGTGATATGGGTACAACCCTTCCTTCCGCCAATGGCGGCGCGAACCTTATTGCGCCAGCCAGATGCGATTTTTAATCCGACCAGTTCGGGAAAAACATCATTTGCCCTTGGACAAATATGATAGGGCCCCGCAATTGTTTTTGCTTCAGCCTCACACACTTCCAGGTCATTATTGACAGCAACACGGACATGCATGTGATGAATAGGCTCATTGGCGTTAATATAACCGCGATCCTCACTGGGAAAGCCATAGGTTTTGACATCGGTCAATTCTGCTTCGACTTCAATTAACCCGTCACCACGAATATACCCATCTAGAGTGATGCTCCGGCGGTGAACATGCTTACGATCAACTGACATTACTCGGACTCCTTTGATTTTGCTGCATCCTTTTCAGGGTCATGTGATTCTGGCCAGATTCGCACGCGCTCAATTTTATTACGGTTACGCCGCAGAATCCGGAATCGCACCTGATAAAACCGGAATTCCTGACCCGGTAAAGGGATCGTGCGGGATTCATTAATGACTAACCCTGCCAGAGTAGCAGCATCATCATCCGGCAGATTAAAATCTAACGCTCTATTAATATCCCGAATGGTGGTGTTGCCTTCAATAATCCATGATCCATCATCCTGAGGCCAGATACCCGTAATGCTTTCATCATGTTCATCATCTATCTCGCCGACAATTTCCTCTATGATATCCTCTAATGTGACGATACCTCTGAAATCACCATATTCATCAACAACAACGGCAAAATGTTCGCGCCGATAACGAAATGCCTGAAGCTGATTCATCAATAAAGTGGTTTCAGGCACAAAATAGGGCTCTGCGGCAATATCGGTGATGGCAATCTGCTCCAGTTTTTTATGATTTGCCGCCTCACCCATGGCACGAAGCAGGGCTTTGACATGCAGAACCCCAATAATGTTATCCTGTTTGCCAGAATAAACAGGGTGCCTAGTATAAGGTGAGGACATGACCTGCATGAACACGGCATCAATATCCTGACTAGCATCTATCATGGCAACGGAAGCGCGGTGGGTCATCACTTCATCAACCATGACTTCCCCCAGATCAAGAACACTGGATAACATGGCACTTTGCTCACGCGCATCTTCATCACTTCCGCTAGCATGGATTTCAATCATGCCACGCAATTCCTCTTCACGATCAACGTCGCTGGTATTTGGGTTGCCGATAATAACATTGACGATCCACCTTAAGCTGATGCTGAAGGGTTTCAGCAAAAATACGATAATGGAAACAGGTCTAGATACCGATAAGGCAAAATCATCAGCGTGATTTATGGCAAAGGTTTTCGGAATAACTTCTGCAAATAGCACAAGAATGATGGTCATCAGAATGGTAGCAAGAACAACACCGGATTCCCCTAATAGGGTAATCATGACACTTGTTGCTAAAGATGTAGCCAGAACATTGACCAGATTGTTCCCGATCAACAGACTGCTGATCAGCAGATCACGATGCTGGCTTAGTTTTTCATAAGCTGTTGCTCTTTCATTTCCTTTGGCGGCCAGCATCCGCATACGGGCTTGTGATGCGGCAGTTAATGCCGTTTCCGAGCTGGAAAAAAACGCAGAAGCAATCAGCAGGATAATGATAATCAGGGCGGTGATAACTAATGATAGAATGGTCATGTCAACACCTCATCAATAGTGGTGGCATCAAGCACAGCAGTAACATCATCATAAGCAACATTTTTTTTAACAAAGGCATCACCAATCCCGCGCACTAGCACAAAATTCAGCTGGCCATTGGTGGTTTTTTTATCTTTAATCATATGCTCTATCAATTGATGGCTATCAGCATGTGCGACAACATCATGCAAATCCCCCCGCCAGCATGGCAACCCATGGCTTGCCAGATGATTGGCCACACGATGACAGGATTGCCCATCCGTCAAGCCCATCCGGCGCGATAATGCAAATGCATGGCATATGCCTGCTGCCACGGCTTCCCCATGCAAAAGCCGTCCATCATATCCGGCTTCTGCTTCAAACGCATGAGCAAATGTATGTCCGAGATTTAATAATGCACGTAACCCTGCTTCCCGCTCATCAGCGGCAACGATATCAGCTTTTGCCTGACAACACCGCGCAATACATTCAGCCAGCATATCTGGTTCCTGTTCAAGGATAGCAGAACCATTTTTATCTAGCCAGTCAAAGAAACTGGCATCTCCAAGCAATCCGTATTTGACGACTTCGGCATATCCGGCACGCATTTCACGCGGGTCTAATGTGTTCAGGCATGCTGTATCGATCAAAACCGCTTTCGGTTGATGAAAGGCCCCGACCAGATTTTTTCCTGCACGGGCATTGATACCGGTTTTACCACCGACAGAGCTATCAACCTGTGCCAATAATGTAGTTGGGATTTGAATAAAATCTAATCCGCGTAACAGGCTTGCTGCCATGAAACCGGCCAGATCACCAATGACACCACCACCAACGGCCATAATTACAGTGTGGCGATCAATGCCCAGATCAAGAACCATATTCATCAATTCAGTATAACGGGTGAAGGATTTTGCTGCCTCACCTCCTGATGTGGTGATGCTATGACATGTGGCGGTCTGGGCTAACACCGTTTCCAGCTGATTTAGCCAGGGCATGGCGATAGCCGTATCCGCCAGGATAATGACTTTTCGTCCGGTGATAAATGGTTCAAGAATGTGATCTGCCTGTCCGATGATCCCCTTACCAATGGTGATATCATAACTGCGATCACCTAATCCGACCGGAACGACCACATGATCTGCTGATTTCATGATGATGATCCTGATTGCTGTTTCAAGTATTGCGTCACATGATCAAACACTTTATTTGCCGAATCTGATAACTCAAGCCCGTCTGTATTTACAATCAGGTCTGCTTTTTCAAAATAGGGATCACGCTGTTCGGATAATTGTTTGAGAACATGCAGGGGGTCTTTGTCTTTTAATAACGGGCGGCTGGAAATGTTACTCATCCGCGATACCAGAGTTTCGGGTCTTGCCTGAAGCCAGATAGACAGTCCCTTGGCTTTGATAATGTCATGGCAATCAGGTTGCACGAAAGCCCCACCACCAACGGAAATGATCTGTGCCGGATGCTGGTCAAGAAGTTTTGCAATCTCCCGCAATTCCAACCGACGGAACTCAGCTTCGCCATAAAGGTCAAATATATCAACAATGCTTATTCCGGCCACGTCTTCTATAATTTTGTCACTATCAACAAATTCCAGTTGCAATGTCTGGGCAAGCAGGCGGCCAACATTCGTTTTACCAGAACCCATATGGCCAACCAGAACAATGCTCCGGGGCAGTCGAGTCATCAGATGTTTAGCCATGTCATCAGGGCTGGCCAAGGCTTTTGCCTCCACAAAATTAGTAAATATCATTCTATCCCGATATTAAGTATCGTGACATTATTGGTTTTTTGCCTCATTACCGACATAATAGACTTATAATGCTATCTTAAGACATTGTCAGCAATGATCACGATAAAGAATAGTGTTTTGATGGAAAAGAATGGGGTATTTTAGGATGTTGGGTATGGAGAAAGGCTTTATTGGGCGGCAATGCGGGTTTGTGGCGGTATGTGTTGTCCTATCTTCAGGATTTTCTATGGCTCAAACGGATGAGGCACTTGATATTACAGGGCAACTGGGTGTAGCGTCGGATCAGGCGATATCTTCCTCACCATTTCCGGCATCAACTCAGGCAGAAGACACAGATAGTTCTGATGATGCAGATGCCATTATCTTTCCTAGTATAGATAACAGTCTGGATAATAATACTGATACTGATACTAATACGGTATCAGAAACAAGCCGCAATGTTCCATCGGTTAATCTCAGCAACAAAGACCCGAAAGGGGTCATGCTGGCCACGATTGGAATCAATACCGAAGCCAGAGGTGTGTTAAGTCGCACCATGTGGCAGAATAGTTCTGCATCAGACATCATCCCTTTAATGGAACGTCTGCCGCAACGGGTATCTTCGCCTCTTTTGGATCAAATCCTGCGTCATATTATGGTATCCCGTGCGATTCCACCCAAAGGCGCCACCCAGAATGCGGATATTTTTGTCAGACATAAACTGGAATGGATGCGTGATCAGGGATTGTCTGACATGCTGGCGCAATTTGTCCGCCAGCTCCCCGAAGATGAGGAATGGGCTTCCTGGGCCATGTTCCTGATAGATCATAATCTGATTTCCAAGAATGATGAGGAATTATGCCTTCAGGTTGAACGGCTGCGGGAAATAGGGGCAGATCCAGACATTGACATAGATTATCTTTCAAAAATCCAGATATTTTGTGCCCTGCTTTCTGGCGAGGATTCTCTAGCCAGTTTCCAGCTTGATCTGCTGGAAGAACGCGGCATAGAGGATGAGCTGTTTTTTAATGTTCTGCGTGCCCGTATTGAAGGTCTCACACCGGACATGGTTGCACCTGTTATGCCAACGGGATTAAATATGGCTCTGATGGACCTTGATAATATCGTGATCCCGCCTGACATCCGTCAGAATATGCCGGTGGCATTAAGCCAGAGCCTTAACCAGATGAGTTATCTTAATCCGGAAACAGCTTATTATCAGTATGGGGTGAGCCAGCATCTACGCCTTAAGCCATTAGAAGAACAGATGATGGAATGGCCCTATATTCCGCAAACAGCTATCAATTTATCCATGGCCGTGACCCAATTTGCAGACCAGTCTGCTGGTGATCGAAACCCTTTTGATATGGCTAGTCAGCGTATCTTGCTATGGCATAGTCTGTTATCCACGGAAAATCCAAACGAAAAGCTGGACATCACATTGATGGCGCTAGAATATGATATTGGCCATATGGGTAGCGAATCCCTTGATATCTGGGCACCGCATCTTGCCGCAGCCATCACCGATATGTCACCGGAAAATGAACAAAGGCGTCTGCAATATAATAAGGCTATCATGTTTCTGGTGATAGCGGATTATTCTTTGCCGGAAGACATTATTACAGGGCCTGAACATGTCGCCTGGCAAAATCTTGCTGCTTCGGTAACCGCTGGCAATACGACGCAAGATATGCTCCGTGATATGAATGCACAGGATGCTATTCCCCTATTAGAAGCGGTCGGGGTCATGGTTGACCCCTTGGCCGAAACAGACAGATTTGCTGACCGGCCGCGTTTAGCCAGTGCCATGATATCATTGGCTTATCCGGATATGATCATGTTATCGCAACATCCGGCGAGGGATCGCCCGGCTGAAACGGTGCTAATGTTAGCTGCTATCATTAAGGATACGCCGCTCCATGCTTTAAGCCGTGATGATGCGGCGGTGCTGGCGAGTGCGCTTTATGACGCTGGTCTGATTGACGAAAGTCGCCAATTTGCCATTGATATCATGCGGGCATGGGGTGCTTTCCGGGTGCAACATGACAATGAGAATCAGGATGGCACCAAAAGCTGATCAAAACATGGATGACCGCAGGATCAGCCCGCAGCATCAACAGCTGATCGCAGATTACCTGACGGCTATGAAGGCGGAAAAACAGATTTCCGTTAACACTATCGCTGCCTATCAATCTGATCTGGAACAATTTGTTTCGGCTCTGGAATCGCGCCAGTTAACGGCTTTATCCGTATCGCTGGATATGGCGCGGACGTCCATGGATGACTGGGCAGATCAGTTATCAGCATCTTCCTTATCGCGCCGAATTAGCACCATTAAGGGATTTATGGCTTTTCTGTTGGCCGAAAATAAACGCAAGGATAATCCGTTTCAGCTGTTTGATCGGCCAATGCTGGATTCGCCTCTTCCCAAAAGCCTGAATGAAAATGAACTGATGCAACTGATCCATTGCGCTGAAACAGATAAAAGCATCGGTGGTGTGATGACGCTTGCCATTGTTGAGATTCTTTATGCGACCGGATGTCGGGTTAGCGAGCTGTGCCATCTGGAAGCCGCCCCTTTCCGTCATCGCCGCCAAACGATCATGATTACGGGAAAAGGAAAAAAAGAACGGATGGTGGCATTGACAGAAAGCGCATTACAGGCGGCGGAAGCCTGGCTAGATAAACGGGATCAGGTTCCGGCCTATATATCCCAGCCTTGGCTATTTCCATCCGGGCGACAGGATAAACCGATAAGCCGGCAGAAAATCTATCAATTATTGCATGATCTGGCTATCAGATCAGGTATTGATCCTGATAAAATGAGCCCGCATGTCTTGCGACATTCCTTTGCTACACATATGTTAAATCGCGGCGCGGATTTGCGTTCCCTGCAGCTTTTGCTTGGTCATGCGGATATCTCAACGACTGAAATATATACCAAAACACGAGATGACCGGTTGATGGGACTGGTGAAAGATACGCATCCTCTTGCTGATGAGTCCTGATCCAGTTATAAATAGGAAAATGATGGTGGTAAAACATGCGACAATTTCTTGATTTTGAAAAACCAATCGCTGTTCTTGAAGGCAAGATAGAAGAATTGCGGCATCTGTCGACGGAAGGTGATATCAATATTGCCGAAGAGGTAGGACGTCTTCAGTCAAAGATTACCAAAGAGCTGACTCAAGCTTATTCCCAGCTAAAACCATGGGAAAAGGTTCAGGTTGCGCGACATCCGGATCGCCCTAAAATTACCAGCATTATTGCTGAATTAATTACAGATTTTATTCCGATGGCAGGTGATCGCAATTATCGGGAAGACCATGCCCTGATCACTGGTCTTGGGCGGTTCCGTGACACACCCGTGGCTATCATAGGAACAGAAAAAGGACATACGACCGAAGATCGCATCAAGCGCAATTTTGGCATGGTTCGTCCGGAAGGATATCGCAAGGCTCGCCGGTTGATGGAACTGGCAGGGCGGTTTGGTCTCCCCGTGATATCGCTGGTTGATACGGCTGGCGCTTACCCCGGCCGTGGGGCCGAAGAACGCGGACAGGCAGAAGCTATTGCGCGATCAATTCAGGCCTGCCTCAATCTGCAAACCCCCCTTATTTCAGCCATTATCGGCGAAGGTGGGTCAGGCGGGGCTATCGCACTGGCCACTGGCAATCGGGTGATTATGTTCGAACATGCTGTCTATTCGGTCATTTCTCCTGAAGGTTGCGCGTCTATTTTATGGAGAAGTGCTGAACATGCTAAGGATGCTTCCGAAGCATTGAAACTGACCGCTAAGGATATGAAATCACTTGGTGTGATTGATCATATTGTCCCCGAACCACTTGGGGCTGCACATCGTGACCCTGATACCGCGATCAAGAATCTGGGTGATGCTATCGCGGCACAATTATCAGATATTGCCGGCAAGTCCAGTAAAGAATTGATTGCCGAAAGACGTGAAAAATATCTTAAATTCGGCTCAGACCAACTCTAGCCGGATATCATTTTCCCGCCCCTTTTTAAGTGAGGGAATGGCTGCCCTCGCTTTTGCCACCGCATCCAGATTGATAGTGGTCAGGGTTAATGCCTGTTCAGTTCCGGCATCGCTTAAGATATTACCCCATGGATCAACAACCAACGCATGACCATATGTCTGGCGACCCTCGGCATGTGTTCCGGTTTGTGCCGGACTTACAATAAATACCCCATTTTCTATGGCTCTTGCCCGCATCAGGCTATGCCAGTGTGCCGTACCGGTTACCTTGGTGAAAGCGGCAGGAATAGTGATCACGTCAGCCCCATGCTGGGCTAGTTGACGATAGAGATATGGAAACCGCAGATCATAACAGATCGTCATGCCAAGCCGCCATCCATCCATCTGTACCAATAGTGATCTGTCACCAGCGATGAAGGTGCGGGATTCCTGATAATTCTGACCATCATTAACAGATACATCAAACATATGGATTTTATCGTATCGGGCGCGGATATCTCCATCTGGTGTAATCAGATAGCTTCTGTTAACAAGCATGTCGTCGGTCTGTTCGGATTTCAGCAAAAGTGATCCAATAAGCACCCATGTTTTATGTTGTCTGGCCGCGTCACGGAATATAGCCAGACTATCGCTGTTATCTTCTGTCTGGCTGTTGGCTATCAAAGATGCTTTTACCGGATCAAGGCGGCTAGCGCATTCTGGCAGACATATCATATCTGCGCCTTTTTCTGCGGCTTCTGCCATCATAGTTAAAACGATATCGCATGTCGCTCTTTCATCGGCTAGGGCCGTATATTGGCAATTTGCTATCAGTAATTCCATGATCTGTTCCGTTTCTCAAACTGGATTTTTCAATTCACCATATGATAATGTATCTGTGTCCATGATGGTAGGCCGTTATGCTAACCTACCCGAGCGGCCAGAAGAACAGCAACCTTTGTGGCGCCGGCCTTTTTCAGGCATCGGGCTGCCGAAGACAGACTGGCACCGGTAGTAAGAACATCATCAATGATCAGGATAGATGAAGCTTTTATACAGCCAGCAGGATCAGTAACCTTAAACGCATTCTGCATATTCTGTAACCGTTGCTGGCGGGTTTTGTGTCCCTGGCTTTCTGTTTTCTTTATCCGCTTGAGCAGATCAGGACGGTATTTTTCAGAAGGAATGCGAGCGGTTTTCATAATGGCATGGGTCAGTTCAGCAGACTGGTTGAACCCCCGATGAAAATACCGTGTCCAGTGCAGGGGCAGTGGGATGATCCAGTCGGCATCATGCAATAATTCGGCGCCGGCATTTGCCATCATTCTGGCAATGACAGGTGTTACGTCATGGCGTTTTGCATATTTTAACCCGAGAATCAGCTGGCGTGACATGGCATTATAGCCAAATCCGGCAATGGCACGGTCAAAATCTGGGGGCTGAGTCAGACAACGGCCACAGCGTTCTAGGCCTGCCGCAAAAGGAAACCCGCGACCACATTGCATGCATAAAGGTGGTGTGATCCGTTTTATGCGTGACCAGCATTCACCACATAAACCATCATCATATAGAATCATGTGGCATCCGGGGCATTGTGGTGGGATAAGAACATTAACCCCTAGTCTGATCAGGTTTTGCCAAGCCTTCATAAAAAGGATTATGTCATATAAAGATTAACAAAGTCCTAATCGGCCAGTGTTTTTCCGGATAAGAAATGATATGATATTATCCATATGTAAAATGATGTGATCTATGACTGTTAAAATCCCGCAATTAATAGATACCATAGCCCACCGCCGGAATAGAGATCGCGCGGCATCGGGTTTTGGTGACGTCAATTTTCTGAAACAGGCTGCCGCTGACCGGCTGGCTGACCGACTAGATATTGTCCGGCGGCATTTTCCACTGGTGCTTGATATAGGTTCACATCACGGTGAGATGGCAAAAGCCGCCATAGCTTCGGGTAAGGTAGATCGTGTGATTTGTGCTGATCCATCGTCTGGTATGGCTAGCCATACCGCTGGAGATATGCCGTCATGTGTGGTGGATTATGATAATATCAATTTCTGTGATGGTGCGTTTGATGCAATTACATCCGCTTTTTCCATGCACTGGGTCAATGATCTGCCGGGAATGCTTAGCCGAATGCGGCGATGGC
This sequence comes from Puniceispirillales bacterium (SeqCode), assembly GCA_049595035.1. GTDB lineage: Bacteria > Pseudomonadota > Alphaproteobacteria > Puniceispirillales > UBA1172 > UBA12202. The sequence goes on along the minus strand of JBMYKD010000001.1, from coordinate 16,952 downwards.
TAAAACCGGATGGCTTATTGCTTTTATCGATGGCGGGCGGGGTTAGTTTTGGTGGCCTGCGATCATGCCTGGCCGAAGCTGAAAGCCAGACAGCAGGTGGATTATCACCGCGTGTTTTGCCTATGGCTGATATCCGTGATCTGGGTGGCTTGCTTGGACGCGCCGGTTTCGGGTTGCCGGTTGCTGATAGTGATACGCTGACGATTAGCTGGTCGGACCCGTTTCATATGATGCGGGAATTACGCCAGATGGGGGAATCCAATGCCTTATTAGGCCGCGCTACCCATATGACCAGACGGGATACCATGATGAAGGCAGCCATGCTTTATAAGGATCGTTTCAGCACAGAAGATCAGCGCGTAACGGCAGAAATTGAACTGATTACACTAACCGCCTGGGCGCCGTCACCTGACCAGCAAAAACCGCTAAAACCCGGATCAGCTGATGTCAATCTGGCCGATTTTCTTAATGCCAATCAGGATAACTGAAAAACCCCTTGATATTATAGCCAGTCCTGAAGCATGGATATAAGCGGAATATCAGCAGGGGGCATGGGATAATCGCGCAATCGCGGGGCTCTCACCCATGTGATTTCACCACCTTCCTGATGTCTGGCTTCTCCCTGCCATCGGCGACAGGCATAAAGCAATAATATCAGATGCATATCATCATAGTCATGGCTGGCAAATGCTAGTGGTGCCAGACAGGATGACACGGTATTGATGGCTAGTTCTTCTTTCAATTCTCTGATCAAAGCATCTTCCGGGGTTTCGCCCTTTTCTATCTTGCCACCAGGAAATTCCCATAATCCGGCCATTGCCTTTCCTTCAGGCCGTCTTGCTAATAAGACTCTGCCATCACCATCAATCAATGCGGCGGCGCTAACCAGAATATGTGGCTTTAGTGATGTCATGGATGCTAACTTCGATAATCGGCATTAATAATAATATATTGCTGGGTTAGATCGCATGTCCATACAGTCGCGTGACCAGAACCGATATTCAGATTAACGTCTATTCTGATTTCATCGCCTTTCATATGGCTTGTTACCAGATTTTCATCATAATCTGGTCGCCGCATGCCATCACTTGTTATGGGAATACCGCCAATAGCAATTTCCAGCTGGTCACGGTCGGCTTTTTCCCCAGACTTTCCAACAGCCATCACAATGCGCCCCCAATTCGCATCTTCACCAGCAATGGCGGTCTTTACCAGTGGCGAATTACCAATGGCTAATCCGACCCGTTTGGCGGCCGCATCATGATCAGCGCCATTGACATTGATCTGAACCAGTTTGGTTGCCCCTTCGCCATCACGAACAATCAATGTGGCCAGCTCAACCATCAGGCTTTTGAGGGCATCTGCAAAATCTGACAATATGGGATCATCAGCTGATTGAACGGGGTGATGATTGGCTTTAGCGGTGGCAACCATAATGACAGTATCACTGGTTGAGGTATCACCATCAACCGTAATGGCATTAAAACTCTGTTCGGTACATCGTGATAGCATATCCTGCAGGATAGGTGCAGGCAGATCAGCATCGGTTGCCATGAAGCCCAGCATTGTTGCCATATCAGGCGCAATCATGCCTGACCCTTTGGCAATGCCGGTTATGGTGATTTTCGTATCACCAATACGGGTCTGGCGGCTTGCAGCTTTGGCGAATGTATCTGTGGTGCGGATAGCATCTGCTGCCGTTAGCCATCGTTTTTCACTGCTGTCTGTATTTGCCATCAGTTCAGGAATATGGGCGGTAATCAAATCATCTGGTAACACTTCACCAATGACGCCGGTAGAGGCCAGCATGACATGATCAACCGGGTATCTGCCAGCATCCGCCACGGCCATCGCGCATCGTTCTGCTGCCGCTGCCCCGGCCGCACCAGTAAAGGCATTAGCATTACCAGCATTGCAAAGAATAGCCTGAGTGTAGCCTGAAGAAAGCACCCTGCGGCACCAGTCGACAGGTGCTGATGCGGTTAATGATCGGGTAAATACTGCCGCAACAGCGACAGGCTGATCAAAACACATCAGCATCAGATCATCACGGTTTTTGTATTTCATGCCGGTGCTGGCCGTGTTTAATGTTACACCGGAAACAGCATTCACCGGGGCTTGTTCAAGAGGTGCTAAAGGTGATCTTTTCATGAGGTGATCCAGATATATGTTATCATTTCAAAATATTAAGTTTTGCCATTTGGGCTATTCGGTTGTGACAGTGTTATCCATCAGCTGATCTAGTCCTAGCTGTCTAATTGTGGCCTTCTTATATAACTCGTCTGCCAATATGGTTGCCTGCTCGGCCGTCATGACTTCAACCAATTGTTGGCGGATCAGTTCTAGTGGCGGTAAATCATTCACCCGCCTATCTTCTATTTTTATCACATGCCAGCCATAATCACTTTCAACAGGGTTTTTTGAATAATTGGCAATATCCAGATCAAAAGCAGCATCGGAAAAGCTTGGTACCATATCACCACGTCTGAAATATCCTAAATCACCACCATTAGGCGCGCTGGGCCCGGTTGATAATTCTTTGGCTAGTGTGGCAAAATCTTCACCATTATCTAGTCGCTCAATGATGGCTTTGGCATCTTCCTTGCTAGTGACCAGAATATGTCGCGCCCGGATTTCTTCGCGGGAAGATATATCATCCATTAATTCAGCATAGCGGGCTTCGATCATATCATCGGTAATCTGTTGTTTGATGGTTATGCTTATCCATGCTTCGGCCATGACCCGGTCATAAGCCCGTTCCGCCAGCTCACGGATAAGGGGATCATCGGCAATGCCACTTTGTTCAGCTTCCCGGGCAGCTAGCCGGGTGTCAATGATGTCATCAAGAACGGGGTGATAAAGCACGTCAAAAGGCTGATCACGATATTGCGGCGGCAATTGACGCATCATTGCCATGACCAGATTGAGTGTAATATCTTCACCATCAATCGTGGCGACAACTTTGGCTACATTATCTTGGATATCAGTATTCTGTGCCAGACTGGTATTTGGAATTGATACATAAAACCCAATAATGGCGGCAATGGCGACAAGTGGTTTAAACAATGGCCGCAACGGGGAATGAACAGTCATAATATGCTCCAGAAGAATAAGACATGACCATACAGGGAAATGATGGTCAATTCATCTTTAAATCGCTATCATGTTCAGGCTATTGTCGCAACTATTCTGAAAAAGGATAAATGATTGACGATAGCCAAATTGCACCCTATGGGATATGTCTATTGTAGTCTTTTTGAAAATCCTTATATAAGTCATCATATGTTTTCTATTCTAAAAAAAGCCTTCTTTGGTAACAGCAATGACCGCAACATTAAATCCATGTTGCCTCTGGTCGATCAGATTAACGAGTTTGAGGATCAGATTGCCGGTCTGGATGATACGGCATTGCGGTCCCAGACGGATATGTTTCGTGAAAAATTATCAGCAGGCGCAACTCTTGATTCGCTTTTGCCTGAAGCATTTGCCACTGTTCGTGAAGCAGCAAAGCGGAGCATTGGCCAGCGTCATTTTGATGTTCAGCTGATGGGCGGCATGGTTCTGCATAAGGGCCAGATCACGGAAATGAAAACAGGTGAGGGCAAAACGCTGGTGGCAACGCTGGCGGCATATCTGAATGCCTTGCCCGGGAAAGGCGTGCATGTTGTCACGGTCAATGATTATCTGGCTGAACGGGATAGTCAGTGGATGGGGCAGGTTTATCAGTTTCTGGGATTAACGGTCGGCTGCATCAAATCAGGGATGACAGATGACGAACGCCGCGCTGCTTATGCGGCAGATGTTACCTATGCCACAAATAACGAAATCGGATTTGATTATCTTCGCGATAATATGAAATTCCGTCTTGAAGACATGGTTCAGCGTGACCCGCATTTTGCCATTGTTGATGAAGTGGATTCGATTCTGATTGATGAAGCAAGAACACCATTGGTGATTTCTGGTCAGGCAGAAAGTTCATCCGAATTATATGTGGCGGTGAATAAACTGATATCCAAATTTGATGAAAGTGATTTTGTGCTTGATGAAAAACAGCGCAATATCACATTAACCGATGAAGGAACCGAACATGCCGAACAGATACTGATAGAATCCGGATTGATCACGGATGGCAGTCTGTTCGACCCTGAAAATATCGTATTGCTACATCATGTGAATATGGGTTTGCGGGCACATCATCTGTTCCAGCGTGATACCCATTACATGATCAAGCAAAATCAAATTGTCATTATTGATGAATTTACCGGTCGTGCCATGGAAGGCCGCCGGTTTAGTGATGGTTTGCATCAGGCACTGGAAGCCCGTGAAGGGCTTGATGTTATGCCAGAAAATCAGACGCTGGCATCTATAACCTATCAGAATCTGTTCCGGCTTTATGAAAAACTGGCTGGTATGACAGGGACAGCCATGACCGAAGCCGGAGAGTTTTCCGAGATTTATGGATTATCCGTGGTGGCCATTCCTACCAATAAACCGATCACACGCGTAGACCATCATGATGAAGTTTATCGCACCAGTATGGAACGTGATCAGGCGGTTATTGACCAGATTATTGATTGCCGTGATCGCGGCCAGCCCATTCTAGTCGGTACGGTAAGCATTGATAAATCCGAACGTCTTTCCGAAGAATTAAAAAGTAAGAATATTCCCCATCAGGTGCTGAACGCAAAATTCCATGAACAGGAAGCGATAATCATTGCCGATGCTGGCATTCCGGGCAGTGTAACGATTGCAACAAATATGGCTGGACGTGGAACAGACATTCAACTAGGTGGCAATCTTGATGCCCGACTTGCCAATGCTGGTGATGATGCTAAACGCGAAGACATTATAGCAGAGGTAGCGGCGGCCAAACAAAAGGCCCTTGATGCTGGTGGGCTCTATGTGATCGGGACAGAACGTCATGAATCCCGCCGGATAGACAACCAGTTGCGTGGCCGTTCAGGGCGTCAGGGTGATCCGGGTGCGTCCAAATTCTATTTATCGCTTCAGGATGATCTGATGCGGATTTTCGGGTCAGAACGGCTGGATTCTATTCTTGGGCGACTTGGCCTTGAAAAAGGTGAGGCTATTATCCATCCATGGATCAATAAGGCGATTGAAAAAGCACAGTCAAAAGTCGAAGCCCGCAATTTTGAAATGCGGAAACAGCTGCTTAAATTCGATGATGTGATGAATGATCAGCGAAAAGTCGTGTTTGAACAGCGTAGAGATATTATGGATGCAGAAGATGTCGCCAGCACCATCAAGGATATGCGATATGATGTCATTGATGATCTGGTCGCCGATACCATCCCCGATGGCACCTATCATGATAACTGGAATGCTGAAGAAATGACAGAAAACGCGGCGCGATTCCTAGGGCTGGATGTGCCGGCGAAAGACTGGTTTGCAGAAGATGGCATGGATCAGGAAGCCATTAAGGATAGGCTCATCAAGATGGCTGATCACCGTCAGGCAGAAAAAACCGCTTCGGTTGGCGCGGATATCATGCGAAGAGCGGAAAAATCGCTTTTGCTGCAAGTGCTGGATCAAAGCTGGAAAGAGCATCTGTTAGCACTGGATCACATGAAGCAGAGTATTTCTTTGCGTGCCTATGCCCAGAAAAACCCGCTTGATGAATATAAACGCGAAGCATTCACCCTTTTTAACCATATGCTGGATAATCTGCGCCGGACGATTACTTCTGTGATGGCTCATATTCAGTTCCGTCAGCCGGAATCTGGCGATCAGCAAGATGGTTCAGCAGAAGTGGAAACCCCAGCTAAAAAAGCGGCGGCAAATCGTGCCGCAGCAGCAAGTGCCATTTCTGATAAAACCCCGCGTAATGCTCCATGCCCATGTGGGTCAGGCAAAAAATTCAAACATTGCCACGGGGCGTTGTAGGTTTGAATTATCATTATATGGCCATATGATGACAGAATAAAATCTGGCTACTGGCCATTCCCCTTTTCATAAAATCACTTGAAATGGGGGCGCGGCTTTAATATATGCAAATGATGATCAAGTTTACTCTCAGATGCAATAATGACCATGAATTCGAAGCCTGGTTTGGTTCATCAGCGGAATATGACCGCCAGAAAGAAGCCGGATTAGTGACCTGTGCGATTTGTGATGATCATCATATCTCGAAAGCATTGATGACACCTAATTTGGGGGCAAAGGGCAACAAAGCCCCGGCACAACCAGATACGCAAAATCATTCTGGTTCAACCCAGCCAGCCCCAAGCAAGTCAGGCTATGCCGGGGGTAAGCCAGATCTGCCAGACCTGGCTGAAAAGGCCGCGGCACTTATGATGCAAATGCGTGCTATTCGAAAACAGGTTGAAGATAATTTTGACAATGTTGGTGATGACTTTGCCGATACGGCGCGGCGCATCCATTCTGGCGAAGAGGAAAGCCGTGGTATCTATGGCAATGCCAGTCATAATGATATCGAAGATCTTATTGATGAAGGTATTGAAATCATCCCGTTACCTGATCTCCCGAAAGATAACTAACTGTTTTTTCAGCCAGTTACTGCGGCCGTATTAACCCTGCCGCCGCATAGTTGATAACGGGCGGGCCCCCTAGTGCAAAACCACTTATTACACTTGGTCTGATACCAGTAATATCATCCAGATCAATGCCTGCGGTGCTGGCTTCTGCGCGTAATGTTGCCGGTGAAACAAATTTTGATGCTTCATGTGCACCGGGCGGGGCTAGTCGCAACAGATATTCAGCGGCGTATTTTGCCAATACCGTTGCTATCAGATTGCGGCTGATTGTCGTCAGGATTGCCACGCTAGGTTTGTCTTTTTGTCCCAGCCTTGCCATTGCCGAAAGAAAAGCGGCACGACTGGCCACATGTTCAATGACTTCCGATGCAATAACCAGATCAAATCTTTCGCCGTCATCGGCCAGTGCTTCGGCGCTGGTTAACAGGTAGTCTATTGACAGATTTGCCGCATTCGCATGTGCGGTGGCGGCGGTGATGGCCGCTTCACTCATATCAATGCCGGTCACTTTCGCGCCTAATCGCGTTAAGGGTTCTGCCAGTAATCCACCACCGCAACCAATATCGACCACGGACAATCCTGATAGGGGTTTGCGCGAATGGCGATCAATATCATCCGGCCTGAGCCGTGATATGTGCTGACGGATATACTGAACACGAACAGGGGTTAGACGGTGTAAAGCGCGGAAAATGCCCTTTTCATTCCACCAGTCATTGCCAATTTTATCAAAAAGGGAAATCTCATCGGGATCAATCGTTGTATCATTCTGATTTTTGCTGGCGTTAGCCATGATATCAAACCCTTCTTGCCCAAATGGACGATTCCGTTTATTGAATGGCGAATATGTGCGATGCCTATGAAAGGCATCATAGCATCATATGTGTTGAGGTTATATCAAGATGGCACGAATTGTACAGAAATTTGGCGGAACATCCGTTGGCTCGGTTGAACGTATTAAGGCAGTGGCGCAAAAAGTAAAAGCCACTGTTGATGACGGAAATGAAGTTGCGGTTGTTGTTTCCGCTATGTCGGGAACGACCAACCAGCTTGTCGCCTGGGCAAAGGAATGTGGCAGTTTTCATGACGCGCGGGAATATGATACAGTCGTTGCTACGGGTGAGCAGGTGACTATCGGGCTTCTGGCTATCGCGCTGCAGGATATCGGGGTTGATGCCCGATCATGGCTGGGCTGGCAAATCCCTATCCATACCGATGACGTCCATGGGGCGGCTAGAATAGAATCTATTGATACGACAAAAATGGAAGAACGTCTGGCACAGGGACAGGTGGCGGTTGTTGCCGGCTTTCAGGGCATTGGGCCTGATCATCGGATCACAACACTTGGCCGTGGGGGGTCTGATACGTCTGCAGTGGCACTGGCCGCAGCACTTAATGCGGATCGCTGTGATATCTTCACCGATGTTGACGGGGTTTATACTTGTGACCCGCGTATGGTGCCTAAAGCGCGTAAGCTAGATGATATTACATTTGAAGAAATGCTGGAAATGGCCTCAGGCGGGGCCAAGGTTCTACAAACACGGTCGGTGGCGATGGCAATGCGCCATAAAGTGAAGTTACAGGTTTTATCAAGTTTTGAAGATTTGCCCGGAACGATGGTTATTGAGGAGAAATCAGATATGGAAAAAAATTCAGTCAGCGGGATTGCCTTCAGTCTGGACGAAGCGAAAGTGACCCTGGTTGCTATTGAAGATTCCCCCGGCATAGCCGCCACGGTTTTTGGGGCTTTAGCGGATGCCCATATCAATGTTGATATGATTGTGCAAACAGCGGCCAGTGAGCCGGGCAAAACGGATATCACCTTTTCCGTCCCGGAAACAGACCTGGAACGCACCCGCAAGGTGTTAGAAGACGTGCAGAAAGTCATTACATGCGCGGATATCATCACGTCCTCCGATATTTGTAAAATATCGGTTGTCGGTGTCGCTATGCGAAGCCAGCCGGGGGTGGCGAAAACCATGTTTGAAACACTGGCAGAAAAAGGGATCAATATTGAAGTGATCTCAACATCAGAAATAAAGATCAGCGTATTGATTGCTTCAGATTACAAAGAACTTGCTGTTCGAAGCCTGCATACTGCCTTTGGACTTGATCATCATTAAACGGGGGATAACCTATTCATAAGATGCGTTTGACCTTTATATTGTAAAAAGTTAAATTACATGTGGTAATTTCTGTGAGATATAATGGATACTGGTACTAACGATACTAACCCTTTTATTGCCGTTGGCAATGAGCTAGCTACCGCACGCGAGGCGCAGAAGTTATCACTTTCTGATATTTCTGGGCATTTGCGTATTTCTGTTAAATATCTTGAATATCTGGAAGCTGGTGAAAATAGCAAATTACCCGGTGCTACTTATGTATTGGGGTTTGTCCGGTCCTATGCCAAATTTCTTAATCTAGATGCCAATGCCATGTGCCAGAGATTAAGCGATGAAATAGCCGCATCAGAATATCAGCCTGAATATCATTTCGTTGAAAATAAGGTTTCAGGCGGTAGTGAATGGCGAAACATGCTTATGATTGGTGCTGTTTTGATGGTTGTTTCCTATACAGCATGGTATTTTCTTTGGAATGATTATGTTCCTGATGCAGAATTAACAGCCAGCACAGAATTAAGCACAGAATTGGCTGAACAGGATACACCGCCAACAGATGATATATCTGGTAAAGACTTGCCAGATACCGGTTTATCACAAACCGAACAAGATAGTATGGTATCAGAGACGACAGAAAATATCGCCATTGATCCGGCACCCCCTGAACAGGCAGACTTGCCATCAAATACCGGTGTTGTTCCAGAACCGGATGAAGCATCACCCGCACTAAATAAAGTGACCAATATGGAAGGAACAGATGGTCTGGCTATTACAGCACTTGATGATGTATGGGTTGAGCTATCAACGCCGATTGGTCAGCAGGTGCTTGCAAAGCTAATCACAAAAGGTGAGGTGATAGCCATACCTGATGATAATTATATTCTGACCACGGGCAATGCTGGTGCGATCAGCCTTGGATATGTTGATCAGGATACGCCATGGCAGGCATTAGGCGTTTCCGGACAGGTTTTAAACAAGAAACCCATTGATACCTTGCTTCTAAACAATTAATAACGCATTAATCTATTAGTTTTATTAGCGATGGCATATCATACAGCCAGCGTTGGAAGCATATGGGAAAATAGTGTTATGACAAATTACCGCCCTTATCGTGATATCCAGCGACGTAAATCACGTCAGATTATGGTGGGTAATGTTGCCGTCGGGGGTGATGCCCCTATTTCTGTTCAGACCATGACCAATACACCAACATCAGATGTGGCGGCAACCCTTGATCAGATAAGGCGAGCGGCGGATGCAGGGGCCGATATTGTTAGGGTGTCCTGTCCGGATGAAGATAGCACAAAGGCACTGAAGACTATTGTCAAAGAAAGCCCGGTTCCCATTATTGCTGATATTCACTTTCATTATCGGCGGGCGATTGAAGCGGCGAAATCAGGCGCTGCCTGTTTGCGAATAAATCCGGGCAATATCGGATCATCGGATAGGGTATCGGAGGTTATCAAAGCGGCGCGGGATCATGGCTGTTCTATGCGGATTGGCGTTAATGGTGGGTCGCTGGAAAAACATCTGTTAGAAAAATATGGTGAACCCTGTCCCGATGCTCTGGTCGAGTCTGCCCTTTATCATGCTAGTTTTCTGCAGGATAAAGATTTTCATGAATTCAAGATATCGGTAAAAGCATCGGATGTGTTTCTTGCGGTTGCTGCCTATCATGGCCTGGCAGATGCCATCGACTGCCCCCTACATATCGGTATTACCGAAGCTGGCGGCTTACGGGCCGGAACGGTAAAATCATCTATTGGGCTTGGAAATCTGCTCTGGGCCGGGATAGGTGATACCTTACGCGTATCGCTATCTGCTGATCCGGTTGAAGAAGTCAAAGTCGGGTTTGAAATGTTAAAATCGCTTGGCTTGCGGCACCGGGGGGTGACGGTAATTTCATGTCCCTCATGTTCCCGACAGCAATTTGATGTGATCACCTCGGTGCGGCAAATCGAAGACCGCCTATCACATATTAATGAACCGATTACCGTATCCATTATCGGATGCGTTGTTAATGGCCCGGGGGAGGCCCGTTTAACGGATATCGGTTTAACCGGTGGCGGGAAGGATACGCATCAGATTTATCTGTCTGGCATGGCTGATCATCGGCTTCAGAATGGTGATCTGGTGGATCATGTTGTCTCTCTGGTCGAAGAACGGGCAAATGTGATAAAGCAGGCGCGCAAAGATGAACATAAGAAAGGCTAATCATGGCTAAATTGCAATCACCGCGGGGAACAACAGATCTTTTGCCTGATATTATGGCTGGCCATCGTCATGTCTGTGATACAGCACGGTCTGTAAGTCTGGGGTTTGGTTTTGAGGAAATGGCCACCCCGATATTTGAATTTACAGAAGTGTTTGCCCGGCCGCTGGGTGAAACAAGTGATGTCGTTTCAAAGGAAACCTATTCTTTTACAGATCGTGGTGGCGAAAGCCTGACTTTGCGCCCTGAAGGAACGGCAGGGGCGGTAAGAGCAATGATAAGTGCAGGGTTGACCCAGACATTGCCACAAAAATATTTTTATGCGGGCCCTATGTTCCGGTATGAACGCCCACAAAAAGGAAGAATGCGGCAGTTTCATCAAATTGGTGTTGAATTGCTTGGCGTAGCATCTGCCATCGGGGATGCTGAAGTCATCAGCCTTGGTCATATGATATTGTCCCGGCTTGGGGTAGCCGAAAACTGTGTTCTTCATCTCAATACTCTTGGTGATACTGAAAGCCGGCAGGCATACCGGCAGGCACTGGTCGATTATCTCAGCGGGCATAAATCCGATCTATCCGAGGATAGCCAGCGGCGGTTTGACCTAAACCCGCTTCGTATCCTTGATAGCAAGGATGAAGGAGATAAGCATATTCTAATCAATGCACCGGATCTGGGAGATTATCTCAATCCGGTTTCAAAAGATCATTTTGCCGCGGTACGGGAATATCTGGATGCGGTCAATATCGCATATCATATCAACCCAAGGTTAGTGCGTGGGCTTGATTATTACGGTCATACAACATTTGAGTTTATCACCGATGCTTTAGGGGCTCAGGGCACAGTCATGGCTGGTGGCCGCTATGATGGTCTTGCCGGGATGCTTGGCGGCGGCGATATTGCCGGCGTAGGATGGGCCGCTGGCATTGAAAGACTGGCCATGCTGTCTGATATCCCGCCATCAAAACCAGTCGACCTGATGATGATTGGTATGGCAGAGCCACATATGGCGACCCTGTTTCGATTGGCTATGCTGCTTCGTGAACATGGTCTGCGGGTTGAATCAGCATATGCCAGCAATTTGGGCAAGCAGATGAAACGCGCGGATCGTCTGAAGGCTGGTTATGTTGTTATTCTTGGGGATGATGAAGCCGAAAAAAAGATGGTCATGGTTCGGTCAATGACAGATGGCCAGCAAAATGAAGTGGCAATAGATGATCTGGTTAATCATATGATCAGCCGTATTCAAGGATGAATGATAATGTCATTACAGAATAATCTGGCGCGGATACTAGATCGCAGAGTGGAAATTGAAAACCAGCTGAATGATGCTGCTCATCTTTCATCAGACGACATGATGCAACTATCCAAAGAGCTGTCGGATTTGCGCCCCATCGCCGAACAGGCTGAACAGGTGCAGAAAATCACTGCTAATCTGGCATCAGCGAAAGCGTTATTAGCTGAAGCCGAGGGTGATACTGATATGATTGCCATGGCAGAAGAAGAAATTGACGCGCTTGGCACAACACTGGAACAAGCTGAACATGATCTGAAAATCATGTTATTGCCAAAAGATAAAGATGATGAACGAAACGCTATTCTAGAAGTCCGTGCAGGAACAGGCGGTGACGAAGCGGCATTATTTGCGGCTGATCTGTTTTCCATGTATCAGCGGTTTTCCGCCAATCAGGGATGGCGATTTGAAGTGCTTGAAATATCAGAAACCGGTATTGGCGGCTATAAGGAAGCCTCTGCCACTATCACTGGTAATAATGTGTTCGCCCGACTGAAATTTGAATCTGGCGTTCATCGGGTTCAGCGTGTACCAGAAACGGAAACCGGGGGGCGAATTCATACCTCCGCCGCAACAGTAGCGGTTCTACCAGAAGCCGAAGATGTGGACGTGACGCTGGATGACACAGATTTGAGAATAGATGTATTCCGTGCATCTGGGCCTGGTGGCCAGTCCGTGAACACCACGGATTCTGCTGTTCGGATTACCCATATACCAACAGGGATAGTTGTTAGCCAGCAGGATGAAAAATCACAACATAAAAACCGTGCTAAAGCCATGAAAATCCTTCGTGCCAGAATATATGATGCTGAACGTGCCCGTGCCGAAGCGGAACGGGCGGCATCGCGCAAGGGTCAGGTGGGATCAGGTGATAGGTCTGAACGTATCCGTACCTATAATTTTCCACAAGGTCGGGTAACAGATCACCGGATTAATCTGACTCTTTATAAGCTGGATAAAATATTAGCAGGTGAAAGCCTTGATGAACTGGTTGATGCGCTTATCACAGAAGATCAGGCGGCGGCACTGGCTTCGGATGGGTAAGGAAATCAGATGTGAGCGGGCTTAAAGCAACGCTGGCACAGCTGACGACACAGCTTGATGCGGCAGGAATAGATACACCGGTGCTTGATGCCAGACTACTGGCCGGACTAGCATTAGGGTTAGATCGGCAAGTCTATCCACATGAAGATATAAATCCCACAACTGATATGCTGAACCAGCTTGGCGTTCTTGTTGCCCGCCGGCTATGCGGTGAGCCAATATCACGTATGCGGGGATGGCGTGAGTTCTGGTCAATGCGGTTCGATATATCACCCGCCTGTCTTGATCCCCGGCCAGATAGTGAAACATTGGTCGCGGCGGCATTGGAACAACAGCAAGATTTTCATTCTACCCCTCTTATTATTGATTATGGCACTGGGTCGGGGTGTCTGTTGCTTTCCATACTTTCAGAATGGCCAGCGGCGACAGGGATAGGGCTTGATCTGAACCCTGATGCCATTACCATGGCTGTTTCCAATGCTGGTCGCCATAATCTTGAAAAGCGGACGCAGATGCTGGTATCTAACTGGTGTGATGTAATTGACGCAGATATTAAGGCAGATATCATTCTTGCTAACCCGCCATATATCCCAACGCCTGATATGCAGAAACTAGATAAGGATGTTCGTGATTTTGATCCTCATCTAGCACTGGATGGCGGTTATGATGGGCTTTATGCTTGGCGGGCTCTATTACCCAGAATAGAACAGCGACTCACTTCCCGAGGCATTGCTCTGGTTGAGATTGGCAAAGGTCAGCAGACAGCTGTTTTGGAACTGGCTAAGGCATCTGGTCTTATGCTTGCCCGACAATGGCATGATTTATCAGGCACTTTGCGCGTTCTTGGGCTAATTAAGACGAAAGAATCATAAAATTATACTTGATATCGTCATCATTGATCAGTAAAGTTGCTTTGTAGTCATGATATGGCTCTAGAATTTCCCGATAACTTTAATGGCAAGAACGCCTTCTTTTCGGTGAAGGTTCAATTTTTTAGGTAAAATTTATGAGACAGTCTGGAAAGAACACGCGACAGCGTGGGCGCGGTGGCCGTAGGAATAATAATTTTGGCCAAATCAATCGCAACACAACTTTGGATTCTAACGGCCCTGATGTCCGGTTGCGCGGTAATGCACAACAGCTTCATGAAAAATATACTTCGTTAGGGAATGAATCTGCCGCCGCTGGTGAACGGATTACCGCTGAAGCATATTATCAGTATGCAGATCATTATTTCCGTGTTCACAGTACGATCATGGCTAATATGGAAGATCGGCGCCAATCGCAACAGCAATCATCGTCACCATCATCCAATGTGGCCTCTGAATCCGATTACAGCGATGCGCCAGTTGCAAATGGCAAAACCAATGGCAAGAGCGACACGGATAACGAAACATCTTCTGCTGAAATACATTCTCAGGAAGATGCTACATCTGCTGTCAGCAATGATGGTGATGACAAGGATAAAGATCAACCGTCAAGCATGGTCAGCTGATCTGCTTTCATCCTATCATTTTGATTATTTATATTGTGATGCCAGCCGTTTGGAAAACTGGTTAGATGCATAATTGATAACACCACGCACAGACATTTCCTTAGAGATGATTTCAATATTCTGGGCAAGTCTGGTTTTTTCAATTTCAGTTAGTGGCTCACTTGAAGGCAGCTCAACCGTAAGTGGGTTAACATGGCTACCATTAACAATGATTTCATAATGCAGATGCGGGCCAGTTGACCGGCCAGTTGACCCAACATAACCAATAATATCACCCTGATTGACCCGGGCGCCTGACCTTATGCCTTTGTTGATGCCGGACATATGGGCATAAGCGGTTTTAAATGTTCCGTTATGGACAATCCGGACATAGCGGCCATAACTGCCGTTCCAGCCAGCATATTCGACCAGACCGTCACCGGCCGCCATAATGGGAGTGCCGGTTGGCGCGGCAAAATCAGCGCCACGATGCGCCTTTGTATAGCCTAATATCGGATGCTTGCGGTTACCAAAACCAGATGACAGCCGGGCGCCATTTATCGGTGTCCGCATCAATGTACGATAGGCAGATACGCCCTGACGGTCATAATATCCAACCCCACCATCAGCTTGTTGGTGACGGAAATATTCAATTTTTTCACCAGATAGATTCATAGACAGGTAATAAATCTCACCACCTGGTACTGTTTTTTCCGTAATCAGATCACGGCGATACTCTATTAACGCTTCAAATTGGTCACCAGACCGGATTTGTCGCTGGAAATCCACACTAAAGCTCATAATATGGATAAATTCATTAAACATGGCGTCGGTCATGCCGGCATTGATGCCAGACGTATAGAGCGAGTTTTCAATGTCACCTGAAATATAGGTCAGAAAATACTCATATGGGCGGAAACTGCGAATGCTTCGCCATTCTTCATTTTCGATATCATAGTAAAGGCTAAGATCCTGATCATTTCCAAGGGATATGCGGATGCCGCCGGGGGTTTGATCTGTGGGCGCAATGGCATATACAGGAAAACCGACAGGCAGTCTTCTTAATGAACGATGGGATTTAATATGCTGAATCGCTGTTTCTCGCATCTGACCATTAAAGCCAGCACGATTGAGCAGATTGGATAGGCCTTCACCAGATTTGAGATGATACAGCGTTTCATCGGTATTGATGGCAATGCCGGAATGAACTTCAATAAATATGCGAAGCGATGGTTCTGTTTCGGGAAAAATACTTCTGGGGTCTGGCCGGGGCTGTGGCAATACCATGCCATAGCTACTTAATATGATGGGCGGATCATTTTCCAGTATGGTCTGATTTTCATCAGATGCATGTGCAAATGGTATTTGAGATATCAGTAAGGCAGGAAATATCATCAGCAAAGCAAGAATGGCGTCACGATATAGATGCTTTAGGCATATATTTGTCATGAGGGAATGATTTGTCATGCTGGCGATCCTATTTCCTTAATTATTAACCGCGACTTACCTCTTTATAGTATGATTTAATATCAACTATGTGCCACAACATACTGGTTTAAAGTATTTTTTACAAATTAAATTTTATAAATCACCGAATCATATGTTTCTGTATTGTTATAGTGATGCATTAGTATAAGATATGAGGGATAGGTGTAATCATGGTATTGGGGTAACAATCTCTTTATCGGCACCTGAAAATCTTTGCAAAAATTACCTAAAAGAGAGGGATTAACCCTCATAAAAATTATTTATATTTTTTTTGCATTTAGGGTTTGACATACGGAGCAGGATGGGCAATAAACCGCTCCACGCCAGATGAATTGTGTCGGCGAGCTTTTTGAGATGGTAAGTATGATTTGGAAGGGATTCGTGGGCGGCGGTGCACATGACAATGTGCCGTCTGGTATGAATATTATATACCACCCATGAATCTACGCTAATTTAAGTCATGGATTTTTTTGGGTGGGTCTGATCGTTTAGACGATCGAGTCTAACCTAAGAGTTTGATCCTGGCTCAGAACGAACGCTGGCGGCATGCTTAACACATGCAAGTCGAACGAGATCTTCGGATCTAGTGGCGCACGGGTGAGTAACGCGTGGAAACCTACCATTCTGTACGGAATAACGGTTGGAAACGGCCGCTAATACCGTATACGCCCTGTGGGGGAAAGGTCCGCCGCAGAATGAGGGGTCCGCGTCCGATTAGCTTGTTGGTGAGGTAATGGCTCACCAAGGCTCCGATCGGTAGCTGGTCTGAGAGGATGATCAGCCACACTGGGACTGAGACACGGCC